>DAOUGR010000011.1:0-20442 GCA_034429135.1 Anaerolineaceae bacterium | reverse complement strand
GGGTTATGAGAGATTTTCCTGGTTTCGGAACGTTTTTCACTCAGGCTCCGCATTTTAGCCTGGCCTGAGGGACGCTCTTCTGAAGAGGCCGGAGGATCTTTGGTTACGAGTTATTAGTCGTATAATAGCGACTTTTTATGACAGGGTCAAGTAGTAGTTTTTTCGCGACCCGGAGGACGATGGTTGAGTTTTGATGAACGAACGTCCTCTTTTTGAAGAACTTTTGTGAAATGCAAAAATTCTTTAAGAATTAAGGCCGTTTGATTCTGTCAAAGCCTGGGGGATGATGATTGTGCGAACAGGCGCGATTCGTCTTTGGGGGGCAAGGATTTTCGTCGTTCGTCACCTTTCCTTGATGAGTGACGGATCACAATAATTGATGGACGGCCTTCACATAATTCGCTATTGGAATCATTTTGAAGAATTTGTCGCGATTATTTTGATATTGCGCGCTATAATGGATAAGGAAATCATGATTATCATAATCTTGATTTCCTTATTAGCGCAGCCCTGCGAAATTGGAGGACTTCATGTTTGTCAACCGTGTTTCTGAACTTGAACTGCTGGAAAAACGCTATGCTTCGGGCAAAGCAGAGTTTTTTGTACTTTACGGTCGCCGGCGGGTCGGCAAGACCGAACTCTTGGCTCGTTTTTGCGAAGGTAAGCGCTCGATTTTCTTCGTCTCGGACCTGGGTTCAGAGATATCTCTCAGGACTGCTCTTTCCGCTGCGGTCAATTCGACTTTATTTGGTTCCAACCAGATGAACGCCGTTTACTCCACCTGGGAAGATTTGTTCCATGCGCTTACCCAGGCTGCACAAAGCGAGCGATTGGTGGTAGTGTTGGACGAATTCCCCTACCTGGTGACGGCGCACCCACCTCTCGCGACTATTCTTCAGCGCGTATGGGATCAGACCTTGAAGAACAGCCAGATCATGCTGATTCTCTGCGGCTCCTACATTGGCATGATGGAAGAATCGGTTTTGGGATACCAGGCACCGCTTTATGGCAGAAGAACAGCACAGTACCTGCTTGAACCATTGCAGTTTAAAGATGCCCGGCTATTTTATCCATCATTTGATTTAGAAGATCAGGTACGCGCCTATGCGGTTTATGGCGGCACACCTGCTTATCTACACACGCTTCAACCCCAACAGTCTTTAAGAGAAAATATTCTGGATGGAATCCTCAGCCGGGGTTCGTTTTTGTATGACGAAGTGCGTTTCGTGCTTCAACAGGAACTGCGTGAGCCGCGCAATTACTTCGCGATTCTGCAAGCCATTGCGGCGGGGAAAACCCGCTTGAATGAGATCAAGCAAGCTACTGGAATTGAAGGGGCAACCGCTTACCTGGATACTTTGCAGCAGCTTCACCTGGTGGAACGGTTGGTCCCAGTGACGGAAACACAGCCTCAAAAAAGCCGCCGGGGAATCTATCGACTTAAAGATCATTACTTACGTTTTTGGTTTCGGTATGTTCACCCGAACCGCTCGCAGCTCGAACGCGGCGGGGCGCAAACTATCCTGGAGAATCAGGTGATACCAGAAATCGATCACTTCTCCAGTCTGACATTTGAGGAGGTTTGCCAGCAATTTTTCTGGCAAGCCGGATTATCCGGGAAATTATCCTTTGTCCCTACGAATATCGGCAATTGGTGGAATGCCAACGAAGAGATCGATCTTATCGTATTAGGGGAGAACGATGCCATCCTGGTGGAATGCAAATGGACCAGCAAACCAGTGGGTGTTGATATTCTGGCAGAGCTTGAGCGAAAATCCGACCTGGTCAGGCCTGAGTTGGAAAATCGCCGAATCAGCTTTGCACTATGTTCTCGATCAGGTTTCACGCATCAATTGATTGAGAATGTAAAGCGGCGACAAGATGTGACTTTATTTGATTCGCCGGTGATTTTGGGATAGATGATTAGTTTTCTATAGCCAATGTGAGAACCTGTTTTATGTCAGTGACGTATTTAACCTCGATACGATTTCGGACGTATTCAGGAAGATTTAATACATCGGTTTTGTTTTCTTCAGGCAAAATAACCATCTTTACACCAGCGTCAATGGCTGCCATTAATTTTGGCTGAATACCTCCAACACCCAATACCTTCCCCATAATTGTAATTTCACCGCTCATTGCGATATCAGGGCGAACAGGTTGATTCTTTAGAGCCGATACAATTCCAGTCACAATCGTTATACCTGCTGACGGCCCTTCTTTAGGAATTGCCATCATCGTAGCAAGAACTGCAATGTCAAAGTTTTCTGCCCAATCTGCAGCGACCCCCAAATCTGCTGCATATACCTTGATATATTGCGCAGCTGCTTCAATGGATTCCCGCATAACCCGTTGAATGGAACCCAAAGGCACAATTCGACCGTGACCTTTTGAGACCTGAGTTTCAAAACGCAAGATCATCCCCTGTTCGCCAGCAACTGCAAGGCCTGTCACCTCACCAACCAATGCTTGTGTAGGAAGTTGTATGTGAACTTTCCGATCTCCCTCAATTAACGTGGGGGTGATGACTTTTCCGCTTTTTAATATACGTGCGGAAATTTGTACTGGTGCATATTCGCCTGGCGCCATGAGGTGAAGCTGATTTCGAATTCGCTGCCTGCCTTCAATGGCTAATGCAACTAATTCCTCTAACTGGTCATCACTAACTTCGCCGTGCGGATACATAAGTTTGAGCAGCCCGGATAAGGTTTTATTAATGGCGCGTACGTCGCGTGAGGTCAATCCGGGACCAGTATCTGATCCATCATAGAGTTCAAAACGGTTTTTAATCGGTCCAGAGACATCGATTCTACGGAGCTCATGCATGATTTCACAAAAATAATCTGTAATAAATCCATAGTCCTGGCTTGCGCTTTCTGGACTAATTTTCGGTACTTCCCACCCAGGAAGGTAATAGTGCAGTCTGTCAATCAACGCCTCAACTTGAAGAAAACTAGGCAAGGGTTCAAAAAGGTGATAGTACTTTTCATGAGGTAGTTTCCCCTGAATATCCAAGTTGCCGACCAGAACAATGGAGCCAAACGCGAGAATTTCCTTTTTTCCTCGGCTGAATTTTCCATCCTGCATGTATCCCTGCATGATACTGACCATGGCTTTGGGATCGGTAAAGTCGGTATTAGCGATTTCATCAAACACAATCGCTTCGCGTGTGCCAACTAGCCCAACATTTCCGGTATTCAGGTTGATAAACAAACCTGCAGGTGTGGCTTTCCCACCACTTAGAACGTGAGCATAATAAGATACATTACGGAATAAATACGTTTTCCCAGTTTCGCGCGGTCCCAGTTCAATCATATTGTGATTACTTTCTACCAACGGGATTGCCCTGCTGATATAAAGCAATTTTTCTCTGCGCGTCATTTTATCTGGATTAAGGCCGAATGAATTTACTAAAATATCCAGCCAATCCCGATCGTCAAACAATTTCCGTTTCTCGATGAATTCTTTCAAGTCAATCATCGAAATTTGGAATGGGGTGAATTCAGTAACTTTAAATGGTCGGATTTTTTTGTTATGTACTTCACTCTCATCATAAGTAAGAGTAATGGTGCCCCACATACCGCCGGCGAGAAGCATGGGGTACTGTTTGACCAATGGTTCTGGAATATTGACGAATGATTCGTTGATCGCGCCAATTGACCCCCAGTACTTGTCTTCGGTTTCAACCAAACGAACTTCCAGATTGGCGATGATGGTATGTTCGCGGTGTTCGCGGATATAAGATCGGATGCGCTCTGCCTCAGCTCCATGGACAAAGTTTTCTCTAAGCCGGCGTTTCACCCGCTCAAAATCTTCCTGAAAATTTTCTTCCGAGCAGTAATTATCGATCAAATACTCCAGCACGTAGCGAGGAAACTCGTCCATTCCTGTATTAAAAGTCAACCGTTTGTTGACAACTTTTCCTGAATATAATTCTTTAAAATACAAGTTCATACTTAACCTCTTAACTTTTTAACTCTTTAGGCGTTTTGCCCATCAACAAGTCCAGCTTGGAGTCGATCCGCCGACGCAAGCGGTTGGTGTCCAACCGTATACGTAAATCAGCGTTCTTGCTCTGACGGAAGGACTGGTCTTTATGAGCGTAAGTTAAAATAACTGTGAGCGGAATATCCATAAATCCCTGGTTGCGTTCCTCTTCCGTAATGTCTTTTAGTTTTGGCTTCCATTGCACCTGATAAATTTTCTCAATACCGCTGAAAAATTCCTTGCGGTCGGTGATCTCCGGCGTGCTGAAAGACAATGTAATAGGCAGTCCGTCAAAAAACATCTGGTTTGATCGGATTTTGATGGAGACCTCAAGAGGTTCATTTTCATTCATAGAGCCAATCTGCTGCACATCCTCCAGGATAAGCACGCCCTGATCCTGCCTGCGGCGGCTCAGAACAACCATCGGCACCATGCATTCAGCCAAGCTTAATCCGCCATGACTATAGCGATCTGGGGAATGCTTGTAGGAATCTCTCCTGAAATTAATCCCGGGGCGTGGGAATAGCACCGATTGAACCGGATCATATCCATGTGGCACATTCGGTATAGGGATTTTCAATGCTCGGATATCAAACGAAACGACCTGAGTGGCTTCCGCCCCGGTGAAATTGTGCGCTGCTCGCACGCTGCGGTACTTGATCAGAGCCGGATCTCCAACGATTTGATCGGTAACGTCCAGGGTTCCGGAAGGCATGGGGGTAAAACCATGGTCGGAGGTTACGAAGACCATCGCGTTCGCCGGCAGCTCACGCAGTACGCTGCGAACATCCTGACGAATGATCTCTCGGACCGTGGTGTTGTAAATGAACGCCAGGTCCTGGCTGTTATGGTGGAGATTGTCATCGGTAAAATTGAAAACGATGTAATCCAGCTCTTTGGATTGGTACCGAACAGTCATTCCAGAAGCAATGGTGTCATCATCGCGCAGCACAGAAAACTGGGGGGAGAGATTCATGTTAACTTTGAGCCAGGCTGCCAGCAAATCCAGCTCGCGTTTACTCTTTATGGCAAATTCGGACGGGAGCGCCCCGGCTGCGATGGCTTTCCGGGATAATTCGGTTTCAGTAGGAATCAATGCGCTGCCAGGACGGCTCTCAATCACATCATATTGTTCTTCAAGCACCGGTCGCACAAATTCGTCCCAGGCATCCGTGCGCAGACCATCAAAAACCATGACAACGGCTTTGACACCAGACTTTGGATCCCAATGCGCTTTTAACATCCGGTTGAGGAATTGATGAGTAAAAACCACCGGCGAATCATTTTGCAGAATCCATTTGGTATAGTTTTTGTGGTAAAGATCCTGAAACTGCTTATTGATGACCTTGAAAACCTTGTCAACCACGTCGGAAGTGGATTTAAAAGCAGCTCGAGCATCATTCCAGCGTTTTTCAAACTCAGGCCATAATTGAGCATGCGGAACGGGCAACATATCACTTACACGCAGCATCCGTTCCAGGTCAGAAACATAAAAATCGAGCCGGTTTAACCGCTCCTGGTTCCAAAGCTGATCAAATTTCGTGAAAGTCAAATCCTCTGTTTGGGCAACTTTTAGATCCATGTACTGGTTTTTCAACTTTTCGGTTAATTCATACAGAGAAATGGCTCGTTTATACGCTGAAAGCAACTGTTGCCACTGTTCAGTTGGCCGGCGCAAAACTGGAAAAACGGCTTCACGCTCCTGTTTTTCAAGATTTTTTAATACTTTGAGGTGCTTCTGCCAGTTGAGTTCAAGGATTAAATCTACCAGTAGAGTGGCCATTGCGATGGAACGCACCAGGTTGGAGAGTTGTTCTTTTTTTAGCACTTCCTCTGCGTATTTTGGCTCATCCAGGTGAAGCTGGTCGCGCAGCAGGAAAGACAGACGCCTGGGGTCTTCCTTCAAGAATTCTTCGACTTTTTGCACATCGGACAAAATGCAATCCGGATCGAATGCAATCTGATCCTTGAGAGCCGCATCCAGCACAGCTGGCTCAATGTTCTTATACTCATGCAGCGCCGGATCCAGGTTGGCAAGCAGGAGTGAGTAATCCAGCCCGTGCTGATGGAGTATGCCTGCCAGGGTAAAGGCGCGAATAATTACTTCAGGGTCGCGATCCAGTAAATAACAGAAAGGCTTTGGAGCACTTTTGATAATTTGTTGCAGGATTTCTTTTACTTCGTCCGGCAAAACACGATTTAGTTCTTCCAAAGTGCTGTGCTGTTCGAGGCAGATTTTCCGCACTTCACTGGTAGATAATTTTTTAAATGGGTTGATGTGAAGACTGGCGCCCAGAATGATTTTGTAAAAATCGCTATCGCTGAACCGGGTGGGTGAAATCTGGCGTAATTGCTCGTGCGCCGCGATCACCCCCTCAATATTCGCCAAAATGAGACGCGAAAAGTTGCGATCAGCCACCAGGTGAGGCCAGGCAAGGTCGCCCGTTTTCTCCACCAAAAAATCTCTGAGGGTAATCTCTAAAGGTGGTTGAGGGGAGGCTGCTTCGAGATCAGGGTAGAAGAGCTGCCCATCGTTGCGGCTGCGGTCAACCAGGAGAATTTTGGCATCCGGTGTGTTGCGCAGGTGCTCATACATTTCCCGCAGCGCAAGATTCCCGGTACAGAGTAAAACGGTATAACCGTGTTCTTGCGCCCAGCCGTCCACAGCCCTTGCGCCCGGGCGGATCATGCGCTGCGGATCGCGCAGGATGATCATGGGACTGCTTTTTTGCAGTTCCAGTTTCATCAGGATAAATGATTCCAGAATATCACTCATGGTTCAGCCCATTATGGATTACTCGAAATTCGGGGCACTTCTGGGCAATGACATTTGCCTGGGCGTGCTGAAGCATTCGGGATGAATGATCCGCTTTGGAATACCGAATATTTGAATACTCAAATACTTCGTTCGCCAGCATTTCAGATAACTTCAAAGCACAGGCATCTCTGGCATCATCATATTGACTGAAGTTTTCTGGTGTTACAAAGGCAACTCCATTTTGGCCTAATCGGTATTGAAGCGCTTTATGAAAAGCTCGAAGCTCGTAATCGGCTGCAAAGGTGTGATTCCAGTCTGCAATTAACCAGGCTTCAATCTCTGGAGCTGCAAATCCGATAATCCTTTGAATTCCGTTCGCCTCAGGCACAGATTGAACTGTTTCCTCAAACATTGCTCGACGTTGTTCAGGTTCATGACAGTCTAAATCGTCAATGATAAGAATCAGATCACATCTATTGTCAAAACGGCAGGAAACCGGTAATACCTCGCGAATCTGCTCCGCTAAGGCAGTGCCTGTGTGTCCGAGGTTCCTTTGTGTTGGTAGACGGTTGGGCTTAGGTCCCGGCTTTAAACGCGCAGGTGTTTTTCTTTCAAATCGATGGAATGAATAATTGGCTTCCAGAAAGTGGATGAGTCCCTGTAATTCAGTCTGGCCGCCCCCCGAAAACAGCCAAACTACCATGGCCAACCTCCAATACGGGCATCTCCCACCCGGTATAGGTCGCCAAGCTGCCAGCCCTCATCCAATTTATCTTTCAAAAGTTCAGGTGTTAATGGCATTAAGCAGAATCGGTGACTAAGTGACTCTGACTGCTTCATAACAAGAACATTAGGCAAATTTTCAGTGAAGTAATCCAACAAATCCGGGCTATGAGTCGAAACAATCACTTGAGTTTTTTCACTGGCTTTCTTAATCCATGCAGCGAGTATGGGCAGCCAGGAGACATGAATACCGATCTCAGGTTCTTCGATGACCAGTAAGGATGGCAGCTCCGGAGACAACAAAATGGTTGCCCAACATAACATGCGAACACTTCCGTCTGACATTTCGCTCAAATAGAACTGCTCTTTCTTCCCTTGCGGAATGTCCATATGCCATTCAATGGTCAGTTTTAACCGTCCGGAGCGTGCCGCGCGAACTTTTCGTGTCCAAGGCAGGAATTTCTGTGTTTCTTCAGTTAGCATCTCTTCAAAATCAACGCTTTGTTGGGATAAATTCTCTAGAACAAGGGGTAAATTTTCTCCCGATGCAGAAAGCACCAAATCGCTGGGTCCCAGGTTGGGTTCAGAGGTACGAATAGCGGATAAATTCATATCATTGGCGTTATAGAACCGCCAATTGGACACGTTATCAACAATTTGCCTGCGAACCTGATAAAAGGGCGTGTTTTCAGGAGGAATATTTGAACTTTCGAGAAGGCGCGGAATAGAAATCAAAGCCAGTTCATCGACAGGTACATCCTCTAATTTCTGAAATCGCGTTTCTTTGGCGGGAGGAGACACATAATAAGAAACAACCCCGGCTCCGCTCTGCTTGTTGTGACATTGATAATAGTAAAATGGTTGCTTTGGATTGTTAAACTGGTCTTGTGATAAAGTCTCAAGATTGATAATCGGTTTGCGGTGACTGTCCTGAATGCGTAACTCAATATCAAGTTTATATGGAACTAGGCTGCCGAAAACAAACGAATAAGATATTTCAATGCTGGCCGGCGCCTTCTGAGACGCATCCAAAGCCCTTTCGCCGCCCATTTTGAGCAAGGCATTATCAAAACTGGTACGGCCACGCGTTTCATCCTGGGCAATGGTAGTGGAATCGCTTAGAAATTTTAGCAACTGGATAAAATTACTTTTCCCGGATCCGTTGGGGCCGATCAGTATATTCAAGTTCTTGAGCTCTACCCCGCAATCTGAGGATAAATTCTTGAAATTCTTGAAGTCAATCTTGCCAAGAGTGAGTTGTTCCATTTTCCTAACCTCCGTAGAAGATGAGCCGCTTCATGGCTGATCCATCTCATTCAGGCTTAATTGCCTGGTTTTTTTGGCTTTCGGTTTCACGCTTTGCTCTCCGCGCTTGACACAGATCTGGTAATCCTCTTCTACCTGCAACTGCAGTTCCTCGCCCAATTCATCGAAGCGCAGGCCGCCCTTTTCGTACAGGATGCGTCCCAGATCATATAGCCCGGCGCGCCGGCATTGATAGATCCAATCGGCCAGGGTGGCGGCGTTGGCGGGCCTGTCGCGCTCGCCAGGCGGTACCCCTTCGCTGAGGGCGTTGGCAAAGCGTTTAATGTGGCGCAGCACACCCGTGGAGCGCAGACTCAGCTTTTGCTGGCGTTCCTCTTCGTCTTTGGCTGGCCGCCAGGTGCCTTCGGCGGTTTTGAAGAAGAATTCAGGCAGCCACTCTTGCAGCAGACGGCGCGGTTTATCGCCGATGGGCAGGTACTGCTCGAACAGGTCCGAATAGTGTACGCCGCTCTCACCGGGATGCTCGCGCAGCCAGCGCTGCATAAAAATCTCCAGACGCTGTGCCGCGGCGTTTTCTTTTTTGCCTTCGGCCTCATCTAGTTGGCCGGCCGTATCCAGCAGATACCAGCGCACGGCCTCATGCGAGCCGAACAAATCCGGCTCTTTTTGTTCAAACAGGTTTTTCATCACTGGCTCGGTCACCGGTTCGGCCACGCTGCGCAGCAGCTCGTCGAAGTTGTGGCGCTGGAACTCGCCGCGCCGCACCATGCGGCTGACCAGCTCGTCGTACAGCCGGTCGGCAGTACTGCCGGGGTGGGCTTCGAGGGCTTCAATCAGGATGATGCGCCCCTTTTCAAAGAAGGAGGTCGCGTCTTCCTCGCCGGTGAGGACAACTCTGGCGGCCACTTCGCCCGGGCGCGGCTTACGGAAATTGATCACCAGATCGCGCTTTGTGACTTTTTCGGCCTGAGTCTGGTTATAGGTTTTGCCACCCGTATCTATGAATAATGAGTTACTGTTATTTTCTGGTATGAAGCCTGCCTCAGTCATTAAGTCTTGAAGTAATTGCCAGGTTCCTTCACTGGTATCATGGTAACAAACAGAAATTCTTCTACTCGGTTTGAGAACCCTATAACATTCCTTCAACGCTAACTTCATCAAGTCTGCCCAATCTTGGTCAGTTATGTTCCTTGTTTTATTTACTATTATTTCATTCTCATGCCACTTTGTAGTTAAATTAAGCCAAGATTCCCAAATAAAATTTAATTCTCCGTATTGAATGTTTCCTGCATATGGGGGGTCAGTAAAAATATACTCGATACTTTCATCTAGTATTTTGGTCAGATCAGTTGATGACTGAGTTGAAATTAAAAGGTGAGACTCGTTCTCTTTACGTAAATTCTGTATTTCGTTGAAACCTTTCATTAATCGTTCTATTTTGTTTACGTAATGAATCCAAACTTTCGCTTCGACTGAGGTTTGAGGTAGATAGTATGTTCCCACCATAGTATTAAGGGGGAATGAGACATCAGGTCTATATTGGTTCATTCGACTTAACCCTTGAACCAAACCTGTTATCCCAAATAGCAGAGTGTCTGAGTATTTACTGGGCGAATTCTTCACATAATTAAAAATAGAAGAAATAGCCCATAAATTTCGTTTGGTAAACAATTCCGCTACGGTGCGGAAGTTTCGTCCAGGTCTCCATTCATCCCCCCAGGGTTCGGTATCGCTTTCTACGTTCATCATGCGGTGCGGCGGGTACCAGTAAGGGATGGGCTTGCTCTCGATTTCGCGGATCTTGCCCAGGTCATACTGCTCAAAGTATTCCCGTTTTTTGGGGTCAGGGTCGTTGTGTCTTCGTTCGCCCCGCTGCGGTTTGCAGCCTTCCTCACACAGGTAATTGACCAGCACCGGCACAGGCTCGAACCGTTTGCTGCTGCGCGTGCTGATCTCATATTCTTCCGGGTCGCCGGCTTTGCGCGCATGGCACTGCGGGCAGACCGTGATCGTTTTGGGCTTGCCGTCCTTCCCCGCCACCTGCACCTCGGGGCAGTCGAATAACGGGGTGCGCTCGCCGCATTTGGGGCATTCAAACACGTACGAATAGACCGTGTAGGCGGTCGTGGCGCGCCCGTCGCAGCGGTCGCAGCGCGTCTCGTACAGCCAGTCCATTTCGGGCTTCACCCTGGCTTTCAGTTCCTCAAACGCTTGCTGCAGCTCATCCACATCCACCGGGGTGCAGTAGTTCTTGGTGATGAAGGTGGCCGCCGGCGAAAGGTCAATGGCAATGGCAGCCCGGCCCTCCATCAGCGCCGCCAGGGCCGTGCCGCCCGAACCGCAAAAGGGGTCCAGCACCAGGTCGCCGGGTTGGGTGTAATGCCGGATGTACTGCTGGATGGCATCGTGCGGCTTCTTCGACCAGTAGGTGTGCATATTGTAGATGGCGGTCGCCTTGGTGGTGGTAATGGGCTGGTCAAAGGGCGGCACGTCGTAATCGTCTTTTTCGGGGTCGTAGGGCGTTGCGTGCTCCTCCACGAACTTGCGTAAATTAGGGTTGGGGCCGGAGGAATAATAGCCGTCGGGCATCTGCGGCACGCTGCGTTTGAAGAGCGGGGATTGGTGGGGGGAGGGTTTGTGTTTGGGCATAAGTAACCTAAATATATGGCCAGATTTGTTTGGCGATGTGCAACAGTGCTTTGCCGCGGCTGTGGATGTCCTCTTCAGTCCATTGTCCATCCAGCTTTGGTTTCAAAAACTCGCCATTAATCCGCAGCAAACTGTGTCGACGGATTTCTGCCAGTTTGGCAGTGAATGGCCCATTGCTGATCGCAGAATTTAATGCCTGGGTTAGGAGAGTGAGATTGCCAAAGGTGTGCATCAACATCAGCCGGCGTTCACTCTGGGCTGTTCGGCTGGTTTCATCGGGTGCGTCAGGCATCGGATAATCTTGAGGCTGCCAAGCTTGCGGCATGAGGTGTTCCAGCGTGAGCGCGCCGGTTAAATGCACCTGTTCTTGCTTGGAAGTGGTGAGCTGTAAGTCAATGGCTTCAAGCACAATTTTGGCGCGATGCCCGAGACCATGGTAAACATCACGCGTCATCCAGGCTCTTTCCAGTTCGCTGTCATCAGGCCAGCGAGCCGTTTCGGCATCCGATTGCAGTAAGACGCTTCGTACGTTCTGGCGGTCAATTTGCGTCATCGCTTTTAAACTCGCCAACCAAGATAGAAACAAATTATTATAATTTTTGGTTGGCAGGCCGCAAACCATGCGCCTTACCAGGAATGATTCCAGATCGATGACGATTCCCTGTAGGTTCTCGGAGGAAATGTCGTCTTTTCGGGTTTGAAATAGATATAAGAGCAGCGGATAAATCGTTCCGACTTCCATTAAGCGAAGCCGCCTGGCGAATATCCCAATGCGTGTGGTAATGTCGGGGTGATAGAAACCTTTAAACGTGCTGCTATAGGCATTGAGTTCTTTGAGTTCGCTTTCAATATCCGGCTTTGTACTGCGCCACCAATCCACAAACTCTTGATAAAGACGGCCCATCGTTACTTCACGCCCGGTTTTCAAGGTTAAATATTGGAAGATGTACAAATCCATGCGCAGGCGATAAAAGCGTCCGGTTTTTTCCTCTTGCTTCCAGAAGCTGGGATTGCCTTTTTCGTCGCGTTTGTCAAAATCGTACCAATACTTTAAATGAAGATCTTCCACCGGTTTGCGTTGATTGGTTGCTTCGAGAAACACAAAATTGCGGATCAGATCAGACGGCGAGAGCGGTTCGCCGCGGAAGTTCAGGGTTTCGAAAATTACCTGGGGGTTATCATGCTCATCCAGGTCGATCGTCACAATTTCAAGGTAATTACAAAAAGTGCGATCAATGGCATCCAACCGTTTAAAAACGTGCTTATTTCGTACATCCTCTGTGGTTTGAGAGTCAAGCCCTGTATTCACATAAGTTTCAATGGACCTGTAAAAAAACAGGTAAGCAGCAATCAAGGATGGGCGCGGTTCAGGATACCAGCGCCGGGGCAGACGCACCTCGGGGTAGCGTTTCTCTACTTCAGAAATACTACCTGCCTCAAAAATATCCGTAAATAATTTTTGGTCAGCGTTTGTTGGCCAAACCTTATATTTTTCGAATTCATTTTCCATGCGGCAGTCATTGAGAATGTGTTTATTCAAGTCGCGTACCAGGGCCGTATGCCCTGCTTTGCTCGCATAATCTCTCAATGCAATCAGAATGATTTGCAGCGTCGTTAGACGTTGCTGACCATCAATGATCAACCTCGCCGGCACTTGAAAACCTGAAATGGGCAATGGGTTAAGAACAATGGCTCCAAGGAAGTGTTTGGCTGGTTCGCTGGATTCGCGTTCTTCCCAGCTCAAGTATTCGTCGGCTTTTGCGCTGATATCCCCCCAAAGTGGTTTCCACTGCCTTTCAAGGGTCCAGACATAAGGCCGCTGAAACAACGGCACAACATATCGTCTTGGGATTTGAAATAAATCGTAGATTCTCGCCGGATCAGCTTTCATTTGCTATTCAATCTCCACAATGGTAAATTCATCGTCAGCGTTGGTCATAAACCCACTCTGTAAAAAGGCACGAAATTCACTGACTATCTGTTCCACATCTCCTGTTTCCAGGGTATTCTTACTGGGTTTGAAATCATGCAAGGTGATTTTCCTGACGACCACCTGTTTTAAGAATTTCTCTAGCAGACCCAGCAGGTGATCTCGCTCGTTCCCCGATAATTGCGTTATTAATTGTTTTACTAACTCATCGACATCCTGTGAAGCAAGCAGGTTATCAATGAGAGGTTCACCTTTCCCTTGTTCAATGCGTTGTCGTAAGGACGAACTTAACAACAATTGAGCCTTTCCCTCTAATGCTGCCTGAATGCTTTTCCGGGCTGCCTGAAGCGCAGCATTTGCCCGGGTAATCCATTCCGAGCTGTTGCCCAATGTCAGCGGGCAGTTGGCCGGCTGCGGCCAGTAGGACAAGTCGCGTTCGACCCCGGCGCGTGTCAGGCTGGCAGGGAACAAATCCGGCGATTTTTCCAATTGGCGAACCAGGTTCTGGATGGCCGGGCAGGGGTCGGCTCCCACTGCTTTGAGCTGTGCCAGCGCTTTGAGGGCCAGGTACTTGGGTTGGCTTTCAACTTCGGCGAGTTCCTGCCGGACCTGCTCGGTATACGACACGACCTGGTCAAAGGCCTGCAGGTAGCGCACCCGGTAGGACTCAATCGCCTCCTGCATGGGTTGGATAAATTCATTCAGTAGTCTGGTTTCATTCCTCACCCAGGCATCCAGGTCTTTTATCCGCTGCTTCAATGCCGCCAGATTTCGTTCCAAATCTGCCAGTTCAGGGGTTGCGGGGATCTCCACATCCAGGTAACGCATGCCGGCGCGGAGCTGTTCCCGATAGGAATAGAACCTGCCAACCTGATCGATCTCATTCCGGCGGATGATCAGGTCATCCACGTCATCGGAGCGAACGACATCTTCGTGATAAATGGGATAGCCAAACGCCTTTTCGATCCCATTGCGCAAGAAGGGGATTGGATCAGTCACTTCAACCGGACTGGCCAAAAATCTCTCCCAGGCACTCATCCTTTCTGCCATCGTGAATGGTTTGCCAATTTCCTCGAAGAGGTCCTTCATCCCCTTGTTTAATTTTTGGAAAGGGTCCAGCGCATCTTTTTTGAATTTCAATATTCTCTGCACCGCAATTTGGATGTCCGCGTCCTCATGCACGGTTTTGATGCTTTCATCATTTAAGAAAACGGCGGCAAAAGGCGCCAGCACCTCCCACCCTTCCGGGGGCTTCAAGCGCTGGATCTGGTCAAAAGAATCCAGGATGGCGGTTTTAAAGTCAATCGTGTTGATGTTGGTGTAATCAATCGCATCCGCGGGCAAATTTTTACCCGACAACGTAATGCGCAAACGGCCTTCCCGCACCAGACACAGCAGATAGAGTTGGATCATACGCTTACTGAGGCCGTAATTCACACCTCCTGGACCACCGATCCCAGTAAAATTTTTATACAAGGTGGTAGCAGCCAGGTTAACCCCGCTACTGCCGATCTTTTCTTCAATCCAATCCAGCATTTCTTTGGTATAACGGCAGTCGCGCGTGTCCAATTTGAGATCGTTGGGTTTGCGCATGATCCCCAACGCGAAGCCGTAGTTCCAGGATGCAGATACCTCTTTGCCAGGTTTTACACCGCGAGGGAATTCGCCTTCTTTTACGATCCCGTTAATTACGTTGATGGCATTCAGGTCATTGAAGGGCGCTTGAGCATCGAAGATAATATCCTTGCAGGCATAGGTTGAATCCAACACCTGCCCAACCAGAGGCGTCAGGATCGCGCTGAGCTCTCCCTGCGACAGAAATGCCATTTGAGAATGGTCGGTAGCGGTGATCTGCCCTCTGCCATAGCTATCGGGAACGATGCGATAGATGGTGCCCATCTGGGCTTTTAGCCGACCTTGAACCCAATCCAGGATGAGTTTGGCCTTATCCGAATCCTTACCCATCGCTTCGGCCACCATACTGCGATATGCGGCAAAATCCAAAAGCAGGGATTCTTCAGCCGGCGTTAATGGATCCGGAGCCCAATAGAGAACCCGCGAGTCGCCTTTATCCTTAGCCAGTTTTTCCAGTTCGCTTCCAGCGGGCGTGTTACTGATGAATACTGCAAAGTCCAGGCCGGTTTCTGCGCTGTTGATGGAAGGAAGGATTGCGCCGCGTTTGGCAATATCCAACAGGTTGCGCATGTAAACTCTGCCGGTAACCTCGCGACCATGCCATTTGATTGTGAAATCTTTCTGGCTCTCTGGGGCGACCTCACGGAATAATGATTGAGTGCCTGAGGCTAGTTCCAGAGTCAGGAAGTTGGTGTCAATTTGCCAACCATCCAACCCCAATAGTTGATACCAGGCATCGCGTTGATAAACTTCGTTCTGTTCGGCTTCAGACCGGGCTTTTTGGAAGATATCGACTGGATTGGGCCCAGACCCAGTAACGTTGAATCGGTATTTACCGCTGACCTTTTCGACCTGGACGAGTTCGATATCCAACTTATCGGCCAAAATCTCATAGTGATCCCGGTTGTCTTGGAGGTCTGCCGTCTGACCTTTGTCGTGATCTTTCCACTCCATGACACAATTCATCAACTCTTCAAATGAAAGACCGTCTGGTGAAAGGTTGGCCACATGGTATAAAAATAGTGTCTTGACGATTTTCTCGCAGCGACTTCGGTAAACTTTGATCTGCCCAGATAGAGCGCCATCGATCTGGCGTTTAGCCTCCTCGTAAGCCTGCCATTCTTCGGGAAATTTTGTTTTGATGCTGGCGATGCTGCGCGTGGTGCCGGATGGATCTTCCTCATAACTGACCACGTCTTCGAATAGCGACCAGAGGGTGATCAATTCATTAGATTGACGTTTCCGCTGCGTTTTCAACGTCTGGAGCATAAAATATAGGGCTGATCGAACAGTTGTCAAATGGAAAGAAACCGCGCGCACTACATCAATTGCCGGCGGGTAGAAGGGAAAGAAACGGATGAATTGATCTTTTCCAATTGCCTGCGGCCATGAGAAACTACGTTTGTAATCTTCATAATACTGATCAATCGCCGCTTTATCCGTAATTTCCCGCACGCGCGAAAGGGCGATATCGTAATAGTAATCCGGTCGGTTGAGTAAAGGCACGAGTTTCAGGCGTTCGTCCGCGATGATATTTTTCACCCCAACCAGCTTGGTCTCGATCGCCTGCTGGGCAGCGCATACGGTCCACACGGGCAGGTTCTCAACCTTGGCTAAACGGTTAGAAAGAACAACGAGAGCTTTCTCATCCTCTACCCGTTGCGATTCGCTGCGACCTTTCATGAAAAGGGATACTTCATCCAAAATAATCAACAAACCCGCATACCCTTCAGAAAGCAAGCGATCGACCATGTGCTTGAGCTTTGGTTCAGTGTCCACAGGGATATCGGGAGTGACTTTTAAGTAGAGCCGATAAAAATCCCACAAACGCTGTCCGCAGTCACGTTGAACACCCGGGTCCTGGTTGTTCTGTAAATCGCCCAGGAATTCCTCCAGGCTTTCCTGGCTTTCTTCGTCAAAGTATTTTGGATCTTGTAAGAATTTGCTCAGATCACGACTATAACGTTCAAGATCTTGCTGCAGGAAGCGTTCCGCCAGAATTTCAGTTGGGTACAAAGGCAACGAATGACCATTTTCAAGATAATACTGTTCCCCAACAGCCTCAAGAATGTAATCGGCCAGGTTCTTTTCCGATCCACTTAATCCAGAACCGCTGCCGCCACCTTGCCCCACCAAAGTTTTTACAGCTACCAAAAGTCCTCTGGTTTCTTGGACTTTCTTCTTCAGTCCATTTTCATAGAAGTAATACAGGCTGTCGCGTTTGCCTTTTCCAAGTTTTTCTTCTTTTTCTCGAACAACCTCCCATTCCTTCTCACCGCCAAGTGCCAATGCGCCGAGGAATGACAATAGATGGCTTTTCCCTGAGCCAAATTCTGCTTGAATCCAGTATCCTTGACCAATTGGGATGTCTCTTCTTTTGGGATCATAGGGTGCAGAAAGCTGACGGAAGAAATCCATCAGAAATGGTCGGACAGGATCAATCAGGAATTCTGTCACTGTCTGCATTTCCCCAACACGATTTTTCCGGGCTTGGTGTCGCTCTTCCTCTGTTCCTTTATTATTCCAAATGTGCTGTTCGACAACATAGACGCTGATAATATCGTCGGGTACTTGAGTAATCTGGTCGAGTGATTTTCGTTTGTAAAGTTTAAGTTCAGGCGGCGTTGGCATTTTCTAACTCCCAAAGATGGTTGTCGGCGATCAACTGGTAAGGCAATTCTCGGTGGAAACGTGAATTCGCCTCGGTAAACAGAGCGACATGGTCACCCCGCTTTTCACCAGGAAGTAAAAGCAAGATATGGTTTTGGTTGGATGCTCGCGCGCGAATGGTTTGTAAATCAAGATCATAGGCAAACAATAATTCAATTTGTTTGAGGATGATAAAGTGATCCTTCTCTAATAGATTTGCAAGCAGCGAGTCAAATGTCAAATTAAGCCGGCGTTGGATCGTTTGGGGACGTTTGCCTTCACTACGAACAAGGTCACGCAGGTCCTCATCTCCAATCCACTCCATCAGTGAAAAGTTCAGATTGACGACCTGGTGGCGTGTGGTGGTCTCATTTTCATTACCAGGTTCCTGAGGCAAGAGGTTTATTTGAGACAGGATTTCTTTCTCAAACGCAGCCAGTTGTGAGTATGTGCCCAAAACGCCGTATAAGTGACGCCCGCTGTCAATTTGCAGGTTTTCTCTAAGTATGGTTGTGATTTGCGGTCCGCTCAACTTCATAATTCGGTTCCCCCTTATGGCTCTGCATATTCCTGTTTAGTGTCGGAGATATCTTCCGCTTTTTCACGCAGGAACAGTGCCTTATCTTTTGACTTCGAAAAATATTCCTGTAAAGCCGTTGTTTGATCGAGTGAGACGGTAAATTGCTTCACACTATCGATCTCACTGATTTTGGAAATTATTCCTAAATCACGCAGGTTGTATAACTGACGGCGAAGCCATTCTCGATCCCAAAGCAACCATCGATGAAGAGGACCTTGATAAAGCTGATCAAAAGTATAGATGCCGGGTTCCTTGAATTCAGAAGTAAAAACATACAAAAATGACTCAAACTCACCGGGTCGCAACTGGAAACGTAAAGTCTCACCGACTACGTTGCCGATGCCTAGAAGATTATAAGAATAGAATATTGCCCGAAGCATGTTTTTAAGGGAAGAATCGCTGGCTTCAGGTAAATATTTTAGAACAAAATCCTTCACCTGGTCCCGGTTGGTTCGCCCGATTGGGAGCAATGGATATACCAATTCTTCCGCCACTTTAATGGCTATCGGCTCAGATTTGAGTATGTGGTAAAAAACAATCGGTTTAAGGATACTCTCTTGTGGTTCATGATCAAGGAATAGGGTCAAAGGAGATTTGAATTTTCCCGTTGAAAAAAAACGGTCAACAATGTAATTGGCTCTTCTTCGTCTGGTCTCTTCAGAGTTATAAGGAAGGTTGCTAATTAAATAATTCTTGTATTCCTCTAAGGTCGTAAATGAAGGGGCTTTGGGTAAAAGAAGTAGAGAATTGACAATTTCATCATTTGCAAAAACACGCATAGCGCGTGATACCGGTTCTCCGTTCTGATTGCTTACTTCATTGCTGGTAAATAAAGTGGGTTGTTGAATGATTGATTTTTTCATTTTGACCGCAGCGATAATTTTGAACAAAGTAGTTGTCGATTCCCCGACACCAGGAAAAGAAGCCAATTCTTCGATGGGTGCTGACAGGATCGCATCGATACTTCCAAAATACTGTAATAATTTCCCAGCAAGGGGAGCCACATCTCTCCGGGGTATCGAATACATTAGGATTAATTCCAGTAAATCAATTTCACTGACCTGGTCAGCAAAAGTTAAAAACCTTTTTCGCAAACGTTCTCGATGTCCTTCATGATCTTTTGCAAAATCTGAGTTCATGAAAAATCCATTTTAGGCGGCTTTGATTTTGAGGAATCAAAGTTCAACTGACCATTCGCAATCCATTGAATCAGCGTCGGACGATGAAAACGCCAATGCCGGCCCACTTTTTGGGCGGGTATCTTACCGGCCTGGGCTAATTTATACACAGATGATACTGGTATTTTTAGCAGAACAGCCGCTTCTTCAATGGTTATGATGGGTGAACTCTCGTCATTCATCGAGTGCTCCCGTAAGACTGTTATTTGAAGTTGTTAGTAATTATTGCATCTTATTTCAGGCTTGTCAATAAATTTTTCAAAATCGACAAAATAAATCGAATATTAGGAAACACTTGTAGAACCCTCGTCATAAAGTGATCATACTGTGTCCACCGCCTTTCCCCTTAAAACGCTACGGGAACAACCTACCGGGAACAACCTGCCAGGTCTTTCCCCTGATAAATCCTGGTAGAGAAAAAAGAAAATCTCCAAATATAATTAGAGGATGACTCCCGACAACACACTCGAAATCAATCTTGATACCTGGATTGTAAGTCTGCGGATATAATTAAATGGTTGAACTGAAGCTCCAATAATTAATATTCTCTGTTTATAATAATACTTCCTATGCCTACCAATAGATCTCATAGCCAATACACACGGACAGGGGCCAGACGGGCTGGTGATGCCTATCAAGATATCGTCGCTTTAGAGCTAATAATCGATTGGATAGAGCATAATGACCGATATCAATGGATAAAACTAGAAGCTGACGAGATGGGTTTTCTCGATGATGTCATTGCGCTTAGGCAGAACGGCAGAATCCAAGTTTTGCAGGTGAAATATTCAACCAATCCTGATATGCAAGATGACCCTTGGACCTGGGAAAAACTCCTTGAGCGGTCAAAAACAAAAAACGGAAACCAGAATTTATCTCTGTTGCAAAAATGGGCATCATCTTTAAGAGAAATAAAAAGCCAATGGCCAATCTTTGAAGCAAGCGTTTATAGTAACCGGAGGGCCGCAACCGAGCTCGAAGTAGCTCTTGAAAATGGATACATAATTTTTGATCAAGTTCATGAACCTGATATTCAGGAAGAAGTTGTAAAACAATTGGGGGGAGAGGATGCCTCAAAAGAGTTTTT
>DAOUGR010000010.1:0-20007 GCA_034429135.1 Anaerolineaceae bacterium | reverse complement strand
TGGGCCGCAACCCTTGATGATGGCTGAGGTCATGCCATTTACTCTGGCGCCTGTTCATTGACACCCTTGAACCTTAAAGATTCCACACAATGAATTTACACCATTGACAGAGACGCTAACGTTTTTTGTGCGGATTATTAATCATAGAATTGCGAGATGAAAATCTTGTCTTTTGTTTTCTGCTGAACTTCTTTCTTGCGATTGGTCATTTTACAAAGCCTTGATTCGGATTCATTCCCGGCTTCGTTCGCAGGATCGGAATTAAAAAAGAGCAGCTAGAGGCTGCTCTGGTTTTAGAATTTGTTGGATCATTTTCTGGAGATTGGCAGGGTTACTTTTACGCTTAATCCACCTTCTGGTTTATTGGCTGCGCTAATCTTGCCCCCCTGGGCTTCAACCAACTGCTTGCAAATGGCTAACCCCAGTCCTGCCCCTCCGCTTGCACGGGCGCGTGATTTCTCACTGCGGAAAAAGCGATCAAAAATAAACGGGAGGTCCTCGTCTTTTACACCGGGGCCATTATCTGATACCGTGATTTCGGCATTTTCACCTTTTCTTGCCAGGCTTAACTGGATAAAACCGTTTTCTGGAACAAAGCGCAATGCGTTTCCGATCAGATTGCCAATCACCTGTTCGATGCGCTGTGGGTCAATGTTAATGATTAGATCCATTTCATCCGTATCAAGTGAAATGCTTACCTTCTTTGAATCTGCCTGTGGTTCGAAAACCCCAATGGTTCTTCGAGCCAGGTCTACCAGGTCGGTTTCTTTCATCTCAAAGTGAAGCTGGCGTGTCTCAGCAAGGGTGAGCAGGCGAAGGTCCTCAACGAGCCTTTCGAGGAGGTAGGTTTCTTCGAGCGCCTGAGCGATATTCGTCTCGTTGGATGGATAGATGCCGTCCATCATTCCTTCCAACTTGCCGCGGATCACTGAAAGCGGGGTTCGTAATTCGTGGGCGATATCTGCAAGCATGGCGCGTCTTTCGTTATTATTGCGCTCCAGTGCTTCAGTCATTTTGTTGAAGTGAACCCCAAGGTCATAAAGATCGTCTTTGGATTTTTTCAACTTAATCCGCGTACTCAAGTTTCCAGACGCCACACTCTCAGATGCTGCGATTACCTCCGAAAGCGGATTAACTACCCGCCTCATCAGCAATACCCCGATGACCACAGTCAATAAAACCAACAAAACGGCAACCATGAATACGGGGTTCATCGTGCCGAGGGTTAAACGTACCGGACGCGATACCTGGCGTTTTTCTGAAATCAAGGTTCCGATGATCTTTCCACGCGCGGTCAGTGTGGTTTGCTCGATTTCAACTGGCATCTTGACCACGTCTGAAGGCAGGTTGGAACTAAATTGGCCGTAATACATGACAACTCTGCCATACTGGTCAATGAGGATGAAATTTTCCCAATCCATGCGGATAAGTTTCGAATCCGGATATAAACCTGGATCGACTAGGGCCTCGATGCCATCCCAACTTCCACGGCCCAGGTAATACGCTTCAAGGATCGTCGCATTGGGATCACGGTAGAATGGATTCTTTTCAGTATTGCGGCTGATCTCAAAGATCGTAAATCCGATAAGCGCGACCATACCCACCACGCCCACGACCAGAAAGGCGCGCACCAGAATCATGATGAGTCGGCGTTTAATAGACTTAATGGATGTGGTCGAAGGTTGAGACATAATCGATGATCAAGCGGTGAATTTGTATCCTACGCCATGAACCGTGACGATACAGCCCGATTCTTCACCTGTGGGATTGAGTTTTTTTCGTAGATTTCGAATATGTGAATCAATCGCTCGTTCATAACTTTCGAAAGCTACTCCCCTGACGGCGATCAGCAGTTGGGCGCGCGTGAAGATGCGTCCGGGCTGGCTGGCGAGAGTGGCGAGGATTTCAAACTCGGTTGGTGTGAGGGCAATTTCGCGGTCGTCAAGGTTGGCAATAAACCGATTCCGATCGAGGACCAGGTTGCCGCTGCGAATCACTTCTGCACTGGTGTCTCCTTGAACCCGGCGTAGCACGGTGCGCACCCGGGCTACCAGTTCACGCGGGCTGAAGGGTTTGGTCATGTAGTCATCGGCACCCAGCTCAAGCCCGATTAGTTTATCACTCTCTTCCACCCTTGCTGTGAGCATAATGATCGGGGTGGAACCTTCTTTTCTGATTTCGCGGCATACATCCAAACCATCGATATTGGGAAGCATCAGGTCGAGAACAATCAGGTCTGGTTTTTCTCTGTGAAATTTCTCCAACCCACTGGTTCCATCCAACGCATGCACCACGTCAAAGCCGGCCGCTTTAAGGTAATCGCGGCAGATTTCAACAATTTTTGGTTCGTCATCGATAATCAGAATCTTTTTCGCCATACTGTAATCATTATCCCTTATTTTGTGTTGATTTGGCAAGAGCGGAACTGGAAGACCGGCTCCTCAGTTCCGCTTCTTATTATGATATATTTTCGACGGAAAAAACCGTTCTCCTGGCCGGCAGAAAGGCCAATCCGATCACTGCCACTGACAGGATAATTTTTACGACAGGTTCAACAATAGACAGGCTTCTCATGACATTGAAGAGAGAGATGACCGAGGGAATTAAAGTGGTGGCCGCGACAATGATGAGCATGATTTTTGCCCATTTCTTATCGAACCATAATCCAATGATTCCCAATAATCCAAAGAGCAGTACCACACCCACCAGTGCATATTGAGAGAGCATCCTCAATTTCATTTGAGTGTCACTTTGCCCACCTTCACCCATTCTTGGGGGGATTTGCATGTTTCCATCCGGCAGTTCTTGTCCCATTCCATCAGGAGGGTTTCCGTTCATCTGACCCGGTTGAAAATCGCCATTCTGTGGCGGAGTAAAACCATCCTCAGGTAGATCACCACGATATTGCGAAGGTTGCCCGTCTGGTGGATTGTTTACTCCAAAAATACGGGTTCCTCCGATCATAGGAAGAACACCTGCCACTAAAATGAGCAGGAACAGCACAGTTAGTGTGATGATTTTTCTGAGATTCCATTGCGTTTTCATGATTCTTCATTCTCCGTTTTGTTCACTCATATCTTAAGGCTTCGATGGGTTTAAGTTTTGAGGCTTGATAAGCCGGATAAATGCCAAAGAATAAGCCAATCAAGGCTGAAGAGGTGAAAGAGAGCAGGATGACATCGAATGTTACCTTGGCAGTGATCAAATCGAGATAGGTAAAGATCGTGGCGATCGACGAACCCAGAATGACCCCGATGACACCTCCGAGTACAGCCAGCGTCATTGTCTCCACAAGAAATTGGAAAAGGATCGCCTTCTGCGGAGCACCAACCGCCTTTCGTAAGCCAATCTCGCGCGTCCTCTCGGTGACTGAAACCAGAGTGATGTTCATAATCCCGATGCCGCCGACGAGAAGGGAAATCCCAGCGATGGCCCCCAGGTAAACAGACATGGTATTGCTGATGTCGCTAAGCGATGAAAGCATTTGTTTCTGACTGGAGATTGTAAACCCCAGATCATCATTCAATCCAAGTTTATGTTGTGAACGTAAAACCAGTTCAACCTTATTCATAACCGAATCAATGACATCCTGGCTCGCGGCTGAAATGGTGATGCCTGACAGGGTGTAATTACCGTTATAGACCGCCATCGAACCGAAAACGCGTGCATATCCGGTGCGGATGGGTATGATCACGCTGGAGTCGGCACTGCCTATTCCAGAAGTGCCTTTAGAAGCCAGAACGCCAATGACTTCGAAGGTTACATTATTGATTTTGATCGTCCTGCCCACTGGGTTTAGCCCCTCAAAAAGGTCATCTGAAACATCCTGTCCGATAACAACCACCCGGCTGCGCTCGAGATTATCTGTATCAGTAATAAAGCGCCCGGTCTCAACCTCAAGATTGTTCACTTCCAGGTAGGCAGGTAATGTTCCAATAACGGTGTAATTTGTGGTGCGGCTGGTTGTGGAAACCTGTGTCTGAGATGAATAATATGGAGAAATCCCGTTAATTCCCTCCACTTTTTCCTGGATGGCTTCGTAATCCTTGTACATCAGCGACGATGATCGGGATGCGCCACCCATTCCTGGGCGAAACAACCTGCCCTGAGAGATTGTGATCAGATTTGTGCCCATACTTTCCACCTGTTCGGTGATATTGGAGGTGGCTCCTCGTCCAATGGATAAGAGGGCGACAACTGCAGCAACACCGATAACAATTCCAAGCACGGTCAATGAAGAGCGCAGCATATTGGCGCGTAAAGCTCTAATGGCCACTCGCACGTTATTGATCACATTCATTTCAACACCTCTCCGTTTTGGCGAATGCCGTTGTGGTTACCGTTGTTTAACATTTCTTCAGGTCGTTGAGTGCCGGCTTTGATCGGATTTCTGACAACTTCGTCACGCACAATCTTGCCATCCATCAGAAAGATGATGCGCTCGGTGTGACGCGCGATGAAGATGTCGTGTGTGACATAAACAACGGTTTGGTGTTTCTCGCGGTGAAGCTGCTGAAAAATGGCCATGATCTCATCACCATTTTTACTGTCGAGATTACCTGTGGGTTCATCTGCCAGCAAAATGGAAGGTTCGTTCACCAGAGCCCGGGCGATCGCCACGCGCTGCTGCTGGCCGCCAGAAAGTTGGTTGGGGTGGTGTTGCAGTCGGTCAGACAACCCCACCAATTCCAGCGCTTTCTTTGCACGTTCAACGCGTTCTTTTGTTTTGGTTCCATCATAGGTGAGAGGAAGCATCACATTTTCCAGCGCACTCGTTCGTGGAAGCAAGTTGAACTGCTGAAAGACAAAACCAACTTTGTGTGCCCTGAGATGGGCAAGCTGATCTTCCTTCATCTTCGAGGTATCTTTGTCGTCAATCAGATACTCACCACTTGTGGGTGTGTCGAGGCAACCCAGGATGGCCATCAATGTGCTCTTTCCCGAGCCAGAAGGGCCCATGATCGCAACCATCTCACCGTCTCTGATCTTAAGACTCACCCCATCCAGGGCATGCACTTCGCTGTCACCCATCTTATATATTTTGGTTACGTTCTTAACTTCGATCATAATTATTCCTTGTTTGTGTCGATTGGAATAACCTGGATCAGGGCATCATCCCGCCGCCTGAAGGAGGATTGCCGCCGTCCATATTTCCACCGTTGAAGTTTCCACCGGGAATGAAATTATCTCTGGAAGACTGCGTCTCAGTTGTATCTTCACTAGATGAAGATGTTGAAGTATATAATTTCACGATATCGCCGGCTTTAAGGTCGCCATCCACGACAACTGTATCATTCACGATCTGACCACTGACCACACTTACACGTTCTTCTCCGTTATTCGTGATTCTGGTCACATATTCACCCTGAGCATCACTCTGAACGGCTTCGATGGGCACAAAAAGAATAGATTCAGGGTCACCGGTTTGAATCGTGATGCTGGCTGTGACTCCGATCAGGATTGAGGGATCAGCCTTATCCAATTCGACTCTCACGGTGTAATTCACAACGCCTGAAACAGAACTGCCGATTGGATTGATAAACGTGACCTTTCCGGTGGTTTCTTTGCCAGGGAAAGCATCAAAAGAAATCGTGGCAACATCTCCAACCTTGATATTTGAAATGGAGGTTTCATCAATTGAGACTTCCACGTACATCTTGTCGCGGTTAACCAAAATTACAGAACTTTCGCCTTGAGAAACCTGGTCACCTACCTGGTTATAGATCACGATCACTTCGCCATCGAAGGGAGCGATGATTTTCATCTTATTTACAGTGGCCTGCGCAGCGTCCACTGCTGCCTGGGCTACCGCGATATCATCCGCGTTTGGTCCGTCCTTGACACGGTCATACTCGCGCTGTGCGCTGTCGAGTTCAGCCTTGGCCAATTCGAGATTGGCTTTGAGCGTCTCCTCATCCAAAGCGTCAGGAGTGCTCTTGTAGTAATTCAAAGTAGTTTTCAGCTCATTGACGTTTTCCTGGCAGTTAAGCACATTCTGGACGGCCTGAGCCTTTTGCAGGTTATCATCTGCCAGGCTGCTTAAATCCGTTAATCGCTCGTTGGCTTGTTTCAGTTGAATCTCAGCAATGTTCAAAGCAGCTTCGATTTCGGCGATATCAGATTGATCACCATAACTGACACCGATTTGATAATAATGTCCAAGCGCTTCTTCATAAGCAGCTTTTGCTTCTGCCAGAGCTACTGCAGCCTTGGCAGTAGATGAATTGGATTTCGCATCTTCGAGTGCAAGTTTGGCTTCTGCCAGATCAACATATCCCTGGATGACTTCAGCGGGAACCGTTGTGGAATCTAGCTCGACTAACACGTCACCGGTTTTCACAAAATCACCGGTTTGAACGTTCACAACACTGACCACACCGCTCGTATCCCAGGTCAGGATGGCCACCTGATCTGCCTGCACCGAGCCAGATGAATCAACGGTATCGGTTAACGTTGATTCAGTTACGATTCCCGTTCCGGCTTCTGCAGATACTCTGGCGTTCTTCGAACATCCAGCCAGCAAAGACGATATGGCCACAATTGAAAAAGCAGCCAACAACAATGAATGAGGTTTGTGAGACATAACTTGCTCCTTGGGTAATAATTTCACTCTTTATATTAATTTTCAAATATGGAGAAAATGTGCAGGCTGATAGGAGATTTATTGAGGAGGTTAAAATTCACATGTACTCTTTTCTATAAAAGCGTTCATCCCTTGGCGCTTACCGTGAGCCCAAGGGATGAACATGGAGATTTGTTCTTGTCACAGGAGGAGAAAGAAGTGTTCTCTGATGTTGATGATAGATCACTGGTATGCAGAATTTGTGTAGAATTGGTGGATTTTTATTGACTTGTGAAATATGAAGAAGCAGTGATGGATCAATTTCACTCTTATGGGATTTTCTTAGGTTTAAGTGAGATTCATTGATTTCAATATTCTCAGATAAAAGCAGGAGTTCGATACGAACTCCTGCTTTTTGATCAAGATTTTCTTAGAAGGAGAAATTATTTCGCTGAAACCACACTTCCGGCTCTGATCTTCTTGAAAGATGGCGTCCATAGGCTGCTAAGGATCAATCCGCTGCCAAATAAAATGAACGCGCTGCCCACGATTGACATTGTTGCATGGAAAGCGTCGGCGAAGTTCACACCGTTCCAGGTGTGGGTAGAAGCCATAAAGAACTGAATGGTCAGACAGAGCATACCCACAACGATGGCGGCTGCTCCGCCGCTCTTTTTCACTTCCTTACGTGGTGCTCTGGTGTAATCTATCCCCTGCCAGATTCCTGGAATCCGGAAGATGAGGAAGACTGCAAGGGTCAATACCGTCATGTAGACCACGGCGTCAACGGGCATGGATGACCCGCGCAGGCTGCGAGACGTGATGATATGGATGATTCCCACCACCACACCAAGGATCAATGCGGTCAATGCTGCTTTGTATGAACCCGGCTTGCCCTTGACTAGCATTACGACCGCCCGGATGCCCATCACGCCTATCGCAATGGTCACGATAACATAGAGAATATACAACCATTGGAAGGGGGCAAGGGGTGCCATTGAATCCCACTTTGTTGGGAAGAGCGCCGCACAGGATGTTCCCGCTCCACCCAAAATGGTGAACCCTGCAGTAATGGACATCAACAAGATACCCACAAAACGCAGGAACTTTGCCAAACCGCTATCTGGTTTCATGTTGGTTCCTTTCTTTGTTCGTATTTTTTTATAATGCGAGCAATATCATTGCTGCAAGCATGTACACCGAAGCAAATTTAAACAGACTGAAATTCAACTTTGGTGATGGTCTCACCATCATCAGAAATGCCAGGATCATCAACCCGCCAGAAAGGATACCCAGCAGGTGCAGGATTCCTTCATTCACACCGATCAAAATCGCAGCAGCGCCGATCATTACCGCAGCCAGGATACTGGAAATGGCTATCGTGACGCGGGTAAATTGGTCGCCGTAGATGGAAGGAAAGGTTGGAATGGACGCAGCCGAGTAATCATCCCGATACCGCAGGCTGAAGGTCAAGATATGTGTCGGGATCCAGAAGAGAACAGCCAGAGCCAGCATGATTCCAATCCCATCCAGATGCCCCATTCCCAGTGTTCTTCCGGCCAGGATTGGCATTCCCCCGGCGATTCCTCCCCAGATGACCGACCAGCAGGTTTTTCGCTTTAGCAGGATCGTGTAGAGGATCACATCGAAGAATATTCCCGCAAAGATGACCAGGGCATACAACGGAGAAAGCAATAATGCGATTCCAACTCCTAATGCCGAGAGAACCAATCCTAACCGCAGGGCTTCTGCGGGTGATACGCTGCCATTGGCGATAGGTCGGTGGTGGGTGCGATTCATGACTTGATCAATATCGCGGTCGTACCACATGTTTAAAACGGTGGAACCACTGATGGAGAATATCAGGCTGAGCACCAGCCCTACCATCGTGGACCAGTGGGTGATCGGGCAGCGCGCGCTCATATATCCAGCGAGCCCGGTTACAGTGAGCAGACCCGTCTGGAGGCTCTTGAAAAGAGGCCAGTAGTTCCTTATTTGATGAAAAAACTTTTTCAATTTAACTCCAATACCAGTAAGTTACCGGACGCAGCGGAAGCCCACACCCGGGCTGGTAAAAGTTGGGGTCGCGTTGTTTCTGACCCAGACGCGAAGGTTGTTTTCGTACACATCCTTGCTTCCTCCGCGCATGTAGCGGTAGTGTTGAGAATCATAAATATTCGCAGTCCACTGCCAGACATTCCCTGCCATATCGTAGACCCCATACGGACTTGCTGAGTTGATGGTTTCGTATCCGTCATAGGTCGAGCCATTATAAAAACCTACCGGCGTGGTGCGCGAGCCGTAAAGACTCATATCTTCGAAGGGATCGCGACTGAAATAATAGTTGGCGTTATTGCGGGCGATTTCATTGCCCCAGGGGTATGGGCGTCCATCGGTGCCACGCGCAGCCTTTTCCCATTCCAGTTCGGTCGGCAGACGCCAGCCGTAGTATTCGCAATAGGCTTTTGCTCCAAACCAAGAAACCATCGTCATCGGGTGATTTGCCCACTCGTCTTTGGGCGAAAAAGTAGAACCGTCAAAATATAATTTCAGATATGGATCACCCACAGGAATGTAGATG
Source organism: Anaerolineaceae bacterium (assembly GCA_034429135.1). Taxonomy (GTDB): domain Bacteria; phylum Chloroflexota; class Anaerolineae; order Anaerolineales; family Anaerolineaceae; genus UBA6107. Next base: position 10,864 of record DAOUGR010000010.1, on the reverse strand, counting down.
TAGTTCCCGGCAGCAATTTCCACTTCATGTCGCGCTCCGGTAAATGGATCACCGGCATAATAACCTTCAATCTGCCCGTTGTTTAATATTGCCGAACCATCAGCCAGAGCTGCATTCAAGAATTCAGCGTACTGGGCGTTCGTAACATCCGTGACCATGATCTCATAATCATAATCAATGGATGCTTCTTCGTTGAATTGACCCTGAAGAAAAGATCCGGCAGGAATAACTGCCCATGAGGTAGGATCGATACGGGTATTGAACACCGGCGCAGAGGTTTGAAAATCCACCGTCTGGCAGGCGGCGAGGACAAAGGTGAGGACAAGCAGCGTGATCAAGTAACGTTTCATTTTGCCACCTCGTCTTTCTTCGTTAATCTCTCTTCAATTTCATTGGCCCAATGTCCTTTCTTTTTGAACAGGTCAATCAACCTCCAGACCATGATGGCTGCAAGTGTCAACAGTAAGACCCCAAGGCCGATGTCACCTGCAAGAGTGGTGCGGTTGAGGAGGGGCTGTTGTTCAGCTTCGATAACAAACAGGCGGCGCATTTCATAGATTGTGACAGCCCCGAAGGCCACATCCGAGAAGATGATCACCAGCCAGCCGAACCACTGGCGGGCTTTCCCTTTGAGCCCTGCCAGATCAGCGTAATATAGAAGCAGGATCGTAGCCATTAGCGTTCCCAGGATATGCCAGTGGCCGGTCAGGATGGAACGTTCGTCAATAAATTGCCACTGGCGGAAGATTTCATCCAATTTAACCGCCGTGAAAATACCAACTCCACTGACGGTAAAGTTCATAAAAACCATTTGCCATGTAGCACCGAATTTAAGCGGATCGCGTACCAGGGCAGCAATTCCCTGAAAAAAATTCCCTTTTTTCAATCCCTTTTCAGCCAGGCCGGTGCGTATCAATTTATCCCATGAAAAGATAACCAGAAAAAGCGCGCCAAGCATGGCCAGGGTAGAACCGCCATAGATGATGAAATGGGCGATCTCTTCGAATGAAACCACCAGCCATGTGCCCAAAGAAAGGATGATGGTTCCTGCAATATAAAGCGGCATGGCAATCTTATGCAGAATACCCCTGAAATCCATCCAGCGGCCAATAATCAGGGCCGCAGCGATACAGATCAAAGCCAGCATGATATGCAGGTGGCCGATCACCGAAAGATCGAGCGCCAGTTTATGGGGTTCGCGGACGACATTCTCAGCCAGAAATGCCGTGAACCCATTGCCAAAGTACGAGCCGGGGATCGCGCCAAAAATTGCAGAAATGAGCGTGGTCAATGCCATGGCGAAAAACGCGATGCGCTCCATATCGAACCCCTTTTTGGTATGCGCATAGGTCATATCTGTCAACTGATATGCCTTTTGCCAGGGCCAGAGGGCCACCAGAAGCATACAACCTGCAAAGAAGATCAACGATAAACCGGCGATATAGATTCCATGAAACGCCCAGTTGTGCCCCCAGTATGCAAACGGCAATCCTCCAAAGATCACCATCAGGTACCCGACGGTGATGGTGCTGTTAATGGTCAATCGCTGACCGTCTTTCATCTTCAATAAGTCAGTGATCATGTAGACTTCAACAGCGACCACGATCATCGCCAGAGTGTGATAAAGGACGATCAAACGGCCTTCACGTTCGGCTGGATCAAGATCCATTTTCAAGATTCTGATTACCACATCCTTGATCCCATAGTCAGCCATCGGACCGGAAAGCATGCCAAACAAAGCTGAAATGAGAGCAGCGAATGCGATACCCATCAAAATCAAGCCCTTGGTGGAAGAAAAGAGGAATCTAAACCTTTTATATATCCACTGCATATTTATCTCCTGTGATAATTTCAATCACCTGAAAGCATAACAAAAGCGGTTGATAAAGTCATTGACTTTAATCAACTTGATACAATTCGCAATGGTTTTTCTTCGGGTTTAGAAATCCATTCGAGCGAGGTTCTGCAGCCGTTTCAAGTCTTTAATGGTGATTTCCTGCCGGGTGCAGGTGATGAGGTTGTCGAGTTTCAACACTTTCAGTGTACGGCTGACCGCTTCTGGCCCTGTCACAATGCGGGCAGCGATGGTTTTGACCGGGTGCTGTGAACGATCAATCGGCAGCGTTCCACCTTCGCTGATGTCGATCAGGTGTTTGGCCAGACGGGATTGTACCGTACGGAAGGAAAGGTCATCGTAGTGGGAAATGAGCAGCCGGTTGCGTCTGGCAAGGATATTTAACAGGGCGATGCCGACCTGGGGAATTTCGAGCAGGATTTTCTGGAATTGGGTGTAACTGATATGCCACACAAGAATATCAGAGGTTGCAACCGCACTGATCGGGTTCGGCCCGCCATCCAGCACAGCCACCTCATTGAACATGATCACAGGTGAAATTGTGGCTAGAATTGAAACCTGGCCTTCGGGACCTTCCATGCAAAGATCCACCTGGCCATTAATCAACACAAACATACCTGAACATGGGTCCTCTGCATGGAAAATAAATTGCCCGCTGTTGTATCGCTTTATATGACCCGCGTTGATGATGCTGGAAACCACATCACGCGGAAGGCGATTGAATTGCTTGACTTTATGGAGCATATCAACAAGTTCTTCGCGTTCGATCATATCTCCATTATATATTGATACGATTTCGTGGAAATCTGGAAATGTGGTTTAATTTGCTCATGACTAACGACCGCTATTCAACCTTCCTTCAACAATTCCCTGAATTTACTGAAACCATATTCATTGATGATCTGCGGGCAAAAGAATTTTCTCGGCTTGATCGCAATCATCAGGTCTACCTCGATTACACGGGTGGCGGACTCTATTCGGAGGCGCAAATTCGTTCTCACCAACAGATGCTACTAGAGGACGTGTTCGGGAATCCGCATTCCTCGAATCCCACCTCAAGTGTGTCAACCATGTGGGTTGAAAAGACCCGCCGGGCGATCCTGAATTTTTTCAATGCATCGCCTGACGAATACGTAGTAATTTTCACTCAGAATGCCAGCGGTGCTCTTAAACTGGTAGGTGAATCATACCCGTTTGGCAGCGAGTGCAGCTACCTGTTGACTTACGACAACCACAACTCGGTCAACGGCATTCGAGAATACGCACAGGCCAAGGGTGCAACGGTCCGCTACCTTCCGGTTTTTCCACCAGAAATGCGGGTGGGAGAAGATAAACTTGAAGAGCATTTGAAACAGGGAAAGGTGGGTTGCCACAACCTGTTTGCATATCCGGCGCAGTCCAATTTTTCATCGGTTCAGCATCCACTGGAATGGATTGGAAAGGCACAGGCAGAAGGATGGGATGTGCTGTTGGATGCGGCAGCTTTTGCTCCAACGAACCGCCTGGACCTCACGAAGTGGCATCCAGATTTTGTTCCCATTTCTTTTTACAAAATGTTTGGATATCCGACAGGCATCGGGGCACTGATCGCCCGGCGCAGTGTTCTTTCGAAGCTTCATCGGCCATGGTTTGCCGGTGGAACAATCACCGTCGCATCCGTGCAGGCCAAAAAGCATTATCTTGCGGATGCACCGGCGGCATTTGAAGACGGAACATTGGATTATTTAGACATCCCCGCAGTGATGATTGGGCTCGAATTTATAGAACGAGTCGGTATGGAACGCATTCACACACGGGTCAAGTGCCTGACAGGCTGGTTGCTGAACAACCTTGTGCAATTGAAACATCAAAATGGCAAGCCTCTGGTGCGTATTTATGGCCCGCTCAGCACTGACAGGCGGGGTGGAGCGATTGCGTTGAACTTCTTTGATCCCCACGGAAATGTCATTGACCATCGCTGGATCGAAGCCAAAGCGAATGAAAAAAACATCTCTTTGAGAACCGGCTGCTTTTGTAACCCTGGTGCAGGAGAGGTAGCGCTGGAAATTTCGCCATCAGAGTTAATCACCTGTTTTGGGCGTCCGGATCACGATCAAAGATTAACCTATGATGAGTTTCGCTTGTGTATCAATAACAAGGCTTCTGGTGCGGTACGAATTTCAGTGGGGATGATGAGTAATTTTGCAGATATCGAAGCGATGATTGAATTTGCGTCCTCATTGACACACTAAACCATCAGATTCTCTGTAATAATAATGGATAAATTTTGAGCGCCTGAGTTTCCTCGGGCGCTCAAGTAACTACGCAGTCTTTCGTTTCAACCCCGGCCCGGGTTGCCAGAATGTTCCAAAATACTTGTGGATGAAGTAATTGACGCCCCAGTGGCCAGAAATCTTCCAGGCGATCATCAACAGGATTTCAAGTAATAATAAAACCGGGCCTGAACTGAGGGAGCCTGCCAGGAGGAAATTGAAGTTCATTAAACCTCCAAAAAAGGCGGCAACCCCGACGAACAATCCAATGATTAATGCCACACCTACCAGCAATTCGCCAACTGCAATCAATTTCGCAAACCAGACATATGATTCACGATCGAGCATGGTTTGAATAAAGGAGCGGTACCAATCATAATTGATTGGCGGTTTAGCTGGAGCTTCAGGAATTCTTACCGCGTTCGTCCAGTAGCCTTTGAGCGCCTCCCCCGTTTGCATCCATTTTGGATCTGAAAGTTTATGGAGACTGGCATTCAACCACTGGTAGCCAACATAGATTCGTACAGCCAACCACAACCATGCCCATTTTGTGTTGCTGAAAATCGATTTGATAAAGGGTGCATCTTCAAGGTGTGAGGGATGAAAAAGTTTTGACATCATTCTCCTTTTATTATATTAAGATAAATAAGATAAAACATATCTATATTATATAACTTATTTTATCCAATAACCATAATCATTGTCATGTTATTTTTAGCCATGTGTAACAATCACTTTTTTATTGCTGACTGGTGATCATGGAGACAATCGCAAAACAAAAAAACGCCTGCTCGTGATGGCACAGCAGGCAAGAATGCGTTCATGTACCCGACTGAATTATGGTTTTTTTGCCGTGTGAATCGCTATCGTGCCAAACATCCTGATTCTGAAAGTAATTTCAACAAACCCCGCATCTTTCATCGCACCTGCAAGCTCCTCCGCTTTAAGAAAATTACGGGTTGATTCAGGCAAGTAGGTATAGGCTTCTTTATCACCGGTGATGAGAGTGCCCAAAAATGGGATCACATATCGCAGATAAAGACGAATCAGGGGAGAGAAAACGTTTGGACGTGGCCTTGTGGTATCGAGGATAACGATTTTTGAACCAGGCTTTAGCACACGGTATTGTTCATCGAGAGCATTGGGGACATCGCTCACATTGCGCATCAAGAAACCCGAAATGACCGCATCAAAAGTATTGTTTTCAAATGGAAGGTTGAGCGCATCAGCGGTACAGCGCCGGATTCCATCCCATTGATTTACAACGGTCATCATTTCCAGCGTGAAATCTGCTGCGGTGATTTCACATGACGGAGTATGCCGCCGGGCAGCTCTTGCCAGGTCACCGGTACCGGTCCCCAGATCCAGCAACTTACTGTTGGCAGGAAGATCTGCCAGGCGGATGACTTCCTTTCGCCACAGAATATCCATGCCACCGGTCATGATGCGGTTCATCAGGTCATAGTGCCGGGCGATGCGTGAAAAAGTTTGATTAACGTATTGAGCGTGATCTTGTGGGGTGTGATTAAACATGCTTGAATTTTATACTGAAATGATAGAGATGAGAGGAAAAGGTGCTTTAGATCATTTTGATTCAAGAAAAGACACAAAAGGGAACAAAAGGTTTTATGACCACAGGATCTTGATTGCAGTACCCAATTCCTCGTCCTGAAACTCATCCGCAAAGCGGCTAAGGATATCAAAATCCAAAGGCGCGGAATGTCCGCCGATTGCGGTAACAATGATGGCTGCGCACGCATGTCCGAGTTTAACTGATTGGTAAGGGGTCAGTCCTTTGATCCTTCCCGCGAGAAATCCACCTGCGAATGCATCTCCTGCACCGGTCGTATCTACTACGTCGCGAACCTGGTATGCTTCGATCAATCGATCATTCGTGCGATCGGCAAGGTAACAGCCTGCTGCCCCCTTTTTTAAGATAATGGTTTTCATGCCCAATTCTTTCAAATATTTAAGCGCATCTTTTTCGCTGGCAGATTGCGCAATGAACTGCATTTCGCTTTCATTGGGGAAAAAATAATCCAGTTGTGAGAGGATCTCTTTATGATTCTGCATTGCCGTTCTGGCGAAATTGTATGAGGGGTCAAGAGAGATTTTAGCCCCAGCCTTTTTCGCCAGGTGGATCAATTCGATCGCTGTTGATTTTGAAGATTGCGATTGAAAGACATAACCTGACACATGGAAAATATCACCCTCTTGAAAGAGCGCGGGATCGATTTTTCCGTAAAGTTCGTTTGCTGCAGCTCCACGACAGGAGATCATGGTGTGTTCTCCGCTTTGGTCGATTAAATCAATCACCGTGGCGGTCTTCCCGTGGATCATTTTAATAAATGATGTATCGACTCCGTTCTCTTGCAGATCTTCCAGTACGAATGTTCCCAATCGGTCATTTGATAGAACACCAACAAACTTCACATCAATTCCGAGTCTGGCAGCGATGACCGCACAATTTGCCGCTGATCCACCTGGAACCAGCGTGATGGAATCTGAAATAATGTCACCCCCTTGATTTGGGAGAGACTGGATCAGGGCAGTAACATCCATGAGAGCGTCACCGTACACGATTAAACGAGCAGCCATTTGAAAACTCCAGTCATCATTTAGATTCGTCAATCAATCATCTCTGCCACATCTGAAGTATTTTACATTCAGAGATGAATCAAGTGCTCAGAAAGATCACCGCATTGGGGAATTAAGAGCGCTGACATTCCCTGCAGTAATAAACGCTTCCACCCAGATAAGCCTCTTTTACAATCGGCGCACCGCAATCAGGGCACGGGCTGCCCTGTTTTTTGGATGACATGATCACTTTATACCCGCCTGGCCTTCCGAAAAGGTCTTTTTCTGTATCCCGTCCGCCCAGACGCGTCATTTCTGCAAGGGTTTGCTTAAGGCTTAGAAACAAGGTGTAGGTTTCTTCTGCAGATAAGGTGTTCACTTTGCAGTGTGGCGAGAGTTTTGCCTGCCATAGAATATCCTGCAAAACGCCGTTTCCGAGGCCTGGAATACGCTGTTGGGTCGTGAGGGCCGCTTTTAGATTGAGGTTCATGGTTTTTTCATTCGTCAAGATTTGTAGAAAATAGGCTTCATCAAAAGCCTCATCATTCAGAGGCGAAGGTTTTTCCTTCGCAGCCAGATAATATGCATTATCAAATGGGTCTCCATCAACCCAACAATAGAGACCACCGTACATTTGAACGGATGCAGAGAGCGCGCTGCCGTCTGTAAAGCTCAGCAAGAGTTGGTGTTTCGATGGAATGGGATCACCTGGCTGGTGATAACGAAGGTTGACCCCATCGCAAAACAGCAGATGCGCATGATTGAGCTTGATTTCGACCATACCACCTGCCGCTTCTGCTGTAAGAATGTTGTTTCCTTGAAGGCGGCGGGGGTATTCAGCCGGGTCGCCCAGAAACCAGGCAAACTTGTGGGGTGAAGATGCAGCCAAGACTGATTTGACCGTTTTTTTCATCAACGTCTCTTCTATTTGCTTTGCCAGTGTATTGGCTTCAGGTAATTCGATCATTCCTCTCCCTCACTGATTTCATGTTCTCTCATGAATTTTTCAATCTCGCCAGGCGGCATAAACGGATCGGGGATCCGCAGATCCAGGGGACGGCCGTTCAACCAGATTACATGCGCATAGTCTTCTAAATTTAACACGCCACAAACACCCTCATATTGTACCAACAGGTCTTCAAACCTCTTTCGGATGGACACAGATTCACTGAAAAGGATGCTCATGGTCGAGCCAGAAGTTCCGAACTCGAATAAGACCAGATTGGGATCCAAAGCCCGATCATCGAAAACCGCAGGGTCATTGTAAACCGTGATGTAGATGCAGCCGACAGGTAACCCCAGCGGGCTTTCTGCTGCCAATAAATTAAATTTCTCGTGGGAAAAATGCTTCAGGTATGTAAGGATATCGTCATCTGGTGGGAAGTAAATGGATGCTGTAAATCCGAACTGTGGATCATCATGATAGATAATCCGCTCATTCCTCCCCCAGGTTTCCAGGTGTATTGTGCGAAAATGATCCGGGTACGTTACGAGGGTAGGCAGAGGGCTGGGACGTGAGATACCGGTGATTCCCTGCAAAACGTCCCACAGCGCTTCGCGTTTGAAATACAGCAGATAACTGTAGTCCAGACCCATTGCTTCTTAATAGTATCAAATTTGATGCCTGGGGGCAATTACGGTCACAGAACCACTTGAGGGCTGCTGCTGCATCAATCTGGCTGATTTTTCGCGTGGTAGAGCGCTAATGAGGATTCTTAAACCCCTTCCTTTACCTTCCTGGCGAAAGCGGCGCCAAATTTCCGTCCCTCTTCCAGCTCAGCAGATGTTGGAGCGCCTTTGAATTCGAGACTGCCGCAGGATTGCCATTTAAGTTCTGCGATCCAGTCATTGTACTCACGTTGACCGCCGCCCAGCCAGGCACAGCTTCCGAAACCAGCGGCGATTTTGTTGAAGATGTGTTTTCGTTGCGCCATGGATAATACATTGGCCATATAAGGGAATAACTTTCCCTCATAGGTGGGTGCACCGATCATGACGCCGCGCCTTAACCAAAGCGACGACAAGATATAACTGATGGAATCTTTTGCCACGTTAAAAATATTGATGGATAACCCTTCGTCGGCCATACCCTGGGCAACCGTCTCCATCATCCGCTCAGTGTTGCCATACATCGAGGCGTAGAGCAGCGTTGCAGCCGGGTCTCCGGGTTCACCTGCATAACCCGCCCAGGTATTGTAAAGATCGATGATGCGCTGGGGTGAATTCCGCCAGATCAACCCGTGCGAGGGAGCCACAACTGCCACCGGAAAGGCTGCCAGTTTAGCGATGGCATTCTTCACCGGCTTGGAAAAACTGGCCACGATGTTCGAGTAATAACGCAGGGCCTGCTCTTCATACCAGGCAAGAGGGACGTTCTTATCATCGAAGATTGATCCATTGAGAGCGCCGTAACCGCCGAAGCCATCGCATGAGAACAGAATTTTTTCGGTCATCTCGTAAGTCATGATCGTTTCAGGCCAGTGCACAAAGGGCGTGGAGAAGAATTTCAATTTATGAGAGCCAAGGTTAAGCTCTTCTCCATCTGCAACGACCTGAACGTTTTCAGTAATGCCATAGAACGATTCCAGCATTTCTCTGGTCTTTGCAGATCCAAGCAATCTGACATTTGGAGCGAGTTGGATAATGGTCTTCAGCGCGCCAGAATGATCGGGCTCCAGGTGATTGATCACGATGTAATCTAGCTCGGGAAGATGAATGAACGTCGTGATTTGATCGATCAATTCATCGGTGGACAGTTTATTGCACAGGTCAATGATAGCTTTTTTCTGATCGTTGATCAGGTAACTGTTATACGAAACCCCTTCTTCACGGATCGACCATAATCCTTCAAATAACTCAGTGTGACGATCATTGACCCCAATCCAGTAGATTGATGGACGAATCTCAACAGGCTGCATGGCTCAATCCTTTCGTATGATTCTGATAGGTTTATTGTATCGTAACTCATTTGATTTGAGCGAATATTAGAAATCAGGTTAAAATTTATGAGTCGCCCCCAGCATGTTTAGAGCGAAAGCGCAAGAATCCAATTGATCAGGTGGATGTGAAAAGAAATCTGTCTTGGCTGAGTAAATATCGAATCGTAGTTTACATCATACTGGGAACCCTTCTGCTGGGATGTGGGGTGTTTTTTGCCGGGATGGAGTGGTTTGATTTTCCACGGCTACTCTCAACATCAAATCTGCAGCTCATTGCTCTGGTAGTGTTTGATTTGCTGTTGATCTTTACCTTAACCGATATTTACTTCCAGAGTAGCCAAAAGCATCAATCTACACTGGCCTGGAACCTGGCTCTGGTCTTCACAGGTATTAACCTGATCATTCTTGGTCTGCTGTTTTGTTATTATGGGCTTACATCACGGGCCGAGATCCGTTCGGTTGCCATGGTCTTGCGGTTGGTGCCCTACCTGGCGGTGATCCTGGGCGGGGGTTTCTTGGTTTCTCTCTGGAAGACAGCTCGAGAAGGATTTCGGAAGGGTTGGAATTTCATTTCATTTGAGGACGACCAGTACGAGAGACGCAAAGCGTTGCCATTTACTGTGATCATCCTCAGCGTATGCTTTGCAGCAGGCCTGGTTCTGCGGTTCATCAACCTGGATCGCTTCCCGTTGTATGTGGATGAATACCCACATGTTCGTACCGCGCTCAGCCTCATTCATGGCGAACAGCCATCATACACGCGTGCATATTATCTTGTCACATTGCCAGTCTATTTCAGTTTCAGGCTTTTTGGCGCACACGAATGGGCGGCACGCCTGCCAATGGTCATCATGAATATGCTGGCTATCTTTCCTTTGTACTTTCTGGGAAAAAAGATCAACCGCTTTACGGGGCTGGCCAGCGTGGTATTGTTCACTGTCAATCCATGGATCGTATCGGTGGCGCGGACAGTACGGGAATACGCGATAATCCCCTTTTTCTTTTTCCTGTCTGCAATTTTCTTACTTGATCTATTCGATTTTGAGCGCTCAACTGTCAAGCTCTATTTCAGGCGTCATCTATGGAAAATTCTGGTTCTCCTCGCTATCGCTGCATATATTTTGATCGATCCTTATTCGAATTTTAAGATCATCCTCGTTAACTATGTGGTTTTTATCGTTTTTCTGGTTTTCAAATTCTGGAAGCGAATCAAATCACGCAAGACCAAGATCATCTGGGCC
>DAOUGR010000009.1:0-115007 GCA_034429135.1 Anaerolineaceae bacterium | reverse complement strand
TGGGCCGCAACCCTTGATGATGGCTGAGGTCATGCCATTTACTCTGGCGCCTGTTCATTGACACCCTTGAACCTTAAAGATTCCACACAATGAATTTACACCATTGACAGAGACGCTAACCATGATTGCTCTCGTTATTGCCATTTTCTTATTTTCCAGTTGTGATGTAATACCAACACAAAATCATCCCCCTGAAACTCTCGAAAACCAAAACACTCCTACAGCTTTTATACCCTCAGAAGCACCTCCAACTCAAGTAGTTGATAAACGGCCGATGCTCAAAGTGATCAGCGAGGCGTTCTGCCGGTCTGGGCCTGGAGAGAAGTACCCGATCATTGATCAGGTGGGTCTTTACCAGTACTTTGGCATCTTAGGAAGTAACCGTCAGATCATCGCGATCGATGACGAACCAACCTGGTTCAGAATCGACGATGAACCAACGTGGTTTAAGATCGATCCACAGGGGATCATCGACCCCGACCCACCGTTTATTGATCCGAATGCTATCATCGTTCCAGATCCGCCATCCTCAACCAGGAGTATCAAGTGCTGGGTCCCGGCTGCCAGTGTAGAAGTGAGGGGGGCTCTTTCTGAGGTGCCGGTGGAGGAAGTGCCGCGTATGCTGATGTTAGAGGATGCTGATTGCTTTTCAGGTCCGGGTGAAACCTATACTCGCATGGCTCAATTGAAAGCGGACGAAAAATTCGAGATTATTGCCATCGATGATGACATTGCCTGGAACGCGATCGATGATGATATTGCCTGGAACACGACGGATGGTGTTGTCATCTGGGTGCAAATCGACCCCACCGCTATCATCGACCCCATGCCTCCAAGCAACACGAGGAGCACCGAAGTCATTCCCTGTTCAACTTATGAACAGGAGGTCCCGCGCTGCTGGGTGGCGGAGGGGAGCTTTGAAGTCACGGGCGACATGAGCAGTGTGCCGGTAATAGCAGTGCCACGACTGCGGATGACTGAAGAAAGCGGATGCTATTCTGGACCGGATGATACTTTTCCGCTTCTTAATACCTTGAAACCGGGTCAGGCTTTCGGGATCCTGGCGCAGAACCGTGGAGCGGTGCGCATCGATGATGAACCAACCTGGATTAAGATCGACGATGACATCGCATGGAATGTGATCGATGATGAAGTAACCTGGTTCAAGATCGACCCGAACGCGATTATTGATCCTGATCCACCTGCTTCGCAGGTAAATGAGCTCTCTCCCCAGCCAGACCCACCCGGTTCACAGGCTGAAACGCACTGCTGGGTGCCGGCTAACCGTGTGGAATTCGCAGGCAGTCTTTCCAGCCTTCCAATTCCACTCGTGCCCAGAGTGATGACGCTGGGTAACCTGTATTGCAATCGAGGTCCTGACGCCGGGTTTAAGGCTGTGAAAAGGCTTGAGACAAATCAGGTGTTTGATCTTTTGGGAGTCAACCGCGGAGTGATCCGCATTGATGATGAGCCCACATGGATCAAAGTGGATGATCAATCTGCCTGGTTCCAAATTGATTCCAGCCTGATCCTTGATCCACTGTCACCCTTTACACGCATCAACGAGATCATCGATCCAGAACCGCCCATGCTGGAATCGGAAACCCGCTGCTGGATCCCCTCGATCATGGTTCAGACCTGTGGGAACCTGTCGCTGCTGCCCGTTCTGAAGGCTCCCACATTGGTCTTGCCTACCCAGGTACCCACCTCGACACCAACGCCCCGGCCGGTGAAAGAACCCAGTTGCAGTGACTTTAAGACCCAAACGGAATGCAACAATCATGCAAATGATATGCAGTGTTACTGGGAACCCAATAAAAACGTTTGTGTGAAGCACTAGATTTTGGCAACTGATTTCGCTGAGGTTGTCTGAAAGTTGGACAACCTCAGCTTTTTATGATAATATACTCCCCCGGAGTATATTAATGACGGAGTGAGACGATGCCATTATACGAATATTACTGTGAGGAATGTGGGACCGACTTTGAGAATATGATGCGCTTCGACCAATCAGAGGTGCGTCCGCCCTGCCCCAAGTGTGGCAGCCAGCAAACCCGCAAGCGCATTTCGCTGTTCGCTTCTAAGACCGGTGTTGGCTCACAGGGCGGAGGAAGCAGCTGCGGCTCCAGTTCTGGTGGTTTTACCTGAGCTGGTTGATCTATCCTGCGTGACAGGATTCGATATGAAAATTCGATCAGAAGAACAGAAGAAGATGCTTCAAAACCGCCTGCGGCGCATCGAGGGACAGGTGCGCGGGATCTCTACCATGCTGGAAGAGGAACGAGAGTGCAGCGAGATCCTGCAGCAGCTTTCGGCTGTCAGATCTGCCATACAGGGTGCTACCCGTATCTTTCTTGAGCAAATGGTGAATGATTGCCTGATCAACGAAGAAAGTGATGCCTCTGCTAAACAGGAAGTTGCACGAGAAATCGTAGAACTGATAACTCGCAATTAGATGCCTGACAGGGAGGAAATATGAGCTCAACCAAAGTGCAATGGATTGGCGGGAAGAAATTTGTGGGAACAGACTCGACCAACCACTCGGTGGTGTTATCCACGCCCGATGAGGGAGTGGGGATGAAGCCCTCTGAGCTGCTGTTGGTGGCTTTGGCTTCGTGCACCGCGGTGGATGTGGTAGAGATCCTCACCAAAAAGCGCATCCCGCTTGAAAATCTTGAGATCAGCGCCGAAGCGGAACAGGAAAAAGATCCGCCATGGACCTTCCGCAAGATCCACCTTACCTACCGGCTGAAGGGGAAAGGGCTGACAGATAAGGATGTGAACCAGGCAATCTCGCTCTCAGAAGAGAAGTACTGCTCGGTGGCGTCCACGGTGAGGGGTGTGGCTGAGATCACAACCTCATTTGAGATCCTTTCGTAGCTAACAAACCGGCGAACCCAGAACGCCGGTTTTTGTTGTTGCCCTGAAGGGTATAATGGATGCTATCCTTAAATCAAGGAGGAAAAATGGCACACCCTTTGGTGGATCAACTTCAATTCACCCGACGTGAATTTTCTAGAGGATTAGGAGGGCTCTCAGAAGAGGATGCAACTGCCCATTTAGGACCCATGAATTGTATCAGCTGGATCGTGGGACATCTGGCCTGGCATGAACAAAAAACATGGCTTACCCGGGCTCAAGACAAGGTACTATACCCTGACCTTAACACTCGTTTTGCATACCGTGCACCCATGTGTACGCCATCACTGGCTGAGGCACTCAAAATGTGGCGCGAGGTAACGACAACAACCGAGGAGTTCCTTGAGGGTCTGACATCTGAGATCTTATTAAGCGATCTATTAAACAAAGGAAAATCGGTAGGGCAAAGCTATGGCTCTGCCATGCAGCGTCTTATTTATCATTACTGGTATCACATTGGTGAAACGCAGGCCATCCGTCAAATGCTGAAAAACAAGAACCTGGCAGAGTATGTGGGCGATATCGAAAAAGAAGCACCCTATCGGCCAGGGTAATATTGAACTTTAGTAGAAGGTCCAGTATTGTAACAACCGCCTCATGGATCAGAGGCGGTTGTTGGATATTTGAGGTTTGCTACTCTTTTTTCATAACCAACGCCACCCAATCACCACTGTGGCGTTCTTCAACAAAGACCAACCCTTTATCTTCTGCGGCCTGACGCACGCTCTCTCCCTGTTCTGCCAGGATCCCCGCCAGAATGATCACTCCGCCTGGAGAGATCAAGTCGGCCATGCCGGCGTCAAACAGCCGAATGAGGATGGGAGCCAGGATGTTCGCCAGCACGACCGGGGCTTGTTTGATACGAAAACTGCCATTTTTGATTTCAGCTACCGAGCCTAAACCAGTCTCAATGAATGGATCGACAGCGTTTGCCTGGCTATTTTCGTTTGTGGCTTTGATAGAAGCGGCGTCAATATCCACACCCAGGGCGTGGCTGGCTCCCATTTTAATAGCCGCGATCGATAAAATTCCAGAGCCGCAGCCGATATCGATCACCGGTTTCCCTGGCTGAGTATAGTCTTCGACCAGTTCAAGGCACAGCTGTGTGGAGGGGTGCGTGCCGGTGCCGAAGGCCATGCTGGGGTCAATCTTCACCGCTACGCGGGTCATGTCCGTCTGTTCGATCCACGCTGGCAGGATCAGCAATTTCTTCCCGATGGGGATAGGATGGTAGTGATCCTTCCATGCCGCCATCCAGTTTTCATCGGCGATTTCTTTGTATTCTGGCTGCGGCAGTTCGCGGATAGTGTGCAGGTGCCACAGGGCTTCTTCCACTTTTCGGCGGTTTTCTTCGATCTGCTCATCTATAATCAGGTAGCCATACACTTTCACAGGTCCGTAAGGTGTACCTTCATCTTCGGCGTCGCGGTACTTGACATTCGTTTCAACAACCACCCCACCGCTTGTGAACCGGTCGAGCACTTCAGCGACCGCTTCGGCCATTTCGCCATCGACGGTCATCGAGATTTGCAGCCATTTCGCTTCAGCCACCTAACACCTCTTTCAATTTGTCTAAAAAGCTTCTTTCTTGGGGTCTGACTTCAGTGCCAAGTGTTGCAGCCAGTTCTTCAAACAATTTGCGCTGTTCGGCTGTCAATTTTGATGGAACCTCAACATTAATAATCACCAGCTGGTCTCCCCTGCCGCTGGAGCGCAGGAAGGGGCTGCCTTTGCCTCGCAGGGTGAAGACCTTGCCTGGCTGAGTACCTGCAGGAATGTTCAATTTTGTCGGTCCATCCACAGTGGGAATTTCAACTTCAGCCCCCAGTGTTGCCTGGGCGATGTTGATGTTCAAATCCAGCAGAATATCGTTGCCTTTACGGCGGAAGAACTTATGCTCTCTGACCTTGATTTCTACATAAAGGTTTCCGGTAGGGCCGCCATTGATGCCGGGTTGGCCTTCACCGGCCAGACGGATCTGGGTACCGCTGTCGACACCGCCGGGGATGGAAATCATTTTCTTGATGGTTTTTCTCTCCAGACCTCGGCCACGGCAGGTGTGGCAGGGGGTGGTGATGATCTCTCCCCTTCCACCACAGTTGGGGCAGGTCGTTACCTGCACCATTGAGCCAAGGAAGGTCTGGCGCACCTGACGAACTTCGCCGCGCCCGCCGCAGTTGCTGCATTTGACCGGGTTTGAACCGGGTTCCGACCCCTTTCCTTTACAGGTGCCGCAGGTTTCGTCGCGGGTGATTTCGATCTCTTTATCCACGCCAAAGATGGCTTCTTCGAAATCCAACACAAGTGTATAAGCCAGGTCTTGCCCGCGCCGGGGAGCGTTTTGCCGCTGGCGAGATGTTCCGGTGGCAAAACCGAAGAACTCGCCAAAAATGTCGGCGAAGTCCATGCTGGTCCAATCTGGAACGCCACCAGCGCCATTAACACCTGCATGCCCGAATTGATCGTATGCGCGGCGTTTTTCTGGGTCAGAAAGAACCGCGTATGCCTCGTTGATCTCCTTAAATTTCTCTTCGGCGTCGGGCTCTTTATTGACATCCGGATGATATTTACGCGCCAGTGTACGGAAGGCGGATTTTAATTCTTCGGCTGAGGCATTGCGGTTGATGCCCAGCACTTCGTAATAATCACGTTTGGTCATGCTCGATCCCTTTTCGGGTGCTAAAGATAAACACGGAGGGCGTTTTGAACCTGACGGTCAAAACGCCTCTTCCGCTTTTGGTTCTCAGGATCAAAGGATTAGAGCGGCTTGAAATCACCGTCTATAACATCTCCACTGTCGGCATTTTTTGAAGGGTTACCGGTGTCTGGCCCTGGATTGGAATTTCCATCGGGGGTTGTCTGACCGGGATTTGGGGCTGCTTGCTGGTACATGCTGGCACCGACCTTCTGAATCGTCTGGCC
The DNA here is from genome assembly GCA_034429135.1 of Anaerolineaceae bacterium. Taxonomy (GTDB): domain Bacteria; phylum Chloroflexota; class Anaerolineae; order Anaerolineales; family Anaerolineaceae; genus UBA6107. The sequence goes on along the minus strand of DAOUGR010000009.1, from coordinate 109,166 downwards.
GAGAGATTCAGTGGCTTTGCGGATGTCGTCGCTGTTGTCAGTGTTCATGATGTTGCGCAGGCTTGAAACAGATTCTTCAACCTCTTTCTTGACGTTTTCAGGAATCTTATCTCCGTTTTCACGCAACAGTTTCTCGGCGGTGTAAATCGTATTATCTGCGTTATTGCGCACTTCAATAAGATCCTTGCGTCGTTTGTCTTCTTCTGCGTGTGCCTCAGCGTCAGTCTTCATTTTCTGAATTTCAGCTTCCGTCAGGCCGCTGGACGCGGTGATTGTGATATGTTGTGAACGGTTGGTGGCTTTATCAAGAGCGGTGACATTCAGAATACCATTGGCATCGATATCGAATGTGACTTCGATCTGCGGGACGCCGCGTGGGGCAGAGGGAATGCCATCAAGAGTGAATTTACCAAGCGATTTATTATCGACCGCCATCGGACGCTCGCCCTGTAGCACGTTGATTTCCACCTGCGTCTGACCATCAGAGGCAGTGGAAAAAATCTGACTCTTGCGAGTGGGGATGGTGGTGTTGCGTTCAATGAGCGGAGTGGAAACGCCGCCCAGGGTTTCAACCGAAAGGGTGAGAGGAGTAACGTCGAGGAGGAGAATATCCTTTACTTCGCCACCTAAAACTCCAGCCTGAATTGCCGCTCCAATCGCCACGACCTCGTCGGGGTTAACACCCTTATGAGGATCTTTGCCGAATTCTTTGCGCACGGCTTCCTGCACGGCTGGCATACGAATCATACCGCCCACCAGGACGACCTCATTAATTTCAGAGGGCTTGAGGCCAGCATCAGATAAGGCGCGGCGAATGGGTTCGAGTGTTTTCTGCACAAGGTCACCGGTCAACTGTTCCAGCTTGGCGCGGGTGAGCGTAAGCACAAGGTGTTTGGGGCCGGTGGCATCTGCGGTAAGGTAAGGCAAATTAATCTCGGTCTGCTGCACGGTGGAGAGTTCAATCTTCGCCTTTTCAGCGGCTTCTTTTAATCGCTGTAAAGCCTGGCGGTCATTCTTGAGGTCGATATTATTGGTCTTCTTGAACTCTTCGATTAGGTAATCCATAATGCGCAGGTCAAAATCGTCACCGCCAAGGAAAGTATCACCATTGGTCGATTTAACCTGGAAGACGCCTTCGCCAACATCAAGCACGGAGATATCGAAGGTGCCGCCGCCAAGATCATAAACGGCGATGACCTCATTCTTTTTCTTATCCAAACCATACGCCAGTGATGAAGCGGTAGGTTCGTTGATGATACGCAACACTTCCAGGCCTGCAATGCGGCCGGCGTCTTTGGTGGCGTTGCGCTGGGCATCATTGAAATATGCCGGAACCGTGATGACGGCCTGTGTAATGGGTTCGCCAAGGTAAGCTTCGGCATCAGCTTTGAGCTTGCCAAGGATCATGGCACTGATCTCGGGAGGACTGTATTCTTTGCCGTCGAGCACGACGCGCACATCGCCGTTGCTTGCTGCGGTTACCTTGTAGGGTACGCGGCTGATGGTGCGCTGCACTTCGGGATCGTTATATTTGCGTCCCATAAAACGTTTAATCGAAAAAATCGTGTTTTCTGGGTTAACGATGGCCTGATTTCGGGCTGCCCGTCCAACAATGCGTTCATGATTCTTATTTACGGCAACGACAGAAGGGAAAAGACGCTCACCTTCGGCCGAAGGAATGACAACGGGTTCTCCACCGGTCATTACGGCAACAACAGAGTTTGTGGTACCAAGATCAATACCTATGATTTTTCCCATGATTTCTCCTATATTTATCGAGCTACGCGCACCATGGCCGGGCGCAGGATTCTATCACCTAATTTGTATCCCTGACGGAATACTTCGATCACTTCTCCGCTTTCAAAGCCAGGGCATTCTTCGTGTGATATTGCCTCATGAATGTTTGGATCGAATGGAACATGATTGGAATTAATCCGTTCGATGCCTTCACTTTCGATGATCGAATTGAGTTTGCGTGAGATTAATTCGATCCCTTCAGCCCATGCGGCACCGGTTCCATCGGTGGGCTTGTTCTTTAACGCCAGTTCGATATCATCCATGATCACCAGGTATTTCTTGATGATATCACCCGTGATGCTGCTCTTCAGCTGAGCATGTTCACGATCAATGCGTTTTTTATAATTGGCAAACTCTGCACGTTCACGCTGCCAACCGTCCAGGTTTGTGCGAGATTCATGTTCTGCTTTTTCAAGATCGCTCTTAAGTTTTTCAATCTGTTCGTTTTCAGCAACAACTACCTCTTCAACTTTTTCCTCTTGCTGTGGAGAGGGTTTCGACGCTTGTTCAGCCCGGCGAGGGGCGTGCGTTTTCGGATTTTGTTTTTTGGGGTCTTCCATAATTATTCCTCTCAATAATGGTCGTTATTCGGCCATGGTTTCATTTACAAGATCTGAGAGCAGCCCGGAAAGGAAACGCACGATCGAAATGGTATGTCCGTAGGGCATGCGCATGGGGCCAAGAACACCCAACGTGCCGGTGGCAACTCCAGGGGTGCCATAACGTGCCAGCACGATTGAACATTGCGAGAGTGCATCATAGATCCCTTCACCGCCGATCAGCACCTGCACGCCTCCAAGCGAGGAACCGTGTAGTACGGTCTTGGATAGGATGTCGTTTAGCAAGGGGCGTTCCTCCAGCACCCGCAGCGCGCGGCGCGCTTCACCGCCTGCAGCGAATTCTGGCTCAGCGAGAACATTGGTGAGCCCATCTAACACGACTTCTCCAGAAATCATCGAATCTGCCTGTGTCATTTCGTCGAGAGTGATCCGGTAAATATCTGCCTCTAAATCAGTAAAACCAACCGGTTCGGTTGAGATCTCTTCCACGCACTTTCCCAGAAGGGCGTTGTTCAGGCGGTCGGCTGTGGCGGAGAGTTGCTCCTGCGCGACAATTTCTGGCAAGGTAATGAACCGTTGCAGGATTTCTCCTCCCATCAAAACCAGAACCATCAATACCTGGTGGCCGCGGGCAGCGATCAACTCAATATGTTTGAAGCGTGATCGTTCGGGATGGGGTGCCGTCACCAGAGAGGCGGCGCGCGACTGGTGGGCCAAAATTGAAGCTGCCAGCTTTGTCCACCCTTCTACGTCCTGGCGCATCTGATAAAACTGGTGGGCGATTGTGCGGCGGGTCGAATCTGGGATGTTGGTTTCTTGCACGATATTTCCAACAAATAATCGATAGCCGTCTTCAGTGGGTACGCGCCCTGCAGAAAGGTGAGGTTGGCGCAAATAGCCCATTTCCGTCAACGCCGCAAGTTCATTGCGAACGGTGGCGGAACTCATATCCAGGTGATATTGCTCTACCATGTGCTTTGAGCCCACCGGAGTGGCTGACTGCACATACTCGTGGATGACGAGAGAGAGCAAAAAACGTTGTCGGTCAGATAATTCGGTCATTTTTCAACTTTTTAGCACTCAAAGCCTTCGAGTGCTAAAATCACAGCAATAATGATAACATGCACGAAAAATCAAGTCAAGGAAGATTGGAGTGTTCTAATAAAAGATTAATGAGCACGCTGGAGGTCTTTGATCAGCAGTGAAGCGGGTGAAACGCATTGCCTCAGGTGCACTATAATCAATAAAAATGAATGATCAATTGAAACAGCGGAAACAGATGAATATAAAATTCCACCAGATACCCCAGTGGCTGATTGGATTGTTCGGAAGCGCGTTAATCATCGGACTGGTCACAGTGGTTTTAAAGTTGTTCGCTACCGGACTTCAAATTCAACTGATTGCCCTGCTCTATCTGCTGCCGGTGCTGATTTGCACGCTCTTTTGGGGGTTGACCTCAGGTATCCTTGCCGGCCTGCTTTCCTTTCTTGCGTTTAATTTCTATTTCATTCCACCCTATCTGACGCTGGCGGTCCATCAATCACAGGATGTGATCACGCTAATCGTCTTCTTAATCGTAGCGGTTGTTGTGAGTCAGTTGATTGGCCAGGCAAGGCAGGCCGAAAGGCTGGCCCGGAAACGCGAATGGGAAGCAACACGGATGTATGAATTGATCTCAGCCCTGGCGGGCCTTACGGATACACAAAGTATTATCCAGACCCTGGCGCAAAAAATCATTGACACCTTTGGTTTTGATCAGGTGGAGATCATCGCGAATGAACAGGTCAATGAAAAACCGGTTTCTTACCGTTTGTCAAAATTTGTTCCACAAGAAGGACCCTGTGAGTTAGCCCTGTCGATGTTTACCACCCGAACCACCGAGGGGGAGATCAGGCTCTGGTTCGATCAGAATACACTCTCGCTTGAAGAAACTCGACTCCTCGCAGCGTTTAGCAGCCAGGGTGCCATGGCGATCGAACGGGTGCATCTGATGCAACGCGAGAATATCGCCAGGGTACTGGAAGAGAGTGACCGGGTGAAAACGTCGCTTTTGAACTCTGTTTCACACGAGTTGAGGACACCTTTGGCCGCCATTAAAGCATCGGCTTCCAGCTTGCGAAGCGGCGCGGTGGATTGGGATACGGATGCGAGGCGCGAATTAATTGCTACCATTGATGAAGAAACTGATTCCTTGAATCTTCTGGTTGGAAACCTGCTCGATATGTCGCGAATCGAGGCCGGCGCGTTAAAACCCATGAAACGCTGGAATTCGATTCAGGAAATTATCAAAGGGGTCGAAGTCAAGATGCAGACTCAGCTGGCACAACATCCGATTGAGTATCAGATCCCGCCTGACTATCCGCTTGTTCCAACCGATTATGTTTTAATGGGCCAGGTTTTTACCAACTTGTTTAGCAACAGTGTAAAATACGCACCTCCCGATTCGCCCATTGTTGTTTCTGCTGGAGTGAGCGATGGAAATGCTCTTATCAAGGTAATAAATCAGAGTCCGGCTGTTCCAGAAGAACACCTGGAACACATTTTTGATAAATTCCACCGGGTCACACAGGCAGACAAGATCACAGGAACCGGATTGGGGCTTTCAATATGCAAAGGCATTATCGAAGCTCACGGCGGCAAGATCTGGGCAGAAAATCAGCCGGAGGGATTTTCTTTCAATATGTTGCTGCCGCTTACCCTTGATGGTGAGCTGCCAAAAATTCCAAAGGATGCAATCGATGGATAAAGACCCTCTCATTTTGTTAATCGACGATGAGCCGCAAATCCTCAGAGCACTCAAAACCATTCTGAGTGCAGGTCATTTTCAGGTAATTTCCGCCATCAACGGCGAGCAGGGGATTGCTCTGGCTGCCTCACAATCACCGGATGTCATCATCCTCGATCTTTCTCTGCCGGATATGGATGGGATACAGGTTTGTGAGCAAATCCGAGAGTGGTCTACGGTTCCGATCATTGTGCTTTCGGTACGGGATAGCGAAAAGGACAAAGTAGCTGCACTGGATAAAGGAGCGGATGATTACCTGACCAAACCTTTTAGTATTGATGAACTCATGGCTCGCATCAGGGTGGCTTTGAGGCATTCTGCACAATCGATCGGTAATAAAGAAACGGTGATCACTGCAGGGGCTCTGTCAATTGACCTTGCCAGACATATTGCCACTTTGAATGGAGAAGAGCTCAAACTGACTGCCACTGAGTTCAAATTGCTTTCATACCTGGCGGCGCACGCAGACCGGGTGCTCACACACCAGGCAATCCTCACGCATGTGTGGGGTTTCGAAGAATCTGATCATATCGAGTATTTAAGGGTATTCATCGGACAGCTTCGTAAGAAAATCGAGAGCGACCCTGATAATCCGCAGGTGTTAATCACAGACCCCGGTGTTGGCTATCGATTCAAGACAGGATATTGACCCGGAATTCTTTATTTTTTCTTTATTTTTTCTAAAAAACTTTTTCTCCAGTTTTATCATGTGAAAGTAAACTCTCTCTAATTGGATTAGAGAGAGTTTTTTCTCCCGAACACTCAAATAGAAGGCAGGAATCTATTATTGATAGATTCCTTTGAAATATGGAGATTTCGCAAATGAGTATGCTAGAAGATTCAGTAAATATTTTTGAAGAAGCATCGAATCATAAACCTAAAAAAACGCTTCAAACCTGGCTGATTGGTCGACCATTGGCAACTGCCGATGCACCTCACCAGACCATTGGTAAGCTGGTGGGACTGGCCGTGTTTTCGTCAGATGCGATGTCATCGGTTGCGTATGGCCCCCAAGAGATGATGTTGATTTTGGCAGCTGCAGGCGTAAGCGCATTGCACCTGGCGTTGCCGCTGGTTATGGGCATTGTTCTTCTATTGGTCATCTTAACATTTTCTTATGAACAGACGATTCATGCTTATCCGGGCGGGGGTGGCGCCTATATTGTTGCGCGAGATAACCTTGGAGAATTGCCTTCTCAGGTAGCCGGTTCAGCACTTTTAACTGATTACATTCTTACCGTGGCAGTTTCCATCTCGTCAGGCGTGGCTCAACTGGTGTCAGCGTTTCCAACGTTATACCCCTACCGGGTAATAATTGCCGTAGCCATGATCATGATGATCATGATCATTAACCTGCGCGGGGTGAAGGAATCAGGGATAACTTTTGCCATCCCTACTTATTTCTTCCTTGTGATGATGTTTCTCACAATGATCATCGGTTTTGTTCAATATTTCAGTGGAACCCTCGGCACGGTTGCCGCTCCACCCCAGCTCGAAGTCAATGTGCTTCAGCCTATCTCATTATTCCTGATCCTGCGCGCCTTTGCAAACGGAACATCCTCCATCACCGGTGTTGAAGCAATATCAAATGGTGTTACTGCTTTTAAAGAACCCCACAGCAAGAACGCCGGACAGACGTTAATCTGGATGGCAGGAATTTTGGGGACGTTGCTGTTAACGATGACTTTCTTAAGTATCAAGGTTGGAGCAATTCCATCCGAAAGTGAAACGGTCATCTCTCAGCTTATTCGTACGATTTACAACGGGCGCGGTTTGCTTTATATCATGAATATCAGTGCTACAACGATCATTTTGATTATGGCCGCCAACACAGCGTTCGCAGATTTTCCGCGTTTGAGCGCGTTACAGGCGCGAGATGGATTCCTGCCCCGTCAGTTGACTTTTAGAGGCAGCCGTTTGGTCTATTCCGGCGGTATTGTTCTTCTTGCTACCATTGCTTCATTACTGGTGATTGGTTTTAAAGCAAGTGTGACAGGTTTGATCCCGCTTTATGCCATAGGCGTTTTTCTGTCCTTTACCCTCTCGCAAACTGGGATGGCGCGCCGCTGGTGGAAATCTGGACATCTTGCCCATGATGCAGAAGTCGTGGAACGAGGATCCGTTCTGCGCTTTGACAAGGGCTGGGTGCACAAGATGATTATTAATGGATTTGGGGCATTATGCACGGCGGTTGTTGCGGTCATTTTTGCTGCCACCAAGTTTAAAGATGGTGCCTGGGTCATTATTATCCTGATTCCTGTTTTGGTTGCCATATTCTTTCAAATCAATCATCATTACACACATTTGGCTAAACAGCTCTCATTGGAGAATCTGCCCGGAAAGAAAATTTTCAAACGCAATCGCGTGATAATGCCGATCAGTGGTGTACATAATGGCACCCTCGCCGGACTTCATTTTGCCAGCACATTATCTGATGATATTACTGTGGTTCATATTTCCATTGACCCAGAAGAAACGGCGAAAGTGAAAGCGAAATGGGAGCGCTGGGGAGAAGGTTACCGTTTGGTTGTTCTCGATTCTCCTTACCGGTTATTCCTCGAACCTCTGTTGGAGTATATCGATAAAATCTCGGCCATCCTGGGACCAAACGAGATCATTACCCTGGTTGTTCCTCAGTTCATTCCAAAACACTGGTGGACGAGATTTCTGCACATGCGTACTGCGGATTCTCTGAGGCAGGTCTTGCTGCAGCGCAAGAACATTGTGATTACAGAAGTGCCCTATCAGATAGAATAAACGCGATTTTCTTGAGGGTTTTCAGGACTGATGATCGATGATCATCAGTCTTTTGTAAACCGTGATTCTGTTGACCTGCTTTTGATTAACATTTAAAATCAAAATTGGCAAGAAAAAAATAACATTCGGTGATAGGAGAAGCTTATGTCCCCAGCCCCGTTCGTCTCGAAGCGCTCACCCATATTCAAGGACATTCCAGATGAAAAATGGAATGACTGGCGCTGGCAATTAAGTAACCGCCTGAACTCTGTGGAAGACTTCGAGAAAGTTCTGACCCTTACTGAAAGCGAACGCAAAGCGCTCAGCACCCCCGGCCTTTTTCGTGTGGATGTGACGCCTTATTTTGTTTCTCTGATCGACCCGAACGATCCAAATGATCCTATCCGCAAGCAAATCATTCCCACTGCAGGCGAAATTGATGTTTTTACCGGCATGATGGAAGATTCGCTGGCAGAAGACCGCCATTCACCTGTTCCTGGCCTGGTGCACCGTTACCCAGACCGTGTATTGATGCTGGTAACCACGCAATGTGCATCCTACTGTCGTTACTGCACGCGTGCCCGGATCGTGGGCGACCCGAACCAGACTTTCTCGCGCAGTGAGTTCGATGCACAGATTGAGTACCTCAAGAATACTCCACAGGTGAGAGATGTGCTCCTTTCTGGCGGAGACCCGCTCACGCTTGCCCCCAAACTGCTTGAAGATTTGCTGACCCGCCTGCGCGAAATTCCTCATATTGAAATTATCCGCATCGGTTCACGCGTACCGGTTTTCATGCCCATGCGCGTTACCACCGAATTAACAGATATGCTCCAAAGATTCCACCCGCTGTGGATGAATATTCATGTCAATCATCCCAACGAGATCACACAGGAACTTGCCGATGCCGCAGATAAGTTGACACGGGCGGGTATTCCCCTGGGCAACCAGTCGGTGCTGCTGGCGGGGGTGAACGATTGTGTGCATATTCAGCGCGACCTGGTACAGAAACTGGTACGCATCAGGGTAAGGCCCTATTATCTCTACCAGTGCGACCTGGTGGAAGGGGCGGGGCACTTCCGCACACCGGTTGCCAAGGGCATCGAGATCATAGAAGGTTTGCGTGGTCACACCTCTGGATTTGCCGTTCCCACTTATGTGGTTGATGCACCCGGAGGCGGTGGCAAGATTCCGGTGATGCCCAATTACCACATCAGTTCATCTGATCACAAGATCGTGCTGCGAAATTATGAAGGCTACATCACCACTTATGAAGAACCGCTCGATTATCAGGTTCACGATCCCAAAAATTGCAAATATTGTCAGAATAAACGTGGTGAACCGGGGCAGTCGGGCGTCAGCGGGCTGCTTGACGGAGAAGAGATGTTCATCAAACCCGCCAACTTTGACCTGCTCCATAACCGTGGCGGTGGTCAACATCGCCTGCGCTCCGATTCAGACAAATGGAAACCTTTAGGTATTGGCGACGGAAAAAAGGAGTAACCCATGCACTATCGACGATTAGGACATTCAGGATTAAAGGTCAGTGAAATTTCTTTAGGGGCGTGGATTACATTCGGAGGACAGATCGATGAATCCACAGCCATCAGCCTGATCAAAGAAGCCTTCGACCAGGGTATCAATTTCTTCGATAATGCAGATATGTACGCCAATGGCCAGGCTGAATTGGTCATGGGCAAAGCCATTTCAGATATGCCGCGCGAAGAACTGGTCATCTCAAGCAAAGTATTTTGGCCAACGTTCAAAGGGCCTAATGGGCGCGGTCTTTCGCGTAAGCACATTACCGAATCCATCCATGCCAGCCTGAAGCGTCTTGGAACGGATTACCTCGATTTATACTTTTGCCACCGTTTTGACCCTGATTCTCCGATAGAAGAGGTCGTACGCACCATGACCGACCTGATTCATCAGGGAAAGATTCTCTATTGGGGAACATCAGAATGGGAAGCCAGCCAGGTGATGCAGGCTTATGGGGTGGCGCGTGAGTACGGTCTGATTCCACCTACCATGGAGCAACCGCAGTACAACCTTTTCCACCGGAAACGTGTTGAAGATACGTTGATGCCGGTTTGCCGCGAACTTGGCCTGGGATTAACAACCTTCAGCCCACTTTATTATGGTATTCTTTCCGGCAAGTACAATGCGGGGATTCCAAAGGGCAGTCGTGCATCTCTCGAAGACTATGGCTGGATTCGCGACCGCATTACCCCCGAGCGCATCGAGATTGTCAAACAGCTTTCTGAAGTGGCGCATGATCTCGATATTACCCCCGCACAGCTTGCTATTGCCTGGATCCTGCGGCGAAAGGAAGTTTCATCAGTGATCACGGGTGCCACCCGGCTCGAGCAGTTGGATGAAAATCTGGGCGCATCTACAGCGTACGAAAAATTAACTGAATTGGATATTGACCGCATCTTTGCCTGTCTGGGGAATTACCAGGAATAATCAGAGGCGACCATGAAGGAAAAGAAGACGAGTAAAGGACGGATCATCGTCGAACCAGATGGCCCCTACCGTGTAGAGGGTGAGATTCCGCTGGTGAAGAAAACTCAGATCGTCTCGGAGTTTGGGGAGCCTCTTAACTGGCAAAAAGATTCCGATCTCAAGGAATGTGGCCCCTACGAGTTATGCCGGTGCGGCCATTCCTCCGACAAACCGTTTTGCGACAACTCTCACTTTGTGGAAAGTTTCGATGGAACGGAGACGGCTGACGAGAACACATTTGAAGAACGCCGGCGTGTGGATGAACGCGGCAAGGGAATCGTGGTCAAAAGCGACTTTTCGCTTTGTATGAATTCTGGCTTTTGCGGCAACCGCAATACCAATATCAGAAAGATGACCCCGAACACAGCGGAGCCCGCCGTGCGCGCTGAGATCATGGCCATGATCGATCGCTGCCCATCCGGTACATACACCTATTCTCTGACCGTGGATGGTGAAGACGTGGAGGCTGATCTGCCGGTTCAAATCGCGCAGACTGTCGAAATCACCTCGGAAGGACCGATCGAAGGACCACTGTGGGTAACGGGGTATATTCCTGTGGAAAGGTCAGATGGGAAGTATTTCGAAACCCGCAATCGGGTAACCCTCTGCAGCTGCGGCCACTCAAAGAAAAAACCGCTCTGCGATGGCACCCACCGCAGAGAGCAAGAAGAAGCGTTGAGGAAGAAGAACAAGAGATGATAAAAAGGAGAGCCTTCAGGCTCTCCTTTGTTATTTCCGAATATATTTAACTTCTCAATTTTGCGCCCAATTCATATTCAAGACGTTTAATAATCTTGTTGCGCAGTGTTGAAACTTCACTGTCGGTCAGCGTGCGATCCATGGCCTGGTAGGTCAGGCGATATGCCAGGCTGACCTTACCCGCTCCTAACTGGTCGCTGCGGAACACATCGAACAGGCGCACGTTGGAGAGCAGCTTGCCGCCGGTTTGCTGGATCAACTCAATTACACGGTCAGCCGGGATGGTTTCATCAAGCACCAATGCCAGATCCTCCACCACAGCCGGGAAGGACGGGACATCAGCGGTTTTCGTCAGATCGGGGATCAGTGTGATGAGTAAGTCCATATCCAGATCTGCTGCCAGAATGGGATATTTGAAGGTGTCGCCCCAGTCGTAGGCTTCGCGCACCTTGGGGTGAATTTCACCAAACACGCCGATTTGTTGGCCATCCACACTCACCACAGCGCATTTACCAGGGTGGAAGGTGGGGTGTTTTGCGGCGCTGAATTTTACCTGGTCGAGATCTAACCCGTTTAACAGGCTGGTGAGGATTCCCTTTAGATCATAAAAATCCATCGCGCCAGTGTCGGCCGGTTGCCAGCCTTGCAGACTGCGCTGGCCGGCGATCAAGATTGCCAGGCGATTCTTCTCATCCGGAAGGCCGGAAGGATCTTCAGATTGCAGAAACACCGGGCCAACTTCGAAGAAAGCCAGGCGTGGATATCGGCGTGAGTTGCGCTCTGCCGTATCGAGCAGGCTGGTAAGCACCGAGTGGCGCAGGAACGATTTTTCATACGCCAGTGGGTTGGCGATGCGCAAATAGGGTTTATTGTCGACCTCGGTGCCGGGCGGCAGACGTCGGCCTTCGCGTTCGGGGGTTGTCCAACGATAGCTGATGACCTCCTGCAAGCCTAGAGAGACAAGAAGGTCGCGTGTGCGTTCCTCTTTTATCAAACGAGGATTGCCGCGTTGAATGGGCAGCAGGTCTGAAATGCGTGTTTCAGGAATATTATCGTACCCGTAAATCCTGGCAATTTCTTCTACAAGGTCAGCTTTACCGGTGGTACCCTCGCCGATGTCGAGGCGGTGATCAGGTGCAATGGCTTTTAGAACATTGCCACTGATCTCCACTGAAAATTCAAGCTGTCTGAGGTGTTCGGCGATTTTTTCAATACTCAAATCAATTCCCAGCGCTCGTTTGACATCTTGCGGTGTGATTTCCACCACCGCAGCGGAGGGCGGAAGGGGGTAGTTGTCGGTCAGCAGTGGATCGACCTTGCCACCCGCCCACGCTGCCATTAATTCCAACCCACGCTTGACACCTCTTTCTGCCATAGCGGGGTGCACGCCGCGGGTGAAGCGGAAGGAAGCCTCTGAGGGCAGGTTCTGCGCTCTGGCAGTCCGGCGGATATGGATCATATTCCACGACGCCCCCTCAAGCAAGACACTGCGTGTGTTTTCGTTTACCTCAGATTCCATCCCACCCATCACGCCGGCGATAGACAGCGGACCGGCTTCATCGCATACCAGAATAGTGCCGCTGTCTAGTTTGCGTTCAACTCCGTCAAGCGTGGTAAGCGTTTCGCCATCTTTTGCGCTGCGGGTGATGATCTTCACCGGTTTGTTTCTGGCCCGCTTTTTGAGCACATCATAATCGAAGGCGTGAAGCGGCTCTCCGAGTTCGAGCATGGTGTAATTGGTGGCGTCTACGATGTTGTTGATGGGGCGCATCCCCGCCAACTTAAGACGATGCTGTATCTTAAACGGACTGGGTTTGATCTCGATGTCGCGGATCAATCCCAGCACGAAGCGCGGATTGAGGTTCGGGTCGGTGATCTCGATGGATGCGAAATCTGCTTTACCGATCTGAGGGGTTGGGGTCAGAGTGGGCGATTTTAATTTCTTGCCGGTCATTGCCGCGATCTCACGCGCGAGTCCCAGCATACTGGCGCAGCGAGCATAACTGGGCAGCAGATTTAGATCCAGCACCGCATCCCCAAGGATATCCACCAGGGGGGTACCGGGTTCCACATCCGATTCAAGAAACATGATGCCTTCATGCTCGTCTGAGATCCCCAGTTCTTTTTCTGAACAGACCATCGAATCAGATTCAACACCGCGTATTTTGGTGCGTTTCAGTGTGGTGAGCACATACCCATCCTGATGACCATCGTAGATCACCGAGCCTTCTTTGGCATAAGCGACCTTGAGCGGCACAGGGAGGACACCCTTACCCTTGTATTCAAAAAGATTGGGCGCTCCAGTCAGTACGATGCGTTCACCCTGTCCATCGAACAGGCGGCATAAAGTGAGGCGGTCGGCGTTAGGGTGGGGCATGACTTCAGTGATGGCGGCAGCCACGATCTTGTCGCGGTCCCATGCCAGACCGGTCACCCTGGCACTTGTCGAACCGGTTTCAGGCAAAGGCAACCCAATGACGCGGATTTCCTCTACTTCCATTCCGGCCATGGTGACCAGATGCGCCAGCTCTGAGATAGAAAGGTCAATGTCGACAAAGTCTTTTAACCATGATATGGGTGCTTTCATTGTTTTTCTCCGTAAATGAGTGTGGAGATTTGTGGACAGAGAGCAGTCAGGTGGTATGGGTTGCGACGATGCTCCCTTCTTTTATCTCCATCCTCCAAAATTAGAATTGCTCCAAGAATCGCAGATCGTTATCCCAGAAGTAGCGGATGTCATTGATGCCATATTTCAACATGGCGATGCGCTGTACGCCGAAGCCAAAGGCGAAGCCAGAGTAGCGCGCGGGGTCATACCCGCCATTGCGCAGTACGTTGGGATGGACCATGCCGCTGCCGCCGATCTCCAGCCAGCCGCCGCCGCAGACACCGCATCCCTTTCCTCCACACTGGAAGCACTGAATATCAAACTCGGCAGAGGGTTCTGTGAACGGGAAGTAAGAGGCTCTGAAGCGTGTACGCGCATCAGCGCCGAACAGGCGGCGCGCCATATCGGTGAGCGTACCCTTCAAATCGCTGAAGCGGATGCCTTCACCAACAGCCAGACCTTCCAGCTGGTCGAATTGAGTCTCATGGCGCTGGTCAGTCTGCTCGTAGCGGTATACCATACCCGGCACGATGATACGCACCGGTGGGGGATCGGAGGGGTTAAGCGCCGAAATCTCGCGCATGGCGCGGATTTGGCCTGGCGAAGTGTGGGTGCGCATCAGCAGTGGGTTGTCACCGCGGTTGGGTGCATCAATGAAGTAGGTGTCTTGCATATCGCGCGCGGGATGCCCGACGGGAAAGTTTAGCAGCTGGAAGTTGTACTCGTCTGATTCGACCTCGCGCGAATGATAGACCTGGAAACCCATGTCACCAAAGATGCGGTAAATTTCGCGCAAGATCTGGGTATCGGGGTGCAGTCTTCCGCGTGGAATGACACGCCCGGGCAGTGTGACATCGAGAGACTGACTTGCCAGGGAGCGCGCCAGGGCGCTCTCTTTGAGAAGGTTGGTCTTTTCAGTAAGAGCCGCTTCCAGCGCAGTTTTGACCCTGTTAGCGCTCTGTCCTACAAGGGGGCGCTGATCTGGAGCAAGGGTGCCGAGGCTTGAAAATGCTCGCATCACCGGAGAAGTCTTGCCGAGATAAGTGTTGCGCCAGGTGAGCAGCTCTGTCTCGTCTTTGACGTTTTCAAGTTCTGCCAACGCTGCATTTTTAACCTGTTCGAGTTCTTCCAGTACTTTTGGTTCGGTCATGGTTGACTCCTGCAATTTAAAAAATAAACCGTCCTCACAAAGGGACGGGAAAATGGCCCGCGGTACCACCCTGATTGGTCACAATGTGACCCGCTTGGTCCGACAGTCAATGGACGATCGGCTGCCCCGCTAACGCCGGGCAAGGCGGCACAGGCTACTAGCAAACGCATTCACCCGTGCGGCTCGGGAGGGAACTTCTGCCGGGGTCTGCCGGGCGGACCTCTCAATCAACGTGCCCGCGTCCCTGTCGGTTTCGACCGGCGTACTTTCCTCCGTCACAGCCTGATGGAAGGTATTATAGCGGAGAGAAAGGGGAAAGGCAAGAGGGAATGAAAAAGGCGTCTGACCAGACGCCTTTTTGATACACCTCTTAGAAAGAATAAAACTAGTGAACGATCGTTCCCACTTTTTCACCGAGAAGGGCTTTCTTCAACGCGGCTTCATCCCACAGGTTCAGCACGTGGATCAGCAGTTTGTGTTCCATGCACATGGTAACCGCTGTGGAATCCATAACGCCCAGACGCAGGTTGATGAAATCGATATAGGAAAGTTCATCGAATTTTACCGCGTTGGTGTTTTTATTCGGATCGCAGTCGTAAACGCCATCCACTTTGGTAGCCTTGATTACCACATCGGCGCCGATTTCCATGGCGCGCAGGGCGGCTGCCGTGTCAGTGGAGAAATAAGGGTTGCCGGTGCCGCCGCCAAAAATGACCACACGCCCCTTTTCCAGGTGACGGATGGCGCGCCGGCGAATGTATGGCTCGGCAACAGTCTTCATCTCAATGGAGGTCATTACACGTGTCACCACACCCTGGTGTTCGAGGGCGTCCATCAGAGCCAGGGCGTTCATGACTGTACCCAGCATGCCCATGTAATCAGCGGTGGCGTGGTCCATGCCCATCTCAAGGCCAACTTTACCGCGCCACAGGTTGCCTGCGCCGATGACGATGGCGATGTCGACGCCTAATTCACGAACTTCTTTCAACCGGCGGGCGATTTCAATGGCCTGTGCAGCGTCAATTCCTGTGCCTGAAGGCCCGGTGAGGGATTCGCCGCTCAGTTTGAGCAATATCCGGTGATATTTTAACTGCTGCATGATTCCTCCAGATGGTTAAGAAAAGACCAACCTGATGGTTGGTCTTTTTTGGGGCACTATTCTGCTTCTTCCGCTGTCGTTTCACCCAATGCGTAGCGGGCAAAGCGACGGATGACAATGTTTTCTCCAAGGGCAGCGATGTTTTGATTGATCAGTTCCTGGAGGGTGATGGTTTCATCGCGAATGTATGCCTGGTTCACCAGCACGAATTCATCCTTGTATTTTTTCAAAGCGCCTTCAACAATGCGGGGAATGATGGCATCAGGTTTGCCTTCTTCCTTGGCTTTCGTGGTGGCGATTCGCGTCTCGCGGTCGATCACTTCCTGGGGAATATCTGACTCGAGAATAAATTCAGGGTTTGTGGCAGCAATCTGGAGGGCGATCTCATGAGCCAGATTGCGGAAGGCTTCTGAACGGCCAACAAAATCGGTTTCGCAGTTGACTTCAACCATAACACCCACACGGCCGTTTCCGTGGCTGTAAAGTTCCACGATGCCTTCTGAAGCGTTGCGGGTGGCGCGTTTAGTGGCAGTGGCGAGGCCTTTTTCACGCAGAAAATCCATAGCGGCGTTCATATCGCCATTGGACTGTTCGAGGGCTTTGCGGCAATCGAGAATGCCGGCGCCTGTCGATTCACGGAGGGACTTGATCATATCGGTTGTGATTTGCATGTTTCTCTCTTTTCCTTCTTATTCATTCAAGGTGATGCCTGAATGATGATTATTCCAGGGTCTCGTCACTGTTGATTTTTTTGGATTTTTTATTATTTACAACTTTATCTTCTTCAATTGCATCGGCGATGAATTCTTCTGATTTTTCGCCGATTTTGGCGAGCGTAGAAGCACCTAACAGGATTTCATCTTCCAATTCAATTTCTTCATCGATACGCGGGCGGACTCCGGTGGCAACGCGGACAGCGGGGGCTTCAGCGGCTGCTTCGAGGTCTTCTTCTTTGACCATTGATTTACCTTCAATGACTGCATCGGCAATCTTACCAACCAGCAGCTTGATGGCGCGAATCGCGTCGTCGTTGGAGGGGATCACGTAATCCACCGACCGAGGATCGCAGTTGGTATCGACCAGCGCAATCACGGGGATGCCTTTGATATTGGCTTCGTGTACCGCGGTGTGTTCGCGCATCACGTCCACAACGAAGACCAGGTCAGGAACCCGTTTCATATTGCGCACACCAGCCAGTCGTGTTTCGAGACGTTTAATCTCGCGTTCAATCAACAGGCCTTCCTTCTTGGTCAGGCGATGGATTTCGCCAGAATCGCGTAAGCGCTCAAGGCGTTCCAGTTCCTGAATGCGGTTGAACATGGTGGACCAGTTGGTGAGCATACCACCCAGCCAGCGCTCAGTCACATAAGGCATTCCACAGCGCACAGCTTCTTCGGTGATGGTTTCTTGTGCCTGGCGTTTGGTGCCGATGAACATGATGAACCCGCCCTGGGCGACGGTATCGCGGACCAGGTTGTAGGCTGTGGTGAGCAGCTTCACAGTTTGCTGCAGGTCGATGATGTGGATTCCATTGCGCTCGGTGAAGATGTAGGGGCGCATCAAGGGATTCCACTTATTTGTGCGGTGCCCGAAATGCACACCGCTTTCCAATAAGGCTTTCATGGAAATAATAGAACTCATGGGGGTATTACTCCTTTGCGTTTTTTCTAACGCCTCCTTTAGCCATTTCCATCACTGCTTCTGGCAGCACGCAGGAAAGATCGGGAAGCGTGTGAGATAGTCTATGGTTTTCACCACAGCCGACGAATTATATCATAAAAACAAGAAATACAGGTCTTTTCTGAAAAAGACTTCTAAGCATCTGTAACTTTTGGCTTCTCTCCGGGCACAAGGTGATGGATTCTCGAACAACCTGATGAATTCACAGGATTCAGGACGTCCTTTTATCAATGATCGGATTGATGAAGAATATGTATAATCAACATATCTTCTAGCTCGATGGGATTGGTCGTATGCATATATTAGTTACGAATGATGACGGGGTTTACGCGCCAGGTTTGCTTGCTCTGGCACAGGAGCTGCGAAAAATCGGAAAAGTGTCGATCCTCGCTCCCGACCGCAATTGGTCAGCTTCGGGGCATGTGAAAACTTTAAACAGACCTCTCAGGGCGAAACCTGTGGTGTTGTCGGATGGCACACAGGCGCTGGCAAGCGATGGGGCGCCTTCAGATTGTGTCGCGCTGGCAATGTTGGGTGTGGTTGAGGGGCCGATTGACGTGGTCGTTTCGGGTATCAACCCCAATGCCAATATTGGGCATGATCTTACCTATTCAGGAACGGTCACAGCTGCCATGGAAGCAGCCATTAGTGGTGTGAAAAGTGTGGCTGTGTCGCTGGATGCCCCTGAATATCACACGGGTCCGCTGGATTATTCCTTTGCGGCGTCAGTCGCGAGAGAAGTAACCCTGTCGTTGATCAATCATCCGTTTCCAAACAACGTTTTGTTAAATGTAAATATTCCCTGTTTAGATCAATCTCAGATCAAAGGCTGGAGGATTTCTCGCCAGGGTTTACGCATCTACCGTGATGAATTGGTGCGCCGCGAAGATCCCCGCGGCAGGCCTTACTATTGGATTGGTGGTGATGCGCCGACTGGGGTTCCTGAAGAGGGCACTGATTATGGCGACCTGGTGGCAGGCTATATCTCGATCACGCCAATCCAACTTGATCTGACGGCACACAAATTGCTGGATACACTGCGAACCTGGAAATGGGCTTTGGATGAATAGCAAGATTATGTCTGACAAACCGCAGTTGACTTTTTTTAATGGATATACTAAATTGGTATTAACGGATGCAATAAACACCATCACTTAAAATGCGTACCCTGATGCGCGAGGAGATTGGAATGCAGCATACAACGGTCAAGGACTGGATGAAAAACCTGGTAGTGTTTGTCAGCCCTGATACCACAGTTTACGAAGCGCTGAACATCATGCGCCACCGTTATGCCACCAGCCTGATTGTAGAGAAGACGCCTGAAAGCCCAGAATACGGCATTGTCACATCGATTAATATTTGCGATAAGATCGTTGCCCAGGGCAACAATCCAACCAAGACCAAAGTCAAAGACATCATGGCAACCCCGGTTATCACCGTCTCGAGCTCTATGCCGATAACAGAATGTGCGGCCAAAATGAAAGAATATCGTATTCACCACCTGCCTGTTGCCGATGAAAAAGGGCAGATCATTGGTATGATCGCGGCGATGGATTTGCTGCTTGTGGCTGAAGCAATGGGCACGGACTTCAAAGATCGCAGCCTGCATTAACTTCATCTTGACATGTTTACAGTTTTGCGCATCGTGTATAATTACGCCACGATGCGCAAATTTTTATTCAACCTCACTTTGATACTGGTGCTGGCTGCCCGATTCCTTTTTCCAGAGTCAGAGGTTAGGGCGCAGTCTGTCACCACCAGTGACCTCATAGCGCTGGTTAACAATATTCGTACGTCATACGGTTTACCAGCACTAACCACCAATTCGATCCTGATGAGCACGGCTCAATGGACTGCTGAGACCATGGTGGCGCAGGGGATTTATGATCATCTCACATATCATGGATACCCAGATGTACGAACTCGCATAGCCAACGCTGGATACTGTGGCGGATCCACTGTGTGGGCAACCGAAAACTGGGCGGCTGGTTATTCAGGCCATACGATCAGTGACATCCAAAGCCAGTGGGCTGATTACCAACACATGCTACCAATGACAGAAGCCAATTACACCGATATCGGGGCTGGCATTATGACTGACTCGAGCGGGGTGACGATCTATATCGTCCACGCTGCTTATTGCGGTAGTGGTTCATCTGGATCAAGTGGAGCAGTCTCTTACACCGCGGTACCTACGACCCAATTCGTTGAACCTGTTGTTACCGCTACTCCACAGGCTGACGGTTCGATTGTGCATACGGTAAAGTATGGCCAGACGCTGTATACGATTGCTGTATGGTACGGTGTGACCACCGATCAGATCAAGGCGTTAAACGGTTTGACATCCAGTACGATCTACGAGGGTGATAAACTCATCATCCGTGGCACGCCCACCATTACCGCAACACCCACAGTAACTCCAACGGTCTTTCGCCCAACCAGAACGCCAACAGCCACAGCGCAGCCAACCACGCCAATGCCTACCGTAACCCCCACTCCCACCCCCAGACCCAATCTGGCAGATATTTTGCCCAAAATTGACCGGCAATGGCTGGGATTGGGGTTGCTGGTCATCAGTGCAGCCGGATTCTTTGCGGTTGTTTGGATTAATTTCATCAAACCGATGCGAAAGAAAGAATAGCCTTTCAGGTTATGATTGGTTGAGAATAACTATTGTTGCAGAGAAAGGATGCATTCCTTTCTCTGCTATTTTATGGGTTTAGATCATAAAATCTTCGCCCTGCCAGACGCCGACAGACGGTGAATGTATAAACATAGGGTGCTTTTGACCGTTCTCTCCCAGGTACACGCTCTTCTCATCCATTTGAATGTGCAGTTTATGTTCCACGATCTCAAGTCGTTTCATCAGTGCGGCTACAGATTCTCCGAGAGCATCGGGTAGTTTGCCATGTTCGAGGTCGGGGCCTTCTGCAGCGGGCTGGCTGCGCATGACGATCTGACCGGGTACGCCCACCACCACAGAATTGGGTGGAACTGATTTAACCACAACCGCGTTTGCACCAATGCGGCTATGAGCACCAATGACGATGTTTCCAAGAATCTTTGCGCCGGCTCCAACGACCACTTCATCTTCTAGAGTGGGATGACGCTTGCCTTTTTCAAGGCTTGTGCCGCCCAGAGTGACCCCGTGGTAAAGGGTCACGTTGCGGCCAATTTCAGTTGTCTCTCCGATGACTACTCCCATCCCATGATCAATGAAAAATCCCGGGCCAATTTTTGCTCCCGGGTGAATTTCAATCCCGGTAAGAAAGCGGGTGACATGAGAAAGCCAGCGGGCTAAAAGTTTGAACCCCCGTTCCCAAAGCCAGTGTTCGGTGCGGTGCGCCCACACGGCATGTAAACCCGGGTATGCAATCAACAACTCTGTGGTTGACCTGGCGGCCGGGTCACGGCTAAAAACCGATTGGATATCCTCGCGGATTGAGTTGAACATGGCGATCACCTTCACTTTCTTTATGCAACCAGATCTGCGTAAAGGGCTGTACTCAGATAACGTTCTCCGAAAGAGGGGATGATAACAACAATCAGTTTTCCTTTGTTTTCTTCCCGCGCAGCAATCTGAAGTGCAGCCCAAACAGCAGCACCTGACGAAATTCCAACCAGCAGCCCTTCTTGAGTAGCCATGGCACGCGCGGTTATGAACGCGTCTGAATTGGTGACCCGGATGATTTCATCATAAATGGAGGTGTTGAGGACTTGTGGGATGAACCCCGCGCCGATTCCCTGTATCTGGTGGGCGCCTTTCGAGCCACCGGAAAGAACCGGCGAAGCATCCGGTTCTACGGCGATCATCTTCACACCAGGTTTGCGCGCTTTTAACACTTCTCCAATGCCGGTGATTGTGCCGCCGGTGCCCACCCCGGCTACCACGATATCCACTTTGCCATCTGTATCGCGCCAGATTTCTTCAGCTGTTGTCTTGCGGTGAATTTCGGGATTTGCCGGGTTGGAGAACTGTTGCGGCATGTAATACCTCGGATCAGAAGCCGCAATTTCTTCCGCTTTACGGATTGCCCCAGCCATGCCTTCGCTGCCGGGGGTCAATACCAGATCCGCCCCGTAGGCCTTAAGAAGAATTTGGCGTTCGCGGCTCATGGAATCTGGCATGACCAGCACCAGTTTGTAACCTTTGGCAGCTGCCGCGAAAGCCAGCGCAATACCTGTGTTTCCACTGGTGGGTTCAACCAGGATGGTGTCATTTTTAATCAATCCGGCTTTTTCACCGGCTTCGATCATGGCGGCGCCGATGCGGTCTTTGACACTGTGAGATGGATTGAAATATTCAAGCTTGGCAACGATTTGAGCCTGACTTTCTTGCGTCAGTCGATTAAGCCTGACCAGCGGTGTGTTTCCGATCAATTCAATAACATTATTTGCAATTTTCATGATGATATCCTTTTAAAAAATTAAAACGGTCAACTTTTAAAAACAAAAGCGGCCTGGAGGGCTGCACGCTAATGTGCGGGGACGTTCTCCGCCGCCTGATCAGTTGACCGTTGGAATGTTCTTTCAGGCGGTGATCAAAACGCTCCCCGCCGCAAACACAAGCAATTAATCTGACTCTTTTGACTCATGAACCTTCATCCTAATACGATAATTATTGTCATATTATAAAGGAACGCATCGCTTTGTCAAGGACGAGTATTGGAATATGCATCGAAATTCGGCAATTTGCGTATATATGATAGTCACACAGATTTCTGAATTGGTTTTGGAGGTTGGAATGAATAAAAATCAACGGACGACACTCGGCATCGGGATTCTCCTGGTTTTGGTGGGAGTGTATTTTATCCTTGTCAACGTTGTTCCAGGTTTCAAGGATTTGATTCACGTTAACTATACCTGGCCGATGACCATTATGCTGGTTGGTGCGGGTCTGCTTGTTTTGGGCTTGTTTATCGGCACTCCTGATCTAGCCGTGCCTGCCTGCATCGTTGCCGGGATTGGCGGAATCCTTTATTATCAAAATATGACCGGCAACTGGGGAAGCTGGGCGTACATGTGGGCATTGATTCCAGGGTTTTCAGGCGTTGGAATGGTTCTGGCGTGGCTGTTGGGTGCCCGAAGCCGTTATTCGCTCAGATCCTCGTTTGATACGATTGGGACCAGCCTGATTCTGTTCATCGTGTTCGGTGCATTCTTTGGTGCATTTAATGCTTTAGGAGTGTATTGGCCTCTGTTACTGGTTGCAGCGGGCGTATTGATCGGGGTGCGTGCACTGGTAAGACCCCACTAAGATAAAAATAAGTGGATGAAGAAAGGATAATCTTATGTCTAATCAAGCGAAACGTCTCTTCTTTGGTGTATTGCTCGTTCTGGCGGGCGGTGTATTTCTGCTTCAGCAAATTTTCAACATTCCCATTGGTGGTCTGTTCATTGCTTTATTATTTGCTGCAGGTGGCGCAATATTCCTGTATGTTCTGATTCAGGATCAACGAAAATGGTGGGCGGCCATTCCCGGTTTCACCTTACTGGGCTTGGGTGCGCTGATTGCATGCGGCGAACTCTTCCCTGTGTTTTCAAACCGGTTCGGTGGATCAATATTCCTTGGATTCATCGCACTCAGTTTCCTGGTTGTCCTTTTGTTGAATCGCGGGCAGTGGTGGCCGATTATTCCAGGTGGTGTACTGGCTACCCTGGCTGTGATCGCCGGGATGCGGGGGAATGGCTGGGCGCAGGGTTCTTTGTTCTTCCTTGGCGTTGGGGTTACTTTTGCACTGATTAATTTCTTACCCTCCGGCAAGAATGAGAAATGGGTGTGGATCCCTGGTGGTATCTGCCTTGGTCTGGGTGTGTTGATTATGGTAACTTCGGGAGCAATGGTAGATTCCATCCTTGGTTGGATTTGGGCTCTGGGATTTGTGGCAGTTGGGGCCTATCTGGTGATTCGCTCATTGAAAAAGTAAGCATAGGAAGGTATGTATGGAAAACCGTTTATACCGCAGTCAGACAGACCGCATGTTGGGGGGCGTGTGTGGTGGTCTGGCAAAATACTTGAATATTGACGTTACCCTCGTCCGCCTGTTTTTTGTGGTTTTTACCCTCCTGGGTGGCATTGGACCGCTGGTGTACATCATTCTATGGATTGTGGTTGATTCTGAGAACACAGCCAACACAGGTCAATCGCAGCACCTCAACGGAGAAGAATTGCGCGAACGGGCTGAGACGATGCGCGATGAGTTTGTGTCAGCGGTAAGGCAACCAAACGTGAATGCTGCGCGCTTCATTGGAATTGCATTAATTCTGGGTGGGGCATACCTTTTCATCCGGCAGTTAAATCTTCCGTGGTTGTCATGGCTGGATAACGGTGTGATACTCGCTGCGTTGGTTTTACTGGCGGGAGTGGCATTGCTGCTTCGAGCGACAAAAAAGGAGTAAGAATGGCTGAAGATCGCAAACCAAGGAGTCTTTTCTTCCCTTTGTTACTGGTTGCCGCCGGGGTGCTTCTCTTCCTCGTCAACATTGGCACAATCGAGGGCACAGCCTGGGATAGTATCACTTTGTATTGGCCGGTGATCCTCATTGTTGGCGGCCTGGATGGTTTATATCGGCGTGATGGATGGGTGGGCCCATTGGTATTTCTAGGTTTGGGCACGGTTTTGCTGCTGGGGAACTTAAATATTTTTCCTGCAAGCGCCTGGGCATTGTTAATCCGGCTTTGGCCAGTCATTCTGATCGCCATCGGTTTGGATGTGGCGTTTGGACGGAGCAGAACGGTTTTGAACACGACCTTGCGAATAGGGTTGGGTTTGCTCCTTGTTGCAGGCATCATCTGGATCGCGCTGACTTCACCGTTTGGAATGGGAATAAAAGAAACCCCTGTAAAACAGCCATTGGATGGGGCTACTGAAGCGCAGATTTCTATTGCACTGCCAGTTGGAAAATTTGACCTTACAGGTGAAGCAGAAAGCGACTTGCTGCTTTCAGGAAGTACAAACCTGCCAAAAAGCCTTGATCTGGTTCAAAACTATCATGCACCAACGAATGGCCGTAGCCTGATGGACTTGAGTACACGCGGCACTACCACGGTTCCACTCGGTACTTCTTCTCTGGAATGGGATTTTGCGGTCAATTCCGATATTCCACTAGATCTTCAGACCAGTATTGCAGTTGGTGAAATGAACGTTGATCTTTCAAAGGTTCAGCTGCAAAAGCTAAAACTTGAAGAAGCTGTTGGTGAGGTCTCGGTCGTTCTCCCGTGCAACCAGGATGGAAGTGCACAGATCAATCTGGCTGTGGGTACACTGGCTATCTATGTTCCGAAGGGCTGCAATGTGAACATCCACCTGGATACAGGTTTGGTTCATACTAACCTGCCCAACGGATATTTGAGAGTGAATGACAGCATTACCAATCAGAAGGCAAAAGCTGGCAGTCCGACTTTCGATATCCAGATTGAGGTTGCCGTTGGAGAGGTGAGGATTCAGGAGCTGGAGTGAATGTTTCAACCGCCCCAGCCCGATGAAAGCTTATCAGCACCCTGAGGAGAAAGCACCTTCAGGGTGCTTTACTTCATGCGGTGGTTGAAAGACAACCTTTATACAGACTTTTAATTTGGCGTGCTGAATTGATTATTGAGTAACAATTATAAGATGGGTTGAATTTTGAATTCAAATAGGCAGAATGATTAAACCAAAACAGGTTGATCATTTCGGGAACTAACTTCTAGCTTCAGCGTCTTATCAATAGAAAAAAATAAAAGGAGAAAAAATGAAAAAAACAATCCTCATAATTACCGCGGCACTGATTACCGTCCTTGGCCTGACCGCCTGCGCAGGCCCTGTTGTGAGCACGGTTCCGCAAATTCGCACTTTGAATGCTTCAGGAACCGGTGAGGTCTACCTGGTGCCCGATGTGGCATATATTAATATTGGTGTGCGAGTGGATGCAGATGAGGTATCCGAAGCATTATCAAAGAATAATATCCAGGCCAATGAAATTGCTGATGCCCTAAAATCATTGGGCGTTGAGCAGAAGGATATCCAGACTTCTAACTTCAATGTTTATCCGATGACTGATTATGGCATGGATGGTCAGGTTACGCGGCGTTACTTTGTGGTTGAGAACACGGTGTATGTAACCGTCCGCGACCTTGCCAGCCTTGGCTCACTGTTGGATGCGGTTGTGCGCTCGGGCGCGAACACCATCAATGGAATCAGTTTTGATGTCTTGGATAAGGACACAGCCATTGCTCAGGCACGTGACATGGCCATCACAAATGCCCGCGAACAGGCCAAGGCAATCGCTCAATCAGCCGGCGTCAAGCTTGGCGACCTGCAAACCGTGAATGTCTGGGTAAGCAGCGGCACCACCCCCGTTTTTACGGCCAAGGGCATTGGCGGTGCAATGGACTCAAGCAGTGTGCCAGTGGCTGCCGGTCAGTTGAAGATCACTGTGGAAGCTAACGTTACATACGAGATCAAATAACTCAACAACGATAAGTGAGAGGGCATCAATTCTGATGCCCTCTCTTTATTTTTTAATAAGGAATTGCGCTGATTCTTTCCAGTTTACTCATCTTATGAGTGGAGATAATGCGTCGAACAGTTCCTGTCAAACTGCGCATCACGAGGCTGTCTGTGCGCGCACCGTCTTTGAAATACGATACCCCGTCCAACAAATCACCTGTGGTGATACCTGTGGCGGCGAAGAATACTTTATCTGATTTAATCAGGTCATCCATCGATAACGGTTTGTTAAAATCCACTCCCATTTCTTTTGCCAGTTCAAGTTCGCGCGGATTGCGGGCAAAAAGCTTGCCTACGATCTCGCCACCCATACAGCGTAAACCGCATGCGGCGAGAACGCCTTCAGGGGTTCCGCCTACACCCATCAGCACGTCGATCGATGTGTCTTCCATGGCTGTCATCAATGCGCCTGATACATCACCATCGGGAATCAATCGAATGCGGGCGCCGGTGCTTCGGACTTCATTGATTAATTTTTCATGTCTTGGACGATCCAGGATGACTACGGTGAGCATGTCAACCTTGGTTCCTTTTGCTTTGGCAATTTTTTTCAAATTGTCTGCAACAGGCGCTTCAATGTCAATGCAACCTTTTGCTTCAGGTCCAACAGCGATTTTATCCATGTAAACAAACGGTCCAGGGTTGAACATTGTGCCACGAGGAGAAAGCGCAACGGTGGAAATTGAATTCCACAAACCATAGGCCAGCGGGCGGGTTCCATCGATGGGGTCCACTGCGATGTCTAGCAGAGGCCCATTGCCAGTTCCCAGCCTTTCTCCGTTATACAACATGGGTGCTTCATCTTTTTCCCCTTCACCAATCACTACCACTCCATCCATATCAATGGAGTTGAGCATCAACCGCATGCCATTGACGGCTGCGGCATCTGCTGCGTTCTTGTCTCCTCTGCCCATAAACCTGCCAGCAGACAACGCGGCAGCTTCAGTTACTCGAACCAAATCAAGAGCCAGGTTTCGAGTGGGAGTTGTATTTACCATGTTACCTCCGATTAAAGATTATTTATTAACCGGCAATTACCAAAATCAAGTAGTACCCAATGGCGGCAGCCCACAGCGAAGAATCCACGCGGTCAAGAAAACCGCCGTGTTCCAACAGGAACTTGCCAGAGTCTTTGGCGTTGAATTGTCGCTTAATCATGCTTTCGCCAAAATCACCTATAGGAGCCAGGATTGAAATCACGGCTCCGAAGATCACTCCATAAAAAGGGAGGATCGAAGCAACTTTGATGTGCCAAAGAGATGCCAGCCCCCATCCGCCGAGAATTCCGGTCAGAATACCGCCAAGATATCCTTCCCAGCTCTTTTTGGGGCTGACCAGCGGGAGCATTTTGTGTTTGCCCAACACGCGGCCAATCAAGTAAGCACCTGTATCCGCCAGTGAAATAATCGGGATTACCAGCAAAATCCAGTACACCCCATTTTCAAGAGCGCGTAAAGAAATCGCATAACCACCAAGCCATCCCAGATAGACCGTTCCGCCGATGGTGATCGCGAAATCTATGGCTGAGGTTTTGATCCCTTTTTGCTGATGAAGGACATGAACAAACATTGATGTGCAGATGAGAAGCATCAACCAAAAATCTGCGAATTTAAATTGATAAACATGACGCAGGATGATCGCCGCCAGAACGAAAATCACCATCACGGGCAGTGATGGTGAATATCCACCGCTGTGGAATAAACGCCACAGCTCAAAAGCAGCCAGACCCAGGATCAGGGCGATAAATATTGTAAAAGGCCACCCACCTATGATGGTAAAAAACGCCAGGACAGGGACCATGATGTCGATGACGATCAAGCGTTTGCGTAAGCCTAAATCAGTCTTCATTACTTATGCCGGAGACTTTTCCGAACCTCCTGTCGCGTTGTCCATACGAAGCTATTGCCTTAACCAGTTCTTCTTTGTTAAAGTCTGGCCAAAGGGTTGGGGTGATATACCATTCTGCATAAGCGGCCTGCCAGATCAGAAAGTTGCTGATGCGCATTTCACCGGAAGTGCGAATAATGAGATCGGGATCAGGAATATCTTTCGTAAACAAATATTGACTGACCAAATCTTCGGTAACATCCTGCGGCTGCACTTTTTCTTTGATCATCTTCTGGATGGCGTAAACGATTTCATCTCGTCCGCCATAGTTCCAGGCGACACTCAGAATCAGACGCGAATTATTGCAGGTGATTTCCACGGAATGTTCCACTTTGCGACGGACTTTTTCTGGCATGGCTTCGAGCCGGCCGAGATGGCAGATTTTTACTCCCTCCGCGCACAATTCATCCAGTTCACGGTCAAGGAACAATTCAAGGATCGAAATCAATCCCTCAACTTCTTCTCTGGGTCGCCCCCAGTTTTCGGTGGAAAAAGCGTAGATGGTCAGGTACTTGACACCCGCATCGACACATCCACGGATGATCTGCCGCAGGTTTTCCGTTCCAGCTTTGTGTCCTTCCAATCTTGGAAGGCCGCGGGCTTCTGCCCACCGGCCGTTACCATCCATGATGATGGCAATGTGTTGAGGAATTTTGGAATGGTTATCACTCATAGCATCAGGAAGTGAATTTAAACTTCCATTATTTCAGTTTCTTTTTTCTGCCCGATCTTTTCGATCTCCTCAATCATCCGATCGGTTAGTTTTTGTAATTCCTCTTCGCCATTTTTTAAATCATCCGCCGAGATCATTTTTTCCTTTTCAAAGTCTCTGAGGTCTTTGATCACATCACGTCGGATGTTTCTGCAGGCGACCCTGGTTTCTTCGAGGCGGTTGTGCACTACTTTAACCAGGTCGCGGCGGCGTTCTTCTGTGAGTGGCGGGAGGTTCAAGCGGATCGCCTTACCATCATTGTTGGGGGTTAACCCGAGGTCAGATGCCAGGATTGATTTTTCAATTGTCTTCAGCGTCGAAGGGTCGAACGGTCTGATCAGCAGGGCGCGTGCTTCAGGAACCGATATACTGGCAAGTTGCAACAGGGGAGTGGGCATGCCAAAGTAATCGATGGGGAGTTTTTCAACCAATGCAGGGGTAGCGCGTCCAGTCCTGATCCCGGCGAGATCCTCTTCGAGTGACTGTAAGGCGCTTTTCATTCGATTTTCAGCGTCTTTTACTGTTTCTTTGATCATCAGAGCCTCCGCAAATTATGTAAATGAAGACGAAATTAAGGATACCTTAAAAACCATAAAATTGCCAATATCGAGGGCAGAATTATTACAGGTTAGAAAATATTTGACAAAATAGAACAATTGTGCTAATATAAAATCATCAATCGATGATGGTTCTGGCCCGTTCCTTGCAATAGAAAAGGAGATGATGATTATGGAGAAGGCAATGAATACTGGAATGTTATGGTTTGATAATGATCCCAGACTGGATTTTATGGAAAAGATCAACCGGGCTACGGAATATTATCAGAAAAAATACGGGCAAAAACCTGATTTATGTTTCGTGAATCCTGCGATGAAATTTGACCCGCCACCCAAAAATGCAGGAATAGATGTTCAGACTGACCATATGATTATGCCAGACCACTTCTGGCTTGGGATTAAAAACCTGTCCGTTCTGGGCTGATCGTTAACCACACACCTGTGAAATAGCCGCTGGTGATCAGCGGCTATTCTTTTTTTCGCCGGAGAATTTTATTCTTGAGCCAGTTAAATAGCTGCCGCGTGTGCCTGAAAGGGCGGCGAGCAAAATTTTCGGCAAAATGTGTTGCTGCAGCTTCTAGACTGACCTTTTGTTTCAGTTCCTCGGCCAGAAACCAGCGGTGTTCAATGATCCAGAGATACAGATCCATGCCTGTTCGGCCAGGAAACCTCTCTAAAATTTTGTGTTTGTTAAGGATGTCGATCAGTGGTTTGTAAAGATCCTTATACCATCCCATCACGGCTTCTTCATCGCTGACCGGCCGTTTTAATTTTTCTCCCATGAACCATCGATGTACACTGATATGCTGCTGCACTTTATCATACTGACCAGGAATACTAAAGTGAAAATCTTCTCCAGGCAGCAGGATATCCAGCTTGGTATCATGGATGAACTGGTTGTACTCCTCTTCCAGAACCAAACGATCAATATCTGTATCCTGATCGATCTTGCCCGAGAAACGGATCTCGGTCACATAAGCGTCCATGTACATTTGTCCGCGCTCACGGGCAACAGAAACACGGTGGTTGCCGTCTTTTACGAAATAGTAATCTCCCAGCTTATACACTTCGATTGGCGGCAGGATGATTTGCTTGAAATATGCGCGATCAATACTCTCCCACCGCGAACGAGTGTGGGTCTGGCGGGGCAGAAACGCCCTGTCGAAGTCGAGATATCGACTTACTGACCCGATGATCTTGTCGGTTTCGATCTGTTTTGTGCCGATATAATTCTGTCCTCGTGTTGGCAGGTGTTTCAGGACTTCCTCAAAGGGCAGCAGTTCGTTATTCTTTTTTCTGATCCAGTTAAAAATGGAACGCCAAAAGCTTTTGCGATAAGCGCGAGAAAAATCCATTCGCGATTGCTGAACGATGTTAGGTTGAAAATCATCGAGATTGATCATATCTATCCATTCATTTTCTCTGCCAGGACCGAACTCTGGGAGTGTCAATCGGCAGCACCTTATAACCAAAAACATTCACAACAGCCGTTTTGCCAATCGTTGTCTGGGTGATGGTATCCATCCGATAGACATGAATGTGTCCGTGCAAGAAGTATCGGGGTTGAAACACATTGATCAACCAGCGGAATGCTTTGATCCCGCGATGGGGGAGATCATTTTCATCGTGGATTTGCCAGGGTGGAGCGTGAGCAATAAAAATATCCAGGTAGCGGCCGAGAAAAGCCTTGTTATAAAAGAACCGCGGGACGAGATAAAACACCATATTCCAGTACTCAGCCTGTGTGTATTGGTGGGCACCGGGATTATACCTCAGGCAGCCTTCCAAACCTGCAACGAGCAAGCCAGTCTCATCTTCGACACAGCGTTTATGCAAGTCTACTGCTCCCAGAGGTGATTTACGTGTGCTGGAATAACCGTATTCTACTGCGCTCGAATGATTACCCCGAACGTAATAACAGGGAATATTCAGCATGGTCAGCATGTACTCGACGTAATAATAAGGCAGGTCACCGCAAGAGAAGAGCAGGTCGATATCCTGAAATTTGTCACAGATCATTGGACTATACAGGAATCCAACTTCGACATCGCTGACTGCCAGCAGTTTCATGGTGCGCTTCCTAAGGTTCTTTTTCGATCAAAGCGGTAACAGAAGCCACAGCATGTTCAGCGGTGTGAGCAATCGAGACGCTCCAGGATGACCATCCGCGTGCCGTTGAAATTTCACTGGCTTTGCCATGAAGAACGAGCACAGGTTTCTTCTGTTCGTCCATCTGAATTTCGATATCCTGCCACTTCACCTCACCGATCCCACATCCGAGTGCTTTTGCAGCCGCTTCCTTTGCTGCAAACCTGCCGGCCAGGCTTTGATCCTTCCCGGCGCAGTCAGACAATTCCTGTGTGGTAAAAACACGGTTCAGGAATCTTTTTTTGATCGCAGGGTTCAAACTGCGAAAGCGCTCAATCTCTACCAGATCGATGCCAGTGGTTATGGTAGTCATGGATTGTCTTTCAGCGACCCATTGGAGCCTGCTGTTACGATAATGAGACGATCAGGGTCAATGTATTTCTGAGCTGCTTCGAGGATATCCTGCCGGGTAATTTTACGGATCAAATCGGGATATCTCTGCAAATAATCAAGACCAAGATTGAAACGCTCCAGGTTTAAGATGGAATTGGCAACACCGTTGTTTGATTCAAGCGATAATGGCATACGCCCGATGTAATTGGACTGGTTGTCATCTAACTCTTCCTGTGTGACAGGTTCTGATGTGAATCTGCGCAGCTCTTTCTTAATCAGGTCAATCGCCCGTTCCACATTTTCAGGATTGACCCCCGCTGAAACTTCCCACGAACCGTTTTCAATCCAGGCGTTTAGACTGGTAGAGGCATAGTAGGCAAGGCCGGCCTTTTCGCGCACAGAATCACCAATCCTCCCCATCATTCCAAATTGCCCTAGGATGGAGTTGCCTAATGAAGCTGCCAGGTATTCTGGTGCATTGCGCTTTGGGCCAAGCGTTCCAAGCACGATATCCGACTGGCTCTTACCGGGGATATTGACCCTTCGGAAGATGGTTTCAATGGGGGGCTGGATTTTAGGTAAATCTGGTGATGGAATTGTGGGTTGTGCAATCCAGTCTCCGAAAAGGGATTCGACCAGTTCTATGACTTTCTCGGCTTCAACTGCTCCAACCACGACGATAACCATATTGGCAGGTCTGTAGTGGTTGTTGTGAAATTTAACAACGTCACTGCGGTCGATATTGCTAACGGTCTCCACATAGCCATCTTCTGGTCTTCCATAAGGATGCTCTGGGAAGAGCAATTTATCGAATTCGAGGGCTGCCATTTCTGCGGTATCTTGTGCGCGGATGGCCAGACCTGTGAGAATCTGCGCCTTCAACCGATCCATTTGAGGTTTTGGGAAGGTGGGGTTTCTCAGGCAGTCAGAAAGGGTTGAGAGAAGCAGGGGGAGATCCTCTGCCAAAGCGCGCCCGCCAAAATTGGTATTATGGACGCTCGCGCCAAAACCAAGGCTTGCTCCGGAAGATTCAAGGCGGTCAAAAATGGTCTGAAAATCTGCCTGTTTGGTTCCACGCATTAATCCAAGCGCAGTGTAATAAGCGAGACCAAGCTTATCCAGCGGGTCAAACTGGCTTCCTGCTGCGACATACCCTGATATCACTACCGAAGCGCTGCTGTAACTGCTGCGAGACAGCACTGTTATTCCGTTAGGCAGCACTTTTCGATGAATGTCTTCGGGGCCGGGGATGGAATGGGAAGTAGCAGAAGTGTTTTTCATTGTTGACCTCCATCTGGCCGGTAGATTCCAACGACGCGATAACCAGGCTGTAAATATTCCCTGGCAATCCTTAATAGATCAACGGCAGTTACCTGCTCCAGCCGTTTTACATAATTAAGGAACCAGGAGTATTGATCGAACATTTCAGAATAGCCCATCCAGAATGCCTGGTTGGTAATATTTTCACTGCCGTAAGCGAACAACGCACGTGCCTGCTTTGCGGCACGGTCGATTTCTGCTTGGGTAACCAGGCTCTGAAACAGGGTATCGATTTCTTCATCCACCTGACTTAAAACTTCTTCAGGGCTGTGTTTCGGGTGAACCGTGATCACAATGTTGTAAAGAAAAGGATCAACGGTTGCCTGTAACGAACCGTTGACACTAATGGCAAATTCCTTTTCCACCAGCCTGCGGTAGAGGCGCGAGGTTTTGTTTGAAATTCCACCACCGCCAAACATGTTCAGACTGGTTGGCCCGGTGATCAGACTGTCGAGGATTGTGAAGGGAAAGAAGTCATGGTTAACCGCGGCCGGAGCCCGGTAGGAAATCTGCAGGTAGGTGGTTTCACCCGGACCAGAGACATTTACCCGGCGCTCATGATCGGGCAGTTGCTCCTGGTCAAGCAAGAGATCGGGCAAAACCTGACCCGCAATGGAACCGTAATAACGCTCGATTTTTTCAACCATGTCGTTGGTATCAAAATCACCAGCGACGGCAATCACTGCATTTGCCGGGTTGTAATAACGCTGGTAATGCGCGTAAAGATCGTCGCGCTGTATGGCACGTAGATCACGAATACTGCCAATAACTTCATTCTTGTAAGGATGGCTGCTAAACATGGTTGACTGCACGGCTTCATCCAGCCTGAAAAGCGGATCGTTCTCGCTTCCTTCGCGTTCTGAGATAACCACCGTGCGTTCTGAATTTACTTCTTCGCTGTCATACACACTATTGACCATACGGTCTGCTTCAAGGTTAAGAGCGAGGTCGATCTTATCGGCTGGCATGGTTTCAAAAAAGGTTGTCCAATCCAGGTGGGTGAAAGCGTTCCACATTCCACCATCGCGAGAGATTGCCCGGTCCAAGACTCCAGCAGGAAATCTGGGAGTTCCCTTGAATTGCATGTGCTCTACCCAGTGAGAAATGCCGGTTTTACCAGGAACCTCGTAACGGGATCCCACACGATACCACACCCAGTGGCTGATGATAGGGGCTGTGTGGATTTCTTTGAGTAGAACCTGAAGACCGTTTTCCAGCCGCGTTTGAAAGATTTGATTGCTCATAACACCTCTAATGCCTGATATCTAATAAATATAGCATAATGAAAATTTTAGCATAAGGAGAATTTATTCGATTGAAAAACCTGTGTGAATGGACATCCTGGCTAAGCCGGTCTTGTTGATTCAGTGTTAGAAACCTTTACGGCCTGCGATTATAAAAATGAAAGCATTGAAAAACCATCGATTGCCGATCTTCAATGCGCGGCATTGACTGAAAGGCAGACAGGTGCGTTTTGATACTCAGATTGTTTCAGAAATATCAGGTATGGAATTATGGAAGTTCTTTAACTGGAGTTTAGTGTTTTTGGCGATACGGGTACATCAGGATAAATCCGATTGCAATCACGGCACAACCGATTTCCATTCCTCTTGCCTGCCACACACCAAAGAAAGGCACACCCGGCAGTGGGTGAGAACCGATACCAAACACATCGGCCAGCCCAGAAAAAACCGTGATGACATATCCTGTGCTAACAAGCCGCTGACCGATGTCAGCTGCAATGCTTGGAATTTCTTTCCGCCAGAGAAGGTGTATTGAGACGTACCCTCCCAAACACACTACAGCCAGCCCGATCAGCATGACCGTAATCTGTATGAATCCAACCACAGGACTGCGGTCCATACCAAACAGCCCCGGTCTGGCTCCGATCAAAAAGATAAGAAAACCAATGAGGGTAACAAACAACGCAAAACGGATACGCACCTTTTGTAAAGGGAATGGAGGATGTTCGGTTTCGTTTGTCTGTGTAATATCGTTTGATGGTTGGATATCAGTCATCAAAAAAGCGACTCCAAAGTTATGATGATTCTGTCTCTCGTATTTATCTTCAATAGTATAACCTCATTTTGAATCTGTGGCGATTTGCAGAAGGCATCATACAAGTTTCGGTAAAAAAAGAGCGTGCCATGCTTGATGGCACGCTCATCGCATATTTCTTAAGTCTATTTTTCGGAATTGGACTCGTCAGATTTCTTTTCTTCATCCTCATCTTCAGCGAGAATGTCTTCAAGACTCTGCCAATCCATATCTGCATACGCCATTGAATCAACCCGGCGCAGGCTCAGACCGATTCGGTGCACAGTGGGATCAACTTTGATCACACGCAGGGTGTAGGTTTCGCCTTCTTTAATGACTTCGCGCGGGTGCTCAATACGCTTTTCGCTGATCTCAGAGATGTGGATCAAACCTTCGATATCATCTGTGAGGCGGGCAAAGGCGCCAAACTTGGTCAGTCGGGTGATGGTTCCTTCAACCAGCTGTCCTTCATGGAATTGTGCTGCTTTTTGATCCCAGGGATCTGATTGAAGTTGGCGGATAGAAAGACCGATGCGTTTCTTCTCGCGGTCGATATTAATGACCTTAACTTTGACTTCCTGACCGACTTTGAGGACCTCGCTGGGATGCTGAATGCGGTCCCATGAAATCTCAGACATGTGCACCAATCCATCTGCACCGTTAACATTGACGAATACGCCAAAATCAGCCAGACTGGTCACACGGCCGGTATAAGTTTCGCCTTCTTTCAGTTCTTCGAGGACGCGCTCCTTTACGGATTCGCGAGTTTCGGTGCTTGCCTGGCGTTCAGAGAGGATGAGGCGGCGGCGTTCGCGGTCAACTTCGATGACGCAGACGTCAATCTCGCTGCCGATCATCTTGCTCCAGCGCTGTTCGGGTGTGTCACCGGTCACCCCGGCGCGGCGGGTGAGACTGATTTGCGAAGCGGGAACAAAACCGCGCAATCCGCCGATCGGGACGATCAAGCCGCCTTTGTTGTAGCCAATGACGGTACTGTGGGTCGCCTGTTTATTCGCCAGAAGAGCTTCAACGATACTCCACCCTTCTTCTTCGCGCGCACGCATGTAAGAGAGGATGAGGTTACCATTCTGATCTTCAGGGTTGACCACGTACACTGGAATTTCCTGTCCGATCTTAAGGTTTGCGAGTTCGTCGGAAGGAATGAGTTCGTATTCTTTTCCAGTGATGATACCTTCGGATTTTGTACCGACACTGACAAGAATCTGTCCTGGGGTCACACTGGCTACCACACCCTTACGGATCTCCCCTTGAGTTGGGAAATCAATCCCCAGGCCTTCCTTTTCCAGCAGAGAAGCCATGTTGTTTTCGTTCTGATTGTTCTCGGGATTTACCCCCGTCCCGGTTTGGGAATCATTTAGGTCCATACGGTATGTGTACTCCAGCGATTAAGATTTGCCCGGTGAAATCCGGATGATATTAACAATTCACCCTGGGCAATTGTGATTTATTATTATACATCATAAAAACAGATTATTTCTTAAAATCAACCTAAAAGCAGCGTCAATCTTTTTAATTGCCCGTGTTCATTGCGTAAATGTACACCAGATACGGCTGAATGATGGACAGTTATTTCGAATTCATCTGTCAAACCTTAATCAGAATGGAATTTCGATTCCAATCCATTCTGATTTCTCAATCATTGAGGTCAACAATGGTCAGGCAATCAGTGGCGCTTCCGTTTCTTCTTTTCGCTCTGCACGACCTGTGAGGGCTGCACTGCAGGAGCAGGAACGGGTGCGCTGACGGGTGAAGAACTTCCGCTGCTTTGACCGCCGGGCCTTCGAGGTTGGAAGAGGAACATCCGGCCAATCACTCCGGCACGAATATCGCTCAAGAGCTCTTTGAACATCTCAGAAGCCTGTCCCTTATACTGCACGAGCGGATCCCTCTGAGCAAAGGCTTCCAGGCCGATCGAAACGCGCAGGGCATCCACCCGGGTCAGGTGATCAACCCACAGTTCAGAAATGACGCTCAATAAAATATGACGGTGGATCTGGTTCTGCACCCTCCTCCCGAGTAGCTTTTCAAGAGCTTCTCGCTGCTGTAGATCAAGGGTGTCTGGCTGTTGCAGCAGAAGAGGGGATGAAGAGTCTTGACCCAATTCAGCAGTCCAGGCTTCTTTGATGGAATTTTCCAGATTCTGAAGCGACATGCCGGATAGTCTAAAGCGCTCAAATTCTATCTTTCCCCATACGGTTTCGAGACGTTTCTGGATCATTTCCAAATGCTCCAGCACATCTGCGGTCACAGAGGGCACCGGTTCGTCTTGAATGAAACGCGCTGCCCTGAAGATGTAGTTGAACAGGATCACCCGTTTCATCCCACGCTGGTGGGTCTTGGGATCTATGGCCATCTTTGTTCCGGTGCTCATGCCTGTCAACAGGTCTACCAGTCTGTTCTCTCCGGTATCATTGGTTGTGGTGCGGCTGAGGATACTATCGATATTCTGGCTGACCTGTCCCTGGGGTGATAAGAGCGCCTCGGCACGTTTATTAAGAATGGTTTCTGCCTGGGTTAAGATGCCATTGGCAACCTCAGACCATTCAAGGTCTTGCAGATCACCGGCTTTCATGTTTAAGCTTTCGTCAAGGCGTCTTTCGATCACAGTAATCGTACGAGACACAGCCACGAAATTTAATGCCCGGGTGATCTGGTCGATAATACGTTGTTTTACCTCTCTGCTACCATCAGGCAGTGCGCGCAGTTCATCTGATGATAACCGCAGTTGCGTGCGAACCAGACCGGATAACTCCTCGAGCAATTCCTGTGGACGGCGCTGCGGAACACCTTCTTCGCCCTTGCTGGTGTCAAGACCGTCGAAAAAGATATCCACACTCTCAAGACGTTCAGCGCGAATCTGGTCAATTGTTTCTTCAGTCTTTTCGGTTAATGCCCGAATCGATTGAAGAATGTGTTCATTCTCCATGGATATGGTTTCTCTTGCCAGTTCAAGCAGGGTGTCTTTCAATTGTGCGTCGTCATTGTTGTTGCCAATACGGCGAGATATTTCATTAAGCATCAGGTGCATGGTGTATGATGGAGCGCGAACACCTTCGGCCTCAAACACCATGGTTGGTTGAATCTCTTCTAAATAAGCCAGCAGTTTCCAGGGTCCTTCTTCATCTTTTAGAGCTTTTGGAATACGTTCGTTAAGCTCTGTGCGCAAGATATCCAGGATGTCGTCGTGAAGATCATCCTTTTCAAAAGCCCGGTTGCGCTCTGCGTAGATTCTCTTTCGCTGTGAATTTAATACATCATCATATTCGAGAAGATGTTTGCGAACATCGAAGTTATTGCCTTCAACCCTTTCCTGTGCCTGCTCTACCATGCGTCCGATCAGATTACTTTCGATCGGCAGGCTGGGATCTACCTTGAGGCGGCTCATCAGGTTTTCCATCTGAACCCCGCCAAAAAGACGCATCAGTTCATCTTCAAGTGATAGATAAAACCGTGAAGAACCGGGATCGCCCTGGCGGGCGGCGCGGCCGCGCAGCTGATTGTCGATGCGCCGTGCTTCGTGTCGTTCTGAACCGATGACATGCAGGCCGCCAAGCGCTCTGACACGCTTCATGTCATCGAGGTATCTGATGAAGGTTTTTACTGATTCTTCGTAGATTCCGTACTGGTCACTGGATAGCTTTTCCAGTTCGGCACGTCGGGCATCGTTTGACATGTCATAGGGTTCAGGCACTCCGGCTCGTTCCAGTACGCGAATCACGTCAGCGAGGACTTCTTCGCTCAGTTCACCACCGAGTTTGATATCTACACCGCGGCCTGCCATATTGGTGGCAATTGTTACCGCGCCGAAGGCTCCGGCTCGCGCGATGATCTGTGATTCTTCATCATGTTTACGGGCGTTTAACACCTGGTGCGGGATTCCGCCCTGCAATACAGATATGACGCGTTCTTTGTGCGTTTGATCCAGATCAAGAATTGTAAGCAGACGGTCAATCAGCCCGGGGTCTTCGGGGTTGATCGAGGGAAGGCCTGCCTGCCGGGCTATTGGACGCATTTCTGCAACATTTAATTCGTTTAAGGGGCGGTTGAGGAATTGCAGTTCGGCAATTTCCAATTCAGGTGATTTGTTATTTTTTTCGATCCACGCGTTGCGGATGACCAGTACCTGTGCCAGCCTGCGTAACAACTCAGCGCTCAATCGAAGCGAGAGAAGTTCAGAGTGTTCGACCGAAGTTGTTCCTACCAGTTGTGGACGGCCGATGGCATAGTAATGGATAATTTCAGAGACAATGGCCCGCAGTTTACCTTCTTCGGTGCGGTAAACCATATCTGGAAAATCCTGCCTACGCCAAAAAACAGGTTCGCGTGCAGGGTCGTCTTTACGCGCGTAATATTGTACGGGATAATTTCGCCGGTCTCTGGCATCGACCATCACCAGTGGTGAATTCTGCTGAGAAGCGACATATTCCAGGTTCATAGGAATAGGCAACACATCCAGCTTATAAATCTTCGAAAACTCTTCGGCTTCGGTAAGGGCTGTACCGGTCATACCGGCAAGCTTTTCATACATACGGAAGTAATTCTGGATGGTGATGGTGGCGTAGGTAACGTTTTCTGGCTCGATGTGCACGCCTTCCTTGGCTTCAATTGCCTGGTGTAGACCTTCTGACCAGCGCCTTCCGGGCATCAGGCGGCCAGTAAACTCATCCACGATGATGACTTTGCCACCCTGAACGATGTAGTCTTTGTTGCGTTTATACAGGTGCTGGGCGCGCAGGGCTTGTTCCAGGTAACCTAACATCCTCGCCTGTTCGGGAGTGATATCTTCTGGCCGGTCTGGGTTGCGCAGCGGCATGTTGAGAATTTCCTCCACATGTGCGTCGCCGATTTCCGTAAGGCTTACCTGGCGGTCTTTCTCATTTACTTCGTAGTCTTCTGGATTCAAGGCACGAACGACCTGCGCCATGCGGATATAGCCTTCAGACTCATCAGCAGCCGGGCCAGAGATGATCAGAGGGGTGCGAGCTTCATCGATCAGGATGTTGTCAACCTCATCGACGATTGCGAAGTAATGACCGCGTTGGACACGTTCTTCCAGGGTCATGGTCAGGTTATCTCTCAGGTAGTCGAAACCAAATTCACTGTTGGTTCCATAAACAATATCAGCCTGGTAGGCTTCACGGCGGTCAACCAGAACGAGCTGGTGTAGATCTTCGCGTGCATTGGGTCGATCCAGATCAACAAGGAATGCTTTGCGGCCATTTTCAGTCCGCGCGGCCATTTGCAATACACCAACACGTAGCCCCAGCATCTGATAAACTGGCGCCATCCAGCGCGCGTCACGGCGTGCCAGGTAATCATTGACCGTGACCAGATGGACTCCACGACCGGTCAGGGCATTCAGATAGAGCGGCAGTGTGGCTACCAGGGTTTTTCCTTCACCGGTGCGCATTTCGGCGATCCTGCCATAATGCAGAGTCATACCGCCGATCATTTGAA
The DNA here is from genome assembly GCA_034429135.1 of Anaerolineaceae bacterium. GTDB lineage: Bacteria > Chloroflexota > Anaerolineae > Anaerolineales > Anaerolineaceae > UBA6107. The sequence goes on along the minus strand of DAOUGR010000009.1, from coordinate 68,586 downwards.
TATCGTAATGCCGCAATCCAATGGTGCGTTTGCTGGCTTCGCGCACTGCTGCAAAGGCTTCTGGCAGCAGGTCGTTGAGTGTCTCGCCATCAGCCAGACGCTGTTTAAATTCATCTGTTTTAGCCGTCAGTTCTTCATTACTGAGTGCTTCAAATGATGTTTCTAACTCGTTGATCTTTTCGGCGATCAATGAGAGTTTTTCAATTTCACGCTTGTGTGGATCTCCCCCAAATACGCGGGCAAGTTTGTTTAAAACCATATTCACCTCTTATCAAGAGGTGATTATAGCATAGGCTTGTTTGCTTTCAGAGTTGAGGTACGCTACCCAGCAGTTGATTGATCCAATCAAGGACTGTGGCGCCCATGATCAGGCCGATGATCACTCCGATGCAGCTCAGGGCAATTCCAATCAAGAGACTGGATACGAAACATAACCCCCAGGCTGAAAAAGCGCGCGTGAGGAAGTTTTTTGAGATAATTCCGTATTGAGGGAGTGCAGCCGTGGGACGAGACGCGGCTTGTTGTTCAAGTTGCTGCACCCTGGCCACAAGGTTGGCGATATCCTGATCTGTGTACATAAATCTCCTCCATAGATGAATACTTTTATTATGCACGGTTTCATCGGATCACCAATAGATAAAAAAACCGGATTTCGAATGGAAATCCGGTTTACGATCAGATGTGAATGGCGTGACCTTCAGCTGATTCTGCAGCTTCCATGATGGCTTCGCTCAGTGTGGGGTGTGCGTGAATGTTACCTGCAACTGCACTGACTGGAAGGTCATTTTGCTGAGCCAGTGTGAGTTCAGGCAGCAGTTCTGATACTTCTGGACCAATCATGTGTGCGCCCAGGATCTTGTTTGTAGATTCGTCGATCACGAGCTTAACGAACCCTGCATAATCGCCGAGGCCGAGGGCTTTACCGTTGGGTTGGAAGGGAAATTTTCCTACCTTGATTGTTTTCCCCATATTTCTGGCCTGAGCTTCAGTATAGCCAAAGGAGGCAATCTGCGGCTGGGAATATGTAGCGCGGGGTACCATGGTGTAATCAATCGGTTTTGTCTCTTTACCGCCAATGGCTTCAGCACATAAAATGCCCTGGGTGGAGGCCACGTGCGCCAGCAGCAGCTTGCCTGTAACATCACCCACAGCCCAGATGCCAGGCACACTGGTGGACATTCGCTCATCAACCTTAATGTGTTTTCGGTCGGTAAGTTCAACGCCGATTTCCTCCAGACCAAGGTTGAGGCTGTTTGGTTTGAAACCAATTGCCATTAATGCCTGTTCGGCCTCGAGAACAACTTCACCATCTTTACCGGCAACTTTTACCAGAACGCCGGTTGGATTTTTTTCCACTGACATCACCCGGGTGTCCGTCATGATTTTGATTCCGCGCTTAGAGAAAGATTTCTGCAGTTCACTGCTGATCTCCTCGTCTTCGAGTGGAGCAATTCGTGGCAGCATCTCCACCAGGGTTACTTGAACACCGTAGGAACTCCAAATTGTGGCAAACTCCAGACCAATGGCACCGGCACCAATGATGACCACTGAAGCTGGTAGTTTCTCTTGCAGGATGGCATCTCTGAAACTGATGACTTTTTGACCATCCACTGTCACACCCGGGATGGCCACAGGCTGGCTGCCGGTGGCTACGATGAAATTTTTTGCTTTGACCTCACGTTCTTGCCCCTGGTTGTCGGTCACGACCACCGTGTCTCGCGCCGTGAACCTGGCGGTGCCCATGATCACAGGGATGTTGTTTTTTTTCATTAAAAAACCAATTCCACGGGTGAGTCGATCAGAGACCTGGCGGCTGCGTTTTACCGCAGCAGCATAATCCAGATGTAGATTCTCGATTGTGAAACCGAAATCTTTACCACGTTCGCGCAGGGTATGCGCAACTTCTGCATTTTTCAACAGAGCTTTTGAAGGGATGCAACCCACATTCAAGCAAACCCCGCCCAGCCATTCTTTATCGATGATGGCTGTTTGCATTCCGAGCTGGGCGGCACGGATGGCTGCCACATAACCGCCAGGACCTGCGCCGATCACTACTACATCAAAATTATCCATTGCGATTTCTCCTATAGGATCGATAAGACCTTATTGCATTCATTCCTGTTCAGCAGGGGCTTATCAAAAATGGGTATTTTTTCAAACCAAGACTATTGTGCTTATTGATCTACTCTTATGCTCTTGATAATGAACGTTGTTTGGTTTTGCCGTCGGTGACAGAAACCATTTATCAGTCTCAATAGCAGTCGTGAGACCAAAAACAATTCTATAATGAAAGTATATGACTTTAATTAGAATCTCTGCCAGTTTTAATACGAGGAGAAAGAAGATTTGATGATCGCCACAGGTGATTTCTGGAATTCCAGACTCACAATGAATTCTGAAGAAGCCATTTTCTATCAGTGGGAACAGCTTGAAAAAACACGCTGCATCGATAATTTTCGAATTGCTGCTGGCTTAAAAGAAGGCTTCCGCGAAGGGTATTTTTTTGCGGACTCAGACGCTTACAAGTGGCTGGATGCAGCTTCGCGGATTCTCGCTCGTCATCCAGACCCAAAGTTAATGGCACTTGTTGATTCTTTCATTGAATTGCTCAGTAAAGCCCAGTGTGAAGATGGGTATTTGTATACCTATAATCAGATTCATTTTGGTTCTTCACGCTGGCAAAACCTGCAAATCGAACATGAACTTTATTGCATGGGGCATTTGATCGAAGCGGGGGTCTCACACTTTGAAGCGACTGCAAAAGACACCCTGCTCAAGATTGTCAGACGCACAGCCGACCTCCTGGTCGCAGAGTTTATGGAAGCCAATCCACTGTTCACCGACGGCCATGAAGAAATTGAGATTGCGCTTATCCGTTTAAACCGATGTACTGGCACCCATGATTACCTGGAGCTGGCCCGAAGATTCCTTGCACGCAGAGGCAGAATTCGAAATTTTGCAGGGCACTTTCTGGCGCAATTACTGCGGTCTGCAAGAAGAATGAATACTGTGGCAGCCTTACGCAAGAAATACTTCCATGAACACCCTGATAACACCGCGTTCTCTCTTCCTGGTCACAACCAGCATGAGATTCCACGATTTACCGCTTTGCGTCTGGCGCTCAGCGCTTTGCGCGGAGAGTACCTTCAGCAACACAAGCCTCTTGCGCAACAAATGGTACCCGTCGGACATGCGGTACGCTTTACATATCTACAAACTGCGGCGGCGATGCTGGCCCGCGATGAGAAGGACAGGTCAGATCTTCCCCGCCTCACGAAGGTCTGGGAGCACATGGTTGCACGTCGGATGTATGTCACTGGCGGCATTGGTGCTCTGCCATTAATTGAGGGTTTTGGAAAAGATTACGAACTCGATCCTGTTACCGCTTATGCTGAAACCTGCGCTGCCTTGGGCAGCATGCTCTGGGCAAATGAAATGAATCTGCTTACCGGTGAACCGCGCTACGCCGACCTTTATGAATGGCAGCTCTACAACGCGGCCTCTGTTGGGATTGGCCTGGATGGACGGTCATATTTTTACAACAACCCCCTGACGTGCCGTGGCGGGTTGGAGCGCCAGGGGTGGTATGACATTCCCTGCTGTCCTTCAAATCTTTCACGAGCCTGGGCGTCATTACAAGACAACGCCCTATTTACGAAAAATGGCAAGACAATCATTAACCAGTACATTCCGGGCGAATATGAGTTAGGGCCAGGAGTCAAGGTCTCGCTAACGACCTCTATGCCGTGGTCAGGAGAAGTAACGTTTAAATTTGCAGTGAAAGAACCCAAAGAAATGGAGTGCTTGTTCCGTATTCCTGCATGGTCAGACACTTATAAAATAACCTTTAATCAGGCTGAGTGCCGGGTGCAGATGGTTGAAAATCTTTCACCAGCATTAGACTCTGCGGTTGGATTGCATTTTGAGGAGGCGCGGTATGTCAGTTTCGCGGGGCAGATCCAGGATAGAGACTGTATTACGCTCTCTCTGGGCATGCCCATTCGGCTGCGGCCGCAAGACAAACGCGTTAAAGGCTGCGGTGGAATGGTTGCGCTTTCGCGCGGTCCGCTGGTGTATTGTCTGGAAAGTATTGACAACCAGGCAGATATCTTCTCGGCAAAGATTGATCCCCACTCATTCACCTGTCGGTTTGAGCCTGATTGGCTAAAAGGGACAATGGTGATCACAGGCAAAGCGACTACTGGAGAAATGTATACCTGGATTCCTTATCTGTTATGGGGAAATCGGGGAAGAACACAGATGACAGTCTTTTTTAATCTAAGCCAGTAATTTCACCGCACCACCGCATCTGCCATTTTTGCCACCCTGACCATGACTTCAACGTCATGTACACGGATAATGTCTGCGCCGCGTGCGATTCCTATTGCGCAAATCGCTGCAGTACCCTCAACTCGTTCTTCAGGGGGGAGGTTTAAGGTATATCCAATAAATGATTTGCGTGACGGCCCCAGCAGCAGGGGGAACCCCAGTTCTTTAATCTCGCCCAATCGATTGATCAGCGTGAGGTTCTGTTCCACAGTTTTACCAAAACCAATGCCCGGATCAAGGATGATTTGCCTGTCTTCCACACCCGCTGAATGGGCGATCGTAACACTCTCTAATAGTTCACGTTTGATATCTTCGATAAGGTCTTGATACGCGACCCCAATATACCGTCCACCCAGGCGCGCCTGAATATCGGCGTGAGCCGGCTTGCTGCGATTGTGCATGAGGATCACTGGAGCCCGATACCTGGCTGCAACGGGGGCCATATCTGCGTCAGCGCGTAACCCCCATACATCGTTGATCCAATGTGCTCCGTGCTGTAAGGCGCTTTCTGCGACCTGCGCCTTGTAGGTATCAATCGAAAGTACAATTTCTATTCCGACATCCTTGATGGAGTCGATCACCGGAAGTACGCGATCCATTTCCTCCTGCGCGCTGACTTCGATCGCTCCAGGGCGGGTGCTCTCTCCGCCGATATCCAGAATATCTGCGCCAGCTTCAACGAAACGCTCTGCCTGTTCGAGAGCTGCTTTTACGGTATCTTTCTGAGAAAGCAGCCCATCTCCTGAAAAACTGTCGGGAGTAACATTGATAATGCCCATCACATAGGTCTTTTTTCCGAATTCTAAAAATGGATTGATCGTTTTTATCTCAACCATTTTGCTCTCCCTGCAGATCGATTCTGGTGATTCCATTCTGGTCAAGGCCACGGAGGAGATCTGTAATTGTCTGCTGTTGGCCGGGAATGACCAGTGTGGGCTCAATTTCTACCAACGGCACCAGCACGAACGCCCGTTCGTGCATGCGCGGGTGAGGAATTTGAAGCCTTGGGGTGTTCACAAGGCGTTCGCCATAGAGCAAGATATCGAGGTCAATCACCCGCGGGCCGAAGCGCACCGTCTCAACCCGCCCCATTTTCCTCTCAATCTTTTTCAAGAAATCAAGCAGCGCGTGTGGGGGTAACAAGGTGGTTCCCTGAATCACCTGATTAAGAAAACGAGGCTGCTCTGTCACCCCCCAGGGTGGTGTTTCGTATATGCTTGAATATTTGAGAATATCCATTTCGGTTGCGATGTTCCGCAACGCCCGGCTCAAGTTTTCCTGTCGCTGCCCGAGGTTGCTGCCGAGTGCTAGGTATACGATCGTAGGATTTCGCATGATGGATTCCAGCGGTTCAGCCGCCCCTGACGGCATTAATCAGATCTGCCAGCAGCCCGTAGGCTGTGGTTTCAGGGCCGGGGTTGCTTTCAAGAATCCCCAGGCCGGGCAAGGTATCCATTTCGAATTGCACGAAGGAACTGGTACCGTTGATGCTGAATAATGGACTGCTGGATTTCACCCGCTGTGGAGCGACTTTGGCTGTTACACTGTTGCCTTCGCGCCTGGCGGAGCAAACCAGTTTCCAGCGTTCGCCTGCATCAAGGGCTTCTCTGATCATCTGCGGGGTAATTTCACGAATTCCACTGCGCTCGATTTGATCGGGTTTAAGCGGAATACCCATCAATACCGTAGAAAGCGCGGCAACCTTAATGGCGGCGTCCCAACCGTCAATATCGGCGCTGGGATCAGTTTCGGTGATGCCAATGGATTTTCCGTATTCTACGGCTTCAGCGAAAGTTTTTCCTTCTTCCATCATCTCTAACAACAGATTGGTACATGAATTGAGAATTCCAAAAAAACCACGAAGTTCTACCGCAGGGAGCGGACCGCGAAAGAGCGAAAAGATTGGTGCGCCATCCATTACCGCTGATTCGAACAGGAACCGACGCTGCTTTTCGTTTGCCAGACTGGTGAGTGTGTTGTAAGCGTGCACCACTGGACCTTTATTGGCAGTAATGGCATGCATACCGCACTCAAGCGCGGTCTTAAGATGGTCAGCCGCGGGTTGACCTGTGTGATGGTTCACCGGTGAGTTTTCAAAAAGAACATCGGCCTGAACGGTTTTAATGAAATCAGGGATAGAAGAGGGAAGAGGGGTGATGCAAAGTTCATCTAACGAATTTCCGTTATTGAGGTGGTCGAACACATGATTAAGGTCGATGCCCGAAGGGTCAATCATCATACCGTGGTGAGCGGTGGCAATTCCGGTGATCGTTGTCGAAAAACCATATTTGGTGTTCAATAGAGCCTGTTTTTTTTCAAGCAGGCGCGCCAGCGCCTTACCCACATTACCGAACCCAACCAGTGCGACCTTGATCTCTTTCATATCCATCTCCCAAAAGGAACCTTCTCATGGCACAAGAACGAGTCTGCCGTCCTTCCAGTGGGCAGATTCGGCAATGTGGTCCTCGCCCAGTAATTGGCGGATTAATTGCGTAAATTGTTGTGCATCAGATGTGGTGATGAACCGAACCGGGGCGATGGAGTCACCCGGGTTTAGAATCTCATTGAGCTCAAGCATGCGCTTGACCTGGCGGGCAATTGCGGGTGCAGGATCGATAACCCGCACATTTGGGCCGGTAATGGTCTGGATAAGTGGTATGACAAAAGGATAATGGGTGCATCCCATGACAATGGTATCAATTCCTTGATCAAGCATGGGGCGCAGAACAGACTCGAGGATGCGGCGAGTTTCATCACCCTCCAGGTTGCCTTTTTCTATCTGAGGAACCAATCCAATGCAGGGATCCTCGAGGATCTTAACCCCTTGTGCAAAACGTTCCACGACTGACGCATACATTTTGGTTTGAAAAGTGGCAGCCGTAGCCAACACGCCTACCGTTCCGCTGTGTGTTTGTTCTGCGGCCGGTTTTACCGCGGGTTCCATTCCTACAAAGGGGATATGAGGATATGCCTGCCGCAGGCTCGTCAATGCTGCAACCGAGGCGGTATTGCAGGCCACCACAATTAAGCGCGCACCCTGGTCTAAAAGAAAACGTACGATTTCGTGAGTAAATTCCTGCACCTCTTCCAACTGACGAGTCCCGTACGGCACATGTGCCTGATCTCCAACATAAATTGCAGGCTGTGCTGGCAGCAGGCTGCGGATTGCACGCAAAACGCTCAACCCTCCAACGCCTGAATCAAGTACTCCGATGATGTTTCGTGAATCAGACAAATTATCCTCCTGCTGAAAACTCTCTGGCAGCAGCGATAAAGCTGGTAAAAATTTGCTTATGGCTCTCGATATCCTGAAGGCATTCAGGATGCCACTGGACTCCTAAGAAAAACGGATGTCCGGGGAGTTCAATACCTTCTATTAAACCATCAGTTGCCCGGGCTGTCACTCGTAGATTTTCTGCCAGATCTTTCACGGCCTGGTGATGGCGGGTGTTCACTTTGAGCGATTCGGTGTGTAATATGGCATTCAGAGCGGTGTTTTTCTCGATGATGACCGTATGTGCGAGGAATTGATGATCGTTATACTCAGAAGCCTGATGATCGATATCGGTTTTAAACTGGGCAGGGATGTGGGTATAAAGAGTTCCACCAAGCGCAACGTTTAACATCTGATGCCCGCGGCAGATTCCCAAAATCGGCCAGCCAGTTTCTGCAGCCAGCCGCGTAAGGGTATACTCGGTAGCGTCACGTTCTGCACAGGTAGTTTGAATACTGCAATGGGTTAATCGGTGATAAAGGCCTGGCTCGATATCCTCACCGCCGGTTAATAGAATTCCTGCACATTCGGCTCGCAGTTCAATCAACCGGTCTAGCGGATATTCGAGGGGGATAAGCTGGGGAATTCCACCTGCAGCAAGGATTGCTTTTGTGTAATCGGTTGGAATGTAATTCGATCTTTCCCATTGCAGGTTCTTTTGTGAAACAGTGACCCCAATAACAGGATTGTTCATGATTTCTCCACCTGTTTATTATATAGAAAAGGGCGCAACCACGGCGTTGGTTGCACCCTGAAGAAAGCAATGAAAATTGATTTAACCGAATTTCTGTTTAAGGCGGGCACTCTTGCCAGAGCGTGTGCGCAGGAAGTACAGGCGTGAGCGGCGAACCTTGCCGTGCCGTTCGACCACTACTTTTTCAATGCGTGGTGAGCGCAGCAGGAAGGTGCGTTCCACACCGATGCCATTGCTGGCAACACGGCGTACGGTAAACGTTGAATTGTTTCCATTATTGTGCTGGTAGAGCACAACGCCCTTGAATTCCTGGATACGTTCGCGGTTACCTTCTTTGATTTTTACATGCACGCTTACGGTATCGCCGGTTCGCAGATCGGGGATATTCGGATTAACGGGGGCATCATATGCTTTTAAAATGTCGCTCATTTTTACACCTGCTTTATAAATTCATGCAGCCTTCTCGGCGCGAAAGTAAATTATATCACGCTTTTCGCAATCAACAAGGCCAATTTATTTTATGTATTGAACATTCGTCATAATGTCATCTAGTCATTATGACGGCACTCAATCATACCATAAATCAGGTGGTGTTCTCTGGTACAATCGTACTCATCAACCATGTTAAAACGTCACTTGCGTACGAGGTTTGCATGAACTATATCGCGGTAGATGTTGGGGGAACGCAGCTCAGGGCTGCTCTTTATCCAGAATCTGGGATGGAAGCATCTGCTATCCGATCTATATCCACAAAAGGCGAAGGCAAAGCCATCGATCGTCTGTTAGATTTGATTGCTTCTATCTGGCCAGATGACCATCAGGTAGCCCGGATTGGACTGGGAATTGCCGGAATGGTGGATCCTGCAAAGGGTGTCATCTACAAAGCGCCTAACATTGATGACTGGGATTATTTGCCCATTGTGGAGATCGTTCAAAATCGCTTTCAAACCCCCACTGTACTTGGAAATGACGCCAACGTTGCCGCTCTCGGAGAGTGGAAGTTTGGTGCTGGTGTAGGCCATCATGACTTGATCTACCTAACCATCAGCACAGGTGTGGGCAGCGGTATCATATCCAACGATCGGTTGATTGTTGGATCACATGGGATTGGCGCTGAGTTGGGTCATGTCACCGTGCTCCCCGATGGCCCCATGTGTGGCTGTGGATGTCGAGGCCATTTAGAGGCGATCTCTTCGGGCCCAAGCATCGCCAGATACGTCAAAGAAAAAATTAATGAAGGGCGAGAATCGATTCTTGCTCACGAATCGGCACCATTGAATGCGCGTATGGTTTCTGATGCAGCCCAACACGGTGATGAACTTTGTATTGAAGCCTTTCATTACGCCGGTGAATTTTTAGGGCGATCGATCGCGGATATGTTGCATGTCTTCAATCCAACCATCGTGATTCTGGGCGGAGGAGTGGTCAAATCTGGGAAATTATTAATCGATCCTGTGATGCGATCGCTTGAAAAGAATGTACTGTCTCCCGAATACCTCAAGGATTTTGTGTTGACAACCGCAAAACTTGGTGACCAGGTAGGATTGGTTGGTGCGTTGGTGCTGGCACGCGGTTAGTAGTTTTTTTCCATATTTAACAAAAAAAGGTAAAATGGGTCGAAATCATTCGATAAATTATTCAGAGCATAAAAGGTAAAAAATGCGCAAAACTCTCATCATTGGATTGATCATCTCGCTTCTCTGGTTGTTTGTAAGCCCAGCAGTTGCATCTGCAATCCCGGGGGAGAAAAATGCTGCTGTAAATATTGTAGAAGCTCAAGCTGAAGAAAATGTGGTGGTTTACTTTTTCTGGGGTGATGGCTGCCCGCATTGTGCGAAAGCCAAACCTTATTTAGAAGGGTTGGTGCAAGAAAACCCGTCGATCGAATTACGCATGTTCGAAGTGTACAATTCGGAAGAAAATCAGGCTTTATTCGGAAAGGTCAGTGAGATCTACGGGTTTACACCACGTTATGTGCCAACCATTTTCATTGGCGAAAAGTACTGGGAAGGATGGTCAGACACAATTCAAGCGGAAGTTACTTCGGCCATTGAAGAGTGTTTAATTACTGCCTGCCCAGATAAAGCGGCCTCTCTTTTGCCTGCCGTGGAGCAAACCGTGCAGCCAACCTTCACCCCAGAGGTGACAGCCACAGAGGCACCCGATCCTGTTGCTAATGATTCAGCAAAAACGATCAAACTCCCATTATTTGGAGAAATCGATCTCTCGCATCAGGGTTTGTTCCTCAGCACGCTGCTAATTTCATTTGTCGATGGGTTCAATCCCTGCTCGGTTTGGGTGCTCAGTATGCTGCTGGCGATCACTCTTCATACCGGATCGCGCAAGAAGATCATTATTGTCGGGCTGGTGTTCCTGACCGTTACAGCAGGAATCTACGCCCTTTTCATTGCTGGTTTGTTTACCGTTCTCACCGTTGTGAGTTTTGTGGGATGGATTCAGATCGTAGTGGCACTGGTTGCTTTATTCTTTGCACTGGTGAACATAAAGGACTACTTCTGGTACAAAGAGGGTGTTTCCTTTACCATTGCAGATGAAAAGAAACCTGGCATCTATCAAAAAATCCGCAAGGTTATGGATGCGGGAGACTCCTTCTGGGGATTAATCGGAGGAACGGTCATCCTGGGCGCCGGCGTTTCGCTGGTGGAATTTACCTGTACTGCTGGTTTCCCTGTTTTATGGACAAATCTTGTTGCCTCACAAAACGTTCCGACGCTTACATTTGCCTTGCTGCTTCTTGTATATATGATCATTTACCAGTTGGATGAACTGGGGATATTCTTCGCGGCGGTATTTACCCTTAAGTCTAGCAAACTGGAAGAAAAACATGGCCGTATTCTTAAATTAATTGGCGGGGTGCTGATGTTTACCCTGGCCATTGTCATGCTGGTAAAACCAAGCGTGATGAGCGATCTCGGACAATCTCTGATTGTATTTGGGATTGCGTTTCTTGTTACAGGCATGATCCTTCTGCTCCACCGAGTGGTTTTACCGCGTCTGGGTATTCATATTGGATCGGAGTATACGAAAAAAGGCAAGAAATAAACTTACTACCGAGAAAAAAGGTTCATAAAAAAATTTGAAACAGGCAAATGTGGTTAGCATTTGCCTGTTTGATTAAGCCAGCAATTGTGATAAACCTCCTGATTTTTCCAACTGGAGGTTTACTTGACAATAGCTGCAAAAACATTGCATAATACTTTTATTGCTGTTTCCAGCCACACCTAAATGGAAACAGCTAAACCAATTTTTCCCAGGAGGAGAAAAATGTTAACCAAGAAAGTTGGACTGTTGATGGCCGTGGCGTTGCTTGCGGTCGCAGTTCTGGCAGCTTGCCAGGCTGCCGCGCCCACTGAGGCACCAGTTGCAGCCACTGAAGCACCTGTGGTCGCTACTGAGGCACCTGTTGTGGTCACTGAAGCTCCTGTTGAGATCACCGACACAGAGCTGAATGTTCTCTGCACCCCGCAGGAAGAATGGTGCCAGGGGATGAAGCAAGAATTCGAAGCCAAATACGGAATCACCGTGAACTATGTTCGTATGTCTGCAGGTGAAGCGCTGGCCCGTATTGAAGCTGAAAAGGATGCACCCACCTTTGATATCTGGTGGGGAGGCCCCATTGACAGTTTCGTTGCCGCAAAGGAAAAGGGATTGCTCGAAGCATACGATTCACCGAATTATGTCAACCTGCGCGATCCTGAGCTGATGAAGGACCCAGACAATCAATGGGTTGGTGTTTACATTGGAACTCTCGGATTCGCTACCAATAAAGAATGGCTGGCTGCCCATCCTGAAGCCAAAGCCCCGACCTCGTGGGACGATCTTCTGAAACCTGAATTCACTGGCCAGGTCATGGTTGCCCATCCCTCAACTTCTGGCACATCCTACACTGCTCTTGCGACCATTCTTCAGATTCGTGGTGAAGAAGCTGGCTGGGAATACATCAAACAATATGCTGGCCAGATCTCTCAATTCACCAAGAGTGGCGCTGCACCTGCCAAATTTGTTTGCCAGGGCGAAGCCGCGGTTGCGATTGTTTTCTCGCACGATATTGTGAATGAGATTGAAAACAATCAGTGCCCACTTGAACTGACCTTCCCTGCCGAAGGAACCGGTTATGAAATTGGTGGTATGGCCATCCTCAAGGGCGCTAAGAATATCCAGGCTGCCAAATTATGGTATGACTGGGAACTGACCCCTGAAGGCCAGTCCTTGGGACCCAAATATCATGCTTACCAGGCTCCCACCATCAATGGCGTTGAACTCTCTCACCCTGAATTGCTCGAAGTCAACCTGATCGATTATGATTTCCAGTGGGCAGGGCAAAACAAGACCGCCTTTGTTGATAAATTCACCAATGAAATTGCCAACGCTGAAAACTTGAAACAATAAGGTGTGAACAAATATCTGGGCGGCGTATGCCGCCCAGATATTTACTCCGAGGAGGAGCATGCAAGCAAATCCATCCAATCTGGTTTATCCGGCCAGTAAAGCTTCAGGAATCAAAAGACGAATTCGTGAATTTGCTCTCATTGGCAGAGACCCTGTACTCTTCATCGGTCTGTTGTTGTCTGGAATTTTCATATTCATTTTTGTGATCTTCCCGTTGTATCGTTCGATGGTGGGCGGATTTATCTCCAAGGAAGGCGCCTTTGACCTGACCTACTTTGCCAGATATTTCGATGCTTATTATGGCCCTGCGTTAAGGAGGGCGTTTACCGATACGATGCTGATGGGATTACTGACAGCCACCGCGGGCACACTCGTGGGATTTATTTTTGCTTATGCAGTGGTCCGTTGTCAAATACCTGGTAAAAAAATTGTCCATTGGCTGGCACTGGTCCCCACGGTTTCTCCGCCTTTTGCGCTGGCTTTGAGTATGATTCTGCTCTTTGGGCGCAGCGGCCTGATCACGCATGAATTGCTGGGGATTGAATTTGTCAAAGGGATGAATGATATCTACGGCCTTGATGGACTGGTGATCGTTCAAACAATCACTTTCTTTTCAGTGTCGTATTTGATGCTGAAGGCGATGCTGGAACGCCTGAACCCTGCGATGGAGGAGGCCGCAGCCAGCCTGGGTGCAGGACGGTTTTACCTGTTCAGAACGATCACCCTTCCGCTTTTAATCCCGGGAATTGCAGGGTCGTTTTTACTGCTGTTTGTTGAATCCCTCGCTGATCTGGGAAATCCATTGTTTATTGCGGGCAACAAAACGGTTCTTTCTGCTCAAATCTATCTCGCGGTGATCGGCGAATACAATTATCAAAAAGCTTCAGCTTTATCTCTGGTTTTGATCATACCAACCCTGGTGATTTTTCTGATTCAACGTTATTACGTGAACCGGCGCACATATATTTCTGTAACCGGAAAGCCTGCCGGATCACAGATCCGCGAAAAGGATCCAATCATTCGCTGGGTTGTCAATATTATTACTTATCTGATTATTGCCTTTATCATCCTCCTCTACGCCACCATAATCTATGGGTCATTCAGTTCGGCATGGGGGGTTGATTTCACTCCAACTTTAAAACACTGGTCCATGACGCTGACGCGCGGTGTTGAAGCGATTCTGGATACCACTTTCCTCAGCGTGCTGGCAACACCCGTTGCTGCGCTGCTGGGAATGGTGATTGCCTGGCTGGTGGTGCGCAAGAAGTTTACCGGTAAGGACGCATTGGACTTTGCATCCAACCTTGGCGGTGCAGTTCCAGGCACAATTCTGGGAATTGGGTTTGTGATGGCTTTTAATAAACCCCCGCTTGCCCTGGCAATCGTGATTTATGCTTTACTGGCGTTATTCTATGCACAGGTGATTGGAAAGCACGGTCTTGAACGGATCATCATCCTGGTAGCAGGAACAGCCATCGGGGTTGCGCTCACCAAACTGGAACCTCGCGCGATGTATTTTTCACTTGGCGGAATTTATCTGGCCATTGCGGTTGTTTTAATGATCTCTCAACGGAAATTTGCTAAACCACTGGCGATGGCGATTATCGGTATTTATGTAATGTCAACGAACTGGGCAACCGTGCTCACCAAGCCGATTGCAGCCTTTAGCCGTTCAATTGAACGTGGCTTTTGGAGCAACGCGATTGTCCAATTTGCGGATCATATTAAGGTGATTTTGCAACCGACCCCGGCTTTGCTCGCGATCGTACTGGCGTTTGCAGGTGTGGTTCTACTGCAGGGGCTTAACGGAAAGGTTTTGCGCGCAGGCATTGGGGTAATAGGTTTGGCTGTGCCATGTGCTCTCTCCTTTGTTGATGTGCCATTTGCAATGGTTGGGGGAGCATATATCATCATGGCAGCTTTTATCGTGCGCAGTCTTCCAGCCTCTGTCCGTTCAGGTGTCGCGGCCTTACAGCAGATCGACCCATCAATTGAAGAGGCATCAAACATTCTGGGCGCTGACGCTCAATATACCTTCAGGAAAGTAACGATTCCATTGATCCTGCCTGCTTTACTGGCAGGGTTGATCTTCAGCTTTACCAGGCACATGACCAGCCTTTCTGCGATTATCTTCCTGGTCAGTGCCAAATGGAGAATTGTGACTGCCTCAATATTGAGCGAATGGGAGCAGGGCGGGGTAAGCATCGCGGCAGCTTACTCTACGGTCATTATCGCATTTGTTTTGATCGCGATATTTGTACTCAATTTGCTGGTCAATAAATTATTCAAGGGCAGGGGCTCAGTGGATATGAGCCAGGGATTCTAATTCCTTTTGTGTGAGGTAAAAACCAATGTATCTTACCCTCGAAAATATTACGAAAGTATTCCCTCCCCGTGGTGGCGTCAGTGAAGTGACTGCGGTTCAAAACGTGAATTTGGAAATTAAGAAGGGCGAGCTGGTCACCTTGCTGGGTCCAAGCGGCTGTGGGAAGACAACCACCCTGCGCATGATCGCCGGATTTGAATTCCCTACCACAGGCAAAATCATCCTCGATGGAGAGGAGATCAATTCCCTTCCTCCACATAAGCGGGATATGTCTATGGTGTTTCAGAGTTATGCGATTTTTCCTCATCTAAATATTTTTGAGAATATCGCGTATGGTTTGAATGTGAAGCGCCTGCCCAAAGCAGAAATTGAAAAAAAGGTCAATCGTGTGCTTGAGCTTTTACATTTGGAAGGTTACGGACATCGAGCTCCGACCCAGCTTTCGGGCGGGCAGCAGCAGCGTGTGGCACTGGCGCGCGCCCTGGTTATGGAGCCAAAAGTGTTGTTAATGGATGAACCCCTGTCAAATCTGGATGCAAAACTGCGCGAAGAAATGCGCACTGAGATCCGCCGCATTCAAAAAGAATTAAATATCACCAGTGTCTATGTCACCCATGATCAGATCGAGGCTATGACCCTTTCAGACAGAATCGTTGTGATGAACGAGGGGGTGATTGAGCAAATTGGAACGCCAGTTGAGATGTACCGTTATCCAAAAAGTCGATTTGTCGCAAACTTTATTGGCAGAGCAAATTTTGTTTCTGCTGTTGTTCAAAAGCAACACGACCGCAATCTGACCGTTAAAGTCCTGGGTGAAGTCATTACATTAAAGAATATTAAAGGTGAATTTGTCGCAGACTCACAGGTGACGTTGATCATCAGGCCGGAAATGACTCGAATCAAGAAAAGTGGCGAGTTGTTTAAAGGCGTGATCAGGCGCGCAGTATTTCTGGGGGATGTTATCGAATATGATGTCGAAATTCTCGGCCAGACCATTACCGGAATTGAGACCGATCCGCATGTGATAGACCTCTTCCCTGAAGGAGAACAGGTAACGGTCGGTTTTGCCGAAGGCTGTATCCAGGCACTGCCGGTTGAATGAAACCATGAATGAATATGATGTCTTAATGATCGGCAATTTTGCCAAAGACAAACTGATCGTCGATAGCGTGGAGCAGACCGCTTCAGGGGGAGGGGTTTACTATGGCAGTGTGGTGATAAAACGCCTTGGATTAAAAGTCGCTGTTGTTACGCGGCTGCATCCAGACGACTTTCCGCGCCTGGAAGAGCTTCGTCAGGAAGGAATCGAAGTTTTCGCCACCCCGGCTGATGGAACCTCGGGGATTGCGAATTATTATCAATCTGCGGATATGGAACGCCGCATCTGTAAACCCATTGGTTTTGGCGGAAAATATTCACTTGAAGAGATTCCTGATTTTAAAACACGCATGATCATGCTTTCTCCGCTTTATGCCGGTGAGGTAGATTTGCAGTTGCTGGCAGCATTATCCAAACGGGCGCCTGTTGCGATGGATATTCAGGGTTTTGTACGTGTGCCTGTGGAAGATGGATTGGAATTCAAACCTTGGGCTGAAATGACTGAAGGGCTGAAATACGTTACCTATCTGAAAGTGGATAAAGCCGAAGCGGAATTTATCACCGGTGAAACCGAGATCGAGTCTGCAGCAGAAAAATTGCAAACATTGGGGCCGACAGAAATCGTGCTGACGCAATCTTCAGGAATTACCGCTTACGTAGATGGCAAGTTTTATTTTGCTCCGTTTAACCCCAGATCTCTGGCTGGTAGAACCGGCCGTGGTGATACCTGTTTTTCAACCTATTGTTCAATGCGATTATCACACGATCCCCAAACTGCGTGTGATTGGGCAGGCGTGATCACAACTCTGAAGCAGGAAATACCCGGCCCATGGCGTGGCACACGTCAGCAGGTGGAAAAGATACTTGATAAACAAGAGAAGAAATGAGAGCAGGAAAGGAGTCATAACATCAATGGCAGCGTTATCTGATGAAAAATCAGCAGCCGGTTATAGAGACATCAAAGTGGTTGCTGAAGCCAGTTCCATCGAGAAATGGCGTAAACAGGTCATCGCAGGGCAGCCTGAAACTGGACGTTCTTATGCGTTGATCAGTGATGAAGGTAATTACATGCCAGGAGGGGAAGGAACGGCTCCCACACCGCTGACTTATTTTGTCAGTGGTATGGCGCTTTGACTGATCTCACATGTGTCGCAGGTTGCGACCAAAAAGAGACTCAAGATCCGCAATGAGCGCGTGCGCGTCACCGGACATTTTCATGAACATGGATCTGTGCTTAAAGGAGATGCTGAAGGTTTTTGTGATGGATTTGAAGTCGAAATATCAATTGATACCGAAGAACAACCAGACGAGATATTGACTCTGATCCGTCTTGCGCGCCAGATGTGCTTCACTGAAAAAGCACTGACCGGTTCCATAGCGGTTACGGTAGTGCAGAAGGTTAACGGTTTGGTAATGGAAATGTAATTTTTATCGAGCCATAACTGGCAGGTGATTTATAATAGATATATAATCTTATTGAAATCCCCTGATATCATTATTAAGGAGCGTTAAAATGATCCAGATCAAGAGCCCTAAAACTCGCGAAGAGTTCAAAGCTTATTATGATTTACGGTTCAAGGTTTTACGGGAGCCCTGGGGTCAGCCGAGAGGAACAGAAAAGGATGACTATGAACCCATTTCTCAGCACTTCATGGCGGTTGACGATCAGAGTGGAGAAATTATCGGTTGTGTAAAGCTTTTTGAAAACGAAGCTCATGTGGCATGGTTTTCACATCTGGCCGTTCTGAGTTCACGACAACACCAGGGCATTGGCCAGCAATTGATGGCCCATGTCGAAAACGTTGCCCGCTCTCAAGGCTACCAGAAGATTGGCTGTCTTGCGCGTCTGAATACTACGAAATATTTCGAAAAAGCCGGATACAAGGTCAGCGGTTTACCATCACATTATTTTGGCACCACTCAGGTGGTGTGGATGGAAAAGAACCTTTAATTTGCTTGTACCTGATGCAATCAAAACACCCCAGCTGAATATTATCGGGCTGGGGTGTTGTTGTTATAGTTTCGACCGATCAGGAATTGGCCGGTGTGGGTTGCTGGCGTTTGGGGAAGAGTTTTTTAATCTGGTTGACCAAAGCAACGAGTGGCTCCAACGCCCAGCTGAGGACGTAGTTCACAACCGCCAAACCATGGCTGATCCAGATGAGCAGCGGTCGGAAGATCTTCATGAACTTGAAACGCTCATAGGCCAGGCAGAGCAGGATGGTGGCGATGGAAATTCCAAAGCGAGCCCAGTCGCTGAATTCAATATGGGCAAGATCTTCGAGCAGCAATTCGACACCAATGTTTAGAACGAGGATGTAAGCAGCCGTTTTGAGAACGGGTGCTTTTTCAACGACATAACTGAATAAGCCGGCGGCGTAGCGCATCACCAGAATACCAATAAACACACCCAGGATAACCACCCAGATTTTATCGGAGAGGGACACTGCTGCAACAACGTTATCAAGGCTGAATGCCAGGTCCATCAACTCAACTGCAAGAACCGTTGACCAGAAGCTGCGCTGTTTGAGAGGTTTACCACCTTCTTCGTCATCACCTGAATAACTATGAGCACTGAGGTCATCTACGGCAAGTTTAATCAGGTAAGCGGCACCAACAAGTTTTAACCAGGGATTTTGAATGATGTAACTGGCTGCAAACAACATACAACCACGGCCAAGGTAAGCACCGATGAGGCCTACCCTAAGAGCTGCACCACGCTGTGGGCCAAGTAATTTGTTCACAGCGTGACCGAACTTTTGCATGCCTTTTGGCCAGGGTACGGGATCATGTTCAGGGAGGGGAGTCACCATTGCACCGAGGATGGCAGCATTATCGATGGAAAGGATCCCTTCCAGAAAAATAAGTTGTAAAACAATAGCAATAATCGAGAAATCCATTTTCACTCCTTCCTATAAAACAGACATCCTGCAGCCTGCGGCAGGATGCGCTTAGAGGTGTATACGGGTAATAGGTGCCATATTTCTTATAGCACATTTTTGGCAGGTTTCAGAGAAATAGGACGGAATACATAAAATCAAGGATAAAACTCCCGAGACATTCATACGTCGCTTGCTGAACTGTGGAAGGTGAGATTTGGCATAGAGTTGAATTAATTTGATGAAAAATGCTAAAATATTTTAAGTAAAAAAAGGAGGTCACAATGAATTTTATTGCCTGGATACTGGTTGGGGCTATTGCAGGTTTTCTTGCCGACTGGGCAATCAAGGGCATCCGCATGGGATTGCTGGGGAAACTAATCGTTGGCATTCTGGGCGGTTTCTTGGGCGGTTGGCTGTTCGGATTGCTGGGTATTAACCTGGGTGGAGGAATACTGGGTGATATCGTTTCAGCCTTTGTTGGGGCTGTGATCCTGCTTCTGATCCTTGTTCTGATCCGCCGCGGCAAGAAATAATCATTGTCTCGTATGAAATGAATCTCCGGCTGTTCAAGCACCGGAGATTTTTTTAATCTGGCGTTTTTAATCAGAGGGGATTATTTTAAGAATGTGTCTCGAAATCGTTCCTGGCTATGGTTACATAGCGGATATAACCATCTTTTTTAAGTTGATGCATTGACGCGCCTTGGGCGATGCTAAGCATTGTGGCCTTGGGATCCAATACTTCACTTCCCGAGAGGATATCCACTCCGTTGGCAAACAGGACGGGTGAAAGCGGTGTGGTGGGTCCAAGCATGATGACGGTTGTATCCTGACGGCAGAGAGCGATTAAATCTTCAAAGGTCTGGTTGATCAGGGTTGTGGCTGTGATGGCTAAAAAATCAGCCTGTGGAATGATCTGAGGAGCAGCGTCAGCGGGCAGATCATCTCCGTGTGGATTCAATTCGAGTACCCACAGGTTTTTTACAATGGGTTTCATCTCCTCAATGAATGGAAAATGGCCGATCAGCGCGATATTTTTTCCTTCTGCGTGTTCTCTGATGTATTCAGTGGCATTTAAGTCTGATTGGGGCAATTTTATTCTGGGAAGAAAAGCATTGATGGCTGCCAGTGCGATGGAAGCTTCAGTCTGGCTGGGAGACTCGATCAGACCGATGATCTCATCTCTGCTCATTTCCAGCAGATGCCCAGCTCTGGCAACTCTTGGGCTGCAACGCGTATCAAATTCGAGATTAGCCAGACTGGCAGCCAGACCGCAGCGTAAACCTTCAGCGGTCTCAACCAGCACGGCTGTGCGTGACATGCCCACCTGGATGGAAAGGATCCGTCCAGGGACTAACACATTGATAAGTTCATTAATCACTCGCATTAAGATTTCCTTTTCGTAAAAAACTTATTCGAATTACTGGTGACTTTCGATAAATTTTTGGTAATCTTCAGGCGAATCGATGTCGGTCAGCACATCTTCACTTTCCACCGGGATGTATTGAACCGGATATTTATTAAAAATCGTTCTTCCGCCAGCGTCTCCTTCTACGCGTTGCAAATCTTGAAAAACAGAACGGTCAAAGAGAACCGGATTTCCCCGTTTCCCATGGAAGGAAGCGATGAAGATCGGGATGGAAGGTGCGTGGGCGTGGAATTCAGCAATCATTTTCTCAAGTAAATCACCGGGAAGCTTTGGTTGATCACCTAAAAACAAGATTGCAGCCTCAGATGTTTCAGGCAGCGCGGCTATTCCACAGCGCAAGGATGTGCTCTGGCCTTTTTCCCAATCAGGGTTGTGAATGATTTCCACAGGCAGCCCGTTGAGTGCTTCTTCGACCTCATCTGCCGATGCTCCGGTGACCACGATCACAGGTGATAGGCCGGCAGCGAGAGCGATTTTTACCGGCCAGCGGATCAAAGCTTCGCCTTGCCAGGGCAGCAGTAGTTTGGGCTGACCCATGCGGCTTGAACCGCCCGCGGCCAAGATGACCGCAGCGATTTGCTGCCTGAAAGGCTGTTTTTCATTGTTCATGCCACAAATCCATGTTGCGAGGCGACGATCTCTGCCATGATGGATAGCGCAATTTCGGCTGGCTGTTTGGCTCCTATCTTTAATCCAACGGGTGCGTGGATACGCTTAAGTTGGTCTTCAGAAGCGCCTTCTTCTCTTAGCGCATCTAAACGCTTGGCGTGCGTCACTTTCGAACCCAGGGCTCCAATATAACGCGCATCGCTTTTAAGGGCTTCCATTAAGGCCGGGTTATCCAGCTTATCATCGTGGCTGAGGCATACGACGCAGGTTGAAGCGTCAGGAGACAGTTTCTTAATCGTTTCAGCGGGCCAGTCAACGATTAATTCATCGGCGTGAGGGAATCGTTCGCGGGTTGCAAAGGCTGAGCGCGCATCGAGGACGATGGTGTGATAATCAAGCGCTTTGGCCAGCGAAACCAGGGGAATGGCAATATGCGAGGCGCCGACAATGATCAAGCGCGGCGGGGGAAGAATAAACTCAACAAAAATGGTAGATGTCTCAGATGCAGTCTGGAGGGTCATTTCATGCGGGTCACGAACTTGCCAGTTTGAGGTAATCTGGCTGGCAACATCATTGGTCAATGAAGGTTCTCCAAGGTCACCCACCTGGCTTCCGTCTTTACGAAGAAGCATCTTATTACCCAATCCCGTGCCAGATGTGACAGTTGCCAGAGCCACAGCCTGGTTATGGTCGATTGCTTCTTTCAAAGCGGGTAGAATGGTTTTCCAGGGAGGTGTGGCCATGGATTCAATGAATATTTTCACAGATCCACCACAGGAAAGGCCTACTTCCCAGGCCTGTTCATTTGAAACACCATAAGAAACCAGCCGGGGGGTTCCAGTTTTCACCACAGATTTGGCTTCTTCGAATACTGCGCCTTCAACGCAACCGCCGGTTACCGACCCAGAAATTTCACCTTTGCTACTGATTGCCATCTTCGACCCGGCTGGGCGCAGGGAAGAACCACCCACGTAAACAACGGTTGCGATGGTTGCTGATTTTGCAGATTGCTGCCATTTTTCAATATCATTCCAAATTTCACGCATGTGTAAACTCCAGGTGTTGAGTGTTTGATTATCAAAATTCGGGTATCGATATCCTGAATTTCTTATCAGCCTATCATCTACCAGACAGTTGTTATTGTTGGGTTAAATTTTAGCATCGAAGGTTTCATATATTAAGAGTGTGAGCTATTTCGGATAAAATTTTCCACATCCGTTAAAGAAGGAATTCCCATTCTTCCTCCAGGTTTGGCTGCTTTTAAAGCAGCAGAAGCGCTGGCGATAACCACAGCCTGACGTATGTCGTTCCCGCGGGCTATAGCCGCGGCGTATGCTCCGTGAAACACATCACCGCAGCCGGTTGTATCAACCACATTCACCTCAAATGCCGGTATGTGCTGCGCTTCTTGACCGCCCTGACTGAACCAGCAGCCCAGTCTGCCGGCAGTGATCACACAGCAAGCACGGCCCTGGGCGCTGAGCGCGGCTGCCATCTTGCCGCACTGGTTTTCGCCGCTTAAAATCTGACCAAGTTCTGCATTGATAATCAGATGATCTACCAGCGGAATCAGTTCTCTTGCTTCAGGGGGCGGATCAACTTCAACATCTGCTACTACCGGGATTCCCATTGATCTGGCTATCTGCGCGGCCTTGATTCCTGCCATGCGCGTGTTGTCATCGAGGAACAACACTTTTGCGTGTCTGATCAGTTCAGGAGTGATCAAGTCAGCCGGTGGAGCGACATTTCCTCCACTGTGAAGGATGGTGCGGGTAGTGGTTGAAAGATCTACGATGATAATCGAATGATAGGGGCTTCCTTCGGTGTCACGGATGCAGAAAGCACAGTTGACACCTTCCTTCTCCAATTCTCTGATTGTGTAATCGGAAAGTTCATCCAGCCCCAACCGGCAGCAGAATGCCGCTCTGGCACCCTGGCGTGCTGCAGCGGCCATGGCTGTCGCGGTTTGACCTCCTCCCTGACGCATGGAATTCTTGATCGTGATTTTGCTGTCGGGAACTGGAAAATGATCCACGTACAAGAGGTCATCCACTGCTGCAGTACCAATCCCAAGGATGTCATAATGTTCATTCATGCTGCACCTCGTTTTGTTAATCAATTCTAGCCCACTTTCTTTTGTCAAAACGGGTTGTTTCCTACATTTTCATAGTTGACTTTCTTTTTGCGCTTCAATAAAATAGGTTTACTTTCCTTATTGATCGTGGAAAATAAATAAGGTGCAGAAGAATAAAGAAACATTTAAAAAGGAGCCGTATGAAAAAACTATTCCCTGTGTTTTCGGTATTACTTGTTTTCTCGCTGCTGCTTGCTGCCTGTGCGAAGCCAACAGCAGCACCTGTCACCGAGATCCCTCAGGCCGCAACAGAGCCAGCTGGGGCGACAGAACCGGCCGCAGAAACGATCACGCTGGTTGTCTGGGATCAATTCTACCGTGATGTAGAATCACAGGTCATGGAGACCCTCAATGCTGAATTCGAGGCGATGCACCCTGGCGTCAAGATTGAGCGTGTTGTAAAAACGCTTGATGATCTTAAGGTTACGTTAAAACTGGCCCTTGCCCAGAATGATGGCCCCGATGTTGCCCAGGTTAACCAGGGACGCAGTGACATGGGCGCGATGGTTCAAGCCGATCTGCTCCTTCCGCTCAATGATTACGCTGCAAAATATAAATGGGATGAGCGTTTTTCAACCTCGGTAGCGAGCCGCAACAGCTTCACCCCCGATGGTAAAACCTTTGGCCAGGGCAACCTCTATGGTGTCAGCCCCACAGCTGAGGTTGTTGGAGTCTTTTATAACAAAGGGCTCTTCGAAGCCAATGGATGGACTGTGCCCACCACATTCGATGAATTCGAAGCTCTCTTGGCTGAGATTAAAGCTGCAGGGATCACACCAATTTCTTTTGGATCTCTGGATGGATGGAATGCCATTCATGAATTTAGCGCTGTACAGCACATTCTGGTCACACCTGAATACATTAACGATTTTGTCTACGGGGTCAATAACGTCAGCTTTGATACCCCTGAAAATCAAGAAGCCGCCCGTATTATGCAAGACTGGGTGGATAAGGGGTACTTCACCGAGGGATTCTCGGGCATTGGATATGACGACAGCAACAAACTCTTCAAGGCTGGCGAAGGCGCCATGACGATTACTGGTTCATGGCAGGTGGGTGAATTCCTTACCGATACCGACCAGACTTTTGGCTTCTTCCTGCTGCCTGCAAACGAAGGACACACTCGTATGGCCATTGGCGGTGTGGGAATCCCGTTCGCGATCCGAAAAACGACCGAGCATGCTGACCTGGCGGCAGAATATCTGGACTGGATGGTGAGTGAGCGTGCGGCAGAACTCTGGTTCGAAACCGGCACCCTGCCAGCCATGCCGCTGCCTGCGAGCGCGGTAGTTGAAGAAGGAACTCTTTCCACTGACGCCCTGAACGCCTGGAATACAATCAACAAAGAAAACGCAGTCGGCCATTACATCGATTGGGCCACTCCAACCTTCTACGATACGATCGTTGCCGAACTGCAGAAGTTGTTTGGCAAGACCATTACCCCTGAAGCATTCACCGCTGCGGTTGAAGTGGATTACGCAGCTTTCCTCGCCGGAAATTAGTCTTTACTTACCTTTATGACCCGCTCTCACGATATCGTGAGAGCGGGTATCATTCAGCCTAACGGAGAAATCTCATGCAGGTACAGCACCGCTGGCCGGGTGAATCCCGTTTTCACGGCTGGCTTTATATTTTGCCAGGACTGGTCATTTATCTGGTCTTTATTTTTTACCCGATTTTGGAAACAATCCGTACCAGCTTCTACCAGTGGGATGGATTTAGCAGTAATCGGTCATTTATTGGATTTGAAAATTATGTGAGTTTGATCAACGACTCACAATTTCTTCAGGCGCTGCTCAACAATCTTACCTTTATCATTTTCTACAGCATCATTCCCATTCTCATCGGTTTAGCCTTGGCTTCACTACTGGGGCGCAGGCCGATGCCTGGGATGACTTTCTTCCGCGCAGGGCTTTTCTTACCACAGATTCTGAGTATGGTAGTCGTGGGTGTCACCTGGCGCTGGATCTTTAATCCGGTTTTCGGACCACTAAATATGGGGTTACGTGCGCTGGGTTTAGATTCCCTTACGCAATCGTGGCTGGGAGATTTCAAACTGGCGCTGCCGTCAGTGGGATCGATTGGCACCTGGGTGCAATATGGTTTTTGCATGATCCTTTTTCTGGCTGGCATGCAGCGCATCCCTGAAGATCAATATGAAGCAGCAGAACTGGATGGTGCTAACGGATTAAAACAATTTCGATACATCACCATTCCAAATCTAAGAGCAGAATTGGGGGTCGCGCTGGTGACGACGATCATTGCTGCCATGCGTGTGTTTGATCTTGTTTATGTGACCACCCGTGGAGGTCCGGGGGATTCCACACTGGTTACAGGCTTTCTCGTATATCGGTCAGCGTTTCAGCAAAACCGGATTGGGTTCGCCGCGGCGGTAGCTACAGTGATGACAGTGATAATCTTTGTTATATCCCTGTCCATTCTTCGCATGCAGTCGAGGGCTGAGGAGGAGAAATGACCCGTCGAGCCTGGATGCGTCTGATCCCAAACTATATCATTCTCAGCCTTTTTCTTTTAATCATCCTTTTACCGGTGGTTGGATTGATCTTAAGCGCTTTCAAAACCGATACCGAGGTCATCAAGGGCCCGTTTGCTTTGCCCGCGCACTGGAAGCTAGATACGTTTGAAAAAGCCTGGACGACAGGGCGCTTCAATTACTTCTTTCAAAACAGTGTTTTGGTAACTGTGGTGGTGGTTATTGTCAGTGTCTTCCTTTCTACCTTGACGGGGTATGCGTTTGGAATGCTGCCCGTTCCAGGCAGGAAGGTGCTTTTTCCGCTGTTGTTATTAGGATACATGGTCCCATTTGAAGCGGTGATCATCCCGCTGTATCATTTCATGGATAAAATAAGCCTCACGGATACTTACTGTGCATTGATTCTTCCACAGGTTGGATTAAGCGTCTCTTTTGGCACACTATGGATGAGCAGTTTTTACCGTAATGCTCCACAGGAACTGGTTGATGCGGCTGCCATTGATGGATGTAATCGCTGGCAGGTGCTGTGGAGGATCCTGTGGCCGTTGAGCAAACCGGCTGTACTCACCCTGGTGGTGCTTGTATTTATGTGGACGTGGAATGAGTTTCTTCTGGCGCTGGTGATGGTGCAAAAAGAGACCATGCGCACCCTTCCCGTGGGGTTAGCGTTTTTCCAGGGACGTTATTCAGCAAATATTCCGCTCATGGCCGCCGGTTCATTGATCGTTGCAGGCCCGATTCTGCTGGTGTACATCATCTTCCAACGCTATTTTATTCGTGGCATGCTGGGTGGGTCGATCAAAGGTTAATAGACTATTCCGAGGTGTCGAGATGAACGAAGAAGATCAAAACCTGGTAAAAGAGGCAAAAAAATACGCTCTTGAAATCTTGCACAACTGTGCGACACCCTATGGGTTTAAAGCTTCAGCAGATCCAGCGGGGTATCCGCAGATATGGGGGCGTGATAGTTCGGTTACGCTATTGGGGGCGCTGGCCAGCGGTGATCCAGATCTAATAGCGGCTGGCCGTGCTTCGTTAGATACCCTCGGAGAGCGACAGTCATGTTGGGGGTTGGTACCTCTGAATGTGAATCCTGAGACCGGTTATATCAGCACAGAGAATGCTGGTGCGTGTGACGCCAATCTCTGGTACATCCTCGGCCAATATGCGCTTTACAAAGCAACCGGAGACAGGTCTGCGCTGGTAAAAGCCTGGCCAAAAATCAACAAGGCATTGACCTGGCTGCAATATCAGGACATGAACGAGTGCGGCCTGCTTGAAATTCCTGAGGCCGGCAATTGGATGGATCTCATTTCCGTGCGGTATAACACGCTATATGATAACGTGCTCTATTATGCTTCCACTCTGGCCTTCGAAGAACTGCTCAAAGAATTTCCTGATTTAACTGTGGAAGTTCCCTGCCATAACAGCGCCGAATCGATTCACGAGCGCTTAAATTTGCTCTTCTGGATCGACCGCTGCTGGGTGGCCTCTCATTTCGCTGATCACCTTGAAAAATTGAAAGCCATACGTCTGGAATGGTTCATGCTTTATTACAATATCGGCACCATTTCCAGCCGGCCGTTCTATTTGCCATGGGTGGCTTTCCGCGAGTATGGTGATTGGTGTGACAGTCTCGGCAACCTGCTGGCGATCTTGACGGGCATAGCTGATGGACATCGCTCTGAGCACATCCTCCGCTACATGCTTCAGGTGGGAATGGCAGAACCGTATCCTACCAAGGCCATCCATCCGCCCATTTATCCTGGTGAGTCTTCATGGCGTGAATATTTCCGCAGCCGCAACTTGAACCTGCCGCATCAGTATCATAATGGAGGAATCTGGCCAATGGTCGGAGGATTTCATATAGGGGCGCTGATTCGTCGCAAGTGGCAGGCTGAAGCAGAAAGGCTGTTGGTGCGGTTAGCTGGTGCAGGTAAACAGGGAACCGCATCTGAATGGGAATTCAATGAGTGGATGCACGGCGAAACCGGTCACCCGATGGGATTCCCTCACCAGGCCTGGTCAGCAGCGATGTTCCTTTATGCAGAAAACGCAGTGACCACAGGCAGCCTTCCTCTGTTTGATTCTCTGCTGGCAGCCAAACCGCCAATGGCTGTAGCAGGTGAACAAAATGAGCCCTACTCACACCCGGGCGGCGGTCAGATCGGATAATGTTTGTTTAAAACGAGCAATTGAGCTCAGTTTAAGATGAGGGTTTGTTATGTTTAAAATCGCCTTGCACGGTTCAAGTTTTGTCAGCAGCCAGGTTGGATATCAGCCACCTGGATCCTGGGACGAATGTGTCACAGCGCTGAGTCAGTATTTCCAGCCCATCACAACTTTTGAACAACGTTTCGATGATCTTCTCAAGCGGGTGAAGGAACTTGGTTTTTCTTGCATGGACGTTTGGCAGCCTGCCGAATTAAATTGGCAGTGGGCAACCCTTGAGCATATCGAAATTGCCCGCCGGGTGATCGATCGTCAGGCAATGGTGATTTCAAGTCTGGCTGGAGAATTTGGAACAACGCGCGAAGAATTTGACTCAGCCTGTCGGCTGGCATCAGCCATCGGCGCACCAATGCTCAGCGGCACAACCGCATTGCTGCTATCTGACCGGAATTTTGTTATCGACAGGCTGGAAGCGTATGATCTCAGACTGGCCATTGAAAATGAAGTAGAGGAAACACCACAGCAAATCCTGCAACAAATTGGTGATACGGGCCGCGGCCGGCTTGGAAGTGCTTTGGATACCGGGTGGTGGGCTACGCATCATTACGATGTTGTGAAGGCAATCACCGAACTAAAAGAGCATTTGTTTCATGTTCACCTGAAGGATGTCTTACCGGGAGACGAGCATATCAATTGCGGGTACGGCAAAGGATGCGTACCCGTAGTGGATTGTGTTGAAACGCTGATGAAAATGGATTATACCGGTATTCTCAGTATCGAGAACCACGCGCTGGATCATGATCCGGGCAGTGAGCTGGTTGCCGGGAGGAAACTGGTTGAGAAGATGATCTCATCGTAAATTCCAAAACACCCCCTGTCAATTTATAAACAGGGGGTGTAACTTAACAATCCGTTTATCTTAAGGCAAGGTGTTGGGGCAAGGAGTTGCAGGGAACAGCTGATTGAATGCAGCGCAGGCAGCGGTGGCTGTTGCTGCAATATCTCCTGTGGCGGATGGCGTTACAGCCAAAGGAGTGCTGCCGGTAACAGGCATCAACTCGGCTGCCTTGACGCAAGAGGGGATGATCTTTCCGTAAGCTGTATAAATTCTGCTGAAATCGATGTTGGTTGGTTCAAAGTAGATCCCGCCCTGGTAAAGCCAGGTCTTATTGGTGGCTGCTGAAATCATGTGATCTTCGTCTTTGCCGATTTCGCATTCTCCGCCGATGCACTGTAATTCAAACGAGTCTTTGACTTCGCTGAAACTGACGATCATTGCGCAGCCTTTAATGCGAGCGACATATCCTTTCGTACTGATCACGTTCAGCCAGCCAGAATTGGATTGGGCCGGTGAAACAAGGATTTCACCTTTTTTGATGATGACACTGACTTCAACAGCTTCTTCTGGCAAACCAGGTAATTCTGAGATTTTCACTTCAGCGCCTGGTTTGAGCACAATGGTGGATCCGTCAGGCAGGGTGATAACAGAATTTTCGGTGATGATGACGGTTGTAGGAGATGGGGTCGGGGTATCAGTGGCGGTGGGCATCGAAGTGCTGGTTGGTGGCGGCGTCCAGGTGGGTTTGCTGCACCCGGTAAGCGCAATCAGGAGAGTAACAATGGTAACCGCGAGGATCGATATGACCTTAAATGTGGGAACATTTCTGGATGTCATAAGTACCCCTTTGTTTCTATGGACGGTTATTAACTTGATAAACTAATCATAGCAATAAAAAAAATTAATACAATAAGCGCGAGATGACATTCACAAGTTTTTTACTTGACTTTCATTTTTGATTAATGTAAATTTTAAAGAACCTTATAAAGGAAAAACATCGCCGGGGGCTCGAAAGGGCAAACCCATAGTGATATGGGGGCGCAAAGCCGGGAATCTTTGTTTAAGATTGTCGGGCTACCGAAAGCCATTTGTTGGATAGGGTCACGGCAATATTACTGAATCATTACCAGGGGGAAAGTTGCCATTCATCCTACCGTTCATTTACCCAAACGGAGGTATCAATGGCTGCAAGTTTTCACGGGGTTAAAAGAGCAATATTCTTCGATATTTTCATACGTGTATTTGCGATCCTTTTTCTTGTCGTTTCCACTTTGATGCTTCCAACTCGATTGGTTCTGGGTGATGAGTTGACTTCACCCGCTGCCCCAACAGGCCTATCAGCCACTCCTGGTGATGGATCCATCGACCTGAGCTGGACGGCGAACATAGAGTCTGATATGGCGGGATACAACATCTACCGCAGCACGACGTCACCTGTACTGCTTACCACACCGATTAATGGCACACTGGTAACGGGCACTACCTATACCGACACCGGGTTGACCAACGGTCAGACCTACTATTATGCCATCACTGCCAAAGACACAACGGGTAACGAATCGGTTTTATCTAACGAGGTGAGCGCCACCCCTACAGATCTCACCGCGCCGTCTAAGCCCACAGGGTTAAATGCTACAGCCGGAGACACGAAGATTGACCTGAGTTGGACGGCAAACACAGAACCCGACCTGGCGGGATACAACATCTACCGCAGCACGACATCACCCGTACTACTCACCACTCCGATCAATGGCACGCTGGTAACGGGCACTACGTATACAAACACCGGGCTGACCAACGGACAGATCTATTATTATGCCATCACCGCCAAGGATACAGCTGGCAATGAGTCGGTTTTATCTAATGAGGCGAGTGCCACTCCGGTGAATGCACCTCCTGCTGCCCCGACCGGTTTGACGGCAACGCCGGGGGATTCCTCGATCCAATTAAACTGGAACGCAAACACAGAACCCGACCTAGCTGGATACAACATTTATCGCAGTACGACTTCAACTGTACCCCTCACAACCCCGATTAACGGTGCGCTGGTTACAGGCACCACATACACCGATAATGGGCTGACCAATGGGCAGATCTATTATTACGTCATCACCGCGGTTGATAACGGAGCAAGTGCTTCAAGCGCTTCGAACAAGGTGAGCGCCACTCCCACGGATCTCACCGCACCCTCCAAGCCAACGGGGTTAAATGCAACCCCCGGAGATACGAAGATTGACCTGAGCTGGACGGCGAACCCGGTTGAGGAAGGTGTCGTGGGATACAACATTTACCGCAGCACGACTTCACCTGTGCCGCTGACAAGCCCGATCAATGGTCTGACACTGGTAACAGGTACCACATACACGAACACCGGGTTGACCAATGGGCAAATTTATTACTATGCCATTACCGCTAAAGATGGAGCGGGTAATGAGTCGGTGAAATCAAATGAAGTGAGTGCCACACCGCTGCCAACTCCTCCAAACCCGCCCACACTGGTAAGTCCTTCGAATGGAGCGACCGGTATTCCACTATCGACAACACTGACCGTAAATTCCACCAATCCAGAAGGTGGCCAGTTAACAGTCTCATTTTATGGCCGCCCTAAGACCGATTCGGAAGGTGATTTTACTTTGATTGTTATTCCTGATCCTCAGCATTACGCTGAAGCCTATCCAGAAATTTACAATGCTCAAATGGATTGGGTGGTAACACAGAAGAACTCACGCAATGTGAAGTTTGTGTTGTCACTGGGTGATAATGTTGATGATTACACAATCACCGAACAATGGGACCGCGCGGTTACTGCCTGGAGCATTCTTTCGGGCGCAGGGATATCCTTTGGATTAGGATTGGGGAACAAAGAGGGTGCCCCCTACCAGACCTCCGCTTTTAATAGTTATTTTGGCTCAACGATTCTCAACCAAACCACATACGGCGGCCGTTACGGAACCAATTACGACAACACTTATCATCTGTTCTCTGTCGAAGGGTATAACTTCATCATTATTTTCATTGAATATGATTATTCAATGACCAGCAGCTCTCACGCAGTAATCCAATGGGCAGATAGCGTCCTTAAGGCTTATAGCAACAGGCGTGCTATTGTTGTAACCCATTATCTTCTTAATTCAGATGCAGAAAACACCTTCGCTCCACAGGGGGCTGCGATCTATGAGGGTTTAAAGAATAACCCCAATTTCTTCCTGATGCTGGGTGGTCATAACGATACAGCGGGTATGCGGACCGATGTGTATAACTCTAATACGGTATACAGCCTGCGGTCTGATTACCAGACCGTCGATGATCATCAAAGCGGTTATTTGAGGATCATGCGGTTTTCACCCTCTGCCGATAAGATTTATGTTTCAACGTATTCACCAACGCAAAATAAATGGCGCACCACTGCGAATGAACAATTTGAATTGAACTATGCCATGAATGGTGGGAGTGACTTCAAATTCCTTGGCAGTACAACTGTATCGTCAGGCGCGAACGCTTCTTTGAGCTGGAAAGGACTTTCCAACGGCACGGAATATGAATGGTATGCGGTTGCGGATAATGGAGAGGCCACGACACAGAGCCCGACATGGAGTTTCACCACCGTAGCAGCTGCCAATGTTCCCCCGGTGGTAACCTGGCCTGGCAATCAATCCAACCTTGAAGGGAATTCGGTCAGCCTTCAAATTACCGCCGTAGATATCGATTCACCAACGTTGACTTACAGTGCTGGTTATCTGCCTGAAGGATTATCCATTAATCCGACTACGGGTTTGATTAGCGGAACAATCAGTTCCACCGCGGCCAATTCCAGCCCCTATGCTTCCTCTGTTTCCGTCAGTGATGGCTCTGTATCGAGTACTGAATATTTCACCTGGACGGTAACTCAAACTCCATCGGCTGCCTGCGGAAGTGACACATCCCTGGTTGCCTGTTACCAGATGGACGAGGGTAGTGGAAATGTTCTGCTGGATGGCTCAATGTATGGTAAGGATGCCGGAATCTATGGAACCCCGGTTTGGGTGGCTGGTAAAACCGGTCAGGCGATTGATTTCAGCGGCACAGGCCAGTATGCGATCGCACCTGACAGCGCGCCTCTGGATGTGACTGATGCCGTCACAATTACCGGATGGATTAGACCGGAAAAGGTGGCCAATCAGATCATTCTCAAGAAAACAATCGGAACCACTGCCAGTGGTTTTGGCTTATCACTTGGCAGCAACAACAAGATCAGTTTCCAGATCAATGGTGGAACCAGCACTGTTCAATCTCTCACCAACTACGCGACAGATGGAACTACCTGGCAGCATGTGGCGGCGACTTTTGACGGCACGAATCTGAAAATATACATCAACGGAATACTGGATAACACCACCGCCGTTGCTTCCACCGCTATTACTCCAAACACCACCGCTCTTGGCATCGGCGCTCAATCGGATGGCACAACGCTTTATCAGGGTGCATTGGATGATGTCAGGATTTTCAACCGGGCGATGACTATGGGAGAAATCCAGGCATTGATTGGGGTTGCGCCGGTAACCCTAACAGTCAGCAAGACAGGCGCAGGTGCGGGAACGGTCACCAGTGATCCAGCAGGAATCTCTTGCGGAAGCGATTGCACCGAAGCCTACCCGGTATCACAGTTGGTTACTCTTACCGCAACCCCTGATCCAGGCTCTCTCTTTAGCGGTTGGAGTGGAGCCTGCACAGGCACAGGTACCTGTCAGGTGACCATGAGTGCGGCTAAATCAGTAACAGCTGCTTTTGCAGTATACAGGCCAACCATTAGCGGAAATACCGGGGTTGCGGGGGTGACGCTCAGTTACACAGATGGAACCGCGAAGACAGCCACCTCGGATGGCTCAGGGAATTACTCGTTCACTGTTCCATACAACTGGTCGGGGGTTGTCATTCCAACGTTGACCGGGTATTCTTTTGTGCCACCCAGTACGAATTACACCAATGTGATCGCCGATCAGACAGCCCAAAATTATGCCCCCACACAGTTTTCTTATAGTCTGACGGTGTCAAAAACAGGCTCAGGTTCAGGTACGGTAACCAGCAATGTGACAGGTATAGACTGCGGTTCAGATTGTACCGAGATCTATGGTCACGGTACCGTGGTGACTTTGACGGCGACACCCGTCAATGCATATAACCGATTGAAATCTTGGTCGGGTGGTGGTTGTAGTGGAAATGGCACATGTGTGGTGACGATGGATGCCGCCAAAACCGTGACAGCAGAATTTGAAGTTGCCACGTTCGCAGATGTGCCGTTCAGCCATCCACGCTGGGCATATATCGAAGCGTTATATGATGCAGGCCTTACTGCCGGCTGTACTTCCTCTGCACCCATTAACTACTGTCCGGCTCAGGTTATGTACCGCGAGGAGTCGGCGGTATTCATGCTGCGCGGAACATTTGGAACCTCATATACACCACCAATTGCTTCCGGTAAGGTGTTTGTCGATATGACCGATACCGGATACTGGAGTACAAAGTGGGCAGAAGGGATGTATGAAGCGCATATGACTGCCGGCTGTCAGTATCCGTCAACAGATCCCCTTAAGTTCTGCCCATGGACGGAATTCACCCGCGAGCAGGGTGCTGTATTTGCCTTGAATATGAAGTATGGCACTGGATACGCTCCCCCTGCGGCAACGGGCACTGTGTTTGCAGATATGACGAATCCCAGTTATTGGGGAACGAAATGGGCAGAGAAAGCTTATGCAGATGGTTTACTGCCGAGTTGCGGCACCGACGCTGGATCTGGCAAACCACTGTTTTGCCCAACGGACCAATTGGATCGGTCATGGAGCGCTTATATTATCGTTCAGGCCAAAGGTCTCGATTTGCCTGATTAAGATCTTACCTGGAGAATTGGTAAAGTTGCTCAAGCAAGTGCCTGCATCCGCGTGCGGGATGGACATATGTCACCATACAAGGTCTGCATCTACTGTCCTGATCATCACATCCGCTATAACATTTCCACCTTACAAAGGACGGGTGTAGGCGGAGGGGTAACAGCGCGGGTTCGATTGGCGCATGAATTGGCAAGAATCGGAAACCAGGTAACATTGGTGAATCACTGCCCTCGCAGCGGCATGCTTCAGGGTGTTTTCTACCAGCATTTCTCAAATATTCAGCAGATCAAAACGGATATTTTCATCGCATCGTCAAGCGGGGGCAGCTTTGATCTGGGTTGCCTGTCAGAAATTGCTATCGAAGCCAAATTGAAGGTCTTGATGATACATGGCATCCAGTTACCCAAGAATACCGATCTTCAAAGCTTTAATTACATTTACTATCCAAGCAATTATTCACGGGAGACGATTCACAGAGATCATCCAGGGGTGACGTGCCCTGCTTTCACCTGCTATCGAGGCATACCGGAAGAAAATTTTGATGGCAGGATACCTGAAGAAAGAAATCCTTACAATGTCCTTTATGCGGGTCATCCTCAGAAGGGTCTTGATAGCGCCATCAGGATCATCCGGCTGCTGCGTGCAAAAGATCCTCGTTTCACCTTGCATATTTTTGGTGGAAACCAACTCTGGGGTGACTCCCCTGTTTCTGTTTCACCTGAACCGGGAGTGATCGACCATGGGATGCTGGGGCAAAAAGCCCTCGCACGCTGGCTTTACAAGATGAGCTTTGCAATTCACCTGCAGGCCATTCAAGAAGCTGGTGGTCCCGGGCTAAATGAATCCATGCGGGCCGGGTGCCTGGTAATAGCGAGCCCGGTTGGAGTCTTTCGTGAGCTGGTTCAACATGGCTACAACGGTTTTTTTGTGCCCGGCGTTCATACCGAACAGAAGACATTGGAACGTGCCGCAGCATTGATTCTAGAATTGGCAGGCAATCCACAGTATATGCGATACGTTCGGAGAAATGCCATGCGTACTCCACTCACCTGGAACACAATCGCCAACGCCTGGATTGGTCATTGGGATTGGTATTTTACTCAGGGCCATAAAAAAATGGCGCCTGATAGCATGGATGAGGGTAGTTGTGTCAAATGCTCGGGTAAACTGCTGGCACTGGCCGACGGATTGCATTGTGTGGACTGCGGACATTACCAGCGCGGTATGGAATGAAGAAGATTTGATAAAGGTGATTTAATGCGTCCATTTGCCCTGGTGATCTGCGCGAAAAATGAAGCTGCTATGATTTGCTCCACGGTCTTGACGGCTCTGAAAGCGGTTCGCCCTGGTGATGCCTTATTCGTTATCGCCGACAATTGTACTGACCAAACTGCGGCTTT
Organism: Anaerolineaceae bacterium; assembly: GCA_034429135.1. Classification (GTDB taxonomy): domain Bacteria; phylum Chloroflexota; class Anaerolineae; order Anaerolineales; family Anaerolineaceae; genus UBA6107. The sequence goes on along the minus strand of DAOUGR010000009.1, from coordinate 32,634 downwards.
GGCCCGCAGGGCTGGTGCCGAGGTTTTTATCCGTGACCAGAAAAATCTCCAGGGGAAAGGTGCTGCTATCTCTTGGATGGTCAAAAATTACACACAAAGACTTCTTTCGTATTCTTATCTGGTTATCTTGGATGCTGACAGTATGATCAAACCTGATTTCATCACTGTGCTCGATCAAGGTTTAACTCAAGAAATGAGAGTAGCACAGTGTTTTGTTTCTCCGATTGGATACGAAAATTCACCGATTGCGACGTTAATCGCTCTATCTGAGATCGTTGAGCAGACCATGTTTGATCACCTGCGTAACAAAGTCGGCTGGTCGGTGCGTCTACGTGGGGCGGGGATGGTCTTTTCCCCTGAAATCTTAATGGGCCTGAATTTTGGTACGGATTCAGAAGTTGAGGATATTGTTCTCAGTCTGTTACTGGCAGAAAGAAAAACAAAAATTCATCAGATCTCTCATGCAACAGTATACGATCCCAAGCCGCCTAAAGCAGCGGCTGCATCGCGGCAGCGGGCACGTTGGTTCCGTGGCCAGTGGAGGACTTTGTGGAAGTATCGCCGTTTGGTAATGAAGACCCTGATAAGCGGGCCGGAAGGGTTTTCATTAATGGGTTCACTATTTTTGAAACCACGCTGGATGAAATTATCAGCGTTATTGCTGCTAGGTGTGTGCTTTATTGGTTACCCCTGGGTTTCTATACCGATCCTCAGCCTGATGTTTATTGAAATCTTGCTGATTTTGATGGGTCTTATTCGTTTACCAGACAGACAAATTTTTATTCGGGCGTTGTGGTATCTTCCCGGATTTGTTCTTATGTGGATGAAAGGTATCTTTCTATCTATCCAGAATAAACCATGGTTAAGGGTGAGAGACACTCAGGAAAAGAAGGATTGTTCCGGTACTGGATACCATTATGGACGACGCGACTGGGATGAATGGTTAAAGCATGCTGCCAGCCAGAAAGGGATCAAATGAGACTGGCCAGAGAAGAGCGTTTCGTCAGGTACGATAGCAGAAATCGCGGCAACTTTATTTTTGAAGAAACGCGAAATCTGTTCAAATATCGTGAGTTGATCATGCAGCTGGTCAGGCGTGATCTGGTTTCACGTTATAAGCGCTCTTTCCTTGGGGTAGCATGGACGATGTTGAATCCACTTGGAACGATGCTTATCCTGACCCTGGTTTTTTCTCATCTTTTTAAGTCGGTAAGTAGTTATCCGGTCTTTATCTTGAGCGGTTTGATTGGTTGGAATTTTTTTTCACAGGCCACCACTGCTGCGCTTTCTCAGAATGTTTGGGGCGGGTCGCTGTTGCATAAGGTCTATATGCCGCGAACGGTTTTCACCGTGTCTGCCATCGGTACCGGCGTGGTTAACCTGCTCTTATCCTTGGTCCCATTATTGATTATCATGCTCTTTCTTGGTCAGCCTTTTCACATTTCCATTTTATTCCTGCCAGTTTCGATTCTGTTGCTGACCATTTTTACGCTTGGTATCGGCTTGCTGGTTTCAACACTTGCGCTGTACTTTCCTGATGTTGTGGATATGTATCACATTGGATTAACGGCATGGATGTATCTGACGCCGATCATCTATCCCGCGGAAATTATTCCTGAAGCATACCGCAGATGGATTCTGGTTTTCAATCCAATGTATTACCTGGTGGAGATGATCCGGCAGCCCATCTATGATGGCCATATCCCATCGGTGAACATGCTGACGATCAGCATCGGGGTTTCCTTCATTGCTTTGATCATTGGCTGGCTTGTCTTCAACTGGAAAGCCAATGAATTTACTTACCGCACCTGAAGAAGAGAGATCAACGATGGTCACCCAGTCGCCGATCGCTATCCACCTTGAGGATGTCTCGGTCAGATACAGAAAGCCTGAAGTATCGATCCGGTCGTTCAAAGAATTTACCATTCAATACTTTCAAAGAAGGATCAGGATGCAGGATTTCTGGGCATTGAAAAATATCAATCTGGATATCCTGCGCGGTGAAACATTTGGAATCATCGGCCGCAATGGAGCCGGAAAAACGACCCTGCTTAAGGTGATTTCGAGGGTCATTGTGCCAACCAAAGGCAGGTTGGTCGTTGAAGGCGAGGTTGCGCCCTTGCTGGAATGTGGCGCAGGATTTCAGCCAGAGATGACCGGCAGAGAAAACATCCTTTTATATGGTTCTCTTCTAGGTCATTCTCAACAGCAGATCAAAGAACATATCCCTGAGATTTTGGATTTTGCCCAGTTAGATGGTTTTATTGATGCCCCACTGCGGATGTATTCCTCAGGGATGATCGCCCGTTTAGGTTTTGCGGTAGCTACATCTTGGAAACCGCAAATCTTAATTTTGGATGAGATTCTGGCAGTCGGAGATGAAGCGTTTAAGAAGAAATGTAAAGCCCGGATTGATGGCTTTAAGAACGAAGGAGCGACCATCCTGCTGGTATCGCACGACATGGATTTGATTCTCAAGAAGTGCGACCGCGCCGCTCTGCTCGAAGGCGGGACGATTGTAGATCAGGGTGATGTGCATCAGGTCGTGAGAAGTTATCGGAGATTAATCGAACAATCAGAAACCCCACAGAACTAAGGATCAGACTCATGCCTCACACGATCGTGATCGCCGGATACTACGGATTTGGGAACACAGGAGATGAACTGATCCTCGATGCTATGATTCAAGATTTCCGCGGGGTGATTCCAGATGTAAACATTGTCGTTTTATCGGGTAAGCCCAGGCAAACAGCCAGTAGATACCAGGTGGGCAGTGTATCGTGGATGAATATCAGCCAGATCGAACAGACCATACGCGGCGCTGACCTGGTAATTCTGGGTAGCGGCGGAATCTTTCATGATTACTGGGGATTTGATCAATCGGCTATCCTCACATCAGAACACATTGGAATTTCTTTTTATACCAGCGTGGCACTGCTGGCCTCAATTCATCATAAGCCGTTGATGTTGTACGCGGTAGGTGTGGGGCCGCTTGTTACCGAACAAGGCAGAGCGCACGTAAGGGCTATCGCAGAACAGGCGGCTCTGATCACTGTACGTGATCAACAGTCTTTAGAAACCTTAAGAGATCTAGGGGTCGCAGAAAAGCGTGTCGCATTGGCTGCTGATCCGGTAATCGGCTTAACCTTCCAAAAAAAGACAGACAGCGAAGGAAAAAAACGGTTGGGAATCGTCTTGAGAAATTGGAACGTGGGAGTGGAACCGGATCATTGGGAAAGATGCGTTGCCGGGGCGGTTGATGAATTTCTCGATACTCATCCTGAGTTTGAAGCTTTTTTCATTCCATTTCAAGATGCAGCCGATCCATTTCTTGATGACCGGGGTGTTGACAGACGCATCTGTAAGCAATTGAGAAACGCGAAACGCACACGAATTCTTGAAAGATCGCTCAATCCACGTGTAAAAGGTGATTCGCTTGCAGGTTGTGACCTTGTGCTGGGGATGCGGCTTCATTCTTTGATTGTGGCGGCTGGTTGCGGGATTCCAATGGTGGGACTTAGGTACGATCCAAAAGTCGAGAATTACCTGAATCAGGTAGGCCTCAGCAGTTACTCAATCGATCTTACCGCGATTTCTGAGTCGATAATACTTAAGAGGTTGAATGACGCATGGAGTCATCAAGATGAATTAAGAGCACTCCTGTTGAACAAAAAAGTTGAAATGGCAGACCTTGCGTCGAAAAGTGTGTTACAAGCCTTCGAGTTGCTCTCCAATTCAAACGCACGGGCGAGGTTAATTTGTGGTGATCTGCAGGGAATTCTAGAACGGACAGCACTCTCGCTCATGAAAGAACTTGACACCAAAAAAATCCAGATCGCAGGGTTGAAACAACAATTGACGGCTTGTGATGAGCGAGAAGTAGGATTGACTGAACGAATTTCTAATCTGGAACAATTGTTGGAGCGGGAGAAGATTAATTATTCTGAGATTCAAAAGAAGATCGTTCACCTGCGGGCACAGCAACGTGAAGAAATTAAATTGTTAAACCAGCAGATCGAAGTTCTGAAAAAACAAAATTTAGAAAGACAAAAAGAACAGGAGTTCCTCTTACAGGAATTGGCTGCAATCAAAGGAAGTCGAGGGTGGAAGCTCCTTTGGAGGTTGTGGCAGGTTCGCTTATTCCTCATCCCGCGTGGATCGAAGCGTGAACGTTGGATAAAAGCAATGGTGGCGAACGTGAAACGTGCGTTCATCAGCAGCGCGTTGACGATAAGAGGGTTGCTGCGGGCATTCACCGGCTGGTCTGGCAGCAGGCGTTCAGGATATGCGAAATGCTTTTTGCGATATAAAAAGCAGCGCTCAAAAATCTTTACAACCAATTTCAGTCAGTTGCAGGTCACCTGTTGCGCAGGGTTGGTTTCGGTCGTCATGCCGCTTTATAACGGCAGCAAATATATGCGCGATGCGATTGATAGCATCCTGGACCAAACATACAGGCATCTCGAGCTGATCATTGTTGACGATGGTTCCACAGACAATTCAGGAATGATCGCAGACGAATACGCAAAAAGAGACGCCCGTGTCAGCGTGGTACACCAACCAAATCGCAAACTTCCGGTCGCACTCAATACCGGGTTTGCCCTGGCAAAGGGTGAATTTTTAACCTGGACCAGTGATGACAATGTGTTGAAACCAGACTGTCTTAAAAAAATGGTGGCTTGCCTTGAAAGGCATCCCGGCTGGGATATGGTCTATGCCAATATGGATATCATAGGGGATGATGGTCAAATGTTGCGGAATTCAACATGGTATGAGGGCTACCAGTATCCCCACGGCAGTGAGCATATTTATCTCCCGAATCATGCGTATGAATTGAATACTTACGCCAATAACTTTATCGGCGGCGCGTTCTTATACCGCAAGCGCGTTCATCACCTGCTGGCAGGATACAGCCCATGGCAATTCACCCGCGAGGATTACGATTATTGGATGCAGGTGAATGCTTTGCTCACCTTACGCCACAGCGACTTTAAACAGCCTGTCTACAACTATCGATTTCACGCTCAGTCACTGACCAGTCAGGATGCAGGTTTGAAGATCACAAGTGACAGAAAATATTTAATGGCTTTCGATGACTTTCGGCGTGATTTTTACCTGATGCCTATGATCTGGGTTATCAATGAAGTTGGTGAATCTCAATGGGTCAATCATCTGAGTGACGCGCTAAAAAAAGATGTGGTAAAACGGGGCGGGATCATTCTTTCACGAGAGACCTTTAACCGGTTGAACCTTCCCCGCCTGTTTCTTCCAGTGATCCATCTTTATGTTGCCCCTGGTCTGGAAGGTTTACCAACCGACTTGCCTGCAGACGGGTACAATTCTGTGCTTTATCCCTCAAGCCCGTCAGACATGAAACAAAAGACGGATTCCTCGATGCTGTACCTCCAGTGCGGCAACCAGACTAATAATTCAGTAAAATCACCCGGTAACCCCGATCTTTTCTCATCCTCTGATCTGGGGGTTTTACTCGATGCGCTCGATATCCATGCCCGGAGTGTGCATCTAAAACAAATCGAAAAAGAAAGATCTGATTCGGCTGAAAGGACGAAAAAGCTCTCGGTCGTTGTTTGTTCTTATAAGCGCAACCAGAGTCTTGAAGACACCTTAATGTCACTGGCCCGACAAACCGCTGTCAAACAGGAATTCGAAGTGATTGTGGTGGATAACAATCCTGGTGATTCGGGTCTGGACGAAACTATTGAGCATATCAGACACGCCGAATTTTTTCAGACACCGGAATGCTTGCGCGTGGTGCACTGCCCGGTTCTAGGGCTTTCGTTTGCGCGCAATGCCGGGATTGCGGAAGCCAGAGGGGAAATCATCTTATTCCTTGATGATGATGCGATTGCAGACCCGGATCTCGTCCAGCGATACCTGGATGCGTTTGCCAGTCATAACGAAATGGGGGTAATCGGCGGACATATCACGTTGAAACGGCCAGAGACCATCAACATGGTTTGGAAAGAGGGCTGGGAACGTTATTGGAGTCAATTCATTACCGGGCACAGAGAATTGACCGAAGTGAAAGAATGGTGGGAGTTCCCATGGGGTGCGAACTGGGGCGCGCGGCGTAAAGCTCTACTCCAGATTGGGGGATTTAGAGGGAGATACGGCCGGCATGGCAATGATTTCAGCGGCGGGGAGGAAATTATTGCTGCCAGTCTTATTCAACAGCTTGGGTATTCGATTGGGGTTCTCCCCCAGGCGCATGTGCTGCATCAGGTGGATCCCTCTCGCTTTACTCTAGAACATTTAAGAAAAACGATTTGCGCTGGAGCATTGATTCACTATCAGGAACAGAGAGACCTGTATTTGCCGACCGAATCTAAAAACAAGAACATCCCGGCACAGATCTGTAAGGTAATTTGGAGGTCAGCCATTGTCAGAATGGGATTCGGACAAAGGCCATTGGATGCTGAGCGGTTGGAATCGTTATATAAACTGGACGCACAATACAGACTCTTGAAAGTAAGGTTGGAAAACTGGATTAGGGGTGAATAAGAAAATGAAAGGGTCAAGATCCAGGTTCAATATTGCGCTGGCGATTTTCATCCTGCTTTCACTGATATATTGCCTGTTTTACAATGGTCTATTCTCGACGGATGACGAGCATATCCTATCCACCCAGGCGTTGAGTATCGCTTTTGATGGTGAGATGAATTTTTCGCGTGTGATCGGCAATGAACGCGTTTTCTCCTACTCGCGGTTTACCAACCCTTATGCAGACCAGGCATTGAACATTGAACCTGCCCAGGCGTTATTTGGATCATTGTTAGTGAAGATCGCCGCAATGCTGGGAATCGGCCGGGTGCAAACCCTGTTTTTGCTTACCATCTGGGTGACGGCAGCAACCGCAGCGGTGATGTTCCTCACAGTGCTGCGCATGGGATATCCCTTGCCTTCTGCTTTGATAGCCGCGATACTTTTTGGTCTGTCAACGATTGTTTTCCCCTACAGTAAAACATATTTCCGTGACCCTTTGGCAATGTTTTTTCTTACATGCGCCTGGTATTTCCTGCAGGCGGTTAAGCAAGATTTAGTCACACCTGTAGCGGCCAAAAAACGCGTCTTCTACTGGTCAGGTCTTGTGGCCGCGCTTGTTGCAGGGATTTTGGCTAAGAATATCGTGCTGATCGCCAGCCCGGTTCTGCTGCTTGATATTCTTCTTGCCTTAAGAAAAAGGCAGCCAGCTTCGAAAAATGATCTGTGTGTTGGAAGGAAGCGGTGGCAATGGATTACACTGATTGCTGCGGTGATCGTGGCTGTGGTTTGCTGGTTTGTTGTAGTTCCAAGTATTCCGCTCTTCGCGCGTTTTACCCCTGATTACTATTCTCTACTGGTCAGGTTTTTCAAAGATACTCCCCGCCCATATTTCCTGGAGGCTGTAACAGGGCCATTCATCAGCCCGGGTAAAAGCATTTTCATATTTTCGCCAATTCTGATTCTGGCTGTTCCGGGGCTGCTCCTCAGCTTTAAATCCACCTGGCAGGCATGGGCATGTCTGATCCTGATGGTGATCGGGCAGGCACTGTTTTACGATTTTGAGTGGGCCGGGCATATTAATTGGGGGTTGCGCTATCTGCTTCCAGTTATTCCGTTGATGCTGCTGGCCGCCTTACCTGTGATCGATAGAATGATTCATACATGGGCGGGAAGGCAGATACTATTATTGTTGAGCTTCTTTTCGATAATTGTGCAGCTTCTGGGGGTTCTTGTGCCGATTGGTGAGTTTTACCGTTCTCTGTATGGAGCCTCAGAACCAGTGAGTGAATGGTCTACGATCTGGCAGGCGAAGTATTCGATTTTCGTCTGGAATATGAAATGGTTGTTAAGCGGGCAGCAGGTGGATATTGCGCTTGCACGGATGCCCGAAAAGTTACCTCTGATTCTTCTGCTTACGACCCTGATTACACTTCTCACGATTCTCTGCCTGTCAATCCAGCGATGCAAACGGTATCTTTGGTTATGTCTGGTTGGTTGCCTGGTCTACTCCTTTTCTTTACCGGCGAGCTATCAGAAGGAAGATTCATACGGGGCGATGCGTTCAGATTTAAACAAATCTTATCAATACCTTACTCAGCAGGCAAAACCAGCAGATACAGTCTTGATTCGCTCTTATGGCACGCCTATCTGGTTTTTCTGGATGAACTGGGCTGGTCCGCAATTGCACTGGACTGCACTTCCATATTACTTCCCTATGCCTGCCCTGATCGAAAAATATGCAGCCTCAGGAAACCCTGAAGACGCGCTTAATGCCAACACTCGCGTAATTATCGAGGAAAGCCTGCTGCCGGGATCTGAAATATGGTTGTTACTGCCAACCGATTCACCTGGAGTGAATCTTGAGCTGGAGAAGATCTGGCTGACAAACCATGCCAGTTCCGTCAGTTGCACCACTTTCGAAGGGAAGACTGAAAACACAGAGGTGTGCAGGTTTGTGATCCCTCCATCAGAATCGTAAAGGAGTTAAACCCAGATATCATTACGGAAGAGGCAGATTGCCTGTAGGGATTCGGGTTTTGGGCTGGCGGATTTTGAAAAAAGCTGCCAGTCTTTTCCATGACGGTGAATCCCATTCAGATGGTGGCGCGTAACCGATCTGGCGCATGTCAAACCAGCGAAGCATTCCCTTGACCCGGCTTTCAAAATCCGCATAGTCTTTTCGATCTGCGAGACTCCAGCCGACCTCAGCGCAAGCCAGCAGACGGGGAAAAAGCTGATAATCCAGTCTGCGCGGATCCCATATGTATTCACTCCATAACGGAGCTTCCATTCCGAGTATGGTTTGCGCAATGGTGGGGTCGACGTTTTTATAAACAGGGTTGAAGAGGTAGAGATGCCGAAGAGAGATCAGATCATAACTGTGATCCAGGTAGACATCGAGATACGGAGAGATAATCATACTGCGGCCCTCTTGCAGTGCTTTGATACCCTTATTTTTTTGTGGCAGCCAGTGCTGCAGGATCATATCGCGTTCCAACCCCGGGCGCAGAACCTCGCTCCACCCGATGGCGCGTTTTTGGTGCGTTCGGAGAAAATTTATCAATCGATTGGTGAACCAGGTCCGAAGGTCCCGGATGTCAATTCCAAGGGCGGATGACTTTTTTAAACAATCGGGACACTTTTTCCAGCGTTTCATAGGGGCTTCGTCCCCTCCGATGTGCACATACTCACCAGGGAAAAGCGTTAGGATTTCAGAAAGGACATTCTGGAAAAATGAAAATGTGCTTTCTTTTGAGGGGCAGTAGAGTTCAGGGAAAATTCCCCAGTGGGTAGCCACGTCAAATAGACCACCCGTGCAGCTGTTTTCGGGATATGCTGCCAACGCGGCTGTTGTATGACCGGGGAATTCAATTTCTGGAACGATCGTGATCTGTCTTTCTGCAGCATATTGTACGATCTCACGGATTTCTGATTGTGTATAGAATCCGCTATGGGGAATATGGTTGTGCGGTTGTGGTTTGTGACTGTAGGATGTGCCCGGGCGTTTGGAGCCAATGTTGACCAGGCGCGGATATTGATTGATCTCGATGCGCCAACCCTGGTCATCTGTCAGGTGCCAGTGAAAGACATTCATTTTAAAACGCGCCATGACATCAAGAATGCGTTTTACCTCTTGCATTCCCTGAAAATGGCGGGCTTCGTCTAACATCATCGCACGCCAGCGAAACCTTGGCGTGTCGTCGATGTGAAGACAGGGGAGCTCGTTTCGGTCGCAATGTTGAAAGATGATCTGTAATAAAGTTTGAACCGCATAAAATACCCCGGTTGGATCAGGCGAGGTGATCTCAACTCGATCTGGGTGAATTGTCAACGTGTAAGATTCTTTCGCGGCCGTTGACGGAATGACTCTCAAATGAAAGGTACCCACTTTGCTCTCATTTTGCAGTGTAAAAGCCATCTTACATTCGGCCAGTATCGTGCTTTGGAGGTAGTTAGCTGCGTGTAAAGATAACTCGTCGCTATCAATCAAAGCTTGACTGGTTAATCGAAAAACACCCGGTAGCCGTTCGATATGTGCGGGAAGGGGGATTAAGTGCAGCGTTTTATTATTCATCACAATGATTATAGTCATGGTTGTAATTTGGGATAGTCACCCGATCGAATCACTTCAATATAACCGCATTATTAGTACAAATATATAAAAATGTACTATAATATTGGTACAAAATAGATTGATATTTAATCGGAATTATTTAAAAGAGTGATAGGAAAATTCTATGACCCAACAGTCTGAAAAAAACCTTGAACCGTTCACTCCAGCGGAAATCATTGTTGGACAACGGTTGCGCAACCTGCGGGTTGGTCTGGGTTATTCACTGCGAGGCCTGGCAGAGGCTTCAGGATTGAACGTCAACACAATCAGTCTGATCGAATCTGGTAAAACTTCTGCGTCGATCGGAACGCTGCAACAGCTTTCGCTCACTCTGGGCGTTCCTTTATCCTCATTTTTTGAAACCGAAGCAGAAAAGAAACAGATCATTTTTACCCGCTCTTCAGATCGGCCGCTGGTAAAAATGGGGGATGCCAGCGCATATAACCTGGCTCAGGATCTGGCTGATGAATGTCTTCAGCCGTTCATCCTGAAACTTGAGCCAGGGCAGGGTAGCGGCGGTCAGATGATCATTCACTCAGGCTGGGAATTTGTTTTTTGCTTGAAGGGGGCCGCCACTTATCACATTGAAACAGATGCGTATGGGTTAAACGAGGGTGACAGTCTTATCTTTAATGCCAATCTTCCACATTGTTGGGAAAACACAGGAACTGGGCAGGCAGAAATGCTGATGATGTTTCTGCCTGCTAATCGACAGGAAAGACCTGGCAGACAGCATATGTGGATGACTCAATTGAAAAAGGAGAATACAATGAAAATCGCTTTCATCACCGATGATGGAAAAACGATCAGTCAGCATTTTGGTAGGGCAAGGTTTTATCAGGTATTCACAATCGAGGGGACAAAAATTGTGGAAAGCGAAATGCGTCCCAAACTCGGGCACTTCCAGTTTGGCGAGCATTATCATGACGCGGAGCACCATCATGATGATGCGCACGGGCATACTGGTGAAGCCCACTCAAAGCACCAGAGAATGGCAGACGCCATTTCTGATTGCAGTGTCGTTGTGTGTGGAGGAATGGGAATGGGTGCTTACGAAAGTATGCGCCAATTGGGCCTGACACCCATTGTCACTGATCTGGCGGATATTGAGGCCGCTGTTCAGGCTTACATTGATGGAAAACTAATCGATCATCCAGAAAAACTACACTAGCTCATTATCGTTGCCTAAAGGATGTTTGACAATGAAGAAAATCCCTTTTGTGGATTTACAACAAATCCTTATACAACACCAGCAATACCTTTCTGGTGACCCTGCTGGTATGCAAGCCCGTCTTCAAGAGGTAGATCTGTTTGGCGTGAACTTTGCCAGCCTGGACCTGCGCAAAGCAAATTTTAGAGGAGCAAATCTGAAGCGGGTTGTCTTCTGGAACACCAATCTTGAAGGGGCAGACCTCGAAGATGCGGATCTCAAGCATGCCGTCATGGAGGGAGCGAATCTAAAAGGTGCGATATTAAAAAATACTAACCTTAAAGGGGTCAATCTTGAGCAATGTGACTTGAGAGGGTGTGATTTAAGCAGAGCCAACATAGACAGCGCCGATTTCGATGGCGCTGTTTATGATCAATCTACTCGTTGGCCTGATCATTTTGATCCAGGCAAAGCGGGAGCAGTATTCGCGGAATAAAGGTTACTGTTTATTTTTTGATCAAAAGCAGTTTCTCACCTGCAAAAGAAAAGTGAATTGGTACGCTGGGTGTTTTGGATATTGTTGCGTTGTTGAAAATGATGCGCACGGTTCCATCATCCGGCGTATCAACTCTTATCTGCCCATTATCAAAAGTACCACTCAGTATGCGCGTGCCGGCACTTGTGATCACAGCACGATTTCATTCAATTAAAAAAATTACAGCTGTCTGCAGCGATTGAATCGCTGTTTTAATTGGATGGTAATTACTGTTATACGATCCCACACATAATCTTCGGCATCTTCGTGAATCTCACTGTTGCTATCCATGATTGTGGCAACCGTGCCACTGAGGGCAGAGGCATTATTGATTTCAGTTGCATTCGTTGTTATCGCTCAGAGCGTCTCTTCAGCAACATTTCCGGTGATCATATCAACTATAAAGGTCAGCCCTGAACAAGCATATAATCCCACCGTGAGAAGAATGATTATTGTGATATAAAAAATTGTTTCATTTGGTCTTCATAATTGTGTTATTGGTTTTCACAACATCTGAATTGTGTCTATTCTCTTATGATCCGGATGTTTTGATTGTATAAAGATTAACTCTTCATCCGGTTTATTTTTAATATAGGGGGATTAGCGACAGTGGATTTGATCGATACAGGTATGCACAAAAAATCCACATTTTCTGCAAATTTGATCGATAAAATCAAAAGCGAAAATCTCAAAGGATGAGGATTTATCGGTACCGCGTCCTTTGAAAGTGTTCAAACCTGATCAAGAATGTTTGATTGGTATTTTTTGAACCGGGAATCATGCTGAAAATTAAAGGAGCATTTTCTTATCGAAAAAGATGTGTTACCTGATTCAAAGAATAATGGTTGTTATAAATGAAATTGGCAAGGAGCAATAAAATGAAAAGGATGACCAAAATCATTTTGATGGGGCTGATGGTTGTGCTGGTTAGCGCATGCTCATTGCTGCCTTCTTCTCTCTCAAACCTTTTAACCTCCAGCACCGAAGTACCAGCCGCGCAGGCTACTCCGACCCAGGCGCCTACACTGGCAGCCAGGAGCATTAATGAAATTGATTCCGAAATTCTGGCAGTCGTTCAAAGCACTTTTCAAAGCATCTATACCAATGTCAACCCATCTGTTGTGAATATTCAAGTCACAGAATATTACGGGCCACAGGTGCTTAGCGGCGAAGGATCAGGATTTGTTTGGGATAGCGAGGGTCATATTGTTACCAACAACCATGTAGTGGATGGTGCATCGGAGATCACCGTGATCTTTGCAGATGGAACAACCACTTCAGCCACTCTGGTGGGCAATGACCCCGAAAGTGATCTGGCTGTGATCAAGGTAGATCCGGGGGTAACCACACTATACCCGGCAACACTTGGTGATTCACACGCGGTGCAGGTGGGAGACATTGTGATTGCCATTGGCAACCCGTATGGGCTTTCTGGTACGATGACGCAGGGGATCGTCAGCGCCCTGTCACGCTCACTTTCGGTGAACGATGAAAACAATCCCTTCTACACCAGCACCTATACGATTCCAGATATCATCCAAACCGATACTGCAATTAATCCGGGCAACTCTGGCGGCGTGCTGGTGAATATGGCAGGTGAGGTAATTGGTGTGACCTCAGCGATTCAATCGTCAACTGACTCTAACGCAGGGATTGGTTTTGTTATTCCCAGCCACATCGTCAAACGTGTGGTTCCTGTGCTCATCAAGGACGGTTCTTATAATCATCCAAGGCTTGGAATTTCAGCAACTACACTGACGCCTGCGATTGCCGAGAAGCTGGGGTTGGATCCTTCAATTAAAGGTGTACTGGTGGTCGATGTTTTGAGCAACAGTCCTGCAGATAAGGCTGGGCTTGTGGGCAGCAGTCAGCAGCGCACCATTTCAGGAAAAATTACAACAATTGCCGGTGATGTCATCACGGCGATCGATGGCCAGGCGTTGGATACTTATGAAGACCTTGTCTCTTACATGTTCAACAACACTGAAGTTGGACAGAAAGTCACGCTATCCATCCTGCGTGATGGAAAGATCATTGAGGTAGCTGTAACCCTCTGATTAAAAAGATTTAGATGATGTAAAGCAGGCACTTTAAAGCGTGCCTGCTTTTTCTTATATGTCATTAATAAAAAATTGATGATCGTGCGGTATAAACGAGATAACCAGATGTTCCCTGGTAGAAAGGAGTCTGTTATGGAAGAGCTCATTAAGCAGATCTCCGACAAATTAGGCATTCCGAAGACTACAGCGCGCAAGGTCGTCCTTGTTACTGCCAGTTATCTAAAATCCAAAATGCCGCAATCCGTGGCAGCAGAAATCGACATGATCCTAGATATGAAGGATATCACCGAGGAAGAAACAAGGTTTGTGGGGCTGTTCAAAATTCCATGATATCATTCATTGTTGCTGGCAGAAAAATTGAGCACTGTTACTATGATCTGAACCAAGAAAAAAGGGCGCAAATGCCATTTGCGCCCCTAAATTTTTTAATTGTTTGAAATTTTTTATAAGCGGTGATCTATTTATGACAGGTTGTCGCTTTTCTGACACTCGCTGCAAAGTCCGAATAGAATGAGATGATTGGTGATAATCTTGAAATCATTCTTCTGTTCAACAACCTCAAAAAATGCTCTGACATCTTCCTGGCCGATGGTGATGATCCTTCCGCAATCCTGGCACACCAGGTGATGGTGCAGTTCCGTTGTTACAATTTCAAAAACCTCAGCTCCGGTTCCAATATCAGAAACTGAGACGATTCCTCTTTTCGACATGCGTTCCAATGCACGGTAAACGGTGGATGAATTCACAGCCGGAAGCCGTTCGCGGATCTCTTCAAATACTTGCAGAGAGGTCAGGTGAGTATTTTCCTTTGAAAGGATTTCCAATATGAGTTGTTCAACCGAAGATTTCTTCATCCTACTTCTCAATTTATAACGCAAATTATTGCAAATGCAATTATTCTATTATAATTAAAAAAAATTGTTGAGATAATTGTACATCAATCGTTCTAGGAGGAATCATTGTCTCACTTCCCATTTTTGTCGCCATTGCCAATGCATATCCCCGATGGTTTCCTATCTATTCTGGTTTCGATCCTCTTCTGGGTACTGTCCATCATCATTCTTGGATTCGCCTTGCGAAAAACCAATCAGACCATCGGTGAACGTCAAATTCCGCTTATGGGTGTATTGGCAGCAGCCATTTTCGCCGGCCAAATGCTGAATTTCAGTATTACTGGCGGCACTTCAGGTCATCTTCTAGGCGCAACACTCGCAACCATCATCCTTGGCCCCTGGGCAGCCATCCTGGTGATGACGTCGGTGGTCGCTGTGCAGGCACTGGTGTTTCAAGATGGTGGAATCTTGACACTGGGTGCAAATATCTTTAACATGGCTATCGTTGGAGTTTTTGTTTCTTACGCGGTCTATACCATATCGATGCGTTATTTAAGGAATTCAAAGTGGGGAACGGTGGTTTCTGGTTTTCTTGCCGCGTGGTCGTCCATTTTTATTGCATCCCTGTCCTGTTCTCTGCAATTGACCATCTCCGGCACATCTCCGGCAAACATCGTCATTCCTGCCATGGGTGCGATTCATGCGCTGATAGGCATCGGTGAGGGTTTGATCACAACGGGGGCGTTGGTTTTCATCTCTTCAGCGCGCAAAGATCTGCTGCAGAACGCAGGAAGTGCGGCTGAAGTCTCGAAAGGCGTATTGGGTGGGGGGGTACTGCTGGCGCTGGTGCTGACCGTTCTTGCACCCTTGGCGTCCAGTCACCCGGATGGTCTTGAGTGGGTGGCTGAGCAGCATGGTTTCCTGGCTAATGCCCGCGACGCGTTTTACCAGATTATCCCAGATTACATTTTTCCTGGAATCTCGAATCCTGCGCTGGCAACAATCGCTGCAGGGATTATGGGTGTCGTGATTGTTTTTGGGGTGGCATGGGGATTGGCGCGCGTGAATAAAGCTGGCCGTGGCCAAAAATCGATTTAGAGCTGATTTGTGCACGAATTCTACGTAAAACGACCAAGCGCTATTCATCAAATAGATGCCAGGGTGAAGTTGATCTTCATCCTGGTCTTTATCATCTTTGCAGGTTTGCTGCCCGATGAAGCATGGGCAGCATACATCCTCGACCTGTCTCTGATTCTCTCACTTGCCCTCGCTTCGCAGGTTGGATATCGTGTAGTCTTCAAACGTTCGCTTTTGGTGCTGCCAATTCTTCTGGCCGCGTTGCCATTGATATTTTTCGGCCCAAAACCGCATATTTCAATCGAGTTGGTGCATGATATTGAATTGAACATCAGCCAGCCAGGCAGCACCCGATTTCTTGCCATTACAGTAAAATCATGGCTCTGCATCCAGGCAGCGGTATTGTTGGCCGCCACCACACAGTTCACTGATATTGTCACAGCAATGAAGCAACTTCGTGTTCCTGTAATTTTCACTTCCATCATCGATCTCATGTGGAGATACCTTTTTATCATGATTGAAGAGGCGCAATGTCTACTGCGGGCCAGGTCGAGCCGCAGTGCTCATGATCACAGGTCTCCTTTCAATCTTCGATTTCTCATCTGGCAGGCCAGAATGACTGGTGGTATGGCAGGCAGTCTTTTCTTGCGTTCGCTCGAACGCAGTGACAGAGTGTATGCAGCGATGCTTTCACGCGGATATTGTGGTGAGCTTCTGCCGGCAGAGCGGTTACCGCTCTCAAAGGAAAACTGGAAGATCCTGGGCGGGGGAATATGGGTAGCAGGATTGATCTTTTTGATCGGGTTACTGGCGGGAGGATAATGTATGGATCCCATGATTGAAATCACCGGGTTGTCTTATGCTTATCCTGACGGAAAGCAGGCACTGAAGGATATCACCCTGGCGGTTGATGAAGGTGAAAAGATTGCGGTTGTGGGTCCTAATGGTGCAGGTAAATCAACCTTGATCTTGCATCTGAATGGCATCCTTGACAGCCGGGGAAAGGTTCGAATTGGGGGGATGACGGTTGAAAAGAAAAACCTCAAATCCATTCGTTCAGCGGTTGGGTTGGTATTCCAGAACCCAGATGACCAGTTATTTTCGCCGACCATTTATGAAGATGTAGCTTACGGCCCGAAGTACCAGGGCATTGACCCCCAAAAAGTGCATGTATTGGTAGAAAAAGCGCTTCTGGATGCCGGGGTATCCAATCTGGCGGACCGGAATCCCTATCACCTGAGCGGTGGAGAGAAAAAACGTGCCGCGCTGGCCACCGTTCTTTCCATGCAGCCGCGCATCCTCGTCTTTGACGAGCCCAGTGCGGGGTTGGATCCAAGGGCCAGACGTGAATTAATTGACCTGTTAGAAGGCATGCAGCAAACAATGGTCATTGCCACCCATGACCTGGATCTGGCTGCCAGGTTGACGAGCCGAACTGTGGTGATGGATGGCGGATTGATCGCTGCAGATGGCCCTACCTCCGCGATTCTAAACAACGCAGAACTGCTCTGGGCGCATGGGTTAAGTTAAAAAAATGATCATTCTGAAACGATTGTGGATCTGCTTTGGGAGTAGGCGTCTAATACCCGCCGTCTCGCAACAAAGTGATCGACAATTGGTGCCGGGTAATCAATGCCGATCATCACTCGGGCGGCATGCTGCTGCTCAGATGACATTTTCCAGGGGGCGTGAATGAATTTTTGAGGGACGCGCTCCAGTTCTGGTACCCACCTGCGAACATATTCACCTGCGGGATCGAATTTTTCGCCCTGAATTACTGGATTAAAAATCCGGAAGAAGGGAGCGGCATCTGTTCCAGTTCCTGCTGTCCATTGCCAGCCACCGTTATTGGCTGCCGGGTCACCATCGATCAATGAGCGCATGAACCAGCGTTCACCTTCGCGCCAGTCTACCAGCAGATGTTTGACCAGAAAAGAAGCGGTGATCATGCGTACTCGGTTGTGCATCCATCCAGTAGCCGCAAGCTGACGCATGCCAGCATCGACTATCGGGTAACCGGTGAGACCCATTTGCCAGGCGCGCAGATCTTGCGGTTTGTTTTGCCATGGGATAGACCGCAGGGAAGGTTTGAAAGCGGTCTGCAGCACAAAAGGAAAATGATACAAAATGGATTGGTAGAATTCCCGCCAGATAATCTCATTGATCCATGTTTCGCAACTGGATCTCGCTTGGGTGTCAGGGGCATTTTCCACTGCCTGCCGCGCGGCTAATACCGCCTGGCGAGCTGAGAGCATGCCAAAGCGAAAATAGGGTGACAGGGTTGATGTGCCATCCAGGTCGGGCCGGTTCCGCGCATCTTGATATTCATAGATCGCACCAGATAAAAAAACCGCCAATCTGCGCTGGGCTTCGCGTTCACCAGGCTGAAAAAGGTCTGGAACAGGTAGATCAGGAGGAACAGCCGAGAAAAAGGCGGGAACGGGAGGAAGGACAGCGGGTGTGGGGAGCGTTTGACTAGAGAAAGGCAGCGCTCTCCATGCGCGACTGTAAGGGGTAAAAACAGTGTAAGGGTTTCCGTCAGATTTCACGACAGCAGCAGGGGGATGGACACCTAACCCGCCTACCAGGTGGAGATTTACCTTGCGGCCTACCGCAAGATCACGACGAATTGCATAGGGGGTTACGTCCTGTTCAGCGTAAACATCTGCGGCTGAACACTCTGCAGCGATACGAGCTAACTCGGTGGCAGGATCACCACGACGGATGACCAGTCTTGAGCCGCGGCTGCGCAAGTCATGATCCAACTCTCTCAACCCGGCGAAAAGAAACGCCTGCCTTTTTTCTGCAGGCGTGTTAAGAAGATGTTCGTCGAGGATGAAAACTGGGACAACACCCCCTCCTTCACTCAAGGCGGCCGTGAGTGCCTGGTTGTCACTTAACCGCAGATCTCGGCGAACCCACCAGATGTTCATAACCACTTGTTGCCCTGTGCTTTTTTTATGTAATCATGGATCCAATGGCTGATCCATCTCCCTGTGTCTCCCATTTCTAGATCAACAGCGTGCGCGTAGTTCATCAGGTAGGAGAAAAGATCGCCTGACATCTTCCGAATTTCAAGGAGGCTTTTGACCCATTCAAGATCAGACTCAATATAAGCCAGATCTCCCAACATCAGTGAGGCGATGAGGCTCGATGAGAAAAAGTCGTTAACCTCATTTATGTATTCGATATTCATACCCTGTTGACGCGTTGATTCTATGACGCGTGCTTCTATTAATAATTTTTTAGATTGAAAGTGTGTGACGATCGTCGTTAGATGATCATCTGATTTGATGGGTGCGATTTCATGATGCAGGATAACTTTTTCTAAACGGTCGATCGAATCGTTTAAAGACTCACCCAGAAACGCACCCGGGATACTGGCCTGTAATTCTGGAATGAGATTAAAGATTCGGCCGCCAAACGCAAGAGGAATCTTCATTTTTTGGAAAACCAACCCGGCTTGTTTAACACTGGCTGCAGTGGCAAGCCTTTGGGCCGTCAGAATAATTGCGGATGGGCGAACAACGGCTGCTGTTTGTTCGAGGTTTTCCAGCGGCATATTGGCTCCGAGATAGACGACATCGAATCCCTTACGGCGTAGGAAGAGGTTCAACAGGAGCGCTGGAAAGGTATGCCACTCTCCGGCCGGGCAGGCCAGCAGGATCGTCTGGCTGCGGGTAGGGTTGGGAGAAGCGGCAATGAGCGTCTCGATTCGCCTTATGGCCAGGTTGGAAGCGAAGTGTTCCTGCTGAACCGTGACTTTGCCCTGATACCAGAGTTCTCCGATTTCACTCAAACCCCCTTGCAGCAGGTCAGAACAAACCGTCTCGACTGGATAAATCGAGAAGGCAAGATCCATCACAGTTCCAGCTGTAAGAGAATCGAACGCCATGCAGGCGTTAAGCCAGTTTTGCCTTAGAAGGTCGATCTGACCGGCAGTTTCCACTGGGCGCACCTCGGTAGATGAGGTTTCTGATGGAGAGTCGAGCAGAGGATCACGTCCGCTTTCAGAAAATTCCCTCCATAATTCCACCGCACTGCTGATGCTCATTCCCTCTGACTGGCGTGCGCGCAGCCATTTAATGAGCGCGATGTCGTAATCGGAATACAAACGATGACCGCCACTGGTCCGCTGTGGAGCAGGCACGCGATAACGCCGTTCCCAGGCGCGTAGCAGCTCGGCTTTAACACCGGTTTCGTTCAACACCGCCTTCAAATTAAAAACTGGTAAATGGTTGAATTGCATGTGGTTCACTCACGATCTTGTGTTTTATCCAATAAAAGAACAGTATACTTTTTCATTTTAACGTATAGTAATTGTATAAAAATATTGTAAAAAAGTCAATATAATCTGTACAAAATATTGACAAAACGCATTTAATTTGCTAATATGGATGAAATTAGTTCTGTTTTATTTGAGATAACACGGGATAGCGACAGGTAAAAAAATCAAGTCAAGTCTTGCGTTATCTAACAGCCCAAAAGCAGGCGGAAATGGATCCCGCCAGAAAGAAGAAAAAAATGAAAGATGTGCTGCGTCAAATTCTTGTTGTTCTCACCATCCTAGTTACGATTGTGGTGAATGTGCTCGCCAATGCCTTACCTCTCAACGGGTTAAACACTGGTGAGATTTCGGACCGGTTCCAGGTCTACTTTGTTCCCGCAGGGTATGTATTCTCGATCTGGGGGTTGATCTATATTGGCCTCATCGTTTATGCGGTCTATCAGGCTTTGCCTGCTCAGCGTGAAAATCCGCGATTGCGAAAAACGGGCTGGTGGGTTGTTTTGAGCGGGGTGGCCAACACTGCCTGGATTTTCCTCTGGCATTATGAACAATTCCCTCTGACGATCATCGCCATGCTTGGGTTGCTTTTCTCGCTTATCGTTATATTCCTGCGTTTACGGTCTGGTGATAATAATGTTGCCACAACTGAAAAATGGGCGGTGCGCTTGCCCTTCAGCATTTACCTTGGTTGGATCACGGTGGCAACAGTTGCCAATGCCACTGCGCTGCTGGATTATCTCCGGTGGGATGGGTTCGGCTTATCTGCGATCACCTGGATGTGGATCATGCTTGCGGCTGTACTGGTGATTGCATTATTGATGAATTTCAGTCGGCGTGATATTCCCTATGCAATGGTTCTTCTCTGGGCACTGGCTGGCATCGCTCTGAAATTTTCATCGGTTCGGGCTGTTGCGCTTCCAACGTGGATCACGTTTGGGCTGATCTTGCTGACCCTTGTCTTTGCCTTTCTTTTCAAGAAAAAGCAACTTGGATGAAATAGCAGCAGGTTTATGCAAATTGATTGGATACGGTTGCGATTTTATTGCAGCATAAGATTCAAGGAGTGAAGAGATGCCAAGAGTGGACCTGAATACCCCTGCACCTGATTTTACGCTCCAGGATTTTAACAGCAACCCCGTTAGCCTTTCTGACTTCAAAGGAAAAGCTAACGTCCTGCTGATCTTTAACCGCGGGTTTACCTGACCATTTTGCCAGAGGCATATGGCGCAGTTGCGTCAAGACGATCGAGAATTTTTCAAACGGAATACGCGTGTGATTGTGGTTGGACCGGAGGGTCCGCAGGCTTTTTCGACTTACTGGAAAAAACATGACCTGCCATTTATTGGGTTGCCTGATCCGGGTGCCAGTGTGCTCAAGCTTTACGGGCAAGAAGTCAATCTTTTCAAGCTTGGCCGAATGCCTGCGCAGGTGATGATAGATAAAACCGGCACTGTTCGTTTTGTTCATTACGGTCATTCGATGTCAGACATTCCAGAAAATGGCGAACTTTTCACTTTACTAGACCAGATTAACGGTTGAATTGGAGGAAGAAATGAGTGTATTATCGATATTAAAGATCATTGCTGCGGTTGCCACTGCTCTGACAGGTTTACTGGCGCTGGTAAAACCGGATGCTGTATATGGTTTTACTGGATTGGTGGCGAGTGGGCCAAGGGGCACATCAGAGATCAGGGCGATCTTTGGTGGTTTGTTCCTGGCGTTGGGTATTGCCCCATTATTTTTAGGTGCCCCTGCTTACCGTATGCTTGGAATCGGCTACCTGGTCATTGCAGCCGCTCGTCTCTTTTCGATGTTTTTTGATCATTCGTATGCAAACTCGAACATTATCAGTTTGATCATCGAAATTGTACTGGGAATCATCCTGATCCTTTAGGAGGAAGTTATGACGATCCGCATCGTAACGGACAGTACCTGTGATTTGCCGTCAGACGTCATTGAAAAGTATCAGGTTAAAGTTGTCCCGATTTATATCAATATTGGCAAGCATGAATACTTAGATGGTATTGACATCACCCGCAAAGAGTTCTATGAGAAACTACCTGACCTGGCCGAACACCCCACGACTGCTGTTCCTTCACCGATAAAATTCAAAGCGATCTACGATTCACTGGCAGAAGAGGGAGCAAAGGATATTCTCTCGATTCACATTTCACAGGTGCTGAGTGCCATGGTCGATGTTGCACGTACTGCGGCACAAGAAACCATTTCGGCGGCGGTGCATGTGATTGATGGGCGACAGCTCAGCATGGGGACAGGTTTTCTGGTGGAGACAGCAGCAGAGATGGCGTCTGTTGGACATACCGTTAAGGAAATCATTGATGCGCTGGAATCACAGATAAAACGCACGCGCGTTTTCGCTGCCCTCGATACACTTGAGTTTCTCAAACGCAGCGGGCGCATGAATCACTGGATGAGCAGCCTGGGCTCTCTGCTTCAGATTAAACCCATTCTCACCATGTTTGACGGTAAACCCGAAAACGAGAAGGTCCGCACCAGAGAACGTGCGCTGCATCGTCTGGTTGAAATGCTTTCAGCAGCAGCTCCTTTTGAACGCATCGCCCTGCTGCATACCAATGCCAGTCAGAGGATCGATGAGTTGAAAAAAATGGCTTCTGGTCTGATTTCTCACACTGATATTTTAACTGTAGATATTACCCCTGTAATTGGTGCACATATTGGCCCGGGGGCAGTGGGTTTTGCGGTGGTGAGAGCATTGGAATCATAATTATCTTTCAGAGAGATCGCGATGACATTTTTTCAGGTTTACCTTATTGTAGGGGGTGTCATCATTGGAATCATGACACTTCTCTGGCTGCTAAGCCTCTTGTTGAGAAATTCAAGTATTGTTGACATTTTTTGGGGGGTTGGGTTTGTTATAGCTGGCTGGGCATATTTTTCCTTAACCCCCGACGGTTTCATCCAGAGGAAATGGCTCATCGCTGTATTGGTCACGATTTGGGGAATGCGTTTAACTTTGCATATTTTGCGCCGAAACTGGAAGAAGGGTGAAGATTTTCGATACCAAAAATGGCGCAACGAACACGGAAAAATCTGGTGGCTGCGCAGCTATTTCCAGGTATTTTTGCTTCAAGGGGTGTTGCTTTGGATCATATCTGCACCGCTGCTCGCTGCGCAATTTCAGGCGAGGCCGGATCGTCTCATCATTCTCGATTTCCTGGGTGCACTGGTTTGGCTGATTGGTTTCTTCTTTGAGTCGGTGGGAGATTATCAGCTTTCACGCTTCATCAAGAATCCTGATAACAAAGGAAAGATTATGACTGACGGGGTGTGGCGATATACGCGTCACCCGAATTATTTTGGTGATTCAGCTCAGTGGTGGGGTTATTATCTGATCGCAGCTGCGGCGGGCGGGTGGTGGACGATTTTCAGCCCCATGATCATGACTCTATTTTTATTGAAAGTTTCTGGCGTGGCTTTACTTGAAAAGACAATGCAGACTCGACCGGGCTATCAGGAGTACATGCAAAGAACCAGCGCTTTTGTTCCATGGTTCCCGAGGAAAAAACAATCATAAACTCACCATTTAATTTGCATAGATCCCTGACCAGAATTGTGTCAGGGATTTTTTCTAACCACTATAATGCCCGGATTCTGGGCGAGATTGCACTTTTTCATACGAATGTAGACGGATGGCCATAACATCATAAAATTGGCAACCCGGTTATTCGTAAATTGGTCGCGGATTCATCACCTTTTCCTAAAACTCCCTTGTTGATTAATCAACCGGATATTTTAGGTTTAATTCACTGATCATCGACTGATCAAGAAAATAGATATACGCCACGGTTTCGCTGGTTTCCAATTCAGGAATTTCTATCCAATGATCCTTCTCTTTCACCCGCCGCATCACTGAATTGAGTTTATAAACATCTCCCCGCAACGCTCTGGCACCGCGGGTGACGCTGTATTTTTTCACCGCGTTGTATAGTTCAATATAAACGCCTTTTCCGCGTGCATGACTGTCTACTGCGCCAAACATGATATAGGTTAATCCCGGATGGTTGGCGATCATTTTCGCTTTTTCGTCTTTGTACCCCTCACGACGTAAAAACCGCTTCCAGAGTAATCTATTGCCGATCAGTGTTGGATTGCGGATCACGCTTTTGAAAAAGTCAGGCAGACAGGCCAGGAACATACGCGAGGAGTAAGCATGATCGCACACGCAAATATATCCAATCAGGCGGTTGCTCTCTTCGGCAACAAAGGCGTATGTCGACGAGTCCTGTAAAATCCATTTAAAAATTGCTTTCACGTACTGTTTGCCGAGTACCACAGGCACGTGCTGTTCAGGGGTGAAAGACCGGCAGTGTAAATCAACAAGACCGGTGATATCCTTTCGTTCAGCGAACCGGATGACGAAATTAAAAGCATTTTCCATTACACCTGCCTTCACTCATTGACATCTTTCCAGTAAGGATGATTATTTGAGAAAGGCGTTCACTGGTATGTTAAGAAAAATTTCACGAAGCGGATTCGATGTGGAGATTTTGACGTTGATATGGCGGAGGAACCAGTAATTCTCTTTGTATCTATATTATTTAATTTCAATTCCTGATTCTGTAAATGTACCATTAATTTTCACTGACTACTGCTCAAGGCTTTGTTGACCTGCCAGATGATGTGAAGATTATTTTTATTTCTTCTCTTTGCATCGACTTGCAAGACTCCAGTCATCGTTTAATACAGAAGGATTTAATTCAAGGATGAAGCACTGATTCATTTGTAAATCTGTCGGTTGGCTAAGAAATCTTCTTGATCACGGACAATGGAAAGGTTTTGTTGGATGATCACTTCATAACCCCTGGTGAATGAATTTTGATCAGGATTCTAACAGGATCAACCTGTGAACGCTTAAGCAATGAATTGGTTTACTGGAACGCTCCGATGGTCGAAAATGAAAACTAACTTGTTTACAGTAAAATTCCCTGAACGCCAATAAGGCGATTTTTTATCGTTTGGGTTTAATCGCATGCCATGATCCCCAGGCAACCAATGCAAAACCTGCCAGAAAGACCGGCCAGTTAAAAGTTGATGGCTCTATTTCAGGGAGTGGCTGCTGACCGGCGCTCAGCAACGCCAGCGCATCAGCCATGAAGGTGTAAAGCATTATCAATACGCCCAATCCTGCGGTTGACCATTCGACGAATTTTAACTTGATCAAGATTTCTCTGTCTTCTAACACTACCAATCGTGCGCCAACGATCGCCATCAGGATGGCAATTAAAACTGGAGACAAAACAGGTCCCCACCACGGAAGGGGGACGAGAAACAGCAAGTCCATATCTATGAGCGAGGCGGGCCAATTCACACACACCTTCAACCAGATGTAGTAGAAAATATCCCATAAAGCGAAGGTGAAAATAAAGAAACCAAAGCGCGATTGAAATCGTTTTCCAGTGAGCCAACCCACAGTAAACAACATTATCAGAGTTGCCAGTTCCCTGCCGATTTCCACCGCTGTAATGGTGGGATCGTGCGTAGATAAATTGAAACGAAAACCACTGGTATCTACCAGCCGGCGCAGGTATATAACTGCGGCTGACTCAACATACGCCATCGCCATGGCAAACGCTGCTATCCCCCAGAGTTTTGCAGAAAGACCCTTATTATTCTCTTCCTGACGCATAGAGTTTTCTCTCGCGGTCTACATTTTTATTTTAATGATATTTAAAAGGTTTTCATCATTTCGTTGGAATGTATCAGAAATGGGAGCGTTATAAATTCGTGAGAGTCGTTAATCATTGGGCATGTAAACAGGATCGATAAATCTTGATCCGATATTCTCACCCAAGAAGTATTTGCTGGTTTACTCTGTAAATTGATCTTGGGTCTTCCGCTCCAATGTTGATGATAGCAGGCGAGAATTACATAGTTGCAAAATGCAACTTAAATTGTTACAATCAATTCATCCACATCATATCTGTCAAACGGGAGGAAGAAGATCATGGACGACCGCAACGGCTATATGCTCAAAGGGATCAGTGCAAAACGCGGTTATGACTGGTGGTGGCATTCTCTGGTAGGAGTAAACCAAAAAACCGGTGAAAAGCGACCGTTTTTCATTGAATACTATGTCATCAACCCGGCGTTGGGCGGTGAATCACCCATTCCGGGGCAGCTTCCTGAAAACCGGGCCAAAGGTATTAAACCTTCATACGCGATGCTCAAGGCAGGCTGCTGGGGGAAAGGAGTGGCCACGCAGATTCACAATCTCTATCCCATATCCAAGTTTTCGGCCGATCCAAAAAAGATGGATGTGCATATTGGTGACTACTATGCAACTGAAACACGTCTGGTAGGGGCGGTCAAGCTGAGTGTGGAGGAAGCGAGCGCTCATCCTGAATATATGTCAGATGCGGGTGAGATGAGTTGGGATCTGAAAGCGGAAAAAATTCTTCCGTATTGCGTTGGATTTGGCACATCTCCATTCTTCCGAAACATCAATGCATTCCAGATGTACTGGCACGCAGCAGGTATGCGCACTCGATATGAGGGGAAAATCATTTTTAATGGCGAAGAATACAGAGTTGAGCCAGAAACCAGTGCGGGTTACCAGGATAAGAACTGGGGCTGCGATTACACCAGCCCGTGGGTGTGGTTGAACTGTAACAATTTTGTCGACCGAGCCACCGGTAAGGCGCTACCTCGAACCAGTCTGGATGTTGGTGGGGCGCAGCCTGTGGTATTTGGAATTTCACTTCCAAGGCGGCTGTTAATCGCCTTTTACTATGAAGGCGAGCTGTTCGAATTCAACTTCTCCAAGGTTTGGACTGGCCCGCATCAGGTCTTCGACTGCCCGGTTACGGACGAAAAAGTGGAATGGAATATCACTGCATGGAACAAGAAGGGTAAAATTGAAATTCATTTTTCTTGTCCACGAGATACGATGCTTAACGTCAATTATGAGAACCCTGATGGGCTCAAGCGGCATAACCAGTTATGGAATGGCGGTTATGCCCACGGCTCAGTAACACTCTACCGAAAGGTCAATGGAGGATACCAGAAGGTTGGTGATTTCGATGGCGAACTGGGCGGATGCGAGTATGGTGAATATGACCAGTAATTTGCTCTGAATTGATCATAAAGGTCCGGTGATTACCCTCTCCGGACCTTTCTTTATGAATTAAGAATCAAATACCCCTTTTTTTAACGGCAGCCACCAGGTAAACCCAAAAGCCAGGTTCATCAGAAAAGTGCGTATGTCTGAAAGACCCTTCTTTCGGCCAATACTAAATGCGGTTTTCATCTCACCCAGATGCAATAATAGAATTCCAATGACGATACCTGCGCCTACCCAGCGTACGGATGTGAAGATCCATAACCACAATCCCAGAAGATAAAGTCCAATGGCGGCTGCCATCAGGATGCTCCAAAATATTTTTGATTTTTGCATGGAAGATCCTTTTATGGAAGGAAGGTTGCCAGAATATTTCGATTCTCAGCCGCACATAGTCTTCTGATCTCTGAAGCCGTCAGCGGCTCGAAGGGTTCAAAGATGTATGGAAGATTCAGTTCATCATCAGTTAATGCCCGTGTTTTATATATCGTATCTTCATGATGTAATGGAATATCGATCCGCTGGCCAGAGCGCAGCAACGCTTTTCGCCGTTCACAAGCCTGTAACGTGGCAAAAAGGGCAGGGATTAAATAGCGGTTGCGTGGAGAAATTACCGAACACATGGTTCCACTCAATTGATGGACGATCATGTGAGGTGAATTTGGGAAAGGCATACATCCCTCGATGTATCGATCCACAATTCCCTTTAATGGACGGGCGCATGTTCCAATGGCCACTTTCTTCCCTTTAAGGGCAGAAATATCGGCCAGAGAGTAGGGTTTTCCATCTCCATCGTAATACAATGTGCTCCCATTTTGATTGACACCGGCTCCCAGAATCAGGGTCAATTCGAAATCTCGCTTCTTTCCTTCATAAAAAAGCATATCAAACGCGTAACGTGTGGTTGCCAGGCATCCGCCGCGGCAAACGTTTTCAAGAGTTTTTAATTCGTTTTCGGTGAAATGCCGGTGGTCATCTGAGGTTGGCGATCCGTTCTTACTGTGGCCAATTAAAACCCTGACTCTTGGAAAATTCTCTTTCATCCAGTTACCCAGAAGAGAAGGATCAGCTGGATGATAAGGAGTAATTTTTTCTTCCCCAATCACCTTTACATGGGGATCATTGAACCCATCAGAGTCAGCGATCTTCATCAATGAAATAGTCTCTGGCTCGAACCCCATCATGCGCGCGGCAACACGATCTGTTTCCACACTCTGGTTGCCACTGATGATCACTCGGCTTTGCACTGGCTCAACTGGCGCAGGGCAATTGCCCTCTCCACCCACAATACCGTCAATGATCACCAGGTCTGCTTTATACAGGTGCAGCATATCTACCAGTTTCTGATCGATGGCATGGTTATGATTGCGTTGGCGCAGATTATATGCGAGAGTTCCCATGGCATTTTTAAAACCCAGAGTGACACCGGTATAGAGGTTGGTTTTCATCTTGGGAATGGAAATGTAAAAAGCATCACCCTTCACCACTTCAGAAAAAATGCGTGGAATGACAATTTCTCGCATTACCTTTGCTTTTGGCAGCAGATAACGATCGGTGGGTTGTTCTTCTAGAGCAATAAGGTCAACCTTGCGGTATTTTGCCAGTCGGTCCAATCCGGCAATGTGAAATGCTGCCTGGGTTGGCATTCCGCGCCCCGATGATTCAACGATGGTTATGCGCGAGGTGAAGCGCTGAAGAAATTCGATCACGGCATCGATCACACGTGGATCGGTAGATTCGGGATAATCCCGTTTAGTCATTCCCAGGTCATGAAAAACGGTGACCAGATTTGGTTTGATGAGGACTTTGCGTCCTCGAAGTGTTTCGGTGAAATGGATTTCCGCATCCAGCTTTTCAAGGTTTTCGTTCACAACTGCCTTGATCGCTTTGATGTCTTCTCGTTCATCATAAGTTGACGAGCCATATTCACGCGGCAGGGATACATAGTCGCGGGTAAAGTCAATTTCACGGGCATGACTGATGACAACAACGCTTTTTGAACCCTGTTCCATGCTGGCCTCCAGAAATTATGAATTGTGTTATGAACTTGAAAGAGGGGTTTTCATTGTGATCGCTTCCACCGGACAGATTGCCTTACAGAATGAACAGCCGATGCAGTTTTTCGGATTCTCCAAACAAGCGACCGCGTCCATCTGATGATCGGTTAATTCAGCAAATCCAATTGCTCCCGTAGGACAACTCTGGATACACAACCCGCACGAGACACATTTCTTTGCAGAAAATGAAGGCTTTAACCATAAGGTGCGCTTAAGAGGCTGCTGTATTTTTCCATCGGCACCGAGGACAGCTTGAAACACACAGGTTCTGGCACATGCTCCGCAATCGATGCAAATGTCAGCATCAATGCTGTGAACCTGGTTTCGTTCTCCGTGAATGGCGTTCACCGGGCAAATTTTTGCACAGGCTGTGCACCCTTTACAAGTATCAAGGATGGTATGGCTCATTGAGTGACTCCTTGCGGTTTTTGCTCAAGAACATCAGACATTTCAAGGGCATCCAGGGTTTCTTGTGTTGGAATACCCGTTTCGGGATCCCAACCGATTTCCTGCCAATACGCTTTAATCAGAGCATCGATATCGAACTTCACACCGCGGTTGGGGCCATCCTCAAGGGGTGGGTCACCGGTGAGACGTTTACTGACCTTAATTTTTCGCGGATCGATTCCTTCGCGAATATTAAACATTTGTCGCAGGGTTTGAATTCGCTGCCCGGTTCGCAGGTACTCAGCAGGGGTCAGGTTCCAACCGGTAGCTGCGTTAGCCCACTCAAACACAGGCACACGGTCGACGCCGATCAACATCCCCATATAGCAGGCTCCAATGGAATTGTAAAACTGGGTAAAGTTTGAAACAGCCACAGCTCCGGTAGTTCTACCATTTCCGGGCAGGTAACGAGTTTCCTTTGAATAGAATTGTGTGGATTGAGGAAGACCGGGAACGCGCGTCCATAGTTTGAACATGTCGTAATAGAGTTGAGCACCGGTGGTATGACGGCCAGGGGTAGGATCTACGCTGGCATGCAGACCCATCCCTGGGTCGAGTCTTGGGTCGTGATAGGCCATTTCCTGCCCGCCGGCATGGATGGCTGAATCTAGAGTGTGGGGACCAAGTTTTTCGGCGGCCCTTTTAACGCCATCTGCGAGCAGCGCACCGAAACCTTCACGGGCAATCATTTGTTCAACCACAGTACGGATTGCTGTCGCGTTTCCCCAGGTTAGTTCAATGCCGCCGGTATCTTCCCTGGTAATCCATCCCTTTTCGTAACATTCCATGGCAAATGCCACCGTTGCGCCTACGGAAATCGTATCCATTCCGGCGCGATTGAGCATTTCATTCACTTCATACACAAGGTCAATGTCGTCGTTCAATATCATGCTTGTGAACGAAGCGGCTGTTTCATACTCAATCTTGTGACTTTCCCGTTTTTTGTCAGGCATTTCCACAATGCCGCCGCAGCCAACCGGGCAACCCCGGCAGTGGTATTTGCGCTTCTGGGTAGCAATGATTCTGTCTGGATCTACCTGATTGTTGATATCAGGCATGTCTTTATTTGTTCCCATCCAGTTTTTAAATGGGGTGTCGCCCATCCCTACGGATGCCGGAAATGTTCCAATCGTTCCCCATTTCGATAAAACACCTCCCATTAAAAAACCTGGCATCTTAAACCCAATTGGAAGTTTTCCCAAAATCCAACCGAAAATGGCAAAGATCTTGGAGGAAATCGGCTTCATTGGCACATCGATATCTCGCGTGCAGCGCCAGGATAAGATTTTCATTTGAACCGGATTGTGTGCGTTCACCCTTTTTGAACCAGCCAGCACGACCGCTTTAAGTTTCTTGGATCCCATGACCGCACCAAGCCCTGAACGGGCAGCCAGGCGGCCGCGGTCGTTGACGATTCCAGAAATCAGGGAACATTTTTCACCTGCCTGTCCGATGGCTGCAATGGAAGGCATGTTTTTACCACTGTATTCAGCTCGAAGGATATCTTCGGTTTCAACAGCATCTTTTCCCCACAGATGCGAAGCGTCATGCAGGCTTGGGCCCTGGCTATTGATTAACAAATAAACAGGTGTGGAACTGCTTCCTTTGAAAAATATACCGTCATAGCCGCATTGTTTGATCGCGTAAGAAAGCGTACCACCGCAATTCGAGTCTCCCCAGGTACCTGTTAAAGGAGATTTTCCCACTGCCATCCAGCGGCCAGAGAACAGGCTGCCGGTTCCCGTGAGTAGACCAGAGACAAACCCTAAAACATTATCCGGTCCGAGAGGGTCGGCATGGGGGGGGATTTCACGATATAACAGGGCGGCTCCTAAGCCGATTCCTGCCAGGTACTTTTGATAAATTGAATCTGGAATGAGTTCTTCTGCGAAAGACTTTCGAGTCAGATCAACCCACAATACTTTTCCTGTGTATGACTTCATTGGTTACTCCGCTGATGCTGACCATCATTGGTTTTTGATTTTTTCACTGACACCCAATACCATGTGAAGCTGCTCTGCCACATCTACCAGTTCGTTAATCGCAGAAGGTGGAAGGCCCTGGATGTTGGTCGAGATGCGATTGTAACTGGCTTCTTCAATAGCCTTGAGGATCTGTTCCCCTTTTTCTTGAAGGCGAATGTGGTAATTTCTATGATCGACAGTGTCTTGTTTTTTTGCAATTAACCCTTCTTCACCCAGCTGGTTAAGCATCCGGCTGATGGTAAATTTGGGCAGATCCATTTCTAGTGCAATTTCTGTAAGACGCGCGTCTGGATGCCGGCGCAAGAATTGAAGGATATATATCTGACCGAAGTCTAGGCCATAGCTCTTTTCGATATTGCGCTCATAATGAAAAATGGTGCGCAATACCTGAAAGAGAAGTTGATCGATCTGTGAGCGCTGGTATTGATCCATAAGCCTGCCAATCAGTTGCGTTATGCAACCATTATAACCATTTTTTGGTCGTTGACTATCATAAAAGATCTACAGCCCGAAGCAGATATTTCATTATATATTACTGCCTGGTTCCTTGAAAATACAAAAACAGTCTGAAAAATTGATTACAGGTTGGTTGTATTGCCTGAAGAGAAAACCCTGGTGGTGTAACTGATTCATTGATATGCAAAAGAATGTTCTGAAGAAATGGAGAGTGTAAGAATCGTCATTCCAAAAGGGGGAAAATAAGGAGTGAAGTCTCTGGTGGGCATTCATGTATTCCTCAAAATTTAAATCATTCGTAAAAACACAAGCACACGGTACATTTGCTGCCACAGAAAGGCGGGTACAAAATAATATTTGTGGAACACAATAATTCAATGAATTGACACTCTTGGAATTGATTAAGTGATAATGTCTCAAATTGTGGTGTAAAAAGCAATTGACAAAAGAGTCATCGTGTGGTTTCTTGAAGGTCTCATACACCAATTCAAGAAAGGGAACACACGATGACCACAGCAACTATAGCATTT
>DAOUGR010000008.1:0-9840 GCA_034429135.1 Anaerolineaceae bacterium | reverse complement strand
TGCTATAGTTGCTGTGGTCATCGTGTGTTCCCTTTCTTGAATTGGTGTATGAGACCTTCAAGAAACCACACGATGACTCTTTTGTCAATTGCTTTTTACACCACAATTTGAGACATTATCAGGAACACCCTGGATAGGGTCTTAAAGAATATTGTTTCATCGCAGATTCAGAAATGCCAACGAAACGTCCAATTTGATACAGAAGATCGAGAATTTCACTGTTTTGAAGTCGGTAATAAATATGGCGCCCTTGACGGCGGGTGGTAACCAGTCCGGCTTTTCGCAAAGACATCAAATGCTGCGATATCGCTGCCTGGCGAATACCCAGTATGGCTTCAATATGACAAACGCAGGTTTCACTCTGATCGATGATTAAGAGTATTTTTATTCGAGCCGATTGCTGAATATGCCCTAATAATTTTGCAATTTGATCAGGAGGGTTTTCACGCGAATTTATATTCATAATAATGAATGTATTATATCGTTTCCCATAAAAATGGACAATATGAAATTAATAACCTTTGATGCTTATTTTCACCATCTTATCGAGAAATGAAAGGATCCTATTACAACATAGAAAATTGACAAAAAACAAGAGAATTTTTAATTCAGGTTTTTTTCTAGCGGAGGGTGTAAATCGGGTTCACGGCGCAGTTTCCCACGTAACGAATTCAGAAAACCGAATTGATTAGTCAATGATTGCTTTAGCAACATCACCAGCCAAAAATCCTACACTTGAAAAGTTTTGACTCTATAAAAGCAACCGGTAAGATCATGCTGGTGTGTGGGTTGAGGAGTAACAGGGTTTTTCTATCCATAAATCTGCATAGATTTTAGTGAATTTTCCACTGCTTATGATTTGGTCAAAACTAACCAATTTTTTTACATAGTTGTGTGCGTTGTGGATATATAGGATAATAATTGAAACGAAATATTTGATGCCTGGTGGTTCTTTTTCTTAGAAGAATAAAGAGGATACCCTAATGGATACCCTGTTTGGAAAGCACTGGCACCATCTCCCCAAAAATGAAGTTCTCGATCTACTCGATACAAATCTCCAGCAAGGATTGGATATTTTTGAAATCAAACATCGCCAGGAGCGCTTTGGTTTAAATGTGCTAACCCCTAAAAAAGGGAAAAGTTTATTCGTTCGCTTTCTTCAACAATTTAACAACCCCTTAATGATCATTCTACTGGTTGCCAGTGTTATCACCGCTGTGTTAAAAGATCCAGTGGATGCAGCTGTCATCTTTGGTGTGGTGTTGATTAACGCCATTGTTGGCTTTGTTCAGGAGGCGCGTGCTGAACGCTCTATTGCTGCGTTAGCCGAGACAATAACCACTGAAGCAACGGTGATCAGAAGCGGGAAAGTTCTACGCTTGCCAGCATCAGAACTGGTGCCGGGTGATATCGTCCAGTTATCGTCTGGCGCTCGTGTTCCGGCCGATATGAGGTTGTTATCATCCCGTGACCTTCGTGTAACTGAAGCAGCACTTACTGGAGAGTCACAACCGGTGGAGAAAGATGCCAACCTGCAGATCGAGCGCGATGCGGTGCTGGCAGATCGATTGAACATGGCCTATGCCTCAACTTATGTAACTTTTGGAACAGCGACCGGTGTTGTTGTGGCTACCGGAGACGACAGTGAGGTGGGGCGAATTTCTACTTTGATTTCTACCGCCGCTGAATTAGAAACTCCGCTGACCCGTAGAATTCGCCAATTTAGTGGGACGTTATTAATTGCCATTCTCGTTTTAGCAGGAATCACTTTTGGAATTGGCATCCTACGTGGTCAATCATTTATCGACACTTTTATGGTGGCGGTGGCTTTAGCAGTAGGGGCTATCCCCGAAGGTCTTCCTGCTGCAATCACCGTAACACTTGCGATTGGCGTCTCAAGGATGGCTCGCCGCCGTGCTCTTATCCGCAATCTGCCGGCAGTAGAAACATTGGGTTCAACAACTGTCATTTGCTCTGATAAGACAGGCACGCTTACTCAGAATCAAATGACCGTGAAAGAAATTTTCACCCTGGCTGGGTCTTATGCCATTAGCGGGGTAGGTTACCAGCCAGAGGGAGAAATCTCAGGCAACTGGCAAAGCGATGCAGCCGTCAGTGAGACGCTCAAAGCTGGCTTTCTTTGTAACGACAGTCAACTCTCTGAGAAAGATGGACAATGGCTGGTGCAAGGTGACCCAACAGAAGGCGCATTATTGGTGTCTGCCCTTAAAGCATTGCCCTCTCTGGCTGAAAAAACCAATTCTACGAGAGTGGATACAATTCCTTTTGATTCTCAGCACCAGTACATGGCCACATTGCACGAAGATGGAACGGTTTACATTAAGGGAGCGGCCGAAGTGTTGCTCGAACGTTGTGCTGGGGCACTAGATTCTTCCGGGCAGGAAATTACATGCAGAAGGGATGAGTTTCAGCGCGCAGTTGAAGAAATGAGTGCGAAAGGCTTGCGTGTATTGGCATTTGCTCGTTGGAAAAGACCAGGTGCAAAAAAAATCAGCTATGCCGATATGGATCATCTAACTCTTCTGGGTCTCCAGGGTATGATAGATCCTCCCCGGCCTGAGGTAGTTGATGCGATTCGCGTCAGTCAACAGGCGGGCATTGTTATTAAAATGATCACCGGAGACCATGCTCTCACCGCTGCTGCCATTGGAAAGCAAATTGGTTTATGCCAGGATGGTTGTTCAGAAGTGTTAACTGGTGCGGAACTTTTGCAATTGTCTGATGCTGAATTAATCGAAAAAGCTGAAAAAATCAACGTTTTTGCACGGGTTGCGCCAGAGCAAAAATTGCGGCTGGTCGAAGCCTTGCAGGCCCGCGGTCATGTGGTGGCAATGACCGGTGATGGTGTCAACGACGCCCCGGCGCTTAAGCAGGCGAATATTGGTATCGCAATGGGTATCACTGGAACCGATGTGTCAAAAGAAGCAGCCGATATGGTTCTTACGGATGATAACTTTACTTCTATTGAAGCTGCAATCGAAGAAGGCCGAGGAGTTTTCGATAACTTAATTAAATTTATCACCTGGACGCTTCCGACCAATATGGGTGAGGGTCTGGTGTTATTAACTGCGATCTTGCTAGGTGTGGCGCTGCCGATCCTTCCGATTCAAATTCTATGGATCAACATGGTAACTGTGGCCGTTCTGGGCTTTGCGCTATCTCTCGAACCCAAGGAACCCGGATTAATGCAACGCAAACCACGTGACCCGAGTTCTCCCATTCTGAATCGCGTATTGCTTTGGCGCATTCTACTGGTCAGCGTGATCATCCTTGCAGGAGCCTTTGGTTTGTTTGAGTATGAACTCACAAGGGGAGCTTCATTGGCTGAGGCTCGTACAGTAGCCGTAAATGTGGTCATTTTTGTCGAACTCTTTTATCTGTTCAATGTGCGTTCGTTAACACTTTCACCTTTTCAGCTGGGTTTCTTCTCCAACTGGTGGGCGATTGGCGGAGCAATTTTGATGGCGCTGATCCAGTTGCTATTTACCTATGCACCTTTCATGAACGCGCTGTTCAGCAGTGCACCGCTTTCTTTATCGCTTTGGCTGGACGTGCTGGGGGTTGGTTTGGCTGCATACGTTATTATTGAGATAGAAAAATGGATTCGTCGCAAGGTTAGCAAACCTACGAAATAGTCTGGGTAGAGGGTTGCTCTAAGATGGGCTCGTAACCACAGATTAGATATCTTAAGTGATAATCACTCGTTGTTCAGATTTATATAGTAACCGGAGGTGAAAATGAATACCGTTCGCCAGCTGTTGAAAGCAAAAGGTACTCAGGTTTGCACGATTTCAAAAAATGAGACCGTAGCCAATGCCATGCAATTAATGGCAGAGAAACGAATTAGCTCGCTGGTGGTCACCGAAGCTGGAAAGGTTGTTGGAATTTTTACGGAGCGCGATTTTGCCCGCAAGATTGGACCTGCCGGCAAAGACCCGGCTTTAACGAAAATCGAAACAGTGATGACGAAGGAATTAATCACGGTTGGTCTGAATCAAACCGTGAATGATTGTATGACCCTGATGGCAGACCATCATATTCGCCATTTACCCGTGATGGATGGTGATGATCTGGTAGGGATCATTTCGGTTGGTGACGTTGTCAAAGATATTATTGAAGAATTGGAGTTTCATGTAGAGCAGCTAACCAGTTATATCAAGGGTTTTCGATAAGATCAAAGTGTTTCGCAGATTTACCGGAAGATGTAGAATTTTTTTATATCCTGCATTTGCCTATTAGAGATGCCAATAATCTATCAGTAAGCTTCGATTGCAAAGCAGATTTAAATTCATTTGCCCTTTTCTTGAAAAGGGCAAAACGTCAATACTTTCTCATGATCTGTTTTTTTATCTTCATGAGGAAAAAGATCGTATTCCTGATGTGACGATCTCTGGTTGTTTCACGATAATATGGGATTTAATCAATTATTGATTACTCTCTCGTTTTTGAAGTTGTTTTCGTTTGTATTTCTGAAGAAAATAAGCCACTGCTAATGATAGAACGATAGCTGCAATAGCAAGGAGCGTTCCTGAGGAGTATTCCTTAACATCAATGATGACAACTTTCCGTGCGACGGCGATGAGGGCTACTTCTAGCACAATTTCGACGTGAACCTCATGTTCGTTCAAATAAGCCCGTATCGTCTCAAGAAGCTCAACGCCGATTAATATGAGCATGAAGAAACCAAAAATATCTAACAATTCATCGATTTCCAGTAAATAATCTGGCGGAGTAATAATATCCAATACTAAGATGTACCCTAATTGAATAGTGGACAATAGAATTACCACAATCATCATCACAATCAAACTGCCTACAATGATGCGTTCGAATATCCTAAGCCACTTTTCAATTGTCTTCATCGTTTTCTCCCTCGGTTGAATCTCTCTAGATAGATTAATGACTTTGTTGAAGGAATGCAAAGACAAGTGCCAGACAGACCACGATGATCCCTATGGAGATAGCAATCCAAGTCGCAATTCGGTGGCGCATAAATCCTCCTCAAACCAGATCAAACCGTTCTGAGTGATAATCACCCACGGGAATGCCAAGCCGGGATAATGACTTTTCAACCGCTTCCATCATTGGCCCTGGTCCACAGATAAAAATTTCAAACCAGTTCGGTTTGCGCTCTTCTGGCAAGTGCCGCAATAAAACCTCGGTATTCACAAAACCCTTTTCGCCAGTCCAACCGTCAGGTGGTGATTCAAGTACATGAACAATTTTGAGGTTCAATTTTGATGGCAGTTTTTCTATTTCTTCCAGAAAAGTGGCCGAATCAAGGGTTTTATTGGCATAGATAAGGGTGAGAGGTCGTGAATCACCCCGATCGGATAATGTACGCAACATTGACATGATTGGCGTGATGCCGATACCACCGGCAATGAAAACATACTCTCTGGAATGTGGATGACGATCGATACTAAAAGAGCCATAAGGGCCATCTACAAACACCCTTTGACCTTTAGATAAATTCTTGATCCGGGCAGTAAAATCCCCCAATTCTTTGATGGTAAAAGATAAACGGTTTTTATTTTCTGCGCTGCCAGAGAAAGAAAATGGATGCTCGTGATCTTGAAAAGGAGAGTCCCAGGCTGTGATCCAGGCAAACTGACCTGGTGAGAAGGTGATCGCCTTGTTTTTTGAGGGGCACAGCAGGACTGTCACCGCATTGCCACGTTCAGGAATGACTTCTTCAACCAGGTAAGCATTTTTCAATAAGAGAATCGGTTTGATCACTCTCACCCAGGCCAAAATACCTATCCAAAGAAATCCATATATGCCCCAGAAGAGTTGTTTCCAAAAAGTGTTGAGATAATATCCTCGCAGCTCGATATGGGTCATTGCGAGTGCAACAGCAGCGATTGCCAGAATTCCATGCCAGATTCGCCATCGGTCATATTCAATACGCAGTTTCTTTCGCCAGATCGAAAGGCCGATTAACGCCCCCACCGATAAAAGCGAAACCACCCCGAACCGGGCAGCCCAGGGTGCCGTTGCTAAGTTCAATAAGCTTAAAAGCCGGATATCAAAGGTAAAAAGGATCAAAGGATGAGCTAAGATCAACAAAAAGGTGACCAGGGATATTTGCCGGTGAAAAAAATACACGATATCGCTGCCATAAGGTGCTTTAATCGCCTTAAAACGAGCAGTCAAGACAAACTGTAACCCCAGCATTGAGAACCCAGAAAAACCCAGACCTACCGAAAGATCACGCCAAAATTCACGACCGGCTGGACGCGGTCCAACCAGAAGGATGATCAACGGAGCAAGAGTAATAAATAGATAAACAAAAATCCAGAAGGCACCTTGTAGAATTCTTTTTGTCATCTCAATATCCCATATTGGTTTTTCTGCGTTTGATGCTGCCACCCACATAATAAAGAACAATCAAATACGATTCGATTACTTTGGTTCTGGTATATCTCGTCCATTTGCTTTTAAATACAAGTTCCTTATTCATCAGACGAGTAAAGACTCTTAAGAGAAAAGACGCAAAACTCAATGCGTATTATTCTCTAAGTGTTGATTTTCACCGGAGAAACAAAGCCTTCTGGTTTAACCGCGAGAATTGAACAATCTACCTGCTGCAAGACTTTTTCAGCTGTATTCCCAATGAAGAAACCTGCGATGCCTGTTCGACTCAAAGTGCCCATTACAATTAGATCAACGGCCTTTGCCTGGGCGAACTCGGGGATCAAAGTTCCCGCATTCCCTTTCAACAAATAGACTTCGAATTTTATTTCATCTAATGGAATATTTTCTAGCAATTCCGTTAAACAATCTCGATGCGAGGTTTTCGCTTCTATGAGCAGGTTCTCTATCTCTTCATCTGACACTCCGGCCCGTCCCCGCAAAATGGATTCTCCGAATAGACTCCAGGCATGCAGGATCAATAGTTGATCATGCCCCAATCGTGCAAGTGATGTTGCCAGATCCATGATTTTCCTGGCCAGAGCGATCCTTTCTTTGTCATCCGGAACCAGATCTACGGCAGCCAATATACGACGATTATGATTCGGCTGGCCTGGTTTGATCACCCATACCGGGCAGGGGCACTTCCTCATCAGGTGCAGAGAGGTATTGCCTAATAATGTCTGTTTCAGTCCACTTTTTCCTTCTGCTGTCATCATTACCAGATCGTACTGGTTTTGCAAGACTTCTCGGATAATTTCTATGAATGGAACGCCGACAATTGTTTTGCTGGCTGTTTGAATTCCAGCCTGCTGGATCGTGGTGACAAACTTTTGGAGATCACGTTGTTCTTCCTGCTTGACGTATTCCAGAATGTCGATCGTTCGTTTTTCTGAATGACCGGCTACATCTTTTACCTCTTTCATTGGTGCTTGCGTT
Organism: Anaerolineaceae bacterium; assembly: GCA_034429135.1. Lineage (GTDB taxonomy): Bacteria > Chloroflexota > Anaerolineae > Anaerolineales > Anaerolineaceae > UBA6107. The sequence goes on along the minus strand of DAOUGR010000008.1, from coordinate 2,466 downwards.
CTGGTTGATAGCGAAGCATCAGGAAGGAATTCCTCAATAATTGGAATTTGTGTGTGTCTATCCCCTGGGTGTTTTTTTGCCGGCCTAGAAAAATCCTGGGGTGACTTTTCTATGACATCTATCACGGTTAAGGCCGCCTGATTTTTCTGGGCCAGATCGATCGCCTGTTCGATCAACGCGCGGTTATCAGATTGATTCTCAAAAACAACCAGGATCTTTTTGAAGGGTTTCATTTCTACTCCTCATCGCTATACACCCGGCAACATGATATTCAATGGATTGAAAATGCAAACAGCAGAAAAAAAAGCATATTTAAAATTCATTATAGCAATAATAGATTGGGTTCGTCCCCTCCAGAGTTTTATTAAAAAATCTCCGATGCCTAAATCGCACTATGCACACAATTTATAAAATTAAATGGAGGGTGATAGTTAAATAAAAGTGCCAGAGGATTCTCTGATCTTTTACTACTTGCTGATCGCCTAAAGAGACTGAATTACAAGAAGCATTTTAAGTTGATTGAGGAACAAATATTCTTTTATCAATTACTTAAGAGGGCAATGGTCGAAAATCATTATGGAAGTTGAATATTGTTAATAGTTTCCAACAACGTTGGAAGGTATTTCTCAAAGGATTGATGACTTTGTTCATACATTTCTAAAGCTTGAGAAAGGGGACGGATCAGAAGGAATCCGTTGTTCTCCTCTTGCTCGATCATGGTATTGCGTAATGCCTCGTCATTAAGCATTCGAATGACCATTGCACGAATCAATGATTCTTCAACGGCACTCGACCATGTTCCATAGCCAGATGGCATGCTCTTTCTAAGAACCGCAAATAAACGGATTCTCTGCGCCAATCGTATCACACTTAAGTTTTTATCAAGCATGGGTCCAATAATCGAATGAAGGATCTCATGCTCAATTAGCCCTTTCATACTCAGGTCAGTTTCAGTTGGGCCAGCCACTACATATGCAGTATCGTTTATCTGGGGGCCATTACCGCTGTAGTATGAATCTAACGGGTTGGGGATGACCACCAATTGATGGAAGGGAAGTTCTGTTACACCCAGATAGGTTTGAATTTCGGTGAGCGAAGTTTCAGCCAACGGCTTCCAATGCGCAATTTCAGCAGCGTACTGAGGGCCTACTTGTTGCCATAGATCGGCGATATCGGCTTCCTTGTAGAAATCGCTCAAGGCGGTAGATAGGCCATCGAAGGTTGCGGCGCGTGTCGTAACCCACCAACCCGCCTCAGCACGGCCAAACTCTGGCGCTGGTCCCCGTTGCAAAGCCCATACCACCAATTGATAGTCGGGTATTCGGTCAAAATAGGGTTTCAGGTGTTTCAGGCTGGGGATATCCTTCCCATTCAATTCTGCACGGATTTGCTGACGGATGGGGGACATAGGGATGCCCTGGTATTCACGATCGAATCCGGCAGCATTAAGCGCTGCAAACAGGGTAAAAATCCTTTCATCGCCGCTAACAATGACGGTTTGAGACCCGAAATCAAGTCGTGGGGCATTCACCGCTTCTAACCGTACACGTAATTCAGAAGGAAGTTGCAGGATGAAAATTACGACAATGAGTGCTGCCAGGGGAATTATGCGCCAAATTGTTGAGGAAGAAAGATGGGACATAGATGTGTTTTTCCTATATCAATTATTTCTGAGTTTGCTGATACTGAAGCGTTCGAGACGATTGAAAAATCTTGTGCATCCTGTCTCCACACATCCAGATGATTCAACCATCCATTAAAGCATGTGGGTAGTCGCGGGTGCAATGGTGGAAATGTCAAATCTTGCACAGAAATGGTCTGACCAATTTTCTGATTCTTGCCCTTAACGTGAGTGATCCAATCAATGATGTAACCGTGAACACAGCGTTTTTTTCATTCTCCATTCCAATATGCAGACAATAATAAAATTTAAATGATTTCAAAAAAACTTTGCATCCATAATTTTTTTTTGAGTTACTAAAGATGGATGAAGGCGTTGTTGTCAGCATGTCCAGTTCATGGTCGCATCTTTTTCCTCAAGTCGAATTGAAATACGCCAGCCATCATGATCAAAAACGCACCAACCAATGCAAGGAACCAACCCAACCCCAGGGATGAATAAAAGTCTACCAATGACATCGAAGAAATCCCGATTTTATTAAATATTCCAGGCATACCCAAAGAGAAGAGAACCAACCCGAATAAGATGCCCACTCCGCCGATGATGCTGAACATGCGAGAATCAGCCAAACTTGATATTAAAGCAATAGCAGCACCTAATATCAAGAAGATATAAACGATCATCACAAAACTCACCTCTACTTGCTTGATTCCATTTTCAAAGATAATGTCTCAAATTGTGGTGTAAAAAGCAATTGACAAAAGAGTCATCGTGTGGTTTCTTGAAGGTCTCATACACCAATTCAAGAAAGGGAACACACGATGACCACAGCAACTATAGCATTT
>DAOUGR010000007.1:0-13425 GCA_034429135.1 Anaerolineaceae bacterium | reverse complement strand
ATGCTATAGTTGCTGTGGTCATCGTGTGTTCCCTTTCTTGAATTGGTGTATGAGACCTTCAAGAAACCACACGATGACTCTTTTGTCAATTGCTTTTTACACCACAATTTGAGACATTATCTGATAAAAAGGATAATTGCTGTTTTATGCACGTTTTTGATAATGATTTGTAATATCAGCCATGTAAATATCGTAGATAACAAAACGATTATCAACACGCGCAAACCATCGTTGGGAGAGGTACTATAATAATTCGCTAGATAAAGTACAAGCACAGTATTGATCGCAAATATTACTGGAAAAAATGGAACCTTTTTTAGCCATTTATTCATGAAGATCCTCAACAGTCATAAGCATTTTACTAGAACCTGGATGTATACCCGAATAACATACCTTGCAATTGATTAAAATTCCATAACTCTGTTCTATTGTGAACATAATATCAAATTAGAAAAATCCCTAAATGTTAATCGTGAAATCTGATGAAGCTCTTATTGCATTTGCTTTCCAGCTGATTTTAACTGATGGCGCACCATCGCAACGAAAATCAAGCAGAAGATGAACTCACACAAACCACTGACAAATGCAATCATTTTATAAATAGGAGGAATTGAAACCATTTGTAGGATCACCTCAATAACGAGTGTAATGATCATCAATAGTGGTGGAATCAATACCCAGCTGTATAACAATCGATCCTGTAAATAGCCTGCCGTTTTAATGTAAACAATAAAGGGGATTAAAACCATTGCCATGTGAACGTGAGAGTGCCAGGTGACGGTACAGGTGGCAGCGAATAAGGCAAAGACGATCAAAAACCATTGCTTTGATCCGAATGCCGGTTGAGATTTTATCAATAACAACACAGCAAGAACTGTGACCAGCATTCCAACAATAGCTATGATCCAACCCGCGGATGAATTGATCCATTCACTCAGGCGAATTCCGATCATGCGCCAGTTCATCATCGTTTCCGGAGAGTTGGTCGCAATTCCCGGTACATATTTCAGCCAGAGGTTTATCATGGTAATCATGCCATCCATCCCCGTCAGCGCCAGCGATGCTCCAAGAATAACAAATGATGATACTGCGAACCCATAAAGGACTTTCCAGTTTTTTAGCAGCAACAATCCCGGGATGATTAATATCAATACCTGGGGTTTGATTAACATTCCTCCCAGCCACAGACCAGCCAGAAATGGTTTTTTCTTATCTGAATTGCGGATAAATTCACCACAGCAGATTAAATGGACAATTTCTACCTGGCCAGAAAAAAAATTTTGAAAAATCGGATAGGAAAACAACATCAATAGCCATAACATGCTGTTTGATATCGTTGTAGGCGATTGAACCTTCATTTGCTTAATGAAAAACCACAGGTAAAGTGCAGATCCGATCAGGGAGAAAAATGTAAATCCCCAATAAGCGACTACGGGCGATAACCTGGATAAAAATTGAAACGGTATCAGAAAAAAGGCCGGCAGCGGTGCAGGGATCGTGTTTGCCTTCTCGATAGAAAGACCAAGTGTCATAAGTACGGCATTTTGCGTCGCTCTCAATGATTCAATATTGTAAATATAATCAAATCCCTGAATGTCGGCCACCTTTCCCGCACTCCAAAAGGCAAGCATGTCAGCACCCAACCCGATAAACGTATTGTGTTTGATGACACTAGCCCCAATATAGGCAATATAAAATCCGATGACAGCAAAGATCGCTAATCGAATCCAAGCTTTTTGATCGAGATGCGTAAATGGAATCCTCATACTCAAATTTATCCCCCCCTGATAACGCTTTCTTTTTTTTAAAATTGTTTTGCTCGTGAAAAGAATTATACAAGGATTCTTTCTTTGAAAGGGTATAATTGCCCCATCTACTTCCCGGAGGATGAAATGCCCGGATTCACACCCGCCCGCCGCTGGCAGGCCGCCTACCGACCCTTCAAGAACCGTCCGCTGCCCGAAAAGATCTTCACCTGGCTCGAACGCTCCGTTAAAGGTGCGCTTTTCGGCTGCCGTATGTGCGGCAACTGCCTGCTGCAGGAAACGGCTTTCATCTGCCCCATGGAATGCCCCAAAGGTCTGCGCAACGGGCCCTGCGGTGGTTCCACACCCGAGCATTGCTACGTGGATCCTACCCGACCGTGTATCTGGTACAAGATTTACGAGCGCGCAGAAAAAATGGGCAGACTGGACCGATTGATGGAAGTGCTGCCTCCGCTGGATTGGGATAAAACCGGTACTTCAGCCTTTTTGGACCTGATGGGACACCTGAAGAAACATGGTGGCGCGAAGGCTGTGTGGCGCGGGTTAAGCGCCCGCCCTGAAGAACGCCGCCGTAAGTGGAATGATTTCTTCCTCGAAATCCGGCAGCCAGATTGGTGGAATGGAGACGCACTGCCCCACCCGGCTACACCACACGATCCAGTATCCCACCTTGAACGAGCATTGAGAGAAGAAAGTCTGGTGCTGACGGCTGAAGTGTCACCCCCGTTGACCGCCAACCCTGACGATCTGATTAAGAAAATCATGCCGCTCAAAGGCCTGGTAGAAGCTGTAAACTTTACCGATAATCCTTCCGCCACCCCGCGCATGTCTTCCCTCGCCTGCTCCCTGATCGCCTTGCAGCAGGGCATCGAACCAGTACTACAAATCGCTGCCCGCGATCGCACCCGCATGGGGCTGCAGGGTGAAGTTCTCGGCGCGGCTGCGCTTGGAATTCGCAATATCCTCTGCCTCACCGGTGATCACCCACGGCTTGGTCCTCCGCCAAACGGCCGCATGGATATCTGGGACCTGGATGCCATTCAATCATTATGGATCCTGCGTCAGATGCGCGACGAAGGCCGCTTCCTTGACTGCCGTGAGATCAAGTGCGTGCCGCGAGTTTTCTTGGGAGCTGCAGGTTCGCCGAATTCCTCCACACCCCTCATCCAGGCCATCCGAGAGGAAAAGAAGGTCAACGCTGGCGCACAATTTTTGCAGACCAATCTGGTATTCGACCTGAATCGCTTCGAAGCCTATCTTGAAGCACTGGAACGCCGCGAAGTCCTGCAGCGCGCCGGACTGCTGGTTGGTATTTCACCTATACGCAGTGTGAATGCGGCCCATTTCATGAACGCGATACCCGGTGTGCGCGTGCCCGAGACCTATATCCAGCGCATGGAAGCCTCCTCTGACCCGCGTGAAGAATCCGTTCAAATGACCCTCGAAATGATCGAGAAGATTAAGAAGCTGCCACACGTGCGAGGCATCCATTTCATGTCGGTTACCTGGGAATCGATCGTCCCTCGCCTGATAAAAGAAAGCGGTTTAAGGTAGTCAGATCTTATCCACCATCAACAATTTGTCACAATATCGAAGGAAACCCGATCAGGTTTCCTTCTTGATTCTCCATTCCCCTTTTCTTTCCTTTCGACATTCTCGGTCTTTACGATATCAACTTGACTTTTTTACCTCAATTTGCTATGATAAATGCACACGTGTGCATAAGAGGTGCGTTTTGCCGGTTACGATCAAGGATATCGCTAAGGCAGCAGGCGTTTCTCACGCCACAGTTTCCCGTTCTTTGAACGGTAATTCCCTTATCCCTGAAAAAACAGCTGCTTACATTCGCAATCTGGCAGAAGAGATGGGATATCTGCCCAGCGCGGCAGCCCGCGGGTTAAAAACCAACCGCTCCCGTGTGCTTGGAGTCATTGTCAGCCGCATCGATAATCCTTATTTTGGAGAAGTTGTGCAGGGCATTGAAGACGCGCTGAAAGGGACCGGATACAGCATCTTTGTGGCTTCTTCCAATCTCGATTGCTCTCAAGAAAAATCCATCGTCCAGGCTTTCGGTGAACACCGTGTAGACGGCGTCATTATTGGTTCCTTATACTTCAGCCGCGAGCATTCGAATTCTCTTACCAAATACGGTATTCCTATCGTGGTCATCAATAATCAATCTCCACGAAATTATGACCACTCCATTGCCCATGATGATGTTTTTGGCGCACAGGAGATTACCCGCCACCTGATACAGCTCGGCCACACTCGTATTGCCTATATTGGTAATGAGCATGCCGGGCGCATTAATCGTGATCGTATTCGCGGGTTTCAAAAGGCGATGGACGACGCCGGCCTTCCGGTCGATTCTGAATTAATGATTGGCACAACCGGCAGTACCATAGATCATGGGATCGAGGGCATGAAAACCCTCCTTACCCTGCCGCGCCTGCCAAGTGCGATCTTCTGCTTTAACGATTTGATGGCCATCGGCGCTCTTAAAGTCATGCAGCAGGAAGGCATTGACGTCCCGGGTCAGGTGTCGCTTGCTGGTTTCGATAATATTTCCTATTCGGCTTATACCACCCCTGCCCTGACCACTTTTGACCAGCCCAAGCGTTTGATCGGAAGCGAGGCGGCGCGCATGCTGCTTGATCTCATCAATCGAGGACAGGGCCCAGACGGAAATAATAAACATCCAACACGCCTGATCCGCGGTCAACTTCTGGTTCGCGAATCCACCGCTGCACACCACCCCAAGGAGTGATCATGATTTCGAAAAAATCAAAATTACTGGTAACACCTGACCATTCCCGCCCCGAATACCTCACAGTTACACCTGAAAGCGCGGGGTGGGAACACCTCAGCTTTCAGGCAGTCAGGCTCAAAGCCGATGAGGAATGGCATTTCAACACCGGCGGCAACGAACTGGCATTGGTCATCTTCGGTGGCACTGCTGATGTCACTTCTTCAGCCGGGGAATGGAAAAACATCGGCAGCCGCAAGGATGTTTTTCACGGCATGCCCACCACTTTGTATCTTTCACGCAATACTTCCTTCACTGTTAAACCTGTGAGTGAGGTATTGGATTTTGCCTGTGGATGGGCAGCCGCCAGCCGCGATTTCCCGGCCCGACTGGTTCGACCAGAGGAAGTCAATATCGAGTTGCGCGGTGGTGAAAATGCTTCTCGCCAGATCAATCAAATGATCCCGCCTGGCTTCGCTTGCGAACGCCTGGTGGTCGTTGAAGTTTACACCCCTTCGGGCAATTGGAGCTCCTACCCCCCGCATAAACATGATACCCGCCGCGTTGATTCTGCAGGGAACCTTCTCGAGGCCGACCTCGAAGAAATTTACTTTTACAAGATCGACCGCCCTGAAGGGTACGCGTATCAGCGCATCTATACTGACGACAGGCATATCGACGAGCTCATGCTGGTGCAAAACGATCAGCTGGTTCTTTCACCTGAGGGTTACCACCCGGTGGTCGCCGCGCACGGGTACACCGCATATTATCTCAACATTTTGGCCGGTTCCGATCAGTCACTGGCTGCCACCGACGATCCGGCATATTCCTGGATTAAAGACACCTGGAAAACAAAAGATTCGCGCCTTCCAATTGTTACCCTGGAAATGAACGAGAAAAAATAAGGAGTTTGAGATGACCGAATATAAAAGTAAACTGCACCAGACCGTTTCAACCACTGCAACCGATTACTGGAATGATTCCTGTTCGATTGAAGAATTAACTTATGCCATTGAGAACGGAGCAGTGGGAGCAACCACTAACCCGACCATCGTTCACAACGTCCTTAAAAAAGAAATGCACCTCTGGAAAGATCGAATTTACCAGATCATCGATGAGAATCCAACCTGGTCAGAGGTTGAAATCACCTGGAAGCTGATCGAAGAGATGGCCGTACGCGGTGCTGGTCTGCTCAAACCCGCTTACGATCATTACAAAGGCAAAAAAGGCCGCCTCTCCATCCAGACCAATCCCCAGTTCTATCGCAACCCCAAAGCTATCGCTGAACACGCAATCCATTTCAACACACTGGCTCCAAACATTCAGGTTAAGGCCCCCGTAACCAAAGCCGGCATCGCTGCCATTGAAGAAGCCACCTACCAGGGTGTTTCAATCAACGCCACAGTCAACTTCACCGTCCCTCAGGCACTCGCTGTGGCTGAAGCAGTGGAACGTGGGTTAAACCGCCGCACGGCAGAGGGAAAATCTATAGAAGAAATGTCGCCGGTGTGTACGATCATGATCGGGCGCACCGATGACTGGATGAAGGCTGTATCGAAACGCGAGGGATACGATGTTGATCCTGCCGTGATGGATTGGGCGGGGATTGCCTGCCTCAAGCGTGCCTACGGCATTTTTAAAGAGAAAGGCTACCACACCCGTCTGCTGGGCGCCGCTTACCGGCATCTGGGACACTGGTCTGAATTGATCGGTGGCGATATCGTCCTCACCATCCCTTACGAATGGCAGTTAAAGATCAATGCCAGCGATATCGAAGTAAAAGAACGCATGGATAACCCTGTCGATCCAGCGATCATCAATGAGATGTTGACCAAGATCCCCGATTTTCGCCGCGCATACGAACCGAATGGCATGACCATTGATGAATTTGACAGGTATGGAGCCACTGTTCGAACCCTGCGCGGATTCATCGCTTCGTATCATGATCTTCAGGGTGTGATTCGGGATTTCATGATCCCAAATCCTGATATCAAACCTGCCTGATCCTATATCATCGGAGAACCCATGAAAACCATTCGTCTAACCACCGCTCAAGCTCTGGTGAAATTTCTTAAGAATCAATACGTAGAACGTGATGGTGAGGAGTTCCAGTTCTTCGCCGGTATTCTGGGTATTTTCGGGCACGGTAACGTGGCCGGCATCGGCCAGGCGCTGCAGCAAAACCCAGATTTTCCATACATCATGGTGCGCAACGAACAGGCTGCGGTGCATTTTGCCAGCGGCTTTGCCAAAGCCCGGAACCGCTTGCAGACCTTTGCCTGCACTTCATCCATCGGTCCTGGTGCCACAAACATGGTCACCGGTGCTGCGTTAGCCACGATTAACCGGCTGCCAGTCCTCTTACTTCCCGGAGACATCTTCGCCCGGCGCAATGTAGCCCCCGTCTTACAACAGCTTGAATCTCCAGCGACTCAGGATATCAGCGTCAACGACTGTTTCAAACCCGTTTCACGCTACTGGGACCGCATCAACCGACCCGACCAGCTGGTCACCTCGTTGTTAGAAGCCATGCGCGTGTTGACCTCTCCGGCAGATACTGGTGCCGTTACGCTCTCCATGCCTCAGGATGTTCAGACTGAAGCCTGGGACTACCCCGAAGAACTCTTTCGAAAACGTGTATGGCATATTGCCCGTCCGCTGGCTGACCGCCAGCTGCTCAAACAAGCCGTTGAGATCATCCATTCATCTAAACGGCCGCTCATTGTGGCTGGTGGCGGGGTTCTCTACAGCGACGCTACCGCAGCCCTTGATAAATTCACCCGCCTTACCGGTATTCCTGTGGGTGAGACACAGGCCGGAAAAGGTTCACTGGCTTATGACCACCCTGCCTGCCTGGGAGCGATCGGTGCCACTGGAAACCTGGCAGCCAACCGAATCGCCCGCGACGCTGACCTGGTAATTGGCATTGGTACCCGCTATTCAGATTTCACAACTTCCTCTAAAACCGCGTTCCAGAATGACCAGGTACGCTTTATTAATATAAACGTATTTGAGATGGATTCGTTCAAACACAGCGCGCTTCCTCTCACCGCTGATGCAAGGGTCACACTGGAGGAACTCTCTAAAGATCTCAAAGATTTCAGGGTATCCGCTGAGTATTCCGCTGATATCAAAGGTCTTAAAGAAGAATGGGAAGCAGAAACTGATCGCCTTTATCATCTCAACCATTCTCCCCTGCCCGGTCAGAGCGAGTTGATCGGTGCCATCTGGGAGCAGGCTGGTCCGCGCGATGTTATCCTCTCGGCTGCGGGCAGCCAGCCAGGAGACCTGCATAAATTATGGCGGACCAAAACACCTGGCTCGTACCACATGGAATATGGATATTCCTGCATGGGTTATGAAATTCCTGCCTCTCTGGGTGTGAAATTGGCCGATCCAAGCCGCGAAGTGTTTGTGTGGGTTGGAGATGGTACCTACCTGATGAACCCAACCGAGATTCTTACTGCCACACAAGAAGGAATCAAGGTCAATATTATCGTTGTCGACAACCATGGGTTTGGCTCAATTGGTTCGCTAAGCGCATCGATCGGCAGTTCCGGATTTGGCACCCATTTCAATCGGCGCAACAAAGAATCTGGCCAGCTCGATGGCAGCCGCATGGTGGTCGATTTCGCTGCCAATGCTGCCAGTCTGGGCGCCGAGGTATTCACCCCGCATTCACTTGGAGATTTCAAGGACGCCCTGCAGCGCGTCCGTAAACTCGATCACACCTCGGTCATTGTGGTGGAAGCCGACCGCGACGTAAAGGTACCCGGTTACGATTCGTGGTGGGATGTGGCCGTTGCCGAAACCTCTGAAATGCCTTCCGTGCGTAAAGCGCGCAAAGACTACGAAATCAAGCGCAAGAATGAAAAGTACCACCTTTGATCGGCCATTTCATGACCAGGGAGTTAAATGATGAGCATCAAGATCGGTTTAATAGGCGCAGGCAGAATGGGAAAAGTGTACGCCAGTACACTGGCCTATACCATTTCAGAAGTTGATCTGGTGGCTGTTGCAGACCCCGACGAAGCTACACTGAACGAGGTTGCCGGCCGATATAACATCCCGCACAGGTACAAAGATTACCGTGCATTGTTAGACTCAAAAGAAGTAGAAGCCGTGGTCGTCACTTCACCTACCGGCACACACGCTGAAGTGATCATGTCTGCAGCCGCCGCGGGTAAAAACATTTTCAGCGAAAAACCCTTATCGCAGAACCTCGAAGCCTGTGATCAGGCTATTGCCGCGGTCAAACGCGCCGGTGTAAAACTTCAAATGGGCTTCATGCGCCGTTTCGATCCGCCTTACGTGGCGGCAAAACAGAAGATACTTGAAGGTGTAATCGGCAAACCGGTGATGTTTAAAGCCACCAGCCGTGACCCCAAACGTACCAGCCTGGAATTCGCAAAACGTGAAAACAGTGGCGGTTTGATCGTCGATATGGGAGTGCATGATTTTGACCTCGCCCGCTGGTTGATGGACAGTGAAGTCACCCGTGTTTACAGTGAAGGCGCGTGCCTGGCTTTTCCAGAGTTAAAAGATGTGGGCGATATCGATAACACGGTCATCAATCTACGTTTTGCCAATGACGCCATCGGCAACATTGATATGAGCCGTAATGCCGTCTATGGCTATGACATCCGTACCGAGGTCCTCGGCACTGAGGGCAGCCTCTGGATCGGCTATCTACAGCAGACGGCTACCCTGGTGCTCACCCGTGCCGGCGTAACTCACGATACCGTGCCTTATTTTATGGAACGGTTTGGCATCGCCTACGCGGAGGAAATTCGCGCTTTTGTACGACATATCGTGGAGGGCACCGAACCAACACCCACTGGCGAAGATGCCCGTGCGGCCACAGCCGTTGGGATTGCTGCCACTCTTTCACTGGATGAACAACGCCCGGTTCTGATCAGCGAGATCGATCACTAGAGATCTCGCTTTGAAATATCGTTCAGGCAATTGATTCTGGATTTTCGGAGATACCTATGATTAAAATCGCCAACGCTCCCTGCTCCTGGGGGGCACTCGAGTTCGACCTTCAGGGAAAAGCGGCAACCTACAGCACCGTTCTGGATGAGATGCAGCAGACTGGGTACAGTGGAACAGAGCTCGGAGACTGGGGATTCATGCCCACCGATCCGTCCAAATTGAAGTCAGAATTACGCAAACGATCTCTGACCCTTCTGGGCGCCTTTGTTCCAGTCGCGTTGAAAGATGCTAAAAACCATCCTTCTGGAGTAGAAAGCGCCCTGAAAGTGGCACGTTTGCTTGCCGCTGTGGAAGGAAACCTACCCTTCATCGTGCTTGCAGATAACAATGGAAGCGTGCCTGAACGCACGCTCAATGCCGGACGTGTCACCCCTGAAATGGGTCTGACAGCCGAGGAGTGGAAAGTCTTTGCCGCGGGTGTGGAGCGGATCGCCGAAGCAGTCAAGAGCGAAACCGGTCTGCGCCTGGTGGTTCACCACCACTGTGCGGGTTACGCAGAAACACCTGACGAAATTGAGACCCTGCTTTCTCTCACTGATCCAAACCTGGTAGGCCTCTGCCTCGATACGGGCCATTACCAATTTGCAGGAGGCAACCCCCTCAAATTCTTGCAAAAACACGCAAAACGCGCCTGGCATATTCACTTTAAAGATTGCGATCCAGTTATTGCCGAACAATCGCGCCGCGAGGGCTGGGATTACTTCAAATCTGTGGGCCAGGGCGTTTTTTGTGAACTTGGCAAAGGTGCAGTGGATTTCCCATCGATCAAAGCCGAGCTGGAAAACCAGGGCTACGATGGCTGGATTGTCGTTGAACAGGATGTACTACCCGGTATGGGACGCCCGTTTGACTCGGCACTTCGAAACCGCGAATATCTCAGGTCGATTGGTTTTAAATAATACCCTCGAGGAGAATGAATCATGTGCGCTCAAAAAAACATCAGGGTCGGCGTCATCGGTGCCGGCCGTATTGGTAAGATACACGCCGCGAACCTTGCTACCCGCATTGCCGGCGCTGAAGTCGCTGCCATCGCTGACGTCAACCTGCAGGCAGCCCGCGAATTGGCTGAAAAACTGCATGTCTCCAATGTCTATTCCGATTTTCAACAAATCATGAACGATGATAGCATTGATGCAGTTGCTATCTGCTCCTCGACCGACACTCACGCCAGCCTGATGGTCGAAGCAGCGAAAGCTGGCAAACATATCTTTTGTGAAAAGCCTATCTCGCAAAACCTGGCCACCATTGACAACGCGATCGAAGCTGTGGAGAAAGCTGGAGTCAAATGCCAGATTGGATTCAATCGCCGGTTCGACCCCAATTTTAAGAAGGTTCGTCAAATGGTGCAGGAAGGGAAGATCGGCGATTTGCATATCCTGCGTATCACCAGCCGAGACCCCGCCCCCCCGCCCCCCAGCTATGTCAAACTTTCCGGCGGAATGTTCCTTGACATGACCATTCACGATTTTGACATGGCACGCTATCTTTCGGGCAGCGAGGTGGCTGAGGTTTACGCCACTGGCGGAGTCCTGGTTGACCCTGCAATCGGAGATGCCGGCGATATCGATACCGCCCTGATCACCCTTAAATTTGCCAATGGTGCTATTGGCACTATCGACAACAGCCGCAAGGCAGTGTATGGATACGACCAGCGCGTCGAAGTATTCGGCTCTGGCGGTATGGTTTCAGTATCCAACAACCTTCCCAATACCAGCGTCTATAGCAGCGCCGACGGAGTTGTTTCAGAAAAACCGCTCTACTTCTTCCTCGAGCGTTATATGGATTCGTTCATCGCAGAAATGCAGGATTTCATCGATGCTGTGATCAAAGATTCCCCCACACCAGTAACCGCGTTAGATGGCCGCAAACCGGTCGTGATTGCCATGGCAGCTAAAAAATCACTCGATGAAAATCGGCCAGTAAGGTTAACAGAAATCGAACCTTAAGAAGGTTAGTTTTCCCCTCCTGTTGGAACCGGAATATTGTGGATATTCCGGTTCCGTATTTTTTCAGGTAACCTTATTTGTTGATTTTAAACAAGGAAAGCCTTATCGCTTTTTAATCCTTTTTGTCATTTTTGACATTTTTGAGCAAATTCCAGGTTCTGTGGTTTAATATCCTCCATGACAACTTCTCTGCCTTTTCACGCAGTCCTCTGGGACATGGACGGTGTAATTGTTGACAGTTATGACGGTCATTATCATGCCTGGCAACGCATCTTCAATGAGTTAGGACACCACCTGACGGAAGACGAGTTTGCTCGAACCTTTGGTATGAACAATCGTTTGATCCTTTATACCATTCTCAACCGCAAGCTGCCTGAAGACGAATTTCAAGCCATCAGCGACCGTAAAGAGGAATATTTCCGTGAGAGTATTCGTGGCAGCGCGCAACTTCTGCCGGGTGTTGCTGCCTGGCTGGAATGTTTCAAAGACAGCGGCATCAAGCAAGCGGTGGCTTCTTCGGCACCCCAGGCAAACATTGACGCGATGCTCAATGAGCTTGGAATTCGTCACTATTTTCAGGCCGAAGCAGCCGGCGCTGCGATCCGCGGAAAACCAGATCCGGCGGTTTTCTTGCTGGCAGCAGAAATGCTCGATGTTCCCCCTCAGGCGTGTCTGGTAATCGAAGATGCCATTGCCGGGGTAGAAGCTGCGAAACGTGGTGGGATGAAATGCATTGCCGTTTTAACAACCAATTCAGCCGAGAAGCTCTCTGCGGCTGATTTGATCGTGAAAGACCTTACAGAACTGACCTTCGATTCTTTACGGCATATGTACCGATAACTGAATCAAAGTGGTGTTATGATTTGAGTAATCATTTTGTATATGAAAATATTAAGGGAGGAAATATAAAAGGCATAATAAAGTACGTAAAAATTAAGTAAATTTTGGTTAGAAAATCGAAGTTTGTCAATAATCTATGCTATTATTGTTCCAACAATCCAATAGAAATACCAAAATTGCCAGAAAAGTGTCATTATTACCATAATGATACCGGCATGAGGAGTGTATTACAGGAAGCATTGATCCGCGGAGGGAAAGCATGGTCGCAGCTCCCGAAAGGGTAGTCTCCGCGGGGAGCGAATTGCGAAACCGGCCTGAGTTCAATAGGTCGGTTTTTTGTTATTTAAAAGTGGATAAGGAGGAAGTCAATCGAGGCGGCTTACTAAAGACAAAATTATTCATTCTTTTCAATGTTCAATAGGAGGAAACTATGTTCAGGAATCGTAAATTATTATTATTCATCAATCGCGCGCTCTATATCGGTGCTGCTGCTATGATGATTGCTGGTCTCGTTCTAACCGTAGCACCGCAACCAGTTGCAGCCGGCGGCGCCGGTGCAATTTGGACCACCAAGGGTGGTTGTAGTTCAGATTCGCAACAGGATGTGAATCATTATCTTGCTGGTGATTGGATCTATATCAAAGGTTCTGGATTCACTGCAAACACCACGCTCCCTTGGACAATTACGGGCAATCCAGGTGGAGCATCAGCAGACCCTGAAATAATTGTTGCACAGAATCCACCCCTGATCTCCACTGATACCAACGGGAACTTCTGCATCCAGGCTTATCAGGTCAAGAACGATGATCGCGGTGAATATACTGTCGATGTTCCTGGAGCCAGTAAAAACGATAACTATCGCATTACTGACGACCTGTGCCCAACCATAAACGGAAAGCAAAAAACTGATACAGACAACGATGGTATTGGTGATGCCTGCGACAACTGCCCGGCTGTAGCCAATTCTACCCAGACTGACACGGACGGTGACGGCATCGGTGATGCCTGTGAAGTCACACCTCCAACCGATCTCTGCCCAGACCTCGACGGTATCCAGGAAACCTATCCGTATGATGGATCCTGCACTCCACCGCCAACTGATCTCTGCCCAGACCTCGACGGTATCCAGGAA
>DAOUGR010000006.1:0-71906 GCA_034429135.1 Anaerolineaceae bacterium | reverse complement strand
ATGCTATAGTTGCTGTGGTCATCGTGTGTTCCCTTTCTTGAATTGGTGTATGAGACCTTCAAGAAACCACACGATGACTCTTTTGTCAATTGCTTTTTACACCACAATTTGAGACATTATCTATTTTCCGGCCAAACCTGCCCAATACACGATCGAATTGCATGAAACCCGGTATGATGATTTCAACATCGGAGACAAACTGTTACTGGAAAATGTTAAATAAATTATTAATCCCCTTCTTAATCCTGACATTCCTTTTTTCGGTTGCACCTGTGAAGGCTCAAGCTCAGGATGAATACCCGATTTACATTATTCAATCTGGCGATACTCTTGGATACATTGCCCAGCGTTTTGGTACAACTGCAGAAGAAATTATTAGAATAAATTCCATCAGCAATCCCGATCTCATTTCACCAGGCCAACAATTGCTTATCCCAGGGCTAAATGGTATTCATGGTACATTAAGCATATTAACGACGAAATTGGGTGAACATTTATCTGATCTCGAAGTTGAATATGGGCTAGATATTGATCAGATCGTAAAAATTAATAAAATTACTTCGCCAACACAAATTTATACTGGCTCAGAGGTTATTGTTGCAACTTCTGATGACAATCCCGCCTTGGTTCCCGTTGATATCATTACGACTGAAAAAACGGCTTTAGAAGTTTCAGTATTAGCGGAGAGAAATCCTCAAACCTTACTGTTGTTAAATCGGAAATCTAGATTGGTGGACTTTTTTCCAAACACAGCGGTGTTTGATCAACAAAGCGATTCGACCAAACAAGTGAGTCTGTTTGCCCCGATTTTTCAGGTCGTAGAAGTAAATCCTCTCCCTCTTGTGCAGGGTAATACAGTCACCATTAAAGTAAAATCCGCCAATCCTGTTCAGCTTTCTGGTTCCTTGGACGGTATGCCCTTGCATTTCCAGAGTGAAGAAGATGGCGTTTATTACGCTTTGCAAGGAGTTTATGCCCTTGCTGAGCCTGGACTGACAGATTTCACATTATCAGGAATAAATAATAATGGCAGCAACTTTAGTTTTTCGCAAAAGATATTATTAAATCCGGGAATCTTTGATGAAGATCCGCCACTGACAGTAGATCCGGCAACGATTGATCCAGCAATTACAGAGCCCGAGAATGAACTGGTAAAATCGTTGATTTCCATTGTTACCCCTACTCGCTATTGGAAAGGGGTATTTCAAAGCCCTGCTGTTTATCAGTATTACAATTCACTTTTTGGAACACGTCGAACGTATAATGGCAATCCTGAAGTTACCTTCCATGGTGGAATAGATTTTGGAGGAGGGATTACTTTACCAATTTATGCGCCGGCTGATGGTCAGGTGGTTTTTGCTGATGAACTTACGGTACGCGGCAATACAGTGTTTATTGACCATGGATGGGGGGTTTACAGCGGTTTCTTTCATCAAAACAGTCTAAAAGTAAAAGCCGGGGATTTCGTTACCCAGGGTCAAGTCATTGGTGAGGTTGGAAATACAGGCCGCGTGAACGGTGCAGGTGATTACTATGGCGCTGGCGCACATCTGCATTGGGAAGTATGGGTTAATGGAGTTCAAGTTGATCCATTGGAATGGCTTGATAATGAATATCCATGATGGCAAAAATGAATGGGCAAACTAGGGTATAATTGATCGGCTAAATCATTAACTGGGAATGGTAATTGTGTATGGCAATAGACAATAATTTTTGGTTAACTTATTCATTTTCAGAGAAAGATTTGGATTCCATTTATAATTTTCTTTTGGAAACCGAACGACCTCTAGATAAGTTTTCCATCACCAAATTTGTAGTTGAACGTGTCATCCAAGAGCAAAAAGAATTGCAGAAGTTAAAAAAGTTATCGGGCGGACAGCAGTACATTCCCAGCAAACAATATAAAACCGGTGATACGCTCGTTTTTCCTCAACTGGAATGGAAGAGTGGAAAGGTAGTATCTGTACGATCTGGCAACAACCCCGAATTCCCTGGTCTTGAAGTAATTGATGTTCAAATGGCAACAAAAGAGACAATGTCTTTTGCGGCTAATCTTTCCACCCATAAACTCAATGCTCCGATTGTCGAAACTGAGGACCCTCTTTTGAATGTTGATTTTGTAATATCCAAATTCGGGGCGGTTTTATCAGAAAAAATTTCTTCGATTTTAGCGCAGAGCAAAGATTTGGTTTGTATTGCCAGGCAATATTTTCCAAGAGCGCTGGTCGTCGATATTGGAATCGGCCATTTAAATCTTTGTGAAGCTGTTCTTGAAATGGCTCAAGGTGGCCCTCTTTCCACTGCAGAATTGATTGAACAAATCGAATTACCAACAGATGTTAATGCTCATTTAACTGAATTTTCTTTAAACCTCGCGTTACAAGAAGATGGCCGCTTTGATGAAGTTGGGCCCGCGGGCGTTACTTTGTGGTTTTTGAAACGCCTGGAACCTGTTGAAGTGCAGGCGCCGCCCGTCACATTGAAGTATTCCGGTGAAATTGAGGATTTATCAGAACTTGGAATTGATCAGGACCTTGTGTCTATTGGTGTGTGTGACGAACTTGAACCGTCCATCGAGTGTGAACAAGCTGATTCTATTTCGATCAGTCTCTCATATCCACACTGGCGCGCAGGAACTTTGCCACTCACAAACCAATTAAGAGGATTATTCCCCACCGCCTATGAAACTCCGCGGGTGAAATTTATTTTCAAGGATGGAAACTCAAGAGAAGTTTTTCCTGGTTGGGTGGTCAGACCCTCGAAATACATTTATGGGTTGCGGGATTGGTACGAACAGATGGGAACCATCCCTGGCAGTATCATCACTATTAATAAAAGCAATACTCCAGGGGAAGTAATCGTTCAAACTACACGCAATAAGAATTCGAAAGATTGGATTAGGACCGTATTAATTGGCGCTGATGGTGGAATCGTTTTTGCCCTTTTGAAGCAAGTCATTTCTTGCACTTTTGATGATCGTATGGCAATCATGGTTACCGATATCGATGCTTTAGATGCGATCTGGACGAACACTTCTAAACAGCGGCAACCAGTCGAAAAAGTAATCCTTACAATGATGCGAGAATTAGGAAAATTGAATCCACAGGGTCAAATTCACGCACAGGAACTTTATGCAGCTGTTAACGTAATCAAGCGTACTCCACCAAGTGTGATTTTAAAGACCTTACACACGCAACCCTGGGCAAAACATCTCGGGGATCTCTATTTCAGGCTTGATGAAAGCAATTAAAGATGACAAGTAACCCTTTTAGCCTGGTAAAACCGACGAAATCAACCCCTTTTCATATTGATTTTGAGTGGTGGAAAGACCACGATAATAACTGGCGTGTGTTTCTCTTTAGTTGTTTGTGTCCAGAACATCAAGCATCTTTTTCTAACCAGTCTGAAAATGCGATGATTGACTGGATCGACCCTGAAACTGCAGAAATTCGTCAGGTAGATGGCTTGCAGTCCACATTAATGGATC
Organism: Anaerolineaceae bacterium; assembly: GCA_034429135.1. Taxonomy (GTDB): domain Bacteria; phylum Chloroflexota; class Anaerolineae; order Anaerolineales; family Anaerolineaceae; genus UBA6107. Next base: position 68,419 of record DAOUGR010000006.1, on the reverse strand, counting down.
ATTGTGCAAAGCAGGAAAACTTCGTTACTGAGAACACGGCCATGGTAGACGCGATATTCAGGATTTTTCTGGCAAATGGAAACACTCCACTTAACGCTGAAGAATTATCTGATAAAATTGGTAAACCTGCAGAGACAATTCTAAGGACTTTATCAGGATTAACCGTCTATCGCGGTATTCGTCCTTGTATTTAGAATATCAACTTGCCCCCGTAGCGCAACGGACAGAGCACCAGCCTTCTAAGCTGTTGGTTGTGGGTTCGAATCCCACCGGGGGCGCTAATTGTTTAAATCTTAGTCGTAGTTTTTTCCCTTTAGATAACAAGTTTATAAAATGATACAATAATCAAATGAATTTGATTAGTTAACAAATAGGAAGAAGGAATGAAGCCTTTAAAGCAACCGAGCAAGAAACAATGGTACACGATGGATATACATATCCATACACCATTGTCTTTAGATTATCAGCAACCAGAAATCACTTTTTTAGAAATCCTCAAGAAGGCCGAATCAAAAAACCTTGATATCATCTCCTTCACAGATCACAACACAATTGCCGGGTATAGAACATTACGGGAAGAAGTAGAAAAACTCGAATTACTGGAAAAACTGGGTAGATTGCTACCTGATGAAAACAGGCAATTACAGGAATACCGCGCCTTGCTTAAGAAAATTCTTGTATTACCTGGATTTGAATTTACAGCTACACTAGGTTTTCATATTATTGGGCTTTTCTCTCCATCAAAGAGCGTCCGAGAAATTGAGCACGTTTTGTTAGATCTGGGAATTCCCCCTTCCAATCTCGATGAGGGTAATCCTGCCATTGGGGCGTCAGTTGATGTAATCACTGCATATCGATTGATCAACGAAGCTGGTGGAATTGTAATCGCTGCCCACGCCAATTCCAGCAATGGGGTTGCCATGCGGGGAATGAATTTTGGCGGTCAAACGCGGATCGCATATACTCAGGATCGAAATTTACATGCTCTTGAAGTCACAGACCTTGATCAAAAAGGTCCGCGCACCACAGCAGCTTTTTTTAATGGGACGAAACCCGAATATCCACGAAGAATGCACTGCATACAGGGATCTGATGCGCACCGCTTGAGCACTGATCCTGTCAGGAAAAAGAATCCGGGCATTGGTGATCGGGCAACTGATGTGTTGCTCAGTGATCTTAGTTTTGAATCGCTTTTAGAATTATTCAAATCAAACGACTTTTCCCGAACTCGCCCACACAGGCAATCGCTTGAACCAGTTTTCGATTACATTCAGGCGGCAAGAGAAGAAGGTCCTAACATCATCCAGGATTTTCATGAAAACATAAATGTCAGAGGCGGAAATCTGTATGCAACTCTGGCAGATATATGTGCCTTTTCAAATACGAATGGCGGCACGCTATATATTGGGTTTTCATCCAATCTTCAACAACCGGTGGTCGGAATTTCAAATCCTGATCAAGCGATCGCACAGTTGGAAAAAGAAGTCCAGAATCGGATCAGTCCCCCGTTGCATTTAAGCCTGGATGTTCAGAAATATAAGAATAAACCGGTTCTTAGGATTTTAATTCCACGCGGAGAAGAGCCGCCGTATGCTTTGGATGAAAATAAGATCTTCATCAGAGATGAAGATGAGACAAATCTTGCGGTCAGAGACGAGATCGTCACCCTTGTGTTGAGAGGAAAAGAACATGCTATGCTTACCTCACCAACTCAAGAAACATCGGTCATTGCCACCCCTACTCCAGTAGAGACTGAACTGGAACCAAAAGAAGTTGAGGATACAGATATTCCACGCACAGGCGTAGAAGTAATAGCGCCAGTCAATCGAGGCGGCAAGTATTTTTTCACAATGCGGGATTTACGTAATGGTAACCTCGTCAAAAACGTTACACAGGCATCCGCTCGCCGCTTGTGGCACTATGCCATCATGCGCTATAACGAGATTATTTCCTCGATTGAAACTTCTGACATCCAATGGAATGGTGATTATGGCTTAATCCGGCAATATACACAAGGCAAGAATCAACTTTTTGATTTTGTTTTGAAAACTGAATCTGGTTATCGCCTTTTCTTTGGGGTTACTGCAGATGGGATCCATGGTGCATGGAAATATTTCCAAAAGGATGAGGAACAAAGTGGTTGATATTCGGGTTGCAGTGATTACAGTATCCGACAGATCGTTTCATCAACAACGGGCTGATCTGTCGGGACCTGCTCTTATTTCGGATGCACAATCACTTGGATGGATCGTGAATTTTTCTGCGGTTGTGAGTGATGATCCAGAGCAAATTGAAGAGATTTTGCGTCAAACAATTTCTCGGTCTGATATTGATTTAATTCTGACAACTGGTGGTACGGGGATTTCTCCACGAGACAATACCCCTGAAGTAACACTAAAAGTGATTGAAAAAAATATCCCTGGGATTGCAGAGCGGATGCGTTTTATCGGAAGTCAGAAAACGCCAAATGCGGTGCTTTCGCGGGCTGTCGCCGGAATTGCAAAGAATAAGCTGATCATCAATCTACCTGGCAGTCCAACCGGAGCAGTTGACTCATTGAATGCCGTTGCAGATGTGATTCCTCATGCAATTGGGATGATTAAAAATTTAGATTTGCATCCATAATCATTCCCATATTCAATAATCAATCCAATGTTTTTCCTTATCAAAATCGCTGATTGGGTCAGTGATTGTTGTGTTTTGAAATCGAGATACAGATATAATTATCTATATTACGAACCAGGAAAGATCTATGGCAAATCCGATTTTTCACCTCTATCAACTTCAAAAATTGGATTCACGCTTGGATTTCATCCATGATCGCTTGATCCGGATTGACTCCATACTTGGCGATGATGTGAGAATCAAACAGGCGGAGGAAATCTTAGCGGATAAGAAAAAAAAACATCATGATCTTCAAATCAAACTTCGTGATATTGAAGAGATCATAAAAGAAAAACGGATAATAATCGAGCAATCTGAGGCATCTCTATACGGTGGTGGCATAAGAAATCCCAAAGAATTACAGGATGTACAAAAAGAAATAGAGTCCATCAAAACGAATATTCAGAGACTTGAAGATTCGCAACTGGAAATCATGATGGAATTGGAAATGACAGAAAAGAGTGTCCTCTCTGCCGAAGAAGACTTAAATTCAATCACCTCTTGCGTTTTTCGGGAACATTCTCAATTGCTTGCTGAAAAAGATGGATTGGAAAAGGATTTGCATAAGTTAATCCAGGAAAAAACAGCCGCCGCTGGGCAAATTAATCAGGAAAATTTACAGCTATACGAAAACTTGAGAAAAAAGAACAAAGGAATTGCGGTCTCAATCATTGAAGACAATTGTTGCTCTGCTTGCGGTGTTTCTCTTACCCCCGCTGAATGTCAGGCTGCGAAATCTCCGGCATCGCTAAAATTTTGTTCCTCTTGTGGACGTTTACTTTACGCAGGATAATACATGACACTTCCTCCCGTTGACCTATTTTCATTTACTTTGGGATTCGTCTTAGGGCTTATCGCAGCTTTTGTATTCTATCGTATTAAGAAGCTTCAACCTCAATTAAATGCAGCTCGCGAAAATAGAAAAAAGAAAATTCAAATAAGTGACATCGATGAATGTGAGCGGTTGTATAGAAAATATATGTTGAGAAAATGCCAGAATTCACACCTGGCTTCAGCATTATTTCCGTTAAATGACATTTACATTGATTTAAAATTGATTGGTCGCCCTTATTATTCCAACCCCGATTATTATCTTGAAAATGAGCCAATGGTATTCCAGTATTTTCCAATTTCATTTGGCGATTCCGAAGGCTATGCTGATCTTCCAGTTCCATTGTTAACCCTGGAGCAAGCGCTTGGAGGTGGAAGGAACCTGGTCATCATGAATGAAATTGGCAGTGGGAAAACGACACTGCTGGCGCAATTTGCATCACGGATTCTCGAAGGAAAACTTGAATCTCAGAATTATTCGTCATCGATTCCAGTGTTCATCAACATCGCCGACTTGAATTATCAAAATTCAGATGCCTCTACATTTATTGACGATCTCGTTGATGTTCTGATTCATCACTTTGCAAAGTTAGACGCGGATAAACTCAAAAAGGTTTTTTGGGATGCTTTGAACCAATCTGAAATGATCTTACTTCTTGATGGCTTTGACGAATTACCCTTTGAAAAATTTCAAGAAGCGGTTAAATTCACCGGATCAATTATTTCTAAGTATCCACAGATAAAAATCATTATCGCATCTGGTCCTGATTATGCCGATGGACTTTTCAAATTGGGTTTTGCTCCCCTCTCCATTCAATTCCCAGATTCGACACAGAAAACGGAATTAATTAGGTTATGGGTTAATGCCTGGAATCACTTGATGACCGCGAAAGGCTCCAGCGTGCAATCTTATTTGATAAATACACTCTGGCTGCTTCAGGATATGCATTCTCAGTCAATTATTGATTTAACACAGGCGGTATGGACAAACCTCGCTCTTGACCATATCCCTGAGCATCAAAGTTATACCTATGATTTTATTCAAAGGTCGATCGATGAAGTGGTTTCTTTTGATACATTGGTCATCGCAGCAGAGAAAATTGCGCTATCGGAACACAGGATGGTGCCCTACAACGAAATGACCAATCTTTTAAAAAAAGATCCTGTTACATCGATGTTCTTAAAAAAAGAGGCTCGTAATGGAATTCAAGGCGATGGTTCACGTAACGAACAGAACACGCAAATTGAATTTACCAATTGCGAAGAGATAATTGATTATTTAATTGATATTAATTTCCTTACAAGGAGAAAGCAGGATAATCTTACGATTGCAAATCCAACAATACTGGCTTATCTGCTAGCGCACTCAAAAACATATTCAACTCGAAATGATTGGCGGTTTTTGCTTCATTCTCCATTTGACTCGATTGTGCTTCAGTACTCGCAACATCAGAGTAATTTTCTGCCTGAATGGATAGCGGATAATGATCCATTTCTGTTTCGAAACTTGATTCTTGCCGGACGGCAGATGAAAAAATGCAAACATGACCAAGTCTATTACTCGTCACTGGCTCGAAGACTGCTCACCGTCATTCTAGATGAATCTATACCGTTTTCTATCAGATTGAGGCTTTTTCCATTATTCAATATCGTGCCACAGGGATATTCACAGCTTCTCGACCGGTTAATGAATCATTCATCGCGAAACATCCGACAATTGGTGGCACTAAATCTTGGCAGACAGATGAATTTGAACACTGTAAAGCTGCTTAAAATATTACGAGATGATCAAGATTTGATTGTGAGAATGGCAGCCTGTCTCTCATTGTTCAAAATTTTTAATGAAGAATCCATTGATCTCCTTGCAGATGTATTGTTGAATGGAAAAGATAATTTATGTATTTTTGTTGCTGAACTGCTGGCTTTTAAACCAGGCCAGGGTCACGCAATTCTAAAGGAATTGTTGGAGACAGGGAATATCATAAGTAAGAAAGCTGCAATTAGTGGGTTGCGATTGATTAATGAGCAATGGGCTGATGATTTGTTGCAAAAAGTAAGCACGAGTGATGAGCAGTGGTTCGTTCGTGATGCTGCTGCACATGCCCTTGAATCAAAGTGGAATCTTAAACACTATGTTCCATCAAAGAGGCAAGATCCATCAGAAACATCCTGGTTGATAAAATTTGCCAGCCAGGAAGGCTCCAGTGTTCCAGCTGGTATCTATCCTTACGATCTGCTTTACCAGATCATCGATTCGGGAACGGTTGAGGAACGCCTGGTTTCCATGGCATATCTTTATGACAAACCAGACGAACGTACCTTACCCAAATTAAAAGAGTTGATGTCATCAGATAACCCGCTGCGCGAAGAAGCGACTCTGTTATTTGTTCAGTTAAATCAATTGAAATAATATTTGAGAATTAATGAGAAAAATTTTGCATAATCCGATGATGAACTTCGTCAGAGTTCAAGTTCATGATCGTGATTAATTTGTTTCGACCGGTCTGACCAGCAATGATTTCAATTGATGATGCAGGCACCTGTAAAATTTTGGATAAAAAATCAATTAAGGCTTGATTTGCTTTTCCATCTACCGGGGGTGCGGTCAATCGAATTTTTATTGTTCCATCTTCCAGGATTTCGGATATTTCATTTTTGGGCATTCTCGGAGTGATACGAACCGATAATGCGGCACCAAGTTCGCCATTATGAAGACGGAAGGATCTTTGCTTTTCCATTTTTTATATGATCCTGATGATCACTGCTTCGATGATCTCAATGAGGATTAAAAGCACCACAGGACTGAAATCAAAATTCCCGACCGGTGGTACGAAACGTTGAATTGGACGCAGCATTGGTTGAACCAGGCGATCCAATGCATAACGGATCTGATTATTGGGGGGAAGGAAGAAAGATAAAAATACGTCAGCGATAATGACGATTGACAATAATTGAAATGCGAATTGAATTGCTGTTTGTAAGGAATTCATCAGCAAATTATACCCTTATTTATTTTATTCTTGGACCCATGATGGCCTCACCCACGCGTACATAAGTCGCGCCTTCTTCAATCGCCACTTCAAAATCACTACTGGTTCCCATTGAGAGCTCACAAAAATCAGTCAGCGTCAATTTTTGATTAATATAAGATATAAGCTCTTTACATTTTCTGAAGTATATACGGTTAGATTCACCTTGATTCGTATATGGGGGCATTGTCATTAAACCCACAGGTATTAACCACCGTAGATCGCAAATTTTTGAGACAAAACTGACAACACCATCCAATTGACTCTCAAGAGCGGCATCGATTCCATACTTGGAACTCTCACCTGCAATATTGACCTCGATGAAGACGGGCATCTTTTTTCCATAATTTTCACAGGCTTTATTTAATTTTATGGCTGTATCAAAATTATCTAGTGAGTGAACCATCGAATAGTATTCAACAATCAATTTGATTTTTCGACTTTGAATATGGCCGATCATATGCCATTGTGGAGAAAAAGATGGGTCAATCTCACCAATCTTTTGCACAAGTTGTTCAGGGTAGTTTTCTCCAAGATGGACGGCGCCTGCCCGTAATACTTCATTTACCTTCCACGCAGGTTGTTTTTTGGTTACGACAACTAATTTAACATCATCTATTTTTTTGCCAGCTTTTACGCAGGCATTTTGGATTTTTTCTTGAATATGGATATAGTTCGAGGAAATTTCTGACAAAATTTACTCCTTGAGTGCGATCACAGTTCCAAAACGGCCTGTTTTTCCATTCTCTGCTCTATGACTATACCAATCTTTCAAGTTGCACGCTGTACAGATATTCGAATAATGGATTTTTGTGACCCCCGCTTTTGCGAGTAAATATCCATTTGCCTGCCACAAGTTAAAGAAAAGAGAACCATTTTCGCGTTGAAAAAACAACTCTCTTTCTTTGCCAAAGACTCCCTCGGCAGCCTGAAAAACATTTTCTCCAACAGCATAATGATCTGGTCCGATTGAAGGGCCTATCCCGGCTACTATGTCTGCTGGATTGACCCGGTACCTGTGTTCAATTTCAGCAATTGCATGGTGGACAATATTATTTACAGTGCCCTGCCAACCTGCATGAACGATCCCGACGACATGTTTGGATTTATCGTAGAGAATGATTGGAACACAATCAGCGAATCGCATTAATAGTGTGATTTCAGGTCGGTCAGTAAAGATCGCATCAGCTTTTTGGTGTGGCTCATTCAAATCACGGCTCATATCTGTACAGATCACGTTGGTGCTATGCACCTGCCAGACATCAAATAATGATTTTACAGGGCGTGAGAGAGACTCAAAAATTCGCTTACGATTTTCAATCACATTTTCGCGAGAATCTCCAACAGTCGTAGCAAGGTTTAATGAACGCCATGGATAAGGACTTACACCACCGTTTCGTGAAAAGAAACCGTGAAGTATCCCATCAAATTCATCTTCTGCAAATTGATAATAAGACAAACCATTGTTTGAAACTTGGATCATTTCATTACCGTGAAGAAATTTTTTTGATGATGGTCAATTTTCTTTCCAGATTAAACCTGGTAGCGCTCATCGTCTCTTCCATCATTGGGAAGATATACCAAGCTGTTCCCGCCCCAAATAGCGTACCGGTTATGGTTCTCAATAAAGGGGTGCTTTCACGAACAGGCAACCAGGATGGCCAACCCTGCGCTAACCCTGGAAGTTGAGAACCCCCATCGAGGGCTATGGGTATTAAGGCAAAAACCAACCAAAAATACCAGGGAAGTCCCTTCATTTTCTTTCCGGTCACCTGAAAAATAATTCCAAAAATGGCTAATGATAAGTAAATTGCTACATCTCGTTGGCAGATTGCTATTTTGTACCCCAATTCAGCATTTCCAATAAATGATCGTGAAAACATGACATCAGCAGCGGATTTGCCAGTTACTTCCTCATAAGTGCGTAATCCATGAATCCCTGCAAGATCGCGGGGGTACACGACTTGTTCGCCACCAATAAAATATGAACGATATGCCAGTTGATGGCAGAGGATTGAATATGCTTTATAAATTCCTGACGCGATCCGGTGATTTCCATTTATTTGAAAGACCGGGGCAAGGAATGCGATGCCTACGAATGCGATTAGAAGAATTGAAATCAGCCAAACATATCTATGTGAAAGCCAGAGAGAAAAGGATTCTAAACGAGTGAACTCAATTGAACTTGATTGATGGGGATTTTCTTCATCTGGTAATTTATGAGAGTCTATACTTTGAGTTGCCCTTATAGCAATTTCAATCTCCCTCATTTCAAAAGGATGATAAAGGCTATATGGTCCAACAAGAACCACTGGTGTTTTGGTGGAGAATCTTTCTTCCAGAGCGCGATTTCCATCAATACAGATGTCAACCATAGGAAAATCGAATTCTTCACACAACTTTTGTATCTGAGTGAAGATTTCAGGAGAGTCATTATTCTTTTGTGAGAAGTAATAGGTTAGCGTTCGCACAAAGGTTCCTTAGTGATATAAGTGTACTTAAACCCCGCTGTTTATTGGGGGATCGGAATCATAGACTCTAACATTTGTCCCGGTGTATCCTTGAGTCTCGATTTTTCCTGGGTCATAGGGGGCTTCTGGCAAGGTCCAACGGAACACAAATTTTGCCACCTCAGGTGTGGCGTTGACGCAGCCATGTGATTTAACCCTGCCGAATTCGTTATGGAAGTGAGTGGAATGGATGGCTACTCCACCAGTGGCAAAGATCGAAGTCCAGGCGACAGCAAATTCTTCATATCCAGAGGCTTTGCTTGCATCGCCCCCTGCCATATGTAAAGAAATGTATTTAATATTAATTGCATGGTATTCGCCCGTTGGGGTTAGGTATTTATCGGTAAGATTCCCTTGAAAATCATGTTTGTCACCAGTGGAAACCCGGGTGAAAAGGATTTCTTGCCCATTTTCAAAGCATGACATGGTTTGGTGATCCACATCAACAACGATATATTTGTCTTGAATTTCGGGGCGGATGGGAGAAATGTCTTCGGGTGTGATGGGTTTGAATGCTCTAGCATCTGCCCAAAATTTATCTCCATAAGATCCATGTCTTTCAATAACGTGGTAAAGGACCTCTCCATTTTCTGATTGTCGAATATCGTCAACCCATATCACTTGTGAATAGTAGAAACGCGGATATAGCGTTTCTTGAAGCAATGGTGAATATCTGGTGTCTCCATCGATAGTCAGGTCTGCGTACGGAACTGTTACTTCTGCCCACATTCCTGGTGTGTTGCCATAAACGGGGAGAATATCTAAGGGAGTATTCGGAAGGTTTTGTACAGGTTGAAAACTGATTGCAGGAACATATCCTTCAGTGGTCTCAAACCAAATACACTGTCGAGTCCAAAAATTATAAGGTTGTCCGATAACTTCTCGTAAAATAGGAAGAACATGATCCTGATAAACGGTTTTTACCGTATTGCTTTCTGGATCTGGCCGGGATTTTATTTCTACCGTGTAAAATGCCCTTCCCAATCGCTGATAGGCTGGAAATTCAGGAAGATATGCACTAACATCCTCTATCTTTGGAATTGCCAGTACACCAAGACCAGCAATCCCCAGTTTCATGAAATCTCTTCTTGATATCTTTTTCATAGCATCATTACCGGTAAACTTTCTAAAAAATCCTGTCTTTTATCATCTGATTGATTTTTTGAATTTCGGGTCCCCAGAGCGCATCCCTGGAGTGATAAGGAACCACCTCACGAATCTTTTGATATGCCAGGCCTGTTCCAGTACCTAATTTTACCTGAGTATTTTTCATTCTCAAATCAATTGCGTGTGCAGCTGTATACAGCTCGATGGCTAAAATTTGTCTAACATTTTCAGCAATTTCGCGGGCATGACGCGCTGCAGTCGTTGCATTGGCATTGTGATCTTCTTGATTAGCCGAGGTAGGCAGCGAGCGGATGGAATCAGGTGTTGCTAATGTTTGATTTTCTAACACCAGTGAAGCGGCTGTATATTGCGGGATCATTAAACCTGAGTTTAGGCCTGCATTCTGGTTTTGATCGACTAACATAGGGGGTAAACCATTGCTGAGAAATTCATCAGAGAGGCGGAATGTTCGCCGTTCGGAGATGGCGCCTAATTCACAGAGGGCAATGCCTAATAAATCCATGACAATTCCAACAGGTTCTCCATGGAAATTTCCACCAGAGAGTGCAATACCTGGTTCAAATATCAATGGATTATCGGTTACCGCATTGATCTCTTTTTCAATCACCTGATGAACATAATGGATAGAGTCTCGTATCGCGCCTTGAACCTGTGGAGCGCACCTCAGAGAATAAGCGTCTTGAACTTTTCCAGAAGAATCGATCAGGTTACTACCCTCTAAGAGTGACCTGATGTTTCTGGCAGTGGTTATTTGCCCATGATGAAGTCTTAATTGATGAATACGGTCATCAAAAGCGGCTGAACAGGCGCGAAGCGCTTCCATAGATAAGGCAGCCGAGATTTCTGCTACGCGCAGTAAATATTCGGCGTCAGCCACTGTCAGTGCTCCTATCGCAGCCGAAAAGGTCGCGCCATTATTCAGTGCAAGCCCCTCCTTTGGACCAAGGATGATCCGGTCAATTTTTGCCAGTTCCATGGCTTTCTTGCCAGATAAAATTGCACCGTTAAAATCGGCCAGTCCAGATTCTTCCTCCCGATCATCATCATCACGGGTTAAGACAAGGGCAAGATGAGAAAGCAAGCAAAGATCTCCCGAGGAGCCAAGCGAGCCCTGTCTGGGAATGATAGGAGTCACTCTTTTATTGAGCATCTCGACCAGACCAAGGATCAATTCTTTACTGACACCAGAGAAACCTTTCGCTAATGTATTGGCTCTGACAAGGATTGCAGCGCGTACAATATCTGAATCCAGTGGCTCGCCACTGGCTACCGCATGACTGATGATTAAATTTCGGTTCAATAATCTGATTTGATTTTCAGGAATCGTTTTGTCTGCGAAAATCCCATATCCTGTATTAATTCCATATACAGGTTTTGATTTTTCGAGGATGAGTTGGATTTGTTCATGAGAATGATCGATCGCATCGAGGCTATCTTTACTTATTTCCACTTTCTGATATTCACGAGCCACTTGAACAAGATCTTCCAGGTTCAACTGCGATTGTTTATCAATGGTTATCATTCTTTGTCCTTTACAGAAGTATCAAAGATAAGATAAGAGAGATTGCCGGGACCGAGATGTTATCATATTCAGAGTGTGTCAATGATTCTATTATTGTTCCAACTAAAGAGATTGTCATGATTGGCACAATATATTGACTCAAAGGAGATTCGATAAATCCAGTCGAAATGAATGGAATGACTAATAATAAGGATAATGCGAATCCACTTATAAACATGGATAGCGATCCTAAAATTGTTTTATGTTTATTCCACGGGATTTGCCGATGACCAAATCTACTCCCGATCAAATCAGCCATTCCGTCTCCTCCACAAAGAATCATTAACGGAATAATGGAGTAAGGTGATTTCCAAAATAAAACTGTCAATAAAACAAAAACGATTCCATAAAAAAATGGTCCTTTCAACAGCTCATTCTTTGACCCTGTGCGAGCCATTGCTTTTATAGAGGAATCGTCTTTTACAAATCCTAATCCTACCAATGTTAACTGGAGAACAATTAAGAGTGGAACAACAGCAGCCAGGTATTTTGAGAGTATATGGTCTGGAAAGAGTAGCCAGCATAATAAAAAAACCGGGCCAGTGCCAATGTGAACGATTTTCCGTGATGTTGAACTGCTGATAAGGTTTTTATTTGCTATTAGATTATTGATCCTCATCCAAATCAAACAGATCACCAATGTAATGAATGCTGCAATCCAAGGATTGTGAATCATAACGAATTAATCCCGTTTTCTCATCGCGCGATCCATATCACGTTTCATATCTTTCTCTGCAATATCTTGTCTCTTATCATAGAGTTTCTTACCTTTAGCGATTGCGATTTCCAGTTTGGCTCTTCCATCTTTCAGGTACATTTTTACAGGAATGATTGTTACCCCCTTCTGTTTGACACTCATGCCGAGGTCGCGTATTTCTTTTTTATGCAGAAGCAAGCGTCGCGGACGTTTTGGATCATGATTGGCATAACTGGCTGCGTCATATGAAGCGATATGAGCGTTAACCAGCCAGGCCTCGGAACCTTCAATTTGAATGTATGATTCCTGAAGACTAACCTGCCCTGCACGAATAGATTTTATTTCGCTCCCTTTCAACGAAATTCCAGCTTCGAAAGAGTCGAGAATAAAGTATTCGAATAAAGCTTTGCGATTTTTTGATACTGTTTTGATGTCCATAATGAAAATTAACTATACGCAATAAAAAATGATTATCTTACTTGAAAGTAAGAAAATAAGGCGATAAGAATTCCGGCACCTGCTAAGATGATGATGATCAAACCAATTGGAATGCCACCCAGTGTTTGACCGGTCGAAGTTTCGTATGTCGGAATGGTTAAAGGTGCTGGTTCTGTGAATGTTGGCAGTCTAGTAGCAATTGGCGTGGTGATAAATTGAGCTGCCATTGTCGGATCGATAGTAACGGTTACGATTGGTTCGGGCAATGGAGGGCTTTCAATAACGGCCAATTCACCCGGGGTAACATTCATATAGAGCGCCCACACCCAACCAATTCCTCCCGGGACACCCGGATATTCAACCACCAGCCAATCACCTCCAGCCGATTTTCCAACCACAGGGACTTCTGCCCCAAGCAGGATTACACCAATCTGTGGATACAAAACACTGGGCCCCGATCTGACTTTTACACGATCTTCTGTTAAACCTATTCGAATCGTCGCGGTGGGACCTTTAGGGGTACCGGTAACTGTTGGAATCGAACCAGTTGGTTGTTGTGCACTTACTGTGGAAAAATTTGTGAGTGCATACGATGATATCACCAGCAATAAGGCAACAATCAGTAAACCAAACCATCGAATATTACGAAAAAACATTTTGACTCCGTATATAAAATGTCACAAATTTGATTATAATTCATTTATGCCACAACGAATTTATCATGGAAATCTGCGCAATACAGATCTAGCCGAAGCAATTACGGGGTATTTTAGCCGGGGAAATTTACGAGTTCAACAGTATGGTAATGGTGATGCTATAACCGTACAAATTGCGACATCTCCTTATGCAGTGTCAGGTGGAACTACAGCTTTAAGTGTGCTTCTCCAAAATGTGGAAGATGGCGTGGCAGTTGAAATCAGCAAGCAAGCCTGGCTTGGTATCGCAGCAAGTCTTGGTGTGACCACGATCGCTGCCCTTCGAAATCCGCTAACCCTCATCAACCGACTTGATGATCTTGCGCAGGATATCGAGTATGTCCAATTAGTCGATAATGTATGGAAAGTCATTGATGCTACAGCAAGATCATTGGGATCTGGGTTTGAGTTGTCAGAACGTTTGACAAGATACATCTGCGATTACTGCAATACTCCTAACCCACCTGGAGAATCAAGCTGCATTGCCTGTGGTGCCCCTTTAGGAAACATACAACCTCGAACATGTAAAAATTGCGGTTACGTCACAATCAAGAACGAATCTAAATGTATCAACTGTGGTCATTCATTATGAGGAGAAAATACTGTGATCAAAATTATTGCTGATACCACTTCAACGATTTCACCTGCAGATGCACAACGATTAGGAATCTACTATTTACCACAAATCATTATTTTTGGTGACAAATCGTACCGTGATGATACTGAACTATCTTCTGAAGAATTCCTTGCTAAACTAGCGTCTTCTTCCAATTTACCCAAAACGGCTGCTCCACCTCCTGCTCTGTATACCCCTATTTTTGAAGAAATATCTAAGAATAAGGATACAGGGATTGTCATTTGCCCGTCGACCAAAGTCAGTGGCACTTTTCGGAGTGCAGCTGTTGCTGCACAAGATTTTCCTGATGCGGATATTCGGATTGTGGATACCCAGGTGATCGGTCCAGCATTGGGAACTCTGGTATTGAAGGCCCTTGAGTGGGCAAAAGAAGGGGAAAAACCCGAAGTAATTGTTGACCGAATCGTCGAAATGGGTAAAAAAGTAAAGATATATTTTTATGTGGATACATTGGAATACCTTCACAAAGGCGGACGAATTGGCACAGCAGCCGCACTTGTCGGAAGTTTATTACAAGTAAAACCAATCCTTCTTTTCAAAGATGGTCAGGTGAATCAATTTGAAACTCAAAGAACCAAGAAAAAAGCTTTAGCCCGCATTATTGATTTGGTAAAGGCTGAATGCCCTCCAACTCCAGAATCCTATCTTGCGATTCTTGAAGCTGATGCGATGGATGATGCACTTGAGTTGAAAAACAAGTTTTCTGGGTTACTAAATATTCAAGATATTCAAATTGCTGATTTACCTCCAGCGATTATCGTGCATGCAGGTCCTGGAGTTCTTGCAGCAAGTTTCTTTCAAAAATAACAAAGACGATTAACAAAAAGGAATCCATCAAGACGATGGATTCCTTTTTTATGGTTAGATTACTAATCGATATGAGCGGGTTTCTTGCTAACAGATAACGCCCAGATAACGCCTGCAAACAGTACGGCAACTACGATCCAGCCAACAATCCCAAGTTGCTGATATTTGACGATTACTGGCGCTGCGAGAAGACTGATCATATTGACAACTTTGATCATTGGGTTCAGAGCCGGACCGGCGGTGTCTTTCAAAGGATCGCCCACAGTATCGCCGACAACTCCAGCCTTATGTCTGTCAGAACCCTTCCCGGTATTTTCAACCAGATCTCTCGGTTCGTCTTCAATGGTTTTCTTCGCATTATCCCATGCTCCACCAGCGTTGGACATGAAAACAGCCAACATTTGACCACTGAGGATTACACCAGCCAGAAAGCCTCCTAATGCCTCAACCTGAAGGACAAGACCAATAATTACCGGCAAGAGCACAGAGATTGCAGCCAGCGGAATTAATTCTTTTTGAGCAGAAATGGTGGAAATTCCTACAACCTGTGCATAATCAGGCTGTTTGGTTCCTTCCATAATGCCAGGTAATTTGAACTGGCGTCGAACTTCTTCAACAATTTTCCCTGCCGCTCTGGTTACTGCACGAATGGAAAGTGAGCTGAACAGCCATGGGAGTGCGCCGCCCAGCAAGAAACCAACAAAGACTTTGGTGTCAGAGACTCGGATCGAAGAGAGAATATCGATCTTCCATCCATAGTTGGTAACCAGATCAGTTTGAACCCGGCTAACATCGGTAATGAATGATGAGAAAAGACAGACAGCCGCAATGACTGCAGAAGCAATCGCAACACCCTTTGTAATAGCTTTCGTGGTGTTTCCGACCGCATCCAAATCAGCCATAATCTGGCGTGCTTTCTTTGTTTCTTCGTCAGTCTGGTCGTGCCATGACATTTCTGCAATGCCATTGGCGTTGTCAGAAATTGGACCGTAGGAATCCATAGCGACATTGTTGCCTGTATGGCTCAACATACCGATACCAATCATGGCAACCCCATAAAGCACGTAAAGTGTATCAAATCCGCTGTAAAGAGCGGTTGCAATGATAAAGCTGATAGCAATGACAACAAGTGCCCAAACACTGGATTCCATGCCAAGAGAAAGGCCAGAGAGGATGGTCGTAGCTGGGCCGAATTTTGTCGATTCGACGATTTCTTTAACAGGTGCTGATTTTGTGGATGTAAAGAACGAGGTCAGAGGGTTGAAAGCAACAGCCAGACCAACACCGATTGTGGTCAGCATTGCCAGCCTCCAATCATGAGCATAGAAGATGGCCACGATGAACGACCATAAAACCGTATTCACGCTCGATACTTCATAAGAACGGAACATGGCTTCTTCTGCGTCATGTGCACGCAAGAATTTGATTGGGAATTTTTCCCAAATGGGGACTGTGAAAGTTCCCATAATGGAACTAAGTACGCCAATTCCACGAATGATCAGCGGATAAACGATCCATTTCATTCCGGTGGTAGGATCTTTGCTCCATAACGCAATACCAAGGATTAAAGCTGATACAATAGTAACTTCATAACTTTCAAAGATGTCGGCCGCCATACCAGCGCAATCACCCACGTTGTCACCCACGAGATCGGCAACAACCGCTGCGTTTCTGGGGTCATCTTCAGGAATATCTTTCTCTACCTTACCCACTAGGTCTGCACCTACATCGGCAGCTTTGGTGTAGATGCCACCACCGATACGCATGAACAAAGCCAGGAGGGTACCGCCAAAACCGAATCCTAGAAGTGTATCTGGTGATGCTTTGCCAAAGATAATAAAGATCAAGGTACCACCCAGAAGTCCAAGACCATCTGTC
Organism: Anaerolineaceae bacterium; assembly: GCA_034429135.1. Lineage (GTDB taxonomy): Bacteria > Chloroflexota > Anaerolineae > Anaerolineales > Anaerolineaceae > UBA6107. Next base: position 51,544 of record DAOUGR010000006.1, on the reverse strand, counting down.
AGCATACCAGTAATCGTTCCCGCATAGTATGCGATTGTCAAAGACTCGTTAAAACTGCGACGAGCAGCTGAAGCAGATCGCACACTGGCTTGAATTGCCATTCTCATTCCCAACTGTCCAACAGTTAATGAAAAGGCTGCGCCCATTACAAAAGCTAGCGCTCTGCCAATGGACATAATTAACTGTGTGTTGTATTTTTCTGGTGGGAATTCAATCAATGCTTCTTGACTGATTGGAACAATATATACGGAAAGAAATAATGCAACAAAAAGGATGCCGATTGCAGGTAAGATTGACTTCAATTGTCGCGCCAGGTATGAATTAGCACCTATCCGAATTGCGTTCCAAACCTCCTGCATTTTTTGAGTTCCCGTATCTTTTTTCAATACGGTTCCTCTCAACAACCATGCGTACAACAAGCTAATAAATGCGATAACTAGAACAGCAATAATGGCGATCTGTTCAAAGTTATTTAGCCCGTGACGGGCTAACCCAAGAATATCCATATCTCCTCCAATTAGATTGTTATTAATATTTCAACTTAGGGTTATATTCAATTTTTAAATCATACTTCTGGCTTTGCAAAAAAGCTATTATATCTTTTATTTACTTTAATGCAAGCCGTAATATTCTTTTTATGTCAAATATCTATTGACTTTCTGATAAATATTTTGTATAGTTTGTATCCAATCAGGATTAGCAATTTTTTACGGAAGAGTCCTTCCGTTTTTTTATGTCTACACACATTTCGATAATATGCTATTGAAATTCTAATAAAACAACTGTATTCTTTTATGACAAAACAATTTCAATGTAGATAATAGACGAGGTATACGTATCTGAATGGATAAACCGATTATTAGTTTGCTTGATGATGATGAGGAAGAATTTCCAGCGATCGCCAGGTTAATCGAACTTGGCCGACAAAAGTCGTATGTTACGATCGATGACATTCTTCAATTCTTTCCTGAAGCAGAACAAGATGTTGAACAGCTTGAGGAAACTTTTGCTGCATTAATGAGTGCCGGCATACCTTATGTTGAAGATGAAGTAATTCATGAAGAACCCAGTGATGAAGATTTAATTGTTGAAGAGGAAGTCACTGAAGCAAAGGCGGCAACGGGTGATGATCTTGAAAACATTGATACCGACGATACGATTGGTCTATATCTAAAAGAAGTCAGCCGTGTTCCTCTACTCAATGCTGAAGAAGAGGTTGAACTGGCTCAACGGATTGAGCGTGGGCGTATGGCACGAGAAGAACTTGCTCGTGGAAACGTCAATAGCCGGCGTCGAATGGAATTGCGAAAATTAATTGAAGATGGCTGGGCTGCACGCGAACACCTAATTACCGCAAATTCCCGCCTGGTGATCAGCGTAGCAAAAAAATATATGGGGCGAGGTGTACCATTTCTTGATCTAATTCAAGAAGGTAACATTGGTCTAATACGTGCGACAAAGAAATTTGATTACCGGCGTGGACACAAATTTAGTACCTACGCCACCTGGTGGATTAGGCAGGCAGTTACCCGTGCTATTGCAGACCAGGGAAGAACTATTCGTGTCCCGGTTCATATGGGCGATCAAATCAATAAGCTTCTTCGAATTCAACACCAACTTACTCAACGGTTGGGGCGAGAACCTTCTGTGGATGAATTGGCGATTGCGCTCGATGTACCGCCCAAAAAAGTTGAAAACATGATCCAGGTGGCAAGGCGCCCTCTATCGCTTGAGACACCTACTGATGATGAAGAAGATTCAGTATTGGGTGATTTCATTGAAGATGATGAAGCACCACCACCTGACGATTCCGCAACATACAACCTCCTGAAAGAACATTTGGAAGATGTGTTGAATGGTTTACCACCACGCGAAGTTAGAATTCTGCAATTAAGATATGGTTTGTTAGATGGACAGGCGTATACCCTGGAAGAAGTTGGAAGAAAAATGGGGGTTACTCGTGAGAGAGTGCGGCAAATAGAAGCCCAAGCCCTCAGCCGTCTTAGGCATCCATCAATACGAAGAAAACTTCGCGATTATCTCGGAGAATAGAAAAACAACGGCATTACGACATGCCGTTGTTTTTTTACATCTAATGTATAATATTTTTGTTATCAGTCTCCTATTACTCGGAGGAATATACTATGGTAATGATTTCACTTCGCGATTACTACCGTGAAATCGAGTCTATGATCGAAGCGTCTCAAAACGATGAGGCGATATTTCATTGCATGGCAATTTTGCAATCTTTTCCGAAATCCATCGAAACTTATCGAAAACTCGGTAAAGCGCTTCTTGAAAATAAAAAGTATTCAGAAGCGGCCGAGGTTTTTTCAAAGATTTTAACCGTCTTTCCAGATGATTTCATCACTCATGTTGGATTAAGTGTTATTAAGGAAGAAGAACGTGATTTAGATGCTGCAATTTGGCACATGGAGCAGGCATTCGAGTTGCAGCCGTCTAACCTTGCCCTGCAGGAGGAACTACGTCGTCTGTTTGGTAGACGTGACGGGGTTCCGCCAACAAAAATTCGATTGACTCGTGGTGCGTTAGTTAAGATGTATGCCCGTGGTGAATTACACCAGCAGGCAATCGCTGAACTTAAATCGGTTCTGAAAGATGAGCCTTCGCGAGTTGACTACCAGGTATTATTAGCAAAAATGTATTTGGTATCAGGTGCACATACTGATGCAGTAGAAATCGCATCTTCGGTTGTATCCAAATTCCCTTATTGCTTTGAAGCTAACCGAATTTTAGATGAGTTGTTAGAAAACACAGATGCACTTGATGGGGTCAATATTTACCGGAAACGCCTTGTTGAATTAGACCCATATTATCAATTTGTTGACGCACTCACTCCAAATGTTGCTGATGTTCCTGCTGATAAAGTGATCCTTGAAAAGAAGGTTTATTCCGCTTCTGTTGAAGGTGAATCCAGTATCTCTGATTGGTCCAAACAAATAGATTTTAACTGGAAGCCGAAAGAAGTTTTTATTGGAACCGAACCGGCAGATCTTCTTGACCAGGTTGAAGCTTTTGATAATGAAGCGAAAGAACCTGTGGCAGAACAATCCATTAGCCCGTTTATCGGGGAAGATATGCCTGACTTAACTAATCAGGCACAACATGATCAAAAAGAACCCGAAGCATTGCCAGATTGGATTGCCAATGCGGGGTGGACCCGGTCAACGGAATCCTCAAATGCTGAAATTGAAAAAAATCTTTCTCTTTCCTCAGAAGAAGAAAAGCAGGAGCCAGCCGTACCTTCACAAGAATTACCCGAGTGGTTGAGGTCTCTCAGTGCAACCCCCGATCTTGGCGGTCATGATCTTGTAGATGATCATCTTTCTTCTGGTGATCAAGAGGATACATCGAAAACGATACCCACCGAGACGGAATCAACAGAAGCAAAATCAGAAGAATTGCCTGAATGGTTAAATTCTGCACTCCCTGAAGAAAAACCAGAAGAGATTTTTGAAGAGAATTCTGATAATGCGTCATTTTCAGAAGAATTGCCCGACTGGCTTAAATCACTTAAACCAGTAGAAGAGACTGAACCGCTGGAATCATTTGAAGATGCTATATCAGAAATATCGACAGGCAATCAAGACGGTTTACCCCAATCAGAAGAATTACCAGACTGGCTGAAAACGATTGCAGATGAAGAACAAACCACAGCCGAAGGTAGTATCGATCTGGATCGACCGGAAAATCAATTGGAGTCAAGTGTTGTTGATGACCAAGCTCCCCTTTCTTCTGAAAAAATGAAGGAAGCTATCGAGAATTGGATAGAAGAGACAGGAGTAGAAGCGGAATCGGAAGAAAACAACGAGAGTGTAAATCCAGAAGTTCAAGCTCCAGACTGGATGAAACAATTCATAGACGAAAATGATTCCACAAAAAGCCAACCATCAAATGATATTCTTCCAGATTGGTTAAAAGAATTTGAATCTGAAGATAATGAAAAGGTAAACGAAAAAGCTGCACAACCCGATTGGTTATCTTCACTTCAGGAACACGAAATTGATTTAGATAAGGTAACAATCGAAAAAGGCCCTGTTGATTCGGAATCTGCCCTTGAACCAGATGCCGTACAGAACATTGATGAGATTCTCGATGGTATAACATCAGTTAAATCCGAATTCCTCGAAGAAGAAAAAAACACATCTCCAACAGATGTATTACCTTCTCAAACTACCCCTGAAGATAAAGGGCAATTTGAAGAAAGGACACCCGGCGATGATGGAGTAGAGTCTAAACCATCAATTCCATCGTGGGTAAAAAACATCCTAGGCGCCTCATCATTTAAAGAATCCGAACCCGTTGAAACTTCTACACCTGACATTGAAGAGGAAATTTCGACTCCCACATTTGAAACTGAAACAATTGCCAGAGAAGTAACGACGAAGGATGAAGAAATCATTGAACCATTAATTACTGATCTTCCGGATGAAGTAGAGCATGTTGGAGCTATTTCTAGCAATTCAAAAGATGAATTATTATCCTGGCTGCGAGAGGTTGCCCCATCAAATGAAGTATTACCTGATGAGATCGTTGAACCAGAATTTGTAGATAAACAAATTACAGAAACGCAGCCATCTGAAGTTCCATCTATTGAGGATTTAGTAAGAGGTGATCTGTCAGAGATTGAACAATCTGATGAGATTGCCGAAACATCTATGGATGAGTCACTCGAAACGGATTTCACAGATCGATTATCAGAATTATTAGAACAACCCGTTGATGAAAATATTTCATTAGAAGAAATTGAGGAAGCAACAACGCTTCCTACTGACCAAACCAATATTGAGCAAAATGCAGATCAGATTGCTTCTCAATTCGCGGTTGAAGCAGAAGAGTCAGAAATTAATAAGGATCAAAGTGTTTTTTCCACTGAACAACTTTCCTTAGAACAAGACTCTTTAAGCAGAATTGAAGCTGAAGTCGAATCGGGCAATTTTGCTTCATTGCCAATAATTATTGATGAGAGTATCTCAAATGGATTCCCAATTGATAAAATTATCGAATCACTCGAATCCTTAAGTAAAAAGCAACCAAATTCTTATGAGTTATGGCGCGAATTAGGTGATCTTTATCTGGCACAATCTGATTTTGATAAAGCATTGAAGGCGTATAATATTGCAGAAAGTATCTTACAATAATAAACTCATGGAGCAAATCTTGGAACGGACATTGGTATTGGTGAAACCTGATGGTGTTCAGCGTGGTTTAATTGGTGAGATTACCTCAAGACTCGAAAAACGTGGGCTAAAGATTGTTGCAGCTAAGTTTATCTGGGCAAGTGATGATCTCGCCCGAGAACATTACAAAGTTCATTATGGAAAACCCTTTTATGAGGGATTGATTCGGTATATAACCAGTGGACCGGTTATGGCGATGGTCTGGGAAGGGCCTGAAGCCATTAAACTGGTGCGTCAATGTATGGGTGCTACCAATCCTATTGAAGCAGCACCAGGCACGATCAGATATGATCTGGCATTAAACATGAGCCGCAATCTTATTCATGGCTCTGATTCAAAAGAAGCCGCTGATTTTGAGATTGGTATCTGGTTCAAACGAGATGAATTATTTTCCTGGAAACGGGAAAACGAAAATTGCTTTACCGGAACAAATTAGTTTGTTTTTTCCTTGACGCCTGAAAACGGGTATGGTAAACTATCACTCGTTCGGGGGCGTGGTGTAGCGGCTAACATGCGGCCCTGTCAAGGCCGAGATCGCGGGTTCGAACCCCGTCGCTCCCGCTCGATAAAAAAAACATCATCCGATTGGATGATGTTTTTTTTGTTAACTTAGATCGAAAACCTAAAGGGTTACTGAATGGTTCTTTTCAAAAACTGATTTTGTCCGATCAATTTCTCCTTTGATCTCATTGGTTGACCAACCAATCACTTTTCCTGTAACAGCAGCGATTTGATTAATATTTTCGTGGTTTGCCTGGCCAAGCCAACCGATAGATGTGCGCCTTAATAGTAGGTCATCTAAGTGGATAACTTTTTCATTTTTAGCAATATAGGCAATTTCGTTTTCGGTAATCAAATATTTGTTATCTAACAACTTGACTTCTTTATCTCCATAATAGTCAAGCATTTTTTCTACAAGTGTCCCATATCGCTCGAATAATATCTCTGCAATTTTACGGTCAATATGGTATTCGAGGGAAAGATTATCAAGGTATGATTTTTTGTCATTATTAGTTGGATAATCGATACCTCCACCAATATGCAAATTTTCTGTTGTCTTCTTACGTGGCATATTTAATCGTGATAAAACGAGATCGGTAACTTGTTCTCCGAATGCCCGATAACTGGTCCACTTTCCTCCAACCAGGCTAAGTACACTTAAATCACCGACTTTATTTTCCTTAATACTGTGATCACGAGTGATCTGACCGGTTGTTTTTGCATGTTGAAATTCAAGAGGGCGAACACCTGAAAATCTAAAAACAATCTGCTCTGGCAAAATCGGAATATCTGGAAAAACCCTTTTCACCAGATCGATGAAATACTTTTCCTCTTCTTTTGTGCAATAAGCATCGTCGGGATTATCAATAGGCAGATCAGAAGTGCCAATGATTACCTTATCAAAAAACGGGAAAAGTAAGACGATTCGACCATCTTTATTTTCAAAGAAAAATTCATTTTCTCCAATCGCTTCACGCAATTCAGGATTATCAACAATGATATGAGACCCTTTCGTGCCACCAATATATTTTGTGGAAAAACCAAGATTATGGTTTACTTGATCAATCCATGGGCCTGCGGCATTAATAATCAATTTAGGTTTAATTCTAAGCTCTTGGTTACCGTGTTCATCTTTAATAACAACGGTATCGCCTTCCATGCGCTGAAAAGAAGCATAATTTAATGCGTGAGCATTCAATCCATGTGATTCGCCATCCAGAATAATTTCCGTATTTAATCGCTCCGGTGACAATATCTGCCCATCGTAATACATCGCTGAAAATTTCGCTTCTTTATTCAACCTGGGATATCTTCTTAAGGTTTCATTTTTTCCAAAAAACTTGTGAGCAGGAACGGTTCGCGTTTTTCCAGTAAATGAATCATAAAAAATCAAACCAATCTTAATAACCAGTGCACCTCGTTCTGCTGGTTTATCTAACAAATTAAGAAATTTGAATGGGGCATTTAATAAACCAGACCAAAACTTGAACATGGGTATAACCGTCGGTAAAGGTTTAACCATGTGAGGAGAGTTGCAGATCATTCGATTACGTTCTGCAACAGCTTCGCGTACCAGCCTAAATTCACCATTCTCAAGATATCGAATTCCACCATGTGCCATATGAGATGATGTTGCTGATGTTCCAGAGCAGAAATCACCGCGGTCAATCAACAACACATTTACATCATTGATTGCCAGGTCCAAAAAAGTTCCTGCGCCATTGATCCCACCGCCGATGATCAAAACATCAACTTCTGGCTTGTCTTTCAATTTATTAACGATATCAAGACGATTCATCGCATTCCTCTTTGTCTTATTAATTTACACAACTTATTGATTATACAGAGAATACCAAATTTTATAAAAGGATTTTAGAAATGATCAATTTTCTGAGGTAATTGCATCAAATCTTCGGAAATTGGATTCAGCATCTCTAAAAGCGCTGCTGTAGATTGGTCTTCGAGCCACTGCCAACGCAGCGAAGGCCCCAAGATAACTGGCATACGATCATGATACAAAACCATCAAATTGTTAGGACGTGTCGTGATGATTGTGCAGCTGTTTACCAATCGCCCTTCAGGATCCTTCCATGTATCCCACAATCCAGCAAATGTGAAAGGTGCTCGATCTTTCAACGTGAACAGATATGGATTTTTTTTATCCCCTTCCAACTTCCACTCGTAGAATCCATCTGCGAGGATTAAGCAGCGTTTGCGCGCAAGTGGAACTCGAAATGAAGGTTTTTCTGTTAAAGTTTCAGCACGCGCATTGAACATTTTATAACCAATTTTCGGATCCTTCGCCCAGGCAGGAATGAGCCCCCATTTGAACATTTCAACATTTCTTGTAACCAGGTCTGTCACCACAGGAACAAGCTGACCGGGTGAAACATTATTACTTGGAACAAATTCAGGCGATATATCCCCCAGTTCCAGCAGCTCCTGCAACTCCGAGGGGTCGGTCATGATTGAAAATCTTCCGCACATGGTATCCCTTCCTGGGTAAATTTAATTCCAAATCTATTGTAGCAGTATGCGCCCATTTTTTTAGCTGAAGGTCGTCGATCCCAAACGGATGCAAAACACTACAGGCAGCTCGAGCCAGCAATTCAGTATATTTTATTCTGTCAATATCTTCAAATTTTATTTCACTTGCGGCTTCCCAGGCGCGAACGTTGGGGGTTCCGCAAGTATAAATGAACCGCATTTTTTGGCCAGGACGAGTTCGCTTGCCAGTTTGGGCATACAGTTGCATCGCAGCGCGTGCCGCAGGTGTGGGTGAACGATAATTTTCCAATTCATGGCTGATGCGTGCGGTGACCACCAGTTTCTCTAACGGTACTTTGCCTGCACGCAAAGACGCCAGAGCAGTTTGAAAAACATCAAACGCATTTTGAACTGCCTGCGGCAGTTCATTAACACTGCCAGCACGACTCAAACAAGCCAGCATCTTGGTTTGAGTTTCGGCTACCCATGGCGGGGTATCTCTGCGGCGCGCTTCAATTCCGCGAACTTTTATTGTGCCATCCTGGAAAACGCCAAAATATCGATTCGCAATGGGAATACGCTCATCTGTTCGCGAAGGAAGGAACGCTATCCAGCGATAAACACCATCAAGAGAAACACCCAACCCGGTCTGGGCAGAGATCTCTGCCAGCACCTCCTGGAAATCGTCTTTGGTCATCGCCCCTTTTTTCTTCAGCCACAATGCGTCAACAAATAATTGCAGAACTTCAAAGCCCATCGATTCAGCCACTTCTTTTGCCCTGATCAGAACTTCACGGCCACCGTTGGTAACCGCTTCATGAGCTTCGATTCGCCCAAACCGGGCATTTTTATAGCCCAAAAAACCGAAACAGACAACCAACAGCCATTTGAGCGCCGAAGCGCGCGCACTCTCACGCTTTGCCAGCCGGCTATCCTTTTTCAACTGTCCGCAACGGAGTTTCAATGCCACTCGTTTTTCATAGAGAGGCTTAAGCGTTAATGGAACAACTCCGAGTTCGTCACTCGCAGGAATAATTCCATTTGGCAGTGGCACTTCCGGAGAAATATTCCCTTTGATGATGATTGCGGGATACATCGAAATGAAGTCGATCTGTGCCACATCGGTATGCAATCCAACAATGGGCTGGTAGATCAAACCACCGCGGTCGCGATGAATTAAGTCTATGCCATCTTTAAAAGCTTCAACCTGCTGCTTATGCCACGGAACAAGAATGTTTTTCTCCAAAGCTGTGAGCATCTGCATGGCAGAAATGCCCGAGCCGGGTGAAACGCGGGCTGCTTTTTCAATAGGAGATGCAGTCACGCGCGCGGATTCCAGTACTCCGTCCAGCCCGTAGTCGCGCCACATCATGGCACTGCGCATGTCAATGTGACAGCGTCCAAATAAATGCGCCTCTTCAGGCCGATAGATGATCTGTCCATAAGAAAAATAGGTCAATGCTTTTTGCCAGCGGACCCCACGCCGTTCATCGCGGTTTAAGCAAAGTTTTTCCCCTGCCTTTTCTGACAGCGTTAAAAGTTGCGGAATTAACCAGGTATCGCCCCAAGATGTCAGTATAAGATCAGGGTCGATCTCACGCAAAATGTTGTTTAGCCTGTGTATTAATTCACCTGCCGATTTCAGGCTCAATGTCTGTTTTCGCTGTTTAAACTGAACATTGATGGTAGATGGTTCATTGCGCGTGGGATCGCAATCGGGTTCAAGGGTCAGTGACCGCAAGACGGGAAGTACAGGCGATAAATCCCAGCGTGAATTGAGTGTTTTAAGAGATTGAATGCTGTCGTTGTCATCATACTCAATATCACAAAATGCCATTGGAAAGGTTCCATAACGGGCTGCATGACGGATATGAGTGGAAATATCAGAATCATAGTAGGTCAAGTGTGGAAAGCGCTGTTGCACTTCACGGAATAATCGCATCTCGTTCACAGGACTGTCAACAACCGCTTTGAGCACCGTAACAGGTTCAGGAATGAACGCATCACGCCGTGTTTCACGCTGCAGGTCAAGTACTTCGGAATGACGTTGCAGAAATTTCCATAACATGCGGAGCTGCTTGCTTTCTCCGCTGGCATAGAAAACAACTTCCATCTTTTGTTTCAGCCGAATCCGGGCACCCGTTTCGGTAATAAACCACAGACAAAGGCCATCGTTTGCGTCCTCATAGAGGTCAAGCAGCCATCCGCGTACACGTGCGCACATTTTATGCCTCGCCCTGGAAGTCTACATATTCAATTTTTGGCTCTGTATCTTCCGTCTCTGCAGATGTGCGACTTGGAATCTCGGGGTCTACCAGGTTCACCAGCGTGGGAAGCTGTGGAATTTGACGCCCTTCCCGCTGTGCCACACTGATATCTACTCCCAGTTCCTCCAGACGGTTCTCCAAGCGTCTCACTTTCTTGAATAATTCGAGCAGCATTGAAAGGAGGTAGATATCCATCGGGTATAAATTACTAGCGTAAGAAGCCTCGGCAATATGACCATGCGAAAGAGCAAGGAGTTCCTGGATTAAATCCTGGTCACTCTTGCGCAAGGCCCTGACAAAACGCTTTAGTGCTTTCTCTTCTTCAACCCAGGTTTGAGTGGCAGATTCAATCGTGCGTCCCATATTAACCTCTAAAAATCAACCAGTAAAGGCAACTGTACATCTGCCGATCGTGGCACAGGAGGCACACTCTCCTCCCACACTTGAAACGCGTGAGATTTCAATTCTTCTAAAAGGCCGAAGCGTGAAGAGGAAATGGATAGGAGCGGTTTGGCACTTACCACGACTGGCATGGATTGACTGAGCTGCAGCAAATTCTCCAGTGTACGATCAAAAAGCATTCGACTTTCCGCTGGCTGTACACTTTCATCCATAAATGTTGTCAACAGGTCAAGAACTAAAACAGGAGCTCTCTCTGTTCCAGATACCAGCTTTTCCAACAATGCGGTTACCTGGTAACAGGTAAATGCGCGCGACAAGCGGATGTTTTTTAGTTTTGTAACAGGGTCATTTGTTAAAGTGTGTAAGGTTTTGGCTACACGATACATGTTGCTGCGGTTCCCGCAATCTAGAAGATACAGAAACCCATTCACAGATAGTCTGGCGGCCAGATCAAGCATCAGATCTGCGCCGGCATGCCGACCAAAAACAACCAGCAATTCGTTGGGCAACGAATCCCCGGGGGTATTTCCTGAAATAAAAGAGCGTTCAATGTTCATATCTTAATTATATAGAACATTTGTTCTTTGTCAAGTACTATACCTGCCCTGCTGAGAGGAATTGCATTATTTTTATTGTTGTTTTTGTGTATTTGGTTTTAAAGACTGGAAGAAAAAGTCGCTATACGCAATTTAGGAGTTTCGTTCATTTTATTCAAAAGTTCATACTATAATTAGCCAGCGAATTATGATTGATACTGATTTTCTTCATACGCCATTTTATATCGCAACCATAGCCCTAAAAAATCGTGTTTTGCTTGCCCCCATGGATGGTTTTACGGACTCGCCATTCCGTCGTATCTGTCAGGAATTTGGGTCCTCATTAAATACTTCAGAATTTATAAATGGAATTGATGTTGAATATGGTCATCCCCACTTGAAATTTCATACTTATTTTTCTGAAGATGAAAGACCATTTGCATATCAAATTTTTGATGATGATCCCCAACGATTACTTAGGTCGGCCCTCAAGCTGGAAGAAAATAAACCAGATCTTATCGATGTCAACATGGGTTGTTCAGCGAAAAATGTCAGTAATCGTGGTGCCGGTGCTGGATTGCTAAAAAATCCACAGAAAATTGGTCTGATCATCACCTTGCTGGTAAATCGTCTTCAAATACCCGTTACAGCAAAAATCAGGCTTGGCTGGGATGATGATTCCTTGAATTATCTTGAAGTGGTTCGTATTTTAGAGGATTGCGGTGTCAGTGCGATTACTGTTCACGCACGTACACGCAAGCAAGAGTTTTCAGGACGATCAAATTGGAATGCAATTGCTGAAATTAAACAGATCACCAAGGTTCCCATCATTGGTAATGGTGATGTTAATTCACTGGCTGATGCTGCAAGGATGATACAACAAACTGGGTGCGATGCTGTCATGATAGGTCGAAATGCTATCGGGAACCCATGGATTTTTAGCGGAATAGATAAGACAACCATTCCTTCACCTGAATTGTTCAGAGTAATTGAAACTCATTTGCGTTCCATGTGTGAATTGTACTCCCCAAGAATTGGTACGCTGATGTTTCGCAAGCATATGGCAAGGTACTTAAGTGATTTTTTAACCTCGCCGGAAATTCGGAGAATAATTTTTTCAATAGAAAATCCCTCGATTCTGTTGGAAAATATTTCTTTTCTTATCGGCGTCAATTCGCGTCAATTCAATGTAGGTTTTTAAAAGGAGGTTTGAGTAATGTTGATCTATCACATAACGGAACAGTCTACCTGGGATCAGGCAATTCGCGATGGAATCTATTTGCCAACCAATTTTATGCGTGAGGGATTTATTCACTGCTCTACCAGAGATCAAATCTTGAATACTGCAGAACGTTATTATGCTCATGATCGTAATTTAGTGATATTACAAATCGATGTGGCAAGGTTGCAGTCTGATGTCGTTGAGGAGAATTTGTTTGGAGGTACTGAATATTTTCCGCATATTTATGGTCCTCTTAACCTGGATGCCGTTGTTTCGGCTGCTATTTTTAATAAAGGAGAAGATGAGAAATTCCATTTTCCATTTCTTTAAGGATCAACGCTGGATGAGCATGGTAAAATAGTCACTTGAGTCCCTGTAGCGCAATGGATAGCGTGCCGGCCTCCGAAGCCGTAGGTGTGGGTTCGAATCCCACCAGGGACACTCTCAAATGAAATATTTGCCAGTCTTTTTATGTTGAAAAGAACAAATCTCGTTCACTCCCCCTAATAAAAAATTGCACTCATAGACTTCTTAATAATAAATCTATAAAATTTCAATAAATAGTTAATATTTGTTGGAGACAATAGACACACGTAGTAAAATGAATGTGCCTTTCAAGGAGTGATTGGAAATGTACACAGGAATATATGGTGGCGGATATTTGCTTTACATCCTGATCAGTTTGCCCGCGTTGTTACTGGGTTTATGGGCACAATCAAAGATCAGGATCGCGTATAACAAATATTCCCGGGTTCGAACAACTTCTGGCATGACTGGAGCAGAAGTTGCCAGGCGTATGCTGGATCAAAATAGTTTATCAAATATTCGAATCGAAGAAACGAGTGGAACGCTTTCAGACCATTACGATCCCGGGAAAAAAGTATTGCGTCTTAGCCAAGGAGTTTATCGGTCAAATAGTGTGGCTGCAGCAGGTGTGGCAGCTCATGAAAGTGGCCATGCTGTACAGGATAAAGAGAAATATGGTCCTCTAAAAATCCGTTCGATCATGATCCCAACAGTTCAATTGGGCAGTTGGCTGGGTCCAATCCTTTTTATGCTTGGGCTATTCCTCAGCAGTCAAACAGGTGACAATATTGCCTGGTTTGGTTTAATCTTGTTTTCGGCTACTGCTGCATTTGCGCTTATTACACTGCCAATTGAAATTAATGCCAGCAACCGGGCAAAAGAATGGCTTGCTAATTCAGGCATTGTTTATTTAAGCGAGATGGAAGGAGTGCATAAAGTCCTTGACGCTGCCGCCTGGACCTACGTCGCAGGTGCTGCGCAATCTATTTCTACGATTCTTTATTATCTTTTACTGTTATCAGGACGATCCAGAAGAGATTAAAATCAAAAAAGTTCCCCGAGTAAATAATCGGGGAACTTTTTATTAACCAGCAGATAGGCTTTTTCTGAGTTGATCTCTGATCTCGAGGGCTTTAACGGCTCCTTCTGCCGTACAGGTTTGTGGATTATCCACCATATAAACCGGAATTCCAATTGCTTTCGTCAAATATTTATCTATACCGCGTAATAGCGAACCACCGCCACAAATCGCTGCTCCGCGGTCAATAATATCTGAGATTAATTCAGGAGGAGTTTTTTCCATGACTTTTCGAGTCATTTTTACAATCTCTTCTAATGGTTCCTGTAAAGCATCAACGACATCATCAGTGGTTACTACTACAGGCCGTGGAAAACTGGTCACTTGATCCTGACCTTGCACCTCGATTGAGAGTTGTTGATCTTGAGGGATAGCAGCACCAATTTTTATCTTAATCATTTCTGCGGTTGACAAACCAATGATCACACCAAAACGTTTTCTTACATAAGCTGCGATGGCTTCATCGAGATATTGTCCACCTGTTCTTGATGTTTCGCCGGTCACAATTCCATTCAAACTAATGATCGCTACTTGATTTACACCACCACCCAAAGAAATAACCATATTCCCCGATGGAGTTGCAACAGGTAGATCTACCCCTAATGCTGCGGCCAATGGTTGAGGGATCAGGAACACCTCACGAGCACCAGCCCCAATTCCCGCTTCATGCACAGCCCGGCCTTCCACACTTGTAACCCCGTAAGGAATGGTAATCATCATTACAGGTCTAAAGATTCTCATTGGCCCGACAACTTTTCTTGTCAGATAACCAAGCAGCGTCTCTGTAACTTCGTATTCAGCAATCACACCGTGAAGCAAAGGAGAGATTACTTCAATGTTCTCAGGCACTCTACCAACCATATCTTTCGCTGCCTGACCCCATTCAACCATTTTATCTTCATCAGACAATATGGCTACCATCGTAGGTTCTTGAAGAAGGATTTGTGATCCCTCAGCAAAAACCGTATTGCTGGTCCCCAGGTCAATACCTAGTTCACGAGTTAAAACTGCCATTGTCGATGTTCCCGTTTCTTAAATTCTTGTTTTTGAAATTTTTCGATATTTTTGTACAGCCTGTAGGCGCAAATTAGATCGCTTCAGCGCGTATGATGCACGCATATATCGGTCAATATCAGTTGCTGTAATTGATTTTAATCGTTCTTCAGCTCTTTGTTTGGCTGCTAGAGCGCGTTCAACATCAATTTCTTCTACATTTTCAGCTGCATCTGCAAGAATCGTAACCTTATTAGGTAAAACCTCAGCAACCCCCCCAGCAACTGTAAAATGCTCTTGAACACCTTTGACTTTTACCGTGACGATTCCAAAGTTCAGAGATGTTAACAATGGTGCATGGTTTGGCAAAATACCCATTTCACCTGAAGTTCCCGGAAGAATAACCATATCTACATCTCCGGAAAACACGGGCCTATCCTGTGAAACGATTTCGCATGAAATAGTCATTATTTCTACTAACTCAATTGTTTTGCTTTTTCGTAGGCATCTTCGATGCTACCGACCATGTTAAATGCCTGTTCAGGTAACGCATCACATTTTCCATCTAAGATTTCTCGAAAACTTCTTACAGTATCACTTAATGGAACGTATTTACCCGGAATACTGGTAAATTGCTCTGCAACGAACATTGGCTGCGAGAAGAATCTTTCAATTTTTCTGGCTCTCGAAACGGTTATCTTGTCATCCTCACTTAATTCATCAATACCAAGAATCGCAATAATATCCTGAAGATCTTTATAACGCTGTAATAGCCTCTGCACTTCACGGGCAGTATTGTAATGCTCTTCTCCGACAATTTTAGGGTCAAGAATTCTCGAAGTCGAGGCTAGAGGATCTACCGCCGGGTAAATTCCTTTTTCAGAAATCGATCTTTCCAATGCAATTGTAGCATCCAAGTGAGTAAACGTAGCCACAGGAGCTGGGTCTGAATAGTCATCTGCGGGAACATATACAGCCTGCATTGAAGTAATAGAACCCTGGTGGGTTGATGTGATTCGTTCTTGAAGCTCACCCATTTCAGTGCTCAAGGTTGGTTGATAGCCAACCGCTGATGGCAAACGCCCTAATAAGGCTGATACTTCTGATCCAGACATGGTAAACCTAAAAATGTTATCAATGAAGAGTAGAACATCCATGCCTTGATCTCTGAAATATTCAGCAATGGAAAGTGCGGTAAGCGCAACGCGTAATCGCACGCCAGAAGTTTCATTCATTTGTCCAAAAACCATCACTGTGTCTTTCATAACACCAGATTCCAGCATTTCACGATAAAGTTGGGTGCCCTCTCTGGTACGCTCTCCAACACCTGCAAAAACTGATTTGCCTTTGTGAACGGTGGCAATTGATCGGATAAGTTCTTGGATAATGACTGTTTTTCCAACCCCTGCGCCGCCAAAAATTCCTGTTTTACCTCCTTTTGTAAAAGGAGCGATTAAATCAATCACTTTTAATCCAGTTTCAAAGACTTCTACTCTTGTGGATTGTTCTGCAAAGGTTGGCGCTGATTGGTGAATTGGATAGTATTCTTTGGCGTTGATCGGACCTTTGTTATCGACTGGTTGACCAAGAACATTCAAAATACGTCCCAGGGTTTCTTCTCCTACTGGAACTTTGATTGGCGCATTGGTTCTAACAACCGTCATATCACGTTGTAACCCGTCAGTTGTGTCCATCGCAACACATCGGACTACATTATCAGACAGGAGTTTTTCCACTTCAAGAACCAATTGTTGTCCATCGGCCCGCTCGACTACTAATGCTTCATAAATGGCTGGCACATTCCCTTTTGGAAATCTGACATCAACAACGCTTCCCAGAATTTGGAGTATCCAGCCGTTTTCTGATTCCATGATTAGTTCCTCCGATAATGGCGATTTCATAGACCTGTTAATTGCTCTGCGCTGCTGCACCACCAACAATATCCAGCATATCATTGGTGATGTTTTGTTGTCGAATCTTGTTGTATTCCAACTGCAAAATACCTACTAATTCATTTGCATTATCTGTGGCATTAGACATCGCAAGTGTTCTAGCAGCGTGTTCAGACGCTTGTGACGTTAAAACCGCTTGAAAGATTTGCATGCCTGTAAACCGTGGAATGATTTCATCTAAAATTTCAGTTTCTTCAGGTTCGTAGGTAAAAACAGATTTTTCGCCAATGATCTCTATTTTTTTTGAAAGACTGCTTCGATCAACTTCTAGAGGTAGGATCTTTCTAATCTCAGTGGTTTGTTTGGTCATTGAACGATAGCGTGTAAAGGAAATATACACTTGATCATACGTACCTGCCAAATAATCTTCTACTACCAGATGGGATATTGGTGAAATATCCATAAACTTAACAGGATCTTGTAGATCAGTAAATTCCGCGATCACTCTTGCTTTTCTTCGCATCAGCATATCGCGGCCTTTTTTTCCGATGCATACATAATCAACAGGATGATCAAAATTATCAAAGAATTCAAGCGTATTTCTTAATACGTTAACGTTATAGGATCCAGCTAATCCTCGATCGCTGCTTACCATGATCACTAAAACACGATTAATACTTTTTCTTTCACAGAGCAAGGGGTGTAAACTGGCATGACCTGGTTGTGCAGCCAGGCTCACGAGCACACTCCACGCTTTCTGTGAATAGGGATAGGATGCGTAATTTGCTGCAACTGCTTTACGAACCTTACTTGCGCTAACAGTCTTTAATGCCCTCGTCACCTGCGCGAGGTCTTTTACGCTTTTAATCCTGATCCGCATTTCTCTCGAAGATGGCATTTTTCAAAACCTCTGACCGATTCTAAGCCCAGGAATTTGAAAAAATTTCAAGGGCTTTCTTCAGTTTTTCCTCTGTTTCACTTGTTAATCGTTTCTCTGAAGAAATTGAGGCAGCGATTTCAGGTGAAGCT
Source organism: Anaerolineaceae bacterium (assembly GCA_034429135.1). GTDB lineage: Bacteria > Chloroflexota > Anaerolineae > Anaerolineales > Anaerolineaceae > UBA6107. The sequence goes on along the minus strand of DAOUGR010000006.1, from coordinate 33,630 downwards.
CCTTCGATTTGTCGGATCAGCGCAATTTTCCACTCCTTGATTCGATTCACAGCAACCCCATCAGCATAACCATTTACTGCAGCATATAAAGTAATCACCTGCTCTGAAAGCTGTACAGGTTCATATTGAGGCTGCTTGAGGATTTCTTGAAGTCGTAAACCACGGTTAAGCTGCCCCATGGTTGCTTTGTCTAGATCCGACCCAAATTGAGCAAATGCTGCCAATTTCCGAAAGTTCGCCATGTCAAGTCGTAGGCGCCCGGCAACCTGTTTCATAGCTTTAGTCTGAGCTGAACCACCCACACGCGAGACTGAAATGCCAACATTAATGGCGGGTCTTATTCCGGCATTAAACAGATTGCTTTCAAGATAGATCTGTCCATCAGTGATTGAGATAACATTAGTTGGAATATAGGCAGAAACATCGCCTAAAAGGGTTTCGATGATTGGTAAAGCTGTAAGAGATCCGCCACTTTCTTTAATTTGAACAATCTTATAATCTTCTTTTTCGGGCATCTCTTCAAGCGCTTTTTCTGCAAGAGCTCTAGCCATTGGTCCACTATACTTGCGCAAATCTTCAGCATCTTCACGCTGAACTGTATTATCGGTAAAGCTTTTTGGCAATATTACATATGAATAAGCTAGACAAGCGGCTCTCTCGAGCAAACGTGAGTGTAAGTAAAAAACATCACCGGGGTACGCTTCTCGTCCAGGTGGCCGCCGCAAAAGAAGGGAAATCTGTCGATAAGCCCAGGCGTGTTTCGAAAGATCATCATAAACCACCAATGCATCTCGTCCACTTTCCATGATGGCTTCACCAATGGCGCATCCAGCGTATGGTGCAATATACTGCATTGCTGCAGATTCATCCGCAGAAGCAGAAACAACAATTGTGTGATCCATCGCACCGTAACTTTCGAGCAAAGCAACTGTTCGAGCAATTGATGCTTTCTTTTGTCCGATCGCCACGTAAATACAGATCAGGTCTTTACCTTTCTGATTAATAATCGTGTCGATGGCGATTGCGGTTTTGCCAGTCTGACGATCACCAATAATTAATTCCCTTTGTCCACGTCCGATGGGAATCATTGAATCAATTGCTTTAATACCCGTTTGAACCGGTGAATCAACATCTCGTCGCTCAATCACACCAGGGGCGACTCTCTCCAAAGGTCTGAATTGATCAGCTTTTATTGCTCCTTTGCCATCGATCGCCTCACCGAGCGCATTCACAACGCGCCCGATGAGTTGATCACCAACCGGAACAGATGCGATTCTTCCGGTTGTGACCACTTCCATGTTTTCTTCGATCGTTGTGTAATCTCCAAGCACGATAATGCCAACGCGTTCATTTTCAAGGTTGAATGCGATTCCTTTTACACCATTAGAAAATTCAACCAATTCCTGTGAATGGACTCCAGTCAATCCTTTTACTTGAGCGATACCATCGCCAGCTTCAACAACAACTCCAATATTTCGAACAGAATACTGGGTTTCAAAACTCTTAATCTTTTGAGATAGGCTGGAAGTATATTGATCTAGGCTGTCTGACATTGAACCTCCGAAAATGTAGCATCACGCAATTACTGAAGTTCTATTTTACTTCATCATTTCGGAAAATTGCTTTAAGATTTTAATATTTTCTCAGGAAAAGTATTTCAAAGCGATCTTTACTCTGGTTTCGAGATCTTCTGGAGTATCTTTTGGAATCAACTGTAAGGCTGTTTGAGCTTCAACAATGCTGTAGCCCAGGCTAGTCAATGCACTGATTACGTCACTATCCAGAGCAACGTTGCTGCTTCCAATAAAAGTGCGTTCTCCTTTGATTTTTCCCTGTAAGTTGAGAACGATATTCTGTGCAGTCTTTTTCCCTACCCCTGGAATTCCTGCTAAAAGTTCGGGGGAATTATTGACAACAGCTTTTTTAAGTGTTTCTACAGGCACGTGTGATATCACAGCCAGTGCGGTTCGTGGACCTACGCCATTGACCGACAAAACGAGATTAAAAAGATCACGATCTTCTATGGTCTCAAACCCATACAAAGTTAATGAATCTTCGCGCACAATCAGGTGAGTAAACAGTGCTATCCTCTTGTGCAACTCAGTATTCCTTACAATTTGTGTGGGAACAAATACTCGAAAACCCAGCCCTCCTATATTAATTACAAGGCTGTCCTCAAGTATTTCAGTAACGATTCCTTCTAATGAAGCGATCATCATCTTGATTTCAACTCTTGCTTAAATTATATGCTGATACAGAATTTCATACAGCACAACACCAGTAGCAACCGCAAGATTCAATGAATCACAAGATCCTTGCATGGGGATTCTTACGATTGCTTTGCATATCTCAGCAATTCTCAATGGTAAACCCTCTCGTTCACTGCCCATCATCAGGATCATATCTTCTGGAAATCGAAAACTTCGATAATCAATTTCAGCTGAATCTGCAGTACCGATAACATTAATGCCCTGATGTTTAATCAAATCAATAAAATTATCGGTAGAAAGTTGGAATAATTCTTTTGAGAATATTCCTCCCATACACGCCCTTAAAGCAGTTGGATCATATGGATCGGTACAATTCCCAATTAGCAAGATATGACGAATGCCTGTTGCATCACAGGTTCTAATAATTGTGCCTAAATTTCCTGGATCAGCGATTTCATATAAACCAAGCCACACTCCTGAAAAACGACTGGTTAATGATTCAATTTTTGACCATTTCTGACTGATCACAGCGCCAATACCCTGAGGACCTTCTTTTTGCGAAAGAGATTGGAATACTTCCTCAGAGACTTCGAGAAGATGAAGTTTTTTTTCGTTCGCACGATTAATGACCTGTAATCCGATGTCTGATTGTGCATATCGAGGGGTAACGATGAGATCTTTAATATCTGCACCATGCTCAATGGCTTCGATTACTATCCTTGACCCTTCAGCGAAGAATAACCCAGATTCTTCACGGAATTTTCGATTGCGCAATTTACGAATATCTTTGATTTTCGCGTTTGAACTACTGGTAATCAATGATCAGTCCTTATTCTTTACTAAGCGTTCATAGCCGGTCGCATGTAAATGGCAAATCGCCACCGCTAACGCATCAGCGGCATCATCCGGACGTGGCAACTCTGGGAGATCCAGTAATGTTTTTACCATTTGCTGAACCTGTTTTTTTTCAGCGGATCCGTAACCAGTTACAGATTGTTTTACTTCGTTAGGTGTGTATTCCGCAACCGTGATACCTGCGTTAGCCAGGGCCAGAAGCATTACCCCTCTAGCCTGGCCAACCGCAATTGCGTTTGTGACATTTTTTTGAAAAAATAATTTCTCCACCGCTCCGCTATCGGGTCGGTGGAGATGAATGATTTGTGAAATCTCTTGATAAATATATTTCAGTCGTTTTTCGATCGTTTCGCACGGATCGGTCAGAATTGTCCCATAATTAATGACAGAGATTTTACCGGTAGGATCTTCTTTGATTATGCCATAACCGGTTGTTGCTGTCCCGGGGTCAATTCCAATGATGATCATTGATTATTCAGAGGCTTCCATCGCTGCTATTGCTTCATCAGATATTTTCAGATTTGAATACACATCCTGAACATCATCCAGTTCTTCCAAAGCATCAATGGCGCGGAGCACCTGAAGGGTATCTTCAACGCTCAGTTCCATTTCTTGGTTTGGAAGCATCTTTAAGCCAGCTTCTTCTGGCATTAAATTAGCAGCTCTGAATCTGTCACTCAAAGTCTTGAAGGATTCTACCGGCGCGATAACTGTAATTTCGTCATCATCTTGAGTTACATCATCAGCACCGCCTTCAACGGCGATTTCAAAAATCTTTTCAAAGTCATTTTTCTCGGCCGGGAAAGAGAAGACAGCCGCACGTTTGAATTGCCATGAGACTGATCCAACTTCACCCAAGTTTCCACCAGAGCGAGTGAGCATGTGTCGCACTTCCGAGACGGTGCGGTTACGATTTTCGGTAACACACTCGATGATCAATGCAACACCGTTAGGTGCGTAACCTTCATAGAACACTTCTTCATAGACTTCGCCTTCTTTTCCTTCACCAGTGGCTCTCTTGATGGCGCGGTCGATGTTGTCTTTTGGCATGCTCTGGGCTCGTGCTTTGTCAACTGCGAGTCTTAATCGGAAGTTTGTGTCTGGATCACCACCGCCTTCTCTGGCGGCCATCACGATTTCTCTGGTTAATCTGGTAAAAACTTGCCCCCGCTTTGCATCAGCGGCGCCTTTTTTCCTTTTGATAGTAGCCCATTTAGAATGCCCGGACATAAAAACGCTCCTTGATTAATCTAAAAAATTTAACGATTCGAAGAAATTATACCATGCAACATTTCTTGAGAAATTTTTGTTTTCTGAAACTCAATTCATTATTTCTTGAAAAAGTCAAGGGGTTTTCATAATTGTAAGTTTTCAATTATGAAATTGATATTGTATTGTTATTATTATATGGATGTTTTATTATTTTGGCATGAAAACAATATTTCGATTCTTATCAACCATCGCTGTTCTCGGGTTCTTAATTTTCCCGTCAAAACCCACAACTGGTTTAATCCCGGTTACAAAAGCTGTACTAGAGGATTCGCCGAGTCTGGCTGTTGAAGCATCTGATGCTTCACTCACCTCATTTATTAATGCTGTTTATAATGCAAATGGTAATTCTGTGCGTGGTATTTATATAAAAGATGTTCTGCAATTACCGGTTGTACAACAGCCCGCCAGCAACCCAGGATATGTCTCATCAGCAAATAATACGGTTACTCAGTTCTACACGGCATCCTATTACGGGTCGATTGGTTTACTTGCTCATAACACACTCGCTGGCAGTTACTTTTTCCTCGTTGATTTTGATGATCCAATTTACGTTGTTTATGGCGACGGCCATCTTGAAACCTACAAGGTTGTCGATATTCGCTACTACCAGGCCCTTTCGCCAAACAGCCCCTATTCATCATTCGTGAATTTGGCAAATCCTGATCAAACGATTGGGTACGAACAACTCTTTTATGAAACTTACGGAGTAAGTGGCCGTTTGGTAATGCAAACCTGTGTTGAAAGAGAAGGTTTGGATTCCTGGGGTAGATTATTCATCATCGCAGAAAAAATAGAGGGATAAATTCATTTATTCCCCTTTATATGGTCTGGCAACCAGGATCAAGCGGTGCGTGTTGGAGGTTTTTGGCCAACACGTTACCAGCGTTAATCGCTCGTCATCACTCCTTGCCAGCCAGCGAGCATTGTTTAACCTGGTTTCTGCATCCATGTATCGTTCAGCCAAAATCATACGGTTGGCGATGATGTAGCTAAACTGTTTGTTCCCGGAATAGACATAAACAATATCGCCTTGCTTTAGATCCACCAGTTTTCCGAATACCTCGCCATCGGCGTTGTGATGTCCATTAATTACCGTATTTCCAATGCTCCCCAGCAAAGCTGAATCAGGGTGCCAGCCTGCAGCAAACTTTGCAGGTGCCTGCCATTGACCAAATGTTTCACCATCGACATTGGTGAAATTAAAATCTGAAATGACAACCGGGGCATCTAATTTTATTGCAGGGATTAATATTCGTGTCGGGATATTAGGTGACGACAATTCAGGTCTTACAGGTGAATTAACAAACTCACTTCTTGGATCTAATACCAGAAATGTCTTCGATTGCGTAGCACCTTGAGAAGGTGCTTCTTCAATTGGTGTATTCTCTGATACTGGATTAATAACAGGTGTTGGCTGAATAACCAACTGTTCCTTCAAATAATACCTGAATGCGCTTTTTTCGATTCCAGCGTTATTTTTTATGATGGATTGCACAATCCCGCCAGCAGCGATAAGCAGAATTAAGAAACCTGCTAACAAAAATAAATTGCTGCTTTTAAGAATGGTTGGTGTTTTCATATAACTTAATGATAAAGCATTTCTTGTTGCTTAACCGAATTCTTCAACACCCCAATTCCGTCAATTTCGATTTCGATCATATCGCCATGATTGATTTGCCCTACGCCTGCAGGTGTACCTGTAAGAATTACATCGCCAGGGAATAAGGTCATAATGTTCGAGATGTATGACACAATCTTTGGAACTGAAAAGATCATTTCTTTCGTTGAAGCCATTTGGCGTAATTCCCCATTTACACGACATGTGATTAACAAGTCAGCAGGATCAATATCTGTTTCAATCCACGGGCCAAGCGGGCAGAATGTATCAAATCCCTTTGCCCTCGACCATTGTCCATCTTTGCGTTGTAAATCTCTGGCTGTGACGTCATTCGCAATTGTATATCCAAGGATAAATTCCTTCACATTACCCGGGTCTATCCAGCGGCCTTTTTTACCAATAACGACTGCTAATTCGGCCTCATGCTCAACCTGACCTGAAAAATCTGGCAAAATGACTGCTTGACCAGGACCCGCGATTGCGGATGGAGGCTTCAAAAAGATCAATGGAATCTCAGGTACTTCGACCCCTTGCTCTCTGGCATGGTCAAGATAATTACGCCCCAAACAAATTATTTTTGAGGGCACAACTGGGGCTAGTAGCGAAACTTTATTCAGATTGATCTCTGGTTCAAGCCGCTGGTATTCGCCAAAGATATCCCCTTCTATGAGACCAACGCGGTCTTCTAATACCCACCCGTATCTTTCTTGATGTTTTGAAGAGCTAAATCGAATCAATTTCATATTTTGTTCCGTTCAATACAACAGTGATACCACCATAAAACATTTCGTACGAAAACTTCTTTACAGATTTCTGAAGTTCAAGTATATTTATGCAGTAAATGATCTGGGGCGGGTAGCTCAGTTGGTTAGAGCGATTCTCTTACACAGAATAGGCCGCAGGTTCGAGTCCTGTCCTGCCCACTCGTAATAGACTCTGAGAAAATCAGAGTCTATTTTTTTTAAAACCAATCTTTTTTAATAAAGATCAAGATCGTGATCAAACTAAACAATACGAAAATTCCAATGATCTCCAAATAAGCCCAATCATTCAGCGCAAAGGGTATTGTCACGTTCATCCCAAAATAGCTGGTAACAATGGTGGGAATGCTTAAGACAATGGTAATTGAAGCAAGAAATTTCATGACGACGTTCAGATTATTCGAGATAATTGAAGCAAATGCGTCCATCATGGAACTTAAGATGTTTCCAGAGATGGCCACCATTTCAATCGCCTGTTGATTCTCAGTTAATACATCTTCAAGCAGGTCTTCATCTTCAGGATACCGATGGAATAATGGCGTTTTTTGCAGTCGTTCCATCATTAGTTCATTGGCTTTCAGAGCAGTTGTGAAGTAAACCAGGCTCTTCTGATACTTCAAAAGTTCCAACACTTCTGTGTTTTTCATTGAAGCCTGCAGCTTATCTTCAACAATTTCAGTATTGTGATTAATTTCGCGAAGATAAGTTAAGAACTGAGTTGCGGTGAGCAGGAGAATGCGTAACACCATGCGGTTTCTTTTCCCGGTAGATATACCGCGAACCCGTGTTCTAAGCATTTCGTCAAGGACCACATTGTGCCGCTTGCAAACAGTGATGATCATCCTGTCGGTTAAGATGATCCCCAATGGAATGGATGTGTAAGGAACGTCCAGCTTTTCGCCCTGAAAGAAAGGAATTCTTAATAAAATTAAGATGGTTCCATCATCTTCTTTTTCTGTTCGAGAGCGTTCGTCAAGGTCAAGAGGATAAGTAAGAAAATCAGCAGGAACTCCTAGAGCTTTAATCGAATCAATTTCATCTGTAGTAGGATCGATCAAATTGATCCAGCAGCCATCCACTGGCTCTTCAATGCGGGTGATGCCGGTTTCTTCATTGCCCTTGTAGATGATTTTCATACCCGACCTCCATCAAAGATTTCAAGCACTATTTTACCCTTTTGTTTATCTTTATTGTTAAGGTTTTTTGTTTTATAATCAAATCACTGGGGATGACAGGCTTCGACGGGCAACGTTGATCCCAGACTGCGAGCCGAGAGGTACCGACCTCGTAAAATCAGTACAAAAATTAAGTGCCAATCGCACAAACTTTGCTGCTATGCCCCTCGCCGCCTAGCGACGATCGCAAGCGCAAATGACGCTCACGTAGCGTCACGCCTTCCTGCTCCGCCCTCCAACCGGCAGCAGAGCGGGCGTCACAAAGTTGGAGTGCCGCACATCAAGCCGTGGGTTGTGCGAAAGAAAGCTTTCGGGCTTTAGCGGATGGCAGTTGAGTGGTTTTGTATATTTTTACCTCAGCTGTGACACCAAAAATACACTACGCTCGTAGACGTTTGAGGGTTTACTTGTTCGGACGCGGGTTCGATTCCCGCCATCTCCACCTGATTTTGAAGTAAAAAACCACCTTGCGGTGGTTTTTTTTATTTGTTACGAGAGTTCCCATAATCGCTGAAATGATCACTAATACCTATATTTTCTAAATACCCTGAATATGTACTTGAGTTCTCAATTTTTTCCACTTTTTTTTTCAAAGGTAAACCAATTCCACGCAACAAATTTTTACTTTGATTTGATCATTTCAAGCAGTTTTTCTTCAGAAATGGTTTGAATACCAAGGGTTCGCGCCTTTTCCAATTTTGATCCTGCGTTTTCGCCAAGTACCAGGAAATTGGTGTTTTTGCTGACATTGTCAGTTGTCTTTCCGCCGGCTTTTTCAATCATTGCTTTGGCTTCATCTCGAGACAAAGTCGGAAGCGTACCGGTGATGACAAAAATCAATCCTGATAGAGGAAGGTCTTCTGGTCGTTTTTGTTGTCTTTCCTCAACAGGCCAGATGCTCAGTTTTCTAAATTTTTCAAGCAATTTTTGGTTCGAATTCCTTTCAAACCAATCTTTGATCGAAATGGCAATATTTGGCCCAATTCCCTCCACCATTTGCAACTGGTCAATTGAAGCCAGTGCAAGCCGGTCAAGGCTCAGAAATGCCCGTGCAAGATCTGAAGAAGCCACCTCTCCAACTCCACGAATTCCGAGTGCGTTGATAAATCTTGCCAGGGAACAATTTCGTGATTGATTGATGGAGTAAAGCAAATTTTCAGCTTTCTTTTCAGCAAAACCTTCCAGAGTGAGGAGTTGATTTTTAGTTAATAGGTACAGATCAGCATAATCTTTGACAAGGCCAGACGCAACCAACTGTTCAACAATTTTTATTCCCATGCCTTCTATGTTCATTGCCTCTTTGGATACAAAATGCTCCACGTTTCGCACCAACTGAGCCGGACACGATGAGTTAACGCAATAGTACGCCACCTCACCTTCTACATTTTCTACTTCCTGTCCGCAAGAAGGACATTTATCTGGAATTAAGTAAGGTTTCTCATTTCCCTTCCGCACTTCGATGATTGGTCCAATAACATAAGGGATGACATCACCTGCGCGCTTAATCATCACCCGATCATGAATTCGGATATCTTTTTCTTTGATAAAGTCAAAATTATGCAATGTCGCTTGCTTGACGATAACGCCGCCAATCTCTACGGGTTCTAATATGGCATAAGGGGTAAGAACGCCCGTGCGCCCTACATTGACGCCGATATCCTTGAGGATGGTTGATACTTCACGCGCCGGGTATTTTAATGCAATGGCTCCTCGCGGATCTTTTCCAACGTAACCCAGTTCACCGGCAAGATCAAGATTATCCAGTTTAATCACCACACCATCCACTTCGAAAGGTATTTGATCTCGAATTTCCATCCAGTGATCGATGCGGTTGAGCACCTCATCAAACGATTGGCATCGTTCACAATACTTGCTCACTGGAAACCCAAATTGACGTAGTATTTCCAATGTTCCCCATTGAGTGGATGTTACTTTTATCGAACTATCGACGATGGCATAGGTTAACAAATTGAGTGGTCGATTCCTTGTAATAGTCGGGTCCAATTGACGTAGAGACCCGGCTGCTGTATTTCTCGGATTTTGATACGTCTTTTCACCCAATTTTTCAAGCTGTTGATTTAACACCTCAAAATCTTTGCTAAAAATGAAAACTTCTCCTCTGACAACAAATCGATCTGGAGCCTTTTCTACTTTATCCTCAACAGGGATACGCAAGGGAATGGACCGAATTGTGCGTAAATTGGCGGTGATATCCTCGCCAACCTCGCCATCTCCACGTGTTGCACCCCGAACAAAGATGCCATTTTCATAATGTAAAACAACGGTTAATCCATCGATTTTTGGTTCCAGCACGAAGCCTGAATTTTTAACCCGAGTATCTAATTTGCTGATGCGTTCGTACCACGCTATTAAGTCGTCTTTACTAAAAGCGTTAGCCAGTGAAAGAATTGGGGCTGGGTGAACGATTTTTTGAAATTTTTCTAGTGCTTGTGCCCCAGATCGTTGCGTTGGAGAGTCTGGCGTTATCAGATCTGGATAACGTTCTTCCAACTCATGCAACCTTTTAAGCATCATATCGTATTCATAATCGCTGATGATTGGATCATCCAAAACATGGTACCGGTAATTATGATAATTGATTTCCCTCTGAAGAGTTTTTAATTCCCGGCGTTCATCAGTCTCTGTCATTTGAGTACCTTTCGCATCATTCTGATTAAGAATCTACTATAATATATTTTAGCTTATCAGTTTTATTGAACATATACAATTACGCATTATTATCAGAGCGGAGGTCCAATGAAAATCGTTGCGTATATCGGAGCGGGGTTACTCATTCTTTTTGGTGCACTTATGGTGATTGGTGCTACTGATCCAACTGGGAATCCCTCCTGGCTTTTTGTTGGATTGATTTTAATCGTTGTTGGTCTGGTGATTGTATACTTCGCAGCGCGCCGCAAAGCACAGGCCCCTACAACCAATGTAACCCTCAATGTTGATTTGCCTGGTAATGTGAATTTTGACTCATTGAAATGCAAATCCTGTGGTGGAACACTCACAGCCGAGAATATTTCTATGGTGAATGGCGCACCTATGGTTACCTGTCCTTTCTGCCATACGATTTATCAATTAACCGAAGATCCAAAATGGTAATTGATTTTTACCCAGGAGAAATCAAATGAAGTTTTTAAGATACGTATGCCTATTCCTGGTTCTAGCTGTGCTGGCAGGCAGTGTGACCCCGGTTTCGGCTCAGGATTATCGCTTTCAGGTACCAGAACAATCTGTCGTGGTCACGATTAACGTTGATGGAACCATTGCAATTGATTACACCATGACCTTTCAAAATGATTCAGGCGCACACGCTATTGATATTGTTGACATCGGTTTGCCCAATTATCAATATAATCTCCGGTCAATTACTGCAGAAATAAACGGGCAACGAATCACAAAAATTACTGATTCCGACATTGTTTCACCGGGAATTTCCTTGTACCTTCTTGACAATGAAATTCCAGCCGGAGGATCGGGTGTGGTGCACGCGTACATCACGGGCGTGGCTGATGTGATTTACCCGGCTACACAAGAAGAATCTGAAGAGTATGCTTCGCTTCAATTCTGGCCAAACTGGTACGGTAGCCAATATTGCTATGGAAATACCAAATATCAAATGACTATCGTACTTCCACCTGGATTAAAAGAATCTGAAGGTCGATACTTCATTCCAGAAAACTGGCCTGGAGATTCTGAACCATATTCTAGGATTCTCGAGGACGGCAGAATTTTCTACACATGGGAATCTGATCAAGCAAATGGTTATACGCAATATTCTTTTGGGGCATCTTTTCCTGCACGTTTATTGAATGAAGGTGTAATTGTTAAAGAACCTTATGTTCCTCCTTCTGATTCTGGTTATTCAGGCTCGTCGGGTGGATTTAACTTTGATTTAAGCTCCATTTGTCCTTTCATATTTTGCCTTGGTTTCGTAGGCTTCTTTGCGTTGATGATTTACTCTGCCACCATTGGTGCGAAGAAACGGAAAATGAAATACCTCCCACCCAAGATCATGATCGAGGGGAATGGTATAAAACGTGGTCTTACAGCGATTGAAGCGGGTGTTTTAATGGAACAGCCGATGGATAAGATCTTTACAATGATCCTCTTTTCATTATTGAAAAAGAACGCCGCTGAAGTCGTTTCAAAGGACCCACTCGAAATCAAAGCTTCTGAGCCGCTTCCTGCGGATCTTTATGCGTATGAGACTGATTTTCTTGATGCTTTCAAAGAAACCGGATCCAAACGGAAAAAGTTGCTGCAGAACACAATGGTCAATCTGATTAGAAGCGTCACAGAAAAGATGAAGGGGTTCAGCCGAAAAGAAACAATTGCCTATTACGAAGATATTATGAACCGCGCCTGGGCTCAGGTTGAACAGGCCAATACACCAGATGTTAAGGCTCAGGTGTATGAAGAAGTGATGGATTGGACGATGTTGGATAAGAAATATGATGAACGCACAACCGAGGTGTTCAAAGGACCGGTCTTCATTCCTGCGCCATCCTGGTGGTGGCGTTACGAGCCAAATTTCACACGCCCTTCAACCACGGTCTCAATGCCAACCACAGCTTCTGCGCCATCCGTTGGCACGAGTGGAAGCCGTCCTACCATTTCGATGCCAAATATTCCCGGCTCTGCATTTGCTGCTTCAGTTGTAAATAGTGTATCGTCCTTCTCTTCAAACATCCTTGGTGGTCTAACAGGGTTTACCAGTGGTGTAACCAATATCACGAACCCCCCACCTCCACCTTCAACCTATCGAAGCTCTGGCGGTGGTGGTGGCGGCGGGCATTCATGCGCGTGTGCTTGCGCCTGTGCGGGTTGCGCCTGCGCGTGTGCAGGTGGCGGTCGATAGAAACTTCAAGCCAATATTATGAAACTTTTTCATAAGTTCAAGATTGGTACCTCCCTTCCGGCGGTTCACCCGCCGGAAGCCGGGTTGTACCATTTTCTTCGTGAATCAGACCATCAGAAATCACGCTTGCATTTACGTATTGATCCTGATAATTCCGGTTTATTGATGATTAACGCCAGCCGGGTATTTCACTTAAATCCATCAGCTTCGCATATGGCGTTTTATATCTTATCGGAAACGCCTTCTCATAGCGCCATTAAAGCGCTCACGAAGACTTTTAACGAACCAAAGCAATCACTCTTGCACGATTTTGAAACGTTTCACCAAACAATCGACAGTCTAATGAATGATCATGTCTGTCCAGTTTGTGATCTTGAACTGGAAACTACGGCTCCATTTACGGCACGCCCTACAGCGCCATACCGAATGGATCTCGCCTTGACGTATCGCTGTAATAATGCATGCGCTCATTGTTATAACGCCAGGTCTCGAAATTATCCTGAATTGTCAACTCAAGAATGGTTTACCATTCTTGATCGGCTGTGGAACCTGGGGATCCCACACATCGTTTTCACGGGTGGAGAGCCGACTCTCCGTGATGATTTGCCAGATTTAATAAAGCACGCGGAAAAAAATGGGCAGATCACCGGTTTAAACACCAACGGGAGAAGACTCAAAAATCGCGATTATGTGAACCAATTAGTTGATGCCGGGTTAGATCATGTGCAGATAACACTTGAATCTCATCTTTCAGAAATTCATGACAAGATGGTCTGTCACGCTGGAGCATGGGAAGAAACAGTTGCTGGTATTGAAAATGTATTAAAAACGCGTTTGTATGTAATGACAAACACAACCATGTTAACCCATAACAGCCCGACCATCCCTCAGACATTGAATTTTCTGGCGGAACTTGGTCTGCCAACGGTGGGGTTAAACGCATTAATCTATTCAGGGCGTGGTAAAACTGTTGGCACTGGTCTTGCTGAAAACGATCTTCTTCCCTTACTTGCTTCAGCAAAAGAGATTACAACAAAAAATGGCCAGAAATTAATCTGGTATACCCCGACTCAGTATTGCCATTTTGACCCTGTTATCATGGGATTGGGTGTCAAGGGCTGTACTGCCGCTTTGTATAATATGTGCATTGAACCAGATGGCAGTGTTATCCCATGCCAGTCTTATTATCTTCCGTTGGGAAATATTCAAAAAGATGATTGGCATAGCATATGGAATCACGAACTGGCTGTATCGCTTCGTGAAAGAAAGCATTTACCTGAGAAGTGTGCTACGTGTGCAATTTATCATGAATGTGGTGGCGGTTGTCCTTTAACTTTTGAGAATGAGAATCAATTATGCGTGGAGGAACAATGAAATCAAGAATTCGTTCTTTTTTTGACAGAATCTTCTATACACCAACCCCGCTCCCTCCTGGAACCTGGCAAACGATACTGGAAATCAATGGGGTGCCTTATCGCCTTCATTTACGCATTGAGCAAGAAGGAAAAGGTTTACTGATTGTAAACGCTTCCACGATCCTCCATCTTAATCCTACTGCTACTGAAATCGCGTTTTATTTGATTAACAAAACGCCATTGGAACAGATTATTTCATCATTGACGCGTCGTTATCAAGTTACAGCTGATATTGCTTTGCAGGATGTTGAAAATTTCAAAATTCGCATTGAATCACTGATTCAAACTCCTGACCTTGATCCTGAAACATTTCTCGATATGGAACGGATTGATCGCCATTCTGATGATTTGGTCACTCCAATACGTCTTGATTGCGCACTGACATACCAATCTTCTGAAGGAGCGTCAACTTTGTACGCTCCACTTGACCGCGTAAAACGGTCTCTTGATACGGAAGAATGGAAAGAAATCCTCAAGAAATCTTGGAACGTTGGAATTCCCCATATCGTATTTACCGGGGGAGAACCAACGATCCGCCCGGATCTAGAAGAATTGGTCCTGTATGCAGAATCTTTAGGTCAGGTAACGGGTATCATCACCGATGGGTTGCGCTTAACCGATTCAGAGTACTTGCACAAACTACTCAATGCAGGTTTAGATCACATCATGATCATACTTCAACCTGATGAAGAGCAATCATGGGAAGCCATTCGGGATGTGCTCAATGAGGATATCTATCTTTCGGTGCATTTAACAATTAACGAACGTAACAAAAATCGCATTCCCGCGATCCTATTGAAGGTTAAAAACATGGGTGTAAAGGCACTTTCATTAAGTGCGATTTCAACTGAACTTACTGATGAATTATCTCTTGCCTCTCGAAATGCAGCGGAAATGGGTTTGCATCTTGTTTATGACCTCCCTGTACCGTATTCCACATTAAATCCAGTTGGAGTTGAAATGGAAAAACAGGAGGCAGCCAAGCAAGGTGCAGGTAGAACATGGCTTTATGTTGAACCAGATGGAGATGTGTTATTAGGACAGGGATCAGAAGTATGTATTGGGAATTTTCTCACTGACTCGTGGGAAACAATCTCTGGAAATCGAAAATTGGAGTCCACAAATAAATGAATGTTGATTGGCACCTGAGATATCAACAACAAAGTCTCTGGACTCGCTCACTACGGCATTACCTTTTACAAAAAGTATCCATTCAGCCAACTTCCAATGTTCTGGAGGTTGGCTGTGGTACAGGAGCAATTTGCTCAGATCTAATTGAAAAATTTCCATGCAATATATTTGGAATTGATATCAACTTACAGAGTGTTGAAATTGCTATACGAAATACTCCAAAATTAATCGCAGCATGTTGCGATGCAAATCTTTTGCCCTTTCCATCTGGCTTTTTTGAGGTGGTTTATTGTCACTATTTTCTTCTCTGGCTTGCCAATCCATTGAAGGTTATCGCAGAAATTAAAAGAGTTCTTCAAACAGGTGGAGTTTTTCTAGTTTTCGCCGAACCCGACCACTCTGCTCGTATTGATTTTCCTTCTGAATTGAAATCGATTGGCAAATTACAGGTTGAATCTCTAAAAATGCAGGGGGTCGATGTTCAAATGGGGCGAAAAATCCCCGGCTTACTTTCACAGTCGGGTTTTCACAATATTCAATATGGTATCTCAGGGTTTGAATCCTATTCTGGTTCACTTCCGGATTGGTGGGAATCTGAATGGGAAGTGATTCGCAACGATCTGGAATCAATGATATTTCAGGATAGATTGAACCATTTACAAAGTTTTGATAAAAAATGCTGGAACGCAGGAACAAGGATCCTATTTGTGCCAACTTTTTATGCAATTGGTACAAAATAGGATGAATGAACAATTTGTTAAGCCATTCATCACTTGAAATAAAAAATTTGAATGCTAATCTATTAACCAAAGCTGGAAAACGCATTATTGTTTACATTATTCCGTTTTCTGGCTTTTATCATTTAATATTAAGTTGAATTAAATCATAATAATTTTCTTTCTTATTATTAATCAATCGATAATAAATTATGATTACAATCGATCTTTATAGAAATGTATTGCTAAATCGATTATTTAACGATATAATTTTGCTCGTTGTTCGGGGCGTGGCGCAGCCCGGCTAGCGCGCTTGCATGGGGTGCAAGAGGTCGAAGGTTCAAATCCTTTCGCCCCGACTACAGCAACACAAGACAGGAAACGGGCTACCTGTCTTTTTCTTTTAATAAGAGTCTGGATTCCGCTGCGCTCAACAAATCCTCTCGCCCCCGCTGTAGAAAAGCCATAATGGATAAAATTCTAGAGCCCCCCGCTGCAATCCATGCTTAAACCTGTTCTAAATGCGAGTTAACCTCGACCATCGATTGACCATTTCCAAAGTTCTTCAAATTGTCAATAAAAAGATCCCCGGTAGCAAAAAGCCATCGGGGATCTCCAGTTTACCAAATTCTCAGCTTAATAATTCAATCGCGTTATTAATCCGCTCAAGAATTTTATCTTTGCCAATGATTTCCATGCTTTCGAAAAGAGGAGGACTCACCCTCTGGCCTGTTATGGCGATCCTTAAGACACCAAAAACCTGGCCAGCAGTGAACCCTGATTTTTCGACATATTCTCTCATTAATGGTTCATCTTTTTCCTTGGTTAACTCTGGTACGCTGGATAATATTCTGAGTGATTCCATCAAAATATGTACAGTTTGTTCTTTGGTTAATCCTTTTTGTATAAGATCTTGTGCAGCGTAATCGATATCCTTTTCAAAAAAGAAGCCGGCCAGTTCAACAGATTCATCTAATGTCGCAAGACGTTCTTTCAAAATTGGTGCAATTTTTAATAATATCTGCTGATCCGAGCTGTATCCTCTTGCTTCAAAAAACGGGCGAATACGGAGCGCAAGTTCTTCGTTGCTCAAGTTTCGGATGTGCAAACCATTAAAATGATCTAACTTGGTGAAATTGATGGCTGCCGGTGATGGATTCAAGTGGTTGAGATCAAATTTTTGAACCAGATCATCCAGCGTAAAGAATTCAGTGTGATCATCATAACTCCAGCCCATCAAGGCAACCCAATTCACCACTGCTTCTGGCACATAACCCAAATCAGCAAAATCTTTGATGAAAATGGAATGTCCGTCTTTGATCAAATCAGCGGATTCGCGTTTGCTCATTTTTCCTTTTCCACTTGGCTTAAGAAAAACAGAAAGATGAATCCAAACAGGTTCTTTCCACCCAAAAGCGCGGCAGATCAAAGCATGCAGCGGCAGCGATGGCAGCCATTCTGAACCACGAATAACATGCGTGATTTTCATCAAATAGTCATCAACCATTGCAGCAAGGTGATAAAGCGCCCAACCGTCTGATTTAATCAATATTGAATCATCCAATGTACGGTTTTCCACGGTAATTTCACCACGTAACAGATCACGTACCGTCGTGGTTCCTTCTCGTGGCGCTTTAAAACGGATGACATGTTTTTCACCATTCTTGATTCTTGTCTCAACTTCTTCTGGAGACAAATTTCGGCATGTACCATCGTAATGCGGTGGTTCTTTTCTTTTTTGCTGATCTTCTCTGACACGGCTCAACCGTTCTGGGGTACAAAAACAGTAATAAGCGTTTCCAGATTCGATGAGCTTTCTTCCGTATTCTTGATAGATATCCTTGCGTTCTGATTGTCTGTAAGGTCCATAAGGTCCACCCTTGCCTGGACCTTCGTCATAGTCTATGCCCAGCCATTTTAAGCCATTGATCAATTCTTCTTCGGCTCCTGGCATGTAACGTTTTACATCCGTATCCTCAATTCTTAAAATAAACTGTCCGCCTGTTTTGTGTGCAATTAAATAATCATATAATGCCGTTCGGGCACTCCCCAGATGCATGTGACCTGTTGGAGATGGAGCAAAACGTACTCTGGCTGGTGTAATTTCTTGATTCATATTTCTCCAGTTGATTATAGTTTTCGATGCAGCAAAACACTTTCAATTAATCCAATACCGAGCAGCAATGACACCAGTGAACTCCCGCCATAGCTGATAAACGGTAGGGTTTGTCCCGTAACCGGGATTACCTTCAAGTTTACTCCAATATTGACCATCGTTTGAAATGCAATCAGCGTTGCGAATCCGTAGGCAATCATTGCACCATACATATCATCAGAGACACGAGCCGCTCTAACACAACGCAGTATGACAAATACGAGTAATGCAATGATTAACACGGTTCCAACAAAACCAAATTCTTCAGCCATTGCTGAAAAAATATAATCTGTCGAACGGACTTTCAGGAATCGCAATTGTACCTGGGTTCCGTGTCCATAACCCTTTCCAAGCAAACCTCCATTGCCGATTGTAATTAAGGCTTGTTCCACATTGTAAGTGTTACCATGTCGAGCACCCTCGTCTGGGTTGATAAAGGTCAAAATCCTTTCCTTTTGGTATTCAGCCAAAAAAGGAAAGGCAACGATTGCCAGAATGATTCCGCCAATACCAAAAATCGCAATATATTTTGGCGGCAGGCCGCTAATCCACAACATTGAAAACCAAATCACCACCAGCATAATTGATGTACTTAAGTTAGGCTGAAGGTAAATCGGAACAACAATTCCTGCAACAATCAGGAAGCTCAACAGGATCCATTTGATATTTTTTTCCTTTTTCGCGGTAGAGGAAAAATAATTAGCCAAAACCAGAATGATGACAATCTTTGCGATTTCAGCCGGTTGAATATTAATCAGGCCTACCTCAAGCCACCTTTGTGCACCAAAACTGGTTTTACCGATAACCAGGATTACGCCCAAAAAAAGCAATGTGATGATGTAAAAATATTTTGAAAGGCTTTTCCAATAGTGGTAATCAATAAGGGCACACACACCAAGTACGCCCATTCCCCCCGCCAGAAAGATCGCCTGGCGCTTCACATATCCTGCTAACTCAATATTACCCGCGATGGATGATCGGATCATGATCAATCCGAAAATACACAAAAAAATCACGGCTCCGAACAGCCAAAAATCAAAATTCCGCCAGAATTCTCTTTTAAACATAATTAATCAATACTTATTCGTTAATATATCCGCCAGTTGCATCAATCTTTTTTAAGTCAAAATAAGCTTCCATTACTCTTTTTACTATTGGCGCTGCAACACTGGCACCTTCATTTCCATTGTAAACAAACGCAACGACAGCGATTTCAGGGTCATCATAAGGTGCATATCCTACATACCAGGCATGTGCGGGCCATGCTTCGGGTTGACAAAGGTTCTTTTCTTGTGCAACATCATCACAATATTCCGCGGTTCCGGTTTTACCTGCTGTAGGAATCTCAAAATCTTTAAATATTTCTGCTGCGGTACCTACTGTAACCACCTGACGCATGCCTTCCTGCGCCATATCTACCACCCACGATTCTACGACTTTCTTTTCTCCGGTTGGATTATTGTTTTCATCCAAGACATCGATCAATGGATCCTTTGTGATATCCCAAACCAGTTTTGGTTCGAATTCTTGAATCACATTTCCCTCAGAATCCAATATTTCCTTCACGATCGTTGGTTGCATGTATTTACCGTCGTTGGCGAGTATGGCAAAGGATTGCAACACCTGTAATGGTGTAGTAAGTACATACCCCTGGCCAATGGTTGTGATGTATGTATCTCCTGTTGACCAGTTTTCAGTTTTGTTGATGCGTTTCCAATCAGGATCTGGAACAAGCCCTTCTACCTCTCCAGGGAGCTCAATGCCTGTTAACCTTCCATAACCTAACGCCTCAGCATATTCCTTGGCACGCCAAACACCTAATCCGCCATCAGGAACATCGTTTTCAAAGCCACCACCAATTTTATAGAAATATACGTCATCAGAAAGAGCAACACCTTTAACAAAATTACACATTCCATGACCATTGCGGTCATAACTTACATATTCTCTTGGTGTGCCCGGATCATTCTCAGAATACTTCTGGATGACCGTGATGGTTCCAGGGCATGGGATCTCCTTTTCAGGTGTAATCACTCCCTCATTAAGAGCTCCAATGGCTGCTACCATTTTGTACACAGAACCTGGGGGGTGCTGAGCAGAAATCGCATGATTGAGCAATGGCTTTAAGGGATCCTGACTGAGCTGGTTGTAATAATACGCAGGAATAAACCGTTCCATACGATTATTCTCATAGGATGGATAAGATACCATCGCCAGGATTTCACCGGTCTTTGGATTCATCGCGATAACAACACCGTTTTGAGATTGAATTCGATTGAGCCATGTATTCCAAAAATTCATCTCATCCGTTAATGCAGTTAATGCAGCAGCCTGCAATCTTGTGTCGATGGTCAACTTAACACTATTTCCTGGAATTGGATCAATTGGAGATTCCACGTCTTTGGTTTCTTTCCCCGCAGCGTCTACCTCGACAACGCGTTTTCCATTGGTTCCAAGTAAAATCTCATCCAGAGAGTATTCAACACCGGCAAAACCAACCTTATCGCGACCGGCTACAAAGCCCAGGTTTGTATAATACTCTTCGTTTTCTGCTGTGATTGGACCCAAAAAACCAATTACATCAGCAGTGAGTGAACCAGTCGGGTATGATCGCACAGCTTCTGTTTCAATTGAAACCCCCGGCCAGCTATCGCCTTTTTCACTAATGATGAGGGCAGTTTTTTCATCAATATTGCATTTTATTTTAATCGAGTCATAAGGCGCGTTTGTGTCACCAATCAGTACAATTTCTTTGATTCCAAAGTCAGTTGCACATTCGGTGAAGGTTTTTGCCGTCTCATCGGTAACTTTACCATTGGTAACGGGTACATCGATTAATTCAGATAACTCGCGGTATATGTTTTCAGTGGTACCTTGATCTACTGGCAGATATGCAGGTGTTATAACCACATTGTAAGACGCCACATTATGCGCCAGAACATACCCATTTCGATCGTAAATGTTCCCTCTTTGAGTTGCTACGCTAATATTTGATATTCGATTTTCTTCAGCCTGTGCGGCATAGTCTTCGCCATTGATTATTTGAAGATTGAACATCCTGACTAAATAAAACAGGAATACCGCACCTAATAACGCGTAGATTACCCTAAATCTCCATTTTTCAAGGCCAGATTGAACATAATGGTTAGATTTCATTGCTCGACCTCACCTTTAAAAATCCAAACCGATAAATCCTTCAAAATTGCATAAACAGGTATTGCGAAAACCAGATTTAGAAAGATTGAAGGGATAATCACTCTCACCATTGTTGATTGTAATGGATAAACAACACCTTGGAATCGCAGACCTATAAAAGTTAAAACGTAAAGAATGATACTCCCAATCATTGTTATACCGAAAACCGACATGAGGGGAGATTGCCATAATTTACCTCTGACGAACCTCGCCATGATGACAATTGATAGAAAAGTAAAAACAAATACATACCATGGTATAGCTGAAACAAAACCACATAATGCCGCGGCGAGAATTGCCCAAAACCACGAAGAATTGTCTTTACTCAGTAAAGCCCATGACGCGATTGTCACCAAGAATAAATCAGCAGATCCATTTAATAGTGTAATCTCTCTAAAAAATGTGGTCTGTAATATCATAAGCAAGATGACAATTGGAAATGAAATGAGAATGCTCATTATATTCTTAGAATCGTCGATTATGGAACTAAAGGTTCAATTTCCACTGCCTGGAAATTTGTAATAATTAACACAGCCCTTAATGTTGAGAAATCGACAGATGGTTGCACTGATGCCGTTTGAAAAAGCTCGTTTTCTTTCACTTCAGGAGAAACAACCTGTCCGACAAGAATTTCAGCAGGAAAAGATCCTCCAAGCCCTGATGTGAAAACAAGCTCCCCATCTTTTACGGTGACAGAGGCACTGACTCTCTCCAATGAGAGATCACCGGTGACAGATCCACTAACTTGACCTTCGGATTGACTATCCTGAAGCCGAATATTTACGGTTGATCCAGCATCGGTGATCAATTGCACACGTGCAGCCGATGCAGTAACCGCATCAATCCTTCCAACCAATCCCTGCTCGGTTACGACAGGCATTCCTTTGAATATTCCGTTATCTGATCCATGGTCAATGATGAGGTAATTAAGAAATGGGCTCGGGTCTTTTCCGATCACAGAAGCTGCAACATATTGATTTTCAGGATTATCACGCGCAAAATCTAGAAGAGCATAAAGAATCTCCGTTTCGACCAATTGCTGTTTTAACTGGAGATTTTCTGTCTGCAGTTGTGATATTTTCGCTTCAAGAGCAGCATTCTGCTGCATCAATGTGGTCACATCTCTGGGCAACGTAAAGAAGTCTACAATGGTCTGCACTCTTGTAGAAACCCATCCCTGCACACCAACCAACGGATCGACGGCTTTACCGATGATCTTGTCGAGCAAACCGCTGACTGACATGATTAATATTCCAACTACGATCAATACGATCGTAATGGACTGCCATGTTCGAGCAGATATTTTTTTCATAGTAGCAACACTTACGGATTAACCTCTGCTATTGCCTCGTTCCAATCCGACAACAAAATCGCGGTATTCGGACGGATTTTCAGCAACAATACCAGCTCCTCTTGCGACACAGGTTAACGGGTCATCGGCAATCCACACCCGTAAATTTAATTCATCTTTTAATCTTGGGACTAATCCCAAAATCTGTGATCCGCCTCCTGAAAGGCATATACCTGAGTCAAGAAGATCTGATACCAACTCTGGTGGAACTTCATCCAGGGCATCCTTGATCGTATCAATAATCACCTGTACTGATGGATTGATTGCTTCACGAATTTCGACTGATGAGATTTCAATAGATCCAGGTAACCCGGTAATCAAGTTTCTACCCCGGGCGGTTGCTGTTAATTCAGTTTGAAGTGGATAAGCTGAACCAATTGAAATCTTTATTTGTTCAGCCATACGTTCACCAATTAATAGATTGTATTTCTTACGGATATATTGAAGAATATCTTCATCCATCTCGTCACCCGCAATACGTAACGAGCGTGAAATGACAATTTCACCCATGGATATCACGGCTACTTCTGTAGTTCCACCACCAATATCTACGATCATTTGACCTTTAATGTCATTGATCGGTAAACCTGCTCCAAGAGCTGCTGCACGGGGTTCTTCTACGAGATAAGCCTCTCGAGCACCAGCCGCCATCGCTGCATCATAAACCGCTTTCTTTTCAACAGCGGTTGCTCCAGATGGAATTCCGATTGCCACTCTTGGTCTCGGCATAGGAACAATCGTCTGTTGATGGACTTTACCAATAAAGTATTCAAGCATTGCTTTTGTGATTTCAAATTCAGAGATGACACCATCTCGTAAAGGTCGAATGGCAATGTAATTGGCCGGCGTTCTGCCTACCATTTCTTTTGCCGCATTGCCGACTTTATATGGTTCACGCGTTTTTTTGTGAATCACAACCCAGGATGGCTCATTAATAACAATCCCTTTTCCGCTTACGCTTACCAGCGTATTCGCGGTACCCAGGTCGATTCCAATGTCTAGTGAAAAGAAGCCCATCAACCAACTTAAAGGATTGGCTGCCAATATGTAACTCCTGAATCAAAAAATATTAAAAAATTATACCATAGCGATTTTGTCAATCCGTTGAATATAGCAGATATTCCATTTTTCTTGACAGGCAATTTGCTTGTCGCTATAATGTCAGTATTGTGCGGGTGTCGCCAAGCGGTAAGGCACCACCTTCCCAAGGTGGTATTCGTGGGTTCGAATCCCATCACCCGCTCTTTTCTTTTTAATCCCCCATATTCTAATAGGATAAATTTGGCGCGAAAATTGCATAAGTAGAGCTATATCTACTCCCATAAACTCATTATTTTATGTTTATTTATTGTTAGTTATTAGCAATATTGTAAGTTTATTTTTCGTTATATATGCTAGAATAAATTATCCTAAAAGGCCTTTTCTATGCAAAATCAAAAACTGATTCTACACATTGAGGATAATTTTGATAATCGAATCCTGGTTCGCAGGTTATTACAATCTGCGAATTATCAGGTAATTGAAGCAGAAAATGCTTATCAGGCAGTTGCTGCATTGCGAAAATATTCCCCTTCATTGATTTTGATGGACATCAATCTTCCGGGGGTAGATGGTTACACGCTTACTGCAAAACTAAAAACAGTACCTGGCGTGAATAAAATCCCAATCATCGCAATAACAGCCAATGCAATGCGTGGAGACCGTGAGAAAACCCTTCGTTCGGGTTGCGATGGTTATATCGAAAAACCAATCGACATTGATAATTTTTTGGTTCAGGTCGAACGGTTCATTAAACTCTACGAGAATTAACGAATTTATATGTCAACGTCTATTGATGCACACCCACCAGTAAATCCGTCAGAACAGCCAATAACCATTCTGGTTGTTGAAGACAATGTTGGTAATTTTATGGTAATAGCACGGATGCTCTCCAACCTGGGAATCCACTGTGAATGGAAAACTTCAGGATATGAAGTTGTGGAATTTGCAGAAACTTTATCCAAACTGGATCTGGTTCTTATGGATATCCGACTTCCATATGAAGACGGATATGGCGCATTCAGAAAACTTCGCCAGAGCGAAAAATTTAAGAATGTACCAGTGGTTGCAGTGACAGCGGTAACAGGACTTGATCAATTACGTCAAGCCAAATTAGCAGGTTTTGATGGATTTATCGGAAAGCCATTAAATCCTGATCGCTTTCCAACACAAATTCAGAAAATTTTGTCAGGCATACCTGTTTGGGAATACGAATAAGGAGCAAGCAATGACAGATCAAACCGACACTGCCCAGGTCGTCAGTAAACCATTAGAATTCAAAGGCAGCCTTGTACGAACTGTTGTCATCTTTTTGCTTATCATTTCGATTGTGCCTGCCCTGATTGTTGGCGCGTCAGTGTATTCTCAATCACAAAACGTTCTTCGTGATCAAACCACCTCCCAGTTGGGAGCCATTACGGAATCTTATATTGAGCAATTAAACAACGCGCTCGGGATGAAAGTTATTGCTCTTAACAATATTCGTGAATATAACTATTTACCATCTTATCTGCGGCGCTTATTAAAAGATCCTTCTGACCCAGATTTTATTTTTGCTCAGGATGTTATGTCGGAATATCTGAAGAAAATGGTTCAATCAGGTCAGAACTTTAATATGATCTCGATTTATGATTTTTCAGGAAACCTTCTTGCTTCATCTGACCTTTCAGCATCTCAAGAGTTCTTCCGCACGGAAGAAGTTTATAAGAATATTTTGGGTACTGAACAATCTATATTAGCCTTTAATCCAGGTGATTTGTTTTCAGATCAAATGGTTTTTGTTACTGTTTCCACACTATCCCTCAACAATGAGCCGGTTGCTTCTGTTGTTGGGTATTCCGTCACTCCCATCCCCCTTTCCATTCTACAGGCTTCCAGATCTGTTCTTTCTTCATCAAGAGCGTATTTTGTTTCTGCAGATGGAGAATTTGTAACAGATTTTCCGAATGCGACAGGATTGCTGGCTGGATCATTATCATCTTCACAAAAAGAAATGCTTTCGCAATATATTGCTCAAAGCCCAACCGGAGGGGGGTTTGAGTACAACAATGTAGCCAACGAACCGGTCTTTTCTTATATTCAGCAAATACCTAACCTGAATGCAGCCTTCATTCTTGAGGTTCCATCCGACAGCGTATTTGGAGAAATCCGATCGGTGTTACCTTCGGTAATCCTGCTTATGGCGGCAGTTTTATTAACGTCAGCTGCTATAGTTGCGATTCTTGCCAGAAGGATGGTGATGCCCCTTGTTGATTTAGCTTCAAGTGCACAGGGTTTTGCAGCAGGAGACTGGTCATACCGCGCTGAGGTTAATCGTCGAGATGAAATCGGTTTGCTGGCATACTCCTTTAACAAAATGGTGGATGAGTTAACCAATTACTACTATTCACTTGAAACAAGGGTTGAGGAAAAGACACGACAATTAAGAATCGCTGCTGGAATTGCTCAGGAAGCAGTTGCCTTTGCGAATCGTTCCGAAATATTGATGAGTATCCCAAAATTGATTGTTGAGAAATTATCGATTCCATACGCAGCGATTTACCAGTTTAACTCCTTGCAAAATAAAGCCTCTCTTTCGTCAAATGCTTCAGTTGATGGAATTGATCCACTCCCTGAAAGCGGCCTTTCCATTCTGCCTGATAACAATTCGCTAATTGGATGGGCCTGCCTAAATAAACAATCACGCGTATCTGATGATCTTTCTCTTGAGAAATCTCTGTCAGACAACAGATGTTTAATCCCCCTGGCTCGCTCGCAAGTTACTGTTCCAATCATCGTTGATAACAATTTGGTTGCCATTCTTGACTTACAAAGTCAGCGCCCTGAAGCGTTTGACCAGGAGTCAGTGTCAATCTTTTCCTCCTTTGCAGAACAAATTGCATCAGGAATTCGTAATATCCAGGTTCTTGAGAGTGCTCAGATCGACCTGCGTGAAAAAACATCACTCTATCAGATTTCTCGTCAACTTTCTCAGGCCAAAACTGTTGATGAAGTTGAAGCTGGCATCGTGCAATTCTTTGAGCAAACTGAACTTGTGAGCATTTTCTTCAAATGCGAAAACGACCAGGTCAAATTGCTTTCGATCACGGATCCTCTAGGAACAAAAACTGATCAGTCGCTAATCGGTTTCAATATCCCGCTCGCAAAAGGTTTGCCAAAGTTAAGAGAAAACAATGTTGTAATCATCGAAAACCTGAAATCACCCTCAGATTTGTCCAACCTGGCAGTCTATTTTGATAAGCGTAATTGCACTTCAATTGCAATTTTGCCAGTCATGGAATCAGGTGAGTTAAAGCATATTCTCGCAATTGGTTCCCGGGCAAATGAGCCCATAACCAATCTACAGGTACAACCTTATCGCAATTTTTGCGAAGTCATTGGCACAACACTTGAACGTATCAATCTGCTTGAACAATTAAATCTGCGTGTTCAAGAACTGTCTGCCATCGCATCTGTTGGCGAGGCTGCATCACCCGCATCCGATCTCGGAGAACTTTTTAATAACCTGTTCTCTAGAATTAAGGAGGCGCTAGGTGAAGATATTGGTTTCGCTGTGGCGTTAAATGATATTGAGAACTCGAGGGTTAATATTCCTTTCTATTTTGACGAAGAAAGCCTTGAAATTTCTGATTACCCATATTCAAACGATTTGATCTCTCAAACCATTTTGACAGGTAGCACGATTCTTCATCGCGACGCAAACGCGATCGGATTATTCGCGGTAGATTCTCCTGAAAGACGAGTACCTACCCGTTCATTCTTGGGAATTCCATTAATCGTGGGTAATGAAACTGTGGGCGTGCTGGCATTACTTCACCGCAGAGATGCCAA
This sequence comes from Anaerolineaceae bacterium, assembly GCA_034429135.1. Taxonomy (GTDB): domain Bacteria; phylum Chloroflexota; class Anaerolineae; order Anaerolineales; family Anaerolineaceae; genus UBA6107. Next base: position 6,037 of record DAOUGR010000006.1, on the reverse strand, counting down.
CCGATTCAATGATTCAAACTTGAGTCTTTTAAATACCCTTGCACCTCAGATTAGTACCTCGATTAAGAATGTTGAACTTCTTGAATCTCAACGCTCGGCGATTAATGCTTATGACAAGGAAAGATTCCTTCTTAACTCACTTCTTAAAAATATTCCAGATAAAGTCGCGATTAAAGATAGCGAAGGCAAATTTATCCGAGTATCGAATTCCTTTGCAGAATCAATGAATATCGACAATCCTGATCTTTTGATTGGCCAGGAAGATATAACTGTCAAAGATTCAGCAATTGAAGGGAAGGATCCAGATTTGGCCGTGCTTGAGTCAGGATCACCTGTGTTGGGTGAAATTGAACAATACTCGAATCGAGAAGGCAAGGCTCTTTGGTACCTTACCAGTAAGATACCGCTTATCTCACAAGACGGTACCTCGAAATCGCTACTGAAAATTTCACGAGATATTACTGATTTAATCTCAACACAGCACATTGCAGAACATAGATCTGAGCAATTGGTTATCGCTTCAGAAGTCGCACGAGAAGCTTCAATGGGTACGATGCATATTGACGAAATGTTAACCAGAATGGTTAATATGGTGAAAAACCGGTTTGGTTTTTACCATTCTTCAATTTTCATCGTTGACCCAGTAGGACAATACGCAGTTTTACGAGAATCAACAGGAGAAGCAGGGGCTAAATTAAAAGAAGCGCATCATAAACTAGCAGTAGGCTCATCCTCGATCGTAGGTCAAGCCACAGGCCGTGTTGAGCCAGTCGTTGTCAATGATGTTACCAAGGAAAAGAATTATTATCCCAACCCTCTTCTACCTGAAACACGTTCTGAATTAGCTATCCCATTAAAAATTGGTGATAAGTTAATCGGTGCTCTTGATGTGCAATCGAAGCAAGTCGATGCATTTACACAGGAAGATGTTAACATTTTACAGATCATGGCTGATCAGTTATCAGTTGCGATCGAAAACGCAGAACTCTTTTCAAAAACCCAGCAAACCCTAGAACGCCACCGGCTGCTTCACCAGGTCACAGCCTCAGCAGGTCAAAATATCACGATTACAGATGCTATCCGCAATGCAGTCCAAACGGTTCATCTTGCCATGCCGAACGAAAAAGTCGGATTTATTTCCGTTGATGAAGAAGGCACAAGTCAACTTCTTTCATACGCTGGTTACTCGTCCGCAGAAGTTCAAGAATTACAGATCCGTTCGACTGAAAGTATATACCGCTCAGCGATTCGAACCAGGCAGCCTGTGCGTATTGATGACATCAACGCAGTAAGAACAGTTAAACCCCTCGGATTATCAGCGCGGTCTGTGCTATCTGTCCCTGTATATTTTGGCAATAAAAATTTCGGTGTCATTAATGTAGAAAGCATTAATCCTGGTGCCTTTGATGAAAGTGATCAAGAAATTATTACAACTCTGGCAAACAACCTGGCTTCAATAATTACCAATATTGAGCTGGTTGAACAAATTACGCGCCAGGTCGAACGCCAACGTCAGCTATACGATATCACCAGTAAAATTCGTAAATCGGTCGATTTTGAAACAATTATGCAAACCTCATTGGCTGAAGTTTGTAATGCCTTGAATATTCGAAAGGGTGCTATTCAGCTAAGTTCACCTTCCCTAACAGCTGTATCCGAACAGACTGGGAATGATGAAAAGGAGTTGGGCAAATGAGCTATCCTCGATCACTACTCCCGAATTCAATTCCTGATTTTATTGATCCCTCTGATGACTTAAAGGTCTGGCAGGAACGCTTTTTGCAATACGTTTTATTTGGAGGGTTGTTCTCAGGTTTGTTTTTATCAGTAATATCGTACTTTGCGGCCCAATCCTCTGGTAAATGGACCTTATTTGCGGCATTCATCATCCTCTTCATTGGTTCTTTGGTAGCACTTTTATTACGGCGAATATCTTACTGGAGTCGTTCGATTGCTGTTTTGGTCATTTTCTTTTTCTTCGCAAATCTTGTATTTTCTCATTATGGCTGGAGCGGCGTTTCATTAATAACCTTAATAGGGTTTTCCGGTCTTTCTACGATTTTTCTGTATCGAACTCCCACACGAATTGGGCTTGGCATTAGTCTGGTTACTTTGCTCTTCTGGGCAACCTTACATCAATCTGGAATTGCTTTAACTACAGGCCACGAAACAACTTTTTTTGAGGTTGTGATTGATGTTTTTCTTACCGGAATTGTTGGCGTCATTGTTAATTTGTCTATCATTTCTTTGAAATCGAGCATCATTCAAAAACGGCTCGAATTAATAGAAAGCAAGTCTCAAAAAGATCAACTAGCACAACAAATTGACGAACAAAAAGCATCACTTGAAAAACGTCTTTTTCAACTTAAAACAGCTTCTGAAATTTCACAAAAAGTTACTACGTTACTCGATCCTGATGTTCTTATCCAACAAGTGGCAGATCTTGTAAAAGAAAGATTCAACCTTTATTACGTTGGCGTATTTATTATTGATAACGCAAGAGAGTATGCTGTGCTTCGATATGGAACTGGCGAAGCTGGTCGCCGTATGCTGGCTGCCAAACACAGATTGGCTGTAGGTGGTTTTTCCATGATTGGTTGGGCGACCCAGACGAGAAAACCAAGGGTTGCTCTGGATGTTGGTGAAGAAGCTGTTCACTTTGATAATCCCTTTCTGCCAGAAACAAGATCTGAATTAGCTCTACCTATCATTAGTGGTGTGAATGTTTTGGGCGCACTTTCTATACAGTCGGAAAAAGAAAGGGCATTTGACGAAACTGACGTTTTAATTCTTCAGAGTGTTGCTGATAGCATTGGTATTGCCTTGGAAAATGCGAATTCTTACATGCGAACGCGAGAGGCATTGAACGAGATAAAAACTCTGAATCGAGATTACGTTCAAGAATCGTGGTGGTCTTTGCTGGATCGAACAGGTGAAATTAAATATGAGTACGAAAATGAACGCGCTCCAGAACCTTCAGGAACAACATCAACCATTCAGGTACCAATTAAGATTCGTGATGAGATAATTGGCCAATTTACGATTGAGACAGATCACCATAAATTAACAGATGACCAGCTTGAATTTATTGAATCGATCTCATCACAAACATCGATCGCCCTTGAGAATGCACGTCTTCTCGCAGAGACCCAGCGCGCTGCGTTACAAGAACAGAAAATCAACGAAATTACTGCACAATTTTCAAAGGCACTTTCGATTGAAGAAATCATTAAGTCAGCAGTAAAAGAATTTGGTAAATTACCCTCCGTGAGTGAAGCATCTATTTCTCTCATCCCGCCAGATGAATCAGAAATCAAACGGCTACCAGATCGAGAGGTCAAATGACACAGACAAACTCCACAATTCAACCTCAATATTCAATTTTTTTGGAATCTGAGGATAGAGACATAATCTCATTGAAACTGGACCTTCTCCAGAATTATTTGAATGGAAGTTTGATTCTGGGAACAATTTTATTTCTAATCAATCTTTATGTTTCATTCAGGCAAGGCAGTATTGTTGCCGCTTTCTTAACTTTGTGCCTTTTTGCTCTATTATTCGTGATTACATTTGTACGAAAGATTGACGCCAGGTTGAGATCAATTTTGCTCAGCATTGCTTTCTTTGGCACTGGAATATTTAGCTTGCTCACAGAAGGATTAAGCGCCAATGGTGTTCTCTACCTTTTTATGGCGGTATTAATCCTGGGGCTTTTAGGCCCCAGATTATGGTGGATCCTGGGTCTTGTAGCAGATGGATTGGCAACGATAACCATTGGGGTGCTCACTCAGACGGGTATTATCAATCATGGCGCATTTGTAATTGAGAATAATTCTCTTTTCTATTGGATTTCTTCATTCGTTGTCTTCCTTTTCTTGATTTACCTTATTCTTGCCCCAACATGGCAATATTTTAATAGAGTCGCGGGTATAGTGAAAAAGTCACGCATGAGTGAAGCCTCATTAAGAGAAGACAATGTTCAAATTCTCGATAGAACTCACTCTCTTGAGAATGAATTGGATCGAAGACGTTCTCACCTCATTTCTGGAAGACAGATAGGTAGATCAATTTCACTAAAAAGTAACTCAAAAGACTTAATGCAAGATGCGGTAGATCTGATTCATTCTCAATTTGGATATCATTTTGTAGGAATCTATTTGGCAGATGACACAAATGAATACGCTGTTCTTAAAGCCGCATCAGGTGAGACGGGACAAATGATGTTGTCTCAAAACCACAAACTTAGAATTCGTGATGAAGGTTTTATTGGTTATGTCATGACCCGTGGTGAGCCTCGTCTTGCATTAGATGTCCAGGAAGATATCATTTATTCTCAGGATGCCAATCTTCTGGGAACAAAATCGGAATTAGCACTTCCTTTAAAGGTTGGCGACCGAATATTTGGCGTGCTTGATATTCATTCTGATAAGAAAGATGCTATCTCGCAGGAAGACTCGGATATTTTACAGTCAGTTGCCGATCAGGTAGCTATCCTCATTGAAAAAACTCGTCAAATCGAAAACCTTCAATCTTCTTTGGCAGACCTTCAGAACGCATACTCTGTATATTCCCGCGATTCCTGGCGTTTTCATTTGCAAGGTTCTAATAAGAATTTAAGTTACAGCTACGTTGAGAATAATCTTTTGAAAAAAGAGACTCTTAATGCACAGGAATTGGATGTGATTCAAAGCGGTAAGAAAATGGTCATCAATCCAACAAAAACTGAGTCTGATGATCAAGAAGCCTTGCTCTTGATTCCCATTATGCTAAGAGATCAGTCGTTAGGAGTATTAAATATTAAATATAAAGGAAAGTATATTCCGCCAGAGTTGGAAGAAATGGCTGAATCGGTTTCATCGCGTCTTTCTGTTGCAATTGAAAATGCTCGCCTTTTGGAAGATATTCAGAGCCGGGCAGATCGTGAACGCGTGGTTGACTCGATTGCCGCAAAAGTGAGAGCTGCAAGAGACATCGATAGCATTTTGCAGACTACAGCTTCAGAGCTTGGCCGGTTTCTCGGTGTAGATGAAGTTAGAGTTCATCTTAAAACACAAGAAACCGAATAGTTGCTGTAGAAAAATGTTGGAGGAAAAATGCTGCTAGATCAAGTACCCAATCAAACGTTTGGAATCGCCAAAACCACTGAATTCAACAAGAGAAGCCTGATCCCTTATCTTGTTATTTCGGGTGTCCTCTCTGCAATTTTTTTAACCATTGCCTGTATAGATCTTCAATTGGAGCATTTTTATCTTGCTGCAGGTTTTCTACTCACATTTATTTTTGGAATCCTTTTCTTTTTTGGTCTGCTAAAAATACCGAACTGGCTGTCCATCATCTTTTTCACGATCCTGCTTGAGTTATCAATTGATCTACTTTCCAGCATTTATCCCTCATTTTTTGGTATTCCATATATCTTAATTGCAATTGCAGCCGGTTTTTTGTTATCAAATTTATTGCCAGAAAGCCGGGCCAATGATTGGATCAATACAATTGCGATTATTAGCGCCATCTCAATTTATCAATTGAATGTTGTTTCTCCTTTTGCCCAGTTTTCTAATTCGACCATCGTTTGGATTGTTGTTGCCGTAGCAATAGTGATCGTAACTTTTACAGTTGTTCAATTGATTCGCAGAAAACTGATTGCCTCTCTACGCACCAAACTTATTATTGGTTCAATGGCGCTATCACTCATCCCTTTGATTATGTTGTCAGTTATTAATAATCAATACATTGAAAACCTCTACCGTGAACAGACAATTCAAAATCTTACAACAGAGTCAAAACAAACAGCCCAATCAATAGATGATTTCATCACATCTACCAAAAAGACACTTGAGGTTGAATCAAAACTCGCCGCCATTCAAGATTACCTCAGGCTGGATCCCACCCTTAGAGCTGACAGCACTCAAGAAATTCGTTAGCGTCTCTGTCAATGGTGTAAATTCATTGTGTGGAATCTTTAAGGTTCAAGGGTGTCAATGAACAGGCGCCAGAGTAAATGGCATGACCTCAGCCATCATCAAGGGTTGCGGCCCAT
>DAOUGR010000005.1:0-9207 GCA_034429135.1 Anaerolineaceae bacterium | reverse complement strand
TTTCTTGAACATGTTTTTGGCCTTGTGATTGGAATACTTCAATTATATTAAACTTCAGGCCGTTTCCAAAGAGTATAATTTGGACTAATTCTGTCTTGTCGTTTTTGCAGTGAAGTCAATTATTATAAATGAAACCGAATTATTGCTTACATTTTCTGTTCAAAATTAACGTTTCTCCATAAAGATGGTAGAATCAAGAGGCAAAAGTTTTAAGGAGGGTATGCATGACTGACGTGGTGATCGTAGATGCCGTTCGCACACCAATTGGTGCTCTGGGCGGGTCGCTGGCTCGCATTCGCCCTGATGACCTGGCGGCATTCGTCCTGAAAACTCTTGTAGAAAGAAACCACCTCGATCCAGCAGAGGTTGAAGAGGTTTATTTTGGGTGTGCCAACCAGGCGGGAGAAGACAACCGCAATGTGGCGCGCATGGCAACTTTGCTGGCAGGGTTCCCTGTATCTGTTCCCGCTGTGACATTCAACCGATTGTGTGCTTCAGGATTGACCGCGGTCAATGCTGCGTTTCGTGCTATCCGCGCGGGTGAGGGTGATCTCTACATCGCCGGTGGGGTGGAGAGCATGTCGCGGGCTCCTTATGTGCTGCCCAAGGCTGAATCAGGATACCCTTTTGGTAATCTGACCGCTTTTGACACGGCTTTAGGGTGGCGGTTTCCCAATCCGCGCATGGCAGAACTTTATGGCACAGATCCAATGGGAGAAACGGCTGAAAATATCGCTGACAGGTATCAGATTTCACGCGAAGAGCAGGATAGATTCGCCGTGCAGAGCCACGCACGCGCGATCGCGGCCATTGATAGTGGAAAATTTGTGGATGAGATTGCAGTCGTGACCGTTCCGCAAAAAAAAGGAGATCCCCTGACGGTTGCCATTGATGAACGACCGCGGCGTGATACCACAATGGAATCACTGGCGCGTTTAAAACCGTCTTTTCGCAAGGATGGCTCAGTGACTGCGGGTAATTCTTCGGGAATGAACGACGGAGCTGCGGCACTGCTGATCATGAGCGCCGAGAAGGCGGCTGCCCTGGGTTATAAGCCCTTAGCGAGGATCATCGCTTCTGCCGCGGCAGGTGTGGAACCGCGCATGATGGGACTGGGACCAATCCCTGCAGCCAGGAAAGCTCTGGAACGGGCCGGGTTGACCGTAGGAGACTTACAGCTCGTGGAAATTAACGAGGCGTTCGCGGTGCAGACGCTGGCTGTGCTGCGTGAACTAGGCCTGTCAGAGGAAATCACCAACGTCAACGGCGGAGCAATCGCTCTTGGCCATCCGTTGGGTTGTTCCGGGGCGCGAATCCTGACCACCTTGATTCACGAAATGAAGAGGCGGGCGCCCGGTTATTCAAAGCCTTTCTATGGCATGGCGGCGTTGTGTGTTGGGGTTGGTCAGGGTGAAGCAACCCTGGTGGAGTGGATAACAGAATGAATATGATCTGTTTTCCTTTCCTGGATCTTGATTATTTTGGCATGGCCACCTGGTTTAGGGATTAAGCAGGAGTTTATCTCCTGCTTTTTTTATCTAATTGCAAGAAAAACATCACATTATTGAGGAGCGTGAAACGGACATAAAAACTGAAATTGATGATATGATGCTTGACCCGGATCATTTGGTCCGGCAAAAACCCCGGTGACGGGAATCTCCAGGAGGTATGAATGCCCCTAAAGGGATGGGTCGTTGTCAATGAAACGTACTGCAAAGGCTGTGAAGTATGTGTCGCAGCCTGCCCACAAAAAGTATTGGGATTGGCGAATGATCATATTACCGCCAAGGGTTATCACCCGGCAACATTGATTGCTGATGGTTGCACCGGCTGCGGGATTTGTTCAGTGGTTTGCCCCGAAGCAGCAATAACCGTATATCGTGAAAAATCCGGCGAAGGCCGTGTATCCGAAGGAGGCCGGTGATGGCAAGAGAACTCATGAAAGGAAACGAAGCAGTAGCCGAGGCTGCCGTGCGTGCCGGATTGGCCGCGTATTTTGGTTATCCGATCACACCGCAGACCGAATCACTTGAATATTTGTCGCGCCGTATGCCCGAACTGGGACGCGCGTTTGTACAAGCTGAAAGTGAAGTGGCGGCCATCAATATGGTTTACGGTGCGGCCTGCACCGGTCACCGTGTGATGACTTCTTCTTCTGGTCCTGGCATCAGTTTGATGCAGGAGGGACTATCTTTTATCGCTGGAACTGAATTGCCAATGGTGCTGATCGATGTTCAGCGCGGCGGCCCGGGGCTGGGCAATATCGCCCCTTCTCAGGCTGATTACAACCAGATTGTTAAAGGCGGCGGGCATGGAGATTATCATCCCATCGTGCTGGCACCCGCCAGTGTGCAGGAAAGCGTGGATCTGACGGTGTTGGCCTTTGATTTGGCTGAGAAATATCGCTCGATCGTTGTGGTGCTTTCTGATGGTTCGATCGGCCAAATGATGGAACCCTGCGAACTTCCACCGATGCAGCCACTCAAAACCAGTTTTCCAGACTGGGCGGTTTCAGGTGCGAAAGGACGCGAGCGGCGCTTCCTGACTTCCATCAACTTAAATCCTGCCATGCAGGAAGAAATGAACTTAAGGCTGATGTACCGCTGGCAAGAAGTGGAAGCCAATGAAGTGCGGTACAAGGAATATTACATGGATGATGCGAAATTCGCGGTGGTGGGTTTTGGTTCCACCGGCCGCGTGGCTCTTTCTGCGGTCAGAGCTGCCCGCGCTGAGGGTATTCCTGTTGGATTGATCAGGCCGATCACCGTCAGTCCCTTCCCAAGCAAGATATTGGAGGAACTATCGAAGCGCGTGGAAGGCATGCTGGTGCTGGAAATGAATGCCGGTCAGATGCTGGAAGATGTGTTAATCGCGACCCACGGCCAGGTTCCAGTGGAATTCTACGGGCGTATGGGCGGCGTCTGCGTTTTACCTGAAGAAGCGCTGCGAGAGATCAAACGCCTTGTGAAGGGTCCATTGACCACCACAGGCCACCCGCGTGATCGCTGGTTGAACCGCATTGCGAAGAAGAATTAGAGGAGTGAGCCACGATGACGATAAATGAACTGGATTCAATGGTTTACACCCGGCCGGATTCTCTGACCGAAGTCAGCACCCACTACTGCCCGGGCTGCACGCACGGCACGGCACACCGCTTGATCGCGGAAGTGATCGACGAGATGGGTTTAAAAGACCGGACGATCGGTGTGGCTTCGGTTGGCTGCTCGGTTTTTGCTTACAATTATTTTGACACTGATTTTGTCCAGGCTCCTCACGGGCGCGCACCGGCGATGGCGACTGGCGTGAAACGCGTTTACCCAGATCGTATGGTCTTCACCTACCAGGGTGATGGCGACCTGGCTTCAATTGGCATGGCGGAAATCGTGCATGCTGCAGCAAGGGGTGAGAACATCACTGTGTTCTTCCTCAATAACACCAATTACGGCATGACCGGCGGACAGATGGCGCCGACCACGCTGCCCGGTCAAGTGACCACCTCTTCACCCAACGGCAGAGATGTGGAAACACAGGGGTATCCAATCCGCACGGCTGAGATGCTCGCCAAGCTTGACGGCGCTTCTTATGTGGTACGCCGCTCGCTGCATGACCCCAAGAATATCCGCCTGGCAAAGAAAGCCATCCGCACCGCAATCGAAGTGCAAATGCGCGGATTGGGATTCTCGTTGGTTGAATTGCTTTCGATTTGCCCCACGAACTGGGGGAAGACGCCAGCAGAAGCGCTGCAGTGGCTGGAAGAAAAGATGGTGACGTATTACCCGATCGGTGATTACAAAGTCCATCCAGCAGTGGCTGAGATGAAATAACAGGAGAGGAAGCTCATGCAAACAGAAATCGTTGTTGCAGGTTTTGGCGGGCAGGGGGTGCTCTTCACTGGTCAGCTGCTGGCTTACGCCGGAATGGATGAAGGGCGTGAAGTGACCTGGATTCCATCCTACGGCCCCGAGATGCGCGGCGGAACGGCGAACTGCACGGTGGTTATTTCGAATGAAGAGATCGGTTCCCCTATGGTGGAACATCCCACAGCGGTGATCGTGATGAACCGGCCGTCGCTTGATAAATATGAAAGTATGGTCAAACCTGGTGGCGTGCTGGTGATCAACGAGTCGATGGTCGACCGCCCCGCTGAACGCAAAGACATCAAGGTGATCAGCGTCAAAGCGAATGAAATCGCCGAGAAGCTCGGTGACAAGCGTATGACCAACATGGTGCTGCTGGGGGCGTTGATCGCCAACCTGCCCGTGCTGCCATTGGAAGCGATCGAGAAGGCGTTGAAAGGTCACCTGCCCGAACGGCACCACAAATTGCTGCCGCAGAATTACCAGGCGCTGCGCGAAGGCGCGAAGTATAAAGTAAACTAGCTTAAGGGCATAAAGGAACAGATCCGCGAATCATTGTTTAGATTTGCGGATCTGTTACAAGGAGTAAAAAGCTGAAAAATGATGGGTTGGGCAGATTGGTCAGCCATCATGACACCTTTCATCTGAAAATATCACTTAAAATTGCCATTTTTATGAAATTTGCATGATTCTTAAGCGAACGGGAATCGGTCAGTCTTGCAATTGAATTTCATTTATGTTATAGTATTTGAACACTAGAGACGAAGAAAATGATTCTTCCCTCATTTTTATAAATCGCTCCAAGAGGAGTGGTTTTTTTACATTCGAATGATGTTGCTACTGGCGGGGATTTTTCATTCTTCCGCACTTTCATTGTGAAGGAAAAAATAAATATGCCTACAACATTCCTGACTTCTGAAGGTTATCAAAAATTGCAGGAAGAGCTTAATTACCTGCGAACCACAAAGCGCGAACAGATCGCTGAACGGCTTCACGAAGCCATCGAAGGCGGTGAATTGCTCGACAACGCCGAATTGGAAGCAGCCAAGAATGAACAGGCGTTCGTTGAGGGTAGAATCAAGGAGCTGGAGATCCTGCTGGCCACCGCGCGGGTTGTGGATGAGAAAGATGTTGATAAAGAAACCATCCAGGTGGGTAACAGTGTCACCATCCAGGAAGAGGGCAGCAAAGATAAAGAAGTATACGAAATTGTGGGTGCTGCAGAAGCCGATCCAAGCGCCGGCAAGATTTCTAACGAAAGCCCCCTGGGCAAGGCTCTGCTGGGCAGGCGAGCGGGTGATCGAGTACAGGTGGATGCTCCTGCAGGATCATACTTTGTGAAAGTAATCAAAGTGGAATAAACCTAGTACAATAGGGGTCACACCGATCGATCGACCTGGGTGATCCGAACTCTGTCAACCAGAGGCCTGCCCCCAAGAAGACCGGGCAGGCTTCTTGATTAAAACAAGGAAAAGGCAAGATGGAATTTACTGAACTGGAACGAATTCGCTACGAAAAAATTCAAGCAATGCGCGCCGCAGGGCTGGAACCTTACCCCACACGGGCAGAAGTAGACCAGACGACGGCCGAGGCAATCCGAGCGTTTGAAAAGGCTGAAGCTGAAGGCAGGCAAGACCCTGTGAAGGCCACCCTGGGCGGCAGGCTGCGTGCCATACGCCTGATGGGAAAGCTGGCTTTTGCTCATATTGAAGATGGCAGCGGCAGGATTCAACTTTTCTTCCGCGTTAATGAGCTGGGTGATGAAGCCATGCAGCGCTTCAAAGATCAATTTGATATTGGTGACTATATCCAGGCTTCTGGCGACATGATCAGAACCCGCACAGGTGAGATCAGCCTGCAGGTTCACGACTTTAAGATGCTTGCCAAGGCCATCACCCCGCTGCCAGCCGCCAAAGACGAAGTTGTTGACGGACAGGTGGTGCGACATGCCACACTGGCCGATCCAGAGACCCGTTATCGACAGCGTTACGCTGACCTGGCTGTCAACGAAGACGTGCGCAAGATCTTTCGCACGCGTGCGGCAGTGGTTTCAGCCATCCGCGCCTTCCTTGATGAACGCGGCTTCCTCGAAGTTGAGACACCCATCCTGCAGCCGATTTATGGCGGGGCTGCTGCCAGGCCGTTCATCACGCACCATAATCAGTTGAAACAAGACCTTTTTCTGCGGATCTCATTTGAGCTTTATCTAAAACGATTAATTGTAGGCGGTTTTGACCGCGTTTACGAGATCGGTCGCGACTTCCGCAACGAGGGTGTTTCTTATAAGCACAATCCTGAGTTCACCCAGCTTGAATATTACTGGGCGTACGCCGATTATCTGAAGGTGATGGAATTAACCGAGCAAATGATCGCTTTTGTGTGTGACCGAATTTTCGGTACCCGCAAAGTGACTTACTGCGGTAACGAAATTGATTTTAACCCGCCCTGGAGACGCGTTGACCTGCGGCAGGGGTTGATCGAGAAGACCGGCATTGATATCCAGCAATATCCCACCGCGGAATCACTTGAAGCGGTGATGTTAGAGAAGGGGATGAAGTTCAAACCGGGCACCGCACGCGGAAAATTGATTGATCATCTGCTTGGAGAATATCTGGAGCCCACGTTTATCCAGCCCACATTCTTGTATGATTATCCCCGCGATATTTCTCCGCTGGCCAAGAACAAGCCTGGCGACCCTTCCACTGTTGAACGTTTCGAGGGATTTGTGGGAGGCATGGAATTGTGTAACGCGTTTACTGAACTTAACGATCCCATTGAACAGGAAGCCCGCTTTTTAGAAATGGGACGCGAGTATGACGTCGAAGATGAGGAACGCCACCCGATGGATGAGGATTATCTGAACGCCATGTCTTACGGTATGCCCCCGCAGGGCGGTTTTGGCATGGGCATTGACCGGCTGGTGATGCTGCTGACCGACCAGCGGACCATTCGTGAAGTGTTGCTCTTCCCGCATTTGAGAGAAAGAGAAGACGCCTCTTGATCTTTTTCGTCAAGCGCCATCCGCAAGGATGGCGCTTTTGAAATTCTATTGATCACCGTTTATTGCCGTAACGGGTTTGATCTTATTTTGCGTACAACCCAACGATATCCAGATTGGAATCCATTGTGATCGTATAAACAATCGTGCTGTTCTCATATTTTCCCACCACAACAACGGTGGCATAATCCTCGCCGGTGGATTTGCTTTTTTGACCCACTGCAGCGCTTGATTGGTACTCGATAAACGTACCAGCGTCGGCTAATTTTCCTTCCAGGGCTTCTTTCAATTGAGCAGAAGTCAACTGATCTTCAAGATCGTCTCGCAATTGCGCGTTGACGGCGTCAAAATCATACGCATTAATGAGCTCGATCACCTCTTTTGCACGGTTGATGACCGTTTCTTCATCATAAATTTCAGCAAGCTTTGTGGAACTGCAAGCAGCCAACATGATCATGGTGAGCAGAGCGGCAAAAAAGATCCTGTGAATTTTCATTTTCTTATTCATCTCCTTTTTTTTGAATGATCGAAAAATTTTTTATGGTGTAAGCACCAGAAAATAACACGAATGAGATCACTGCTTTTGTTCTATCGCTTGGTTCATTTTCTCGCGTTGATATTCGAAATACGAGTAGAAAAATGGCGCGATAACCAGCAGCACGATAACGGCAAGATTAACCGGCCAGAAGGAAAAGAAGGCGTTTACAAGGATGATCAGGCCACCAAACACCCAGAGAAAACCCGCGAAGCGATGGGTCTTCTTCCAGTTGGTCTGGCTGTCGAGCGTCCATGGCAGTTTGATGCCTACCGTGTAGTTTTGTCTGCACTTGGGCAGGTAATTGCCACAAATGATGATCACAACGCCTGCGAGAGACATGGCGGCCATCGGGATGGGAAAGTTTGTGCCCAGCGCTTTTAACAGCGAAAAAGGCACAAATAAAACCGAAACAACCGGCACGGCCCATTTCATTGCTTGCCTGATCACCGATGACGCATTTTCCACTTTTGGGTCTGCATTGAGCCGAAAGTGAGCATATGCGTTGATCGCTGCCATGATCAAAGGCATGCCAAAAGCCGCCGCTGCCCTGGGGAGATAATTATCGGCAACCCCCGCTGCGTTGAAATGGATGGGAACCTGCGGTGGTAAATCTTTGAACACCACCAGGGCAAAGATCATCGGGATTAGACAAATGATGGTTGATATCAGCAGCGCCGTTCTATTTTTTACCTTCAGCATTACTTCCTCCAAATTGCGAAAGCCAGAGCATGATTTCTTCCAGAACTGATGTGTTCAGTTCATAGAATATGTAATTTTTATATCTGGTTTCGAATACCAGATCAGCCTTTTTCAATTGTGAAAGGTGATAAGAAATGGTTGCTCCGGTCATATTAAAGTGTTTGCCAATTTCACCTGCAGTCATTTTCCCTGATTTCAGCATGACCAAAATTTCGCGTCTGACTGGATCGGACAGGGCTTTCAGTGTTTCGGCATATCCCATAGCAATCAATTCCTATTTAGAAAAATTTCTAAATAGATTGTAAAACCGAAATGCGTTATTCGTCAAGGAAGATCGGAGGTAAAAGGGCAGGGCGGCTGATCTATAACCTGAATGACGGGGATCGTTTGGGTATTATCTGGAATGTTATGAAAACTGAATCAAAGCAGCACACACTTGACAAGCATAGTGTAAATGTGTTTATAATGTTTTACATAAAAGAAAACGCCGAGGAGCCTCGGCGTTTTGCGTCTGATGTAACCAATGTATGGGTAAGGATATTGGTATGAAAAGCTTACTGGTATTCATGGTAAAGGAGATATTCGATGAAACCCATCCAGGAAATCACTCTCTTTGAATCTGCAAAAGAGGTAGACAATATCAGCACATTGATCTGCCCCGAAGATAAGATTGAGGTCACCATCCCGATAAGCGGGATGCTGGTCGATGATCAGCTCACGGTAAAAGATACTTCCAGCAATCAGATCATTGCCCAGGCCGGAAACATCGGTAATTTCTGTTCAGGCAGCGAAACCATCCCTGTGTTTCTGCGTTTGCAAAATGAACAGACGATTGTTGTTTCTCGAACGGTAAGGATCTTAATCCACAGTAATGAAGTTCATCTAAGTGATTTTCATATATTGAAACAGGAATGGAGAGAGCGTTCAGAACAGCGCGTACAGCCGAAGTTTCCTGTCTATTTTTCGTTCACCAGCGACGGAATGGAGATTCGGATAATGTCTCAAATTGTGGTGTAAAAAGCAATTGACAAAAGAGTCATCGTGTGGTTTCTTGAAGGTCTCATACACCAATTCAAGAAAGGGAACACACGATGACCACAGCAACTATAGCATTT
>DAOUGR010000004.1:0-9653 GCA_034429135.1 Anaerolineaceae bacterium | reverse complement strand
AGCATGGAAGCTTGTACAAATCCGTGCCGTCCTCTGCCTCCTCAAGATATGTGTGATTGACAATTGCTTTACGGGTTCCTTCGCGCACCGCGTTAGTCAAGGAAGAATAATAGAAAATGACTCCGGCGCCAATTGCCACACCTGAACCGCCAAACAAATTTATTTTGATTATTTATTATATACGCTGAAAAACTTTTTTTCAACCATTCAGGTCAAATTTGATGAAGAAATCGTCATTCTCCAATTATGAATAGGCATTCGGCAGAAAGGAGAAATATCACCTAAATGGTTGAATATTGAATGGTTAAAAATTTATTCTCATCGGGGTTCGTTAATGCTCCGATCTAGGGAATGGCATCAAAGATTTCCGCCGGGGCAAAGGCTACGCCAACCATGCTGCGTCCTACATGGGCACCCAAAACCAATGAAAGCTGCCGCACGGGTTCCCAGCGACACACAAAGCGCTGCGAGAGGTCATCTATCAGTGTTTGAGCTCCATCTGGGTTAGATGCATGTACCACCTGAATCCGCAGCGCAGAACCAGGGTGAACCTTGCGATTCACGTATTCACC
Source organism: Anaerolineaceae bacterium (assembly GCA_034429135.1). Lineage (GTDB taxonomy): Bacteria > Chloroflexota > Anaerolineae > Anaerolineales > Anaerolineaceae > UBA6107. The sequence goes on along the minus strand of DAOUGR010000004.1, from coordinate 9,081 downwards.
CAGCCCCTTAAGAGCATTGGAAAACGACCGCGCCTGGCCATAACTGATATAGGTTCCCTGTTGCTTTTCAACCCCGATCATAGGTTTAATGTTAAGCATCGAGGCCAGAAGCCCTTTTAAGTGACTGATGCGACCTCCATGGATGAGATATTTCAATTCTTTTAATGTGTAAATCACATCGGTGGAATCGGCTATACGCTTGATCAATGCCAGTATGTTCGCTTTTTCCCAGCCGGCCCTGGCTGCCCGGGCTGCCGCCTCCACCTGCCATCCTGACGGCACCGAGAGTGAAAGGCTATCCACCACCGTCACATTCGCTTCAGGTGTCATTTCGGCTGCAGCGCGGGCTGAGGCGGAGGTGCCGCTCAGACCAGATGAGATATGGATGGAAAGAATATCGGGATCTGACTTTGCCAGTTCCCGGTAAAGTTGCGCAAATTCACCAACCGAGGGCTGCGATGTAAGCGGGAGGTTTTCTGACTGCTCCATTAACTGATAAAAATCTTCTGTTTTAATATCTACGCCTTCTTTATATGATTTACCATCCAGTGTTACCGTTAGAGGTAAGATGTGGACATTGTAATCCTTCAATTGCCCGGCATTAAAATTAACATCCGTTCCACTATCCGTTACGATCTGCATTCTTCGTTCTCCTTATAGATACAAATCCCATCCTTGAGAGGGATGGGTTGAGGATAATGCCAATGTGTGAATCATGTATGTGCCAGGAGAGATAAATTTCTACATGACTTGAGGCCTATTCTGGGTGGAGAGAAAAGACCAAAACGGTTGAATTTTGACTGTCGTGAATCGAAATCCTCGACTGGCGGGAAGCCCATTCGCGTTTCTTTTGAAATACCCTTTCCCCCACATCTTCAACCAGAATCTGATCATTCCCTATTGACTTCCCATTTGCCACTATCTATACTGGAATTAATCCAGAGCTAATCTACATCGCTGAGGCATTCCATCCCTAACGATTACGAATCGTCACCGTGCCAAATAAACATTGTGGCACAAAGTTGAAGTATCGTTTAGTGGAGAAGTTATCTTCCGCCCAATATCCGAATGAAAGGAGGGGTATGGTACGCATAGAGAACACCCTCTGGTGTGATGGATGCGGGGTTGAGATTTTATGGGCACCAGTAATCTTTAACCGTCAGCATTACTGTTGCGAGAAATGCTGTCGCGGCGAAGAGTGCGATTGCGCCGAACAGCAGGAAGAAACAGGTGACGAGCAGCGCAAGTCACCACCATCACCACCAGCCTGGACTTGAGAATAAATAACTTTTAATGAGGGGAAAATGAAAATAAAAAATTTAACTCAAATCACACGCGCTCTGGTCGTGCGTCTTGCGCTTTTGATTTTGAAACATTCATCGGACGGGGCTGTGGTCAAATTATTCGACACATCCCTGTACATCACGCGCGAAAAACTGATCGCTCAGAAGCAGATTTCTTCAGTTAAACAAGCCTGGTTGCAGGGAAAACCCCTTGCTCGATTGGTGCACCGTGCATTACACGACTTGAATCTCAAAGCCAGCACTTACCTGGTCAACAATCTGGTTTTCAATAATTCTTATGGAAGATCAACCAAAGCGCGCGAAAAATTCTTTCAATCTGAGGGCTTTTTTCCACCATACACGTTGTTAATCAGCCCCACCATGCGCTGCAATCTGAAGTGTGTCGGCTGCTACGCTTCTGAATACACCCGCAAAGATGACCTACCGCCTGAAGTGTTCAACCGTGTGCTCTCTGAAGCCCGCGACCTGGGCATTTATTTCATAACCGTGCTGGGCGGAGAGCCTTTCCTCCGCGAAGACCTGTGGGACATGTGTGCCAGGTATCATGACCTTTATTTCAATGTGTTTACCAATGGAACCCTGATCACTGATGCCTCTTTAAAACAATTGAAAAGGCTGGGAAATGTTGCCGTTACCGTCAGCCTAGAAGGCATGCAAGAAGTAACGGATGCCCGCCGCGGGCAGGGTGTGTTCGCCCGCACGATGCAGGCCTTCGACGACCTGCGTTCTGCAGGTTTACTGTATGGCTTTTCCACAATGGTCACCCGCCAGAATATCATGGAAATTTGCAGCGATGCCTTTGTTTCGATGCTGGTTGAAAAAGGCTGCTTTTTCGGGTGGCATTTCCTCTATATTCCTGTCGGACGTGCACCAGACCCGGCTTTAATGCCCACTGCACAACAACGTGAGTACCTGCGCGTCAATGGTGCCCGGCGCATTCGCGAAAAGTATCCCCTTTTCGTGATCGACTTCTGGAATGATGCCCCTTACGTTGGCGGCTGTATCGCAGCCGGAAAAGATTACGTACACGTTAACGCCAATGGAGACGTGGAACCGTGCATTTTTACCCATTTCGCAGTTGATAATGTAAAAGAAAAGAGCCTGCGCGAAGCGCTCACTTCGCCTTTCTTCAGGGGAATCCGCGCTCGTCAGCCATTCGATAAAAACCTGCTGCTGCCCTGCCAGTTAATCGACAATCCCCACATATTCCGCGAGGTATTCAACGAATACCATCCCAGACCAACCCATCCAGGCGCAGATACACTGGTCTCAGAACTTGCACCCTTCCTCGACGAATATGCAAAACAGGAACGCGAGTTGATGGATGCCGCCTGGCAAAAGGACTTTCTCGATCATGGTTTCGAGTGGAAAAGTTTAAAGGGCGTTCGCGTTAATAAATAAGGTGGAGCCTGAAACTCAGCTCCACCTTTATGATCAAGGTAAACTTAGCGTCTTCCTCGTCCACCACCCCTATAACCATTTCCGCTGTTTGTTCCACTTCCGTATCCGCCACTGATCTGAATCCCTTCTATCATTATGGTATCGAAATCAGTTTGGCTCAAATACTGGGGGGTATAGGCCTCGCCTGTTTCCACCAGATATACCGAAGAAAATGAATTGAGATGGTTGTACGATCCGCTCAACAGGTTTTGAAAAACCGTTTGAATATCCGTTTGATCCGTCAGTTCAAGCCGATTTCTGAGATCGAGGATATCGAGCTCTTCGATCGCTCCACCAACCAAAAGCGCATCTGCCAGCGAAGTCTTGCCTTTTTCACTCAATTCTGCATATAAATTTTGCAAAATGGGATTGCTGTAGGTGCCACTGATATTGGTGCCAGGGACAGGCAAATCATATCGTTCCAGGAGCGCGGCGACCGAGTCTAAATGTGTCTGCTCTGCGCTGGAGATATTGGCGAACATCGGTTTATCCCACAGGTCAGCAAACAGGGCATAAATATCGCGCGCCAGTTTTTCCTCTTCATACATATACAATAACGCATCCTTTTCCGCTTGATCCAGCGTTCCAACCGGCAGTGCATCGAGAGCGTAGGTTCCGCTGCTATGGTCAGCTGAAGTTCCGTAACCGGCAGCGCCATCCCGACCGCCAAATCCATTGCCGTAACCTTCATAACCAGCAAAAGTTTCACTGGCTGCAAAGGTGCGTGTGATGCCGCCAAAAGCCAGCAGACCAACGACCATCACAAATAACCCAATTCGAAATGCCTTTTTAAACATCTTATTCTCCTTTTTTACCACTTCAATCGTATGGTTAGAATTTTGTACCTTCCCGCCAAAAATCTTTCGGGTCACTTTCGTCACCCACCCCCAATGGATGGAAAAATGCAGCAGGGCAGCCGCGATAAATAGAATGCTCGACCAGGTGTGGACGACATCCCACACATCACGGCTGAAAAGGATCATTGGATCAAGATTGCGCCCTCCTTCGCTACTGCCAAAGATGAGAAAGTAAATTCCCGATACAGCGCAAATGAAAAAGCAGAGCGCGATGGTGGCATTTAACGCTAGGTTGTATCTGCCACTGGTGTTAAGCCCGGAACCTTGACGACTTGTCAGACGTTTCAACATACCCGCTACCCACTTCCAATGAATGAGAAGGTGAGCAAGCGCAATCACAATCATCGCCAGCCCGATCCATGTATGCAGCCATTCCCAGGTCTCGCGCTCAAACAGCACAGTCACACCATACCAGGGATTTCTACCGCCCTGGTATCCACCACTGGGAATAAACAAAAAATAAATGCCAGAGAGGATGGCTATCACACCGCTTACAAATAATCCGGCATCCATAATCCAATTGTTTCTTGTTCGACTTGAAAGACCGTTAACTTTTTCCATTCTTACCTCCAAAAATCTACCCTTAAGATACCTTCCACTTGTGAAGAAGTTATGAATTTTCTGTAAGGATTTTGTGAACAAATGTGAATCTGAACCTTACGAAAGGTGTACAATCAAGCCGTTTGTATACTTCAACCAAAAGGACTTCGTGTATGTCTTACCCCAATCATGTCCCACTCGTTGAAACCACACGTGGACCCATCGTCGAGTCTATTCACTATGGGTCGATTGCTATTTGCGATCCCACAGGCAAATTACTGGCCTCAGTCGGAGATCCAGATGCTGTGATCTATTTACGTTCATCATCCAAACCCTTCCAGATCCTTCCGCTGGTCGAGCTGGGGGGAATGGAACGCTTTGGCTTGACCGACCGCGAACTGGCGATCATGTGCGCGTCACATTCAGGCACAGATGAACACGTGCGCGTGATTGAAGGAATCCAGCGAAAACTGGGGATCCGTGCAGACGATCTGCTTTGTGGGGTTCACCCCCCTTCAGACGCAAAGACCGCCGAACGCATGTTTGAAAATCACGAAACCAACACCCCGCTGCGCCATAATTGTTCTGGCAAGCATACCGGTATGCTCGCCCAGGCAATCCTGCAGGGCTTTGACAAAGAAGATTACATCAATCCCCAACACCCACTTCAGCAGCGTGTCATCCGCACGTTCAGTGAAATGACCGGCGTCCCTGTTGAGCAGATCCTGTTGGGTGTGGACGGGTGCTCCGCGCCGGTATTTGCCATACCCCTGCGTGCCGCCGCGTTTGCCTTCGCGCGTCTGGCTGATCCTTCACTCTTACCTGAGCCACGCCGCAGCGCGCTGGCGCGCATTTTCCATGCGATGACCTCACACCCCGATATGGTATCAGGACCCGATACTTTCGATACCAGTCTGATGACCGCCGGCCGCGGCCGCATCCTCACCAAAGGTGGAGCCGAAGGATACCAGGCAGCGGCTGTCCTGCCTTCCAGCGGAAAACCCGCCTATGGCATCACCATGAAGATTGCTGACGGCGACCTTTCGGAACGCGACGGCAAGACATCGCGCATCGCCCATGAAGGCGGAGGACGTGCGCGATCAACGGCCATGGTCGAGGTGTTGCGTGAACTCGGTGCGCTGGATGAAAATCAGTTAAAAGAACTTGCCCCATACCTACCGCGCCCACAGTACAATTGGCGCCACATTCAGGTGGGTGAGATCAGACCAGCCTTCAAACTTGACCTATAAGAAAAGCAATGAAAACGCTCCTGGAGATACCAGGAGCGTATGATTTTACTTTCTCGGTTTGCGCGGCGGGGGAAAGCGATATGTTACCGCCAGGCCTCCACCCGCCGTTTCACGGTAGAGGCTGGGAAGATCATGACCGGTTTGCTTCATCACCTTTACCACCTCATCAAACGAGATGCGGTGGCTGCCATCAGTGGAACAGGCGTAGCGTGTGCAGCTTAACGCACGGGAAGATGCAAAAACATTTCGCTCAATACAAGGGATTTGAACCAATCCATTCACCGGGTCACAGGTCAGGCCCAGGTGGTGTTCCAGACCCATTTCAGCGGCGTATTCCACCTGTCGTGGAGTGCCCCCAAGCAATTGAGCCGCGGCCCCTGCCGCCATGGCACAGGCAACCCCCACCTCTCCCTGACACCCCACCTCAGCGCCAGAGATCGAAGCGTTGTGTTTCACGATCGTTCCGATCAATCCGGCCGCAGCCAGCGCGTGCAAGATCGACTGTTCATTACATTGAATTTTTTCCTGCAAGTAGCGCAACACCGCTGGGAGAATGCCACACGACCCGCAGGTGGGTGCGGTAACCACCACACCTCCGCTGGCGTTCTCTTCTGCGGTTGCCAGGGCGTATGCAGGCAGCATACCTTCATTCAAGAAATTTTCTCCGCTGATTGCCACCTTGCGGTAAAACACCCAGGCCTTGCGCGCCAGACCTAATCCTCCGGGAAGGATGCCTTCCGTTTGAAGCCCGCGGTCAATAGCCGCCCGCATAGCCTGCCAGACTTCCGCCAGAAAATCCCAGATTTCCTTCCCTTCACATTCTTCCACAAATTCCCAGAGCGCCAGCCCATTTTGAATACAATGCCGCAGAATGTCGGTCATGGTAGTCAGGGGATAAACGGATTTCAGACGCGGGAGCCAGCCCGACGGGTTCTTTTCAGCCAGTTCTCCGCCGCCCACACTGAACACCTGCCACTTTCCAATCTCCTGCCCGGATTCATCTAATGCTTGAAAGAGAATGCCGTTGGGATGAAATTCCTGTAAGAGATCCGGCTGCCAGTCAAAACTGACTGCCGCAGGAGCAAGCGCCTGTTCAATTGCCAGATCCGTCATATGGCCGCGTCCTGTGGCAGCCAGTGATGCCTGCAATTGAACGCGGAACGCGCGAGCCTGCGGGAAATGCTCGCGAAAAATGACCGCCGCCCGGGCAGGTCCGATGGTATGGCTGGCAGAAGGTCCGCGACCGATTCGGTAGAGTGAACGGATGGAATACATGTGAGCATTGTAACACAACCGCCAATGAGACAAAAAAAAATCCCTGACATCTGCCAGGGATCAGAATGGATGATCTTGTGATTAACGTTTGCGCAACAGGTACAACGTGCGCTGGCTGCCGGGAATGGGTTCTTTCTCAAGAATCTCGAACAAACCTGAAAATGCCGTTTCAAAACCGGCTTCGGTGTATCGATCAAAAATATCTTTGCGCGTGGCAAGCAGACGTTTGACCTGCGAATCGCTTTTGGGAACAAATTCGACAATTGCATATTTCGCGGCAGAAGCCAGAAATTCCGCAACGGTTTCCAGCGGGACGTTGTTGGAAATCGCCAGATGGTGAATCAAAGCCAGCGCCATCACCAGATCAACCGGCCCGCGTTCGAGCAGGGAATTCCGTTCGCTGTGCGCCCATCCCATGGCCGGGCTGGGATTGGTCAGATCCATCACCAGCGGCAGCAAACAGCGCTCACCGGTCGACTTGATGGCCAGATAATTCTGTTCCACTGCAGCCGGATCGATATCACTTGCAATGGTCACCACACCGCGTTTTGAGAGTTCGCGGCTGAACAACCCATTGTTGGCGCCCAGATCCCAGGCGGTTTTGGGGCTCACGCGTTCTACAAATTTTCCGACGAGCATACCCTTGGATTTAAGTGCATCATCAGAATAATTGGTAGCACTGTAATAATTGCCCCATTCAGTCCCTTTCGGTTCCCACTTTAGGGGTTGAATGGTCTTTTCGAGTGAGTTGAGCAGGTTGAGTAACGCGGCTTTACTGATTTTTACCGCGGCAGCCTGTGAGACAGCCTTATCAGCGTATTGCTGTTGTGCCCGCGCGTGCATGTGAATATGCAACGCCAGACCTGAAAGCCCCATCTTCGTCTTGCCGGGCAGCAATCTGCTGGCCAGGTCAAGCGGAATCCCATCGATGTACACCCGCAATAACTGCGTCAGTCTGATATCAACCATGGACGCCAACGCCAGCGGCGCCAGAAAATGCTGGCAGAACTGGCGGTAGGCATCCCACGGAGCCCCTTCCTGATAAATATCGAAAGACAGGGTGTCGATGAGAACCGGCTTGCCATTAATAAACTGAATATTGTACGCGCTGGCATCCTTAAGGATCATACCCTTTTCCAGTGCAGTACGCGTAACCGCCAGGGTTAACAGGGCGGCATCCTTAAGCTGTGAAAAACTCCATTCATAAGGGTATGAAATAAACGGAACTGGCTCCGGCTGGAGAACTTTGTAAGCAAGCAGGGGATCAGCGGGCTTTACGGTCGATTCCGTATGCGGTATTAACGCTCCGGCTTTGGTGAGCGCTGCGTAGACACCGCTGGAAATCAACTTCTCGTATGCATTGCTGTAAGATTGATTCACCTGGCGATAGAGTACGCCATCGCGCTTGAAGATAAAGCCGCTTGGATCCCGGAAAGAAGCACCGATGCGTTCAGACCCAGGATTCATTCTTCGGTCTTATCCTCTTCTTCGGCTGGCTGGGGTGGAACATATTTTTCACCCTTGAAGAAGGCTTTGATCCTTCCCCAAAAGATCTTTGTCAAAATACCAATGCTGCCTAACAATCCGGCTGCAACCAGCTGCACCAGCAAGCTGCCGGAACCAGGATCGAGATAGTTAAGTTTTAAAAGAATGACGTGCATGTTTCCTCCAACAGGTAGTATGCAGGCAATTATAGTCTCTTTTTGGAGAAAGTAGAATCCAAAGGGATTGAACCCCAAATCGAAAATTTATATACTAATTACAGACAATCTATCGAGGAGGTTCACTATGAAACCGATCCTTCTTCTGGATGAAAGCCTGCAGGTAGAAATTTTCTATTCATGTGAGGATGCCGATCTCGAAGATAATATCTGTCTCAAAATAACCGAATCCTGCCCCGAAGAAGAAAAGATCTTCAGACACGACGAGAGTAACATGTTTCTAACCTGTGCTCAGGCGCAGGCCCTGGCCAACGCATTATTGAAAGCTGTGGAAAAGAGCAAGAAACACTAAAACTTTTATTCTTTCATGGGGGAAATGTCAACTCAATCACATTTTTCAGTTAAACTTATCGAATACTTCCAATTTCTTATCAATTGGAGAAGGGTTAATGAATATTGTTAAGTCATTGATTACCAAGAAAACTGCCCGATTCAGAGAAAGCCAACCATCATGGGGAGGGGTATTTTTTTATACCATTCTGAGTATCAGTTTTTACATTTTCTTTGAAGGTCTTTTCATCCTATCAAGGCCATCTTCTTTTAGTTACTTGAAAGTAATTCAAAAAACGAATTGTTAGCGTCTCTGTCAATGGTGTAAATTCATTGTGTGGAATCTTTAAGGTTCAAGGGTGTCAATGAACAGGCGCCAGAGTAAATGGCATGACCTCAGCCATCATCAAGGGTTGCGGCCCAT
>DAOUGR010000003.1:0-230091 GCA_034429135.1 Anaerolineaceae bacterium | reverse complement strand
TGCTATAGTTGCTGTGGTCATCGTGTGTTCCCTTTCTTGAATTGGTGTATGAGACCTTCAAGAAACCACACGATGACTCTTTTGTCAATTGCTTTTTACACCACAATTTGAGACATTATCCTTTTTCAAGTTCTAAAGTACGCGAACGGACTTTTTCTTCAAGCCCTTCATTGTATGAAAGCAATTCTTGCTGAGCTTTTTTTAGATCAGATATATCGCGGATGATGATTGTTGAAAAAACTTCACCACCTTGATCGGTAAAGGCCGCGCTGGAAATTTCACCAGGAAATTTTTGGCCATTCTTGCGGATGCAGGTTATTTCTCCACGGAAATACCCGTTCTTCATCCTCTTTTCAAGCCCCGCCTTGAACCGTGGATCAGTGGTATCCATAATGTTGCCGCGAGTCATTCTCGTGATCTCCTCTTCTGTTAATCCAAACATTTGACACGCTGATGGGTTGGCCGCCCTAATCGAACCATCAGCTGAAATGAGGAGAATAGCATCCATACTGGCTTGAAATATTTTTTGGTAACGATTCTGGGTTTCTTGCTCTCTGGCAACAGCTTCTCGCATTTTTTTCAAGGCATTGCCCAGCGTGATAAATAAAAGAAGTGCGCTGATCAAGACAAAGAACCAACCTTTATAGTTTTGATACTTTAATAGTGTAATCGGGTCTTGATCCAGAAAAAACAATATCCTGTCTGTAAAAAATATCCAGAAGATGCCAAACAATGCATAGATTAAAGTGATTCGCCATTCGATCTTTTTCAAGAGATTTTTCATCTGAAACCTCGTATTTTTTTACAGACCAAAAACGGTTCTTTATTATGGCATTGATCACTGACGTTAAATATCCATTGATTGATTATTGCCGAAGAAAAGTAAAAATGCAATAGACGATAGCGTTAAACTCAATATCCAAATAAATCGCATCTTTTCAGTTTTGAAGAGAAATTCAGGTTGAAGTCAGCTGATTTAGATTTTGTAATTAGGTAATTGTTACATAATAGTTTAAGTATGGTAACGAATATGATTCCAGATAGCAACACAGTAAACTATGATGAGCCCCAGCTTATCAATAAATTATCAGGTAGCTGAAGATGACCATAAATTATGATGAAAAAGGTAAGTTTTTTACCAGTGTAATTTCCAAAGATACGGTAAAAGCCAGAATACAAACCACTGCGCAGATCATCGAGGGGGATGTTCACGTTCGACGTGATTGCCGTCTTAAAGATGAATTAGATAATAGCGAACCTTTCCTGGCGGTCACAGACGCACAAATTTTCAATGCAAACGGTGAAGAGTTGTTTCGTACCAGATTCATTGCCGTCAGGCGCGACCAAATCGTCTGGATCACTACACTCAAAGACTTCATAGAGGGAGATCTTCCATGTTAACCGACACCAACGTCTCCCACCAGATAGGTTTATCAAACGAAGACCTTGACCGTCTGCGCAATTTCATCATTGACCGTGTCTCTTCTGAAGTTGAAGAGGAGAGAACAACCAACCCGGATTATCGCAAGGGCATTGCTCAAAAAATCCAGGTAGCTTACAACATGACCGGGTTACATTTATCTAAAGATATCAGCCAACGAATCATGAGTATGGCTTACAACGAGATCGTTGGTTACGGCCCTATTCAACCCCTGCTGGATGATCCGGAAATCAGCGAAGTTATGGTGAATGGGCCAAAAAGTGTTTACGTAGAAAAACATGGCAAACTGGTAAAAACCAGTGTCATGTTTGATAATGATGATCACGTCGTAAGGGTCATTGACCGCATTATTTTGCCCCTTGGAAGGCGGATCGATTCCAACAGTCCAACAGTCGACGCCCGCCTGCCAGATGGATCGAGAGTCAATGCGGTTATTGGACCTGTCGCCATTGATGGCCCCTCAATCACCATTCGAAAATTCCGCAAAGACAAACTGACCACCGAAGACCTTGTTCGATTCGGATCGCTCACACAGAACATGGCTGAATTCCTGCGCGCCTGCGTGGTCAGCAGGTTGAACATAGTCGTATCGGGTGGAACGGGATCTGGTAAGACCACACTATTGAATGTGCTCTCAGGTTTCATTCCTGAAGATGAACGCATCATCACCATCGAAGATGCCGCCGAACTGCAACTCCAACAGGATCACGTTGTGCGAATGGAGACAAAAAACCGTAATACGGACGGCGGCGGTGAAGTCACCATTCGTGACCTTGTCCGAAATTCTCTGCGTATGCGCCCGGACCGTATCGTCGTGGGTGAATGCCGCGGTGGTGAAGCCCTGGATATGCTGCAGGCCATGAATACCGGGCATGACGGTTCGCTCACCACCATTCACGCCAATTCGCCAAGAGATACCATTTCGCGTCTCGAAATCCTTGTGATGATGGCTGGAATGGAATTACCGGTTAAAGTGATTCGCCAACAGATCGCTTCTGCAGTTGACCTGATCGTACAGCAAACCCGTTTGAAGGATGGATCACGAAAAGTAACCGCTGTTACCGAGGTCGCCGGCATGGAAGGGGATACCGTCGTGCTCACGGATATTTTCAAGTTCGAGCAAACCGGCATCGGAGAAGGTGGAAAAATAGAGGGAACGATCAAGCCCACTGGTATGCGACCAATTTTTGGTTCTCGATTGGAGGCCGCCGGTTTCAAACTTGGCCCTGAAGTTTTCGGTGCAACCATCGCCGAAGTCATGGAAAAGAATCGAAAACATTAAATCATCGATCGACGCAAAAGAAAAATCCCCGTGAGCTGGTTCATATCACGGGGATTTAATTGATCCAGACGCGCTTATCTTCCACTGGCTACCACTCTGACAGCATCAATACTGGCAACATTTACCCCCGACACAGGACACAACCAGCGGGTTCCTGATTGCGGTGTGCATGAATAAAAATTATTTGATGATGAGACGAGCTTCATTGAAATTTTCCCCTGAAAATCCGCCACATCGAACGTTACAGCATCCACACGGGATGGATCAATTGGAGATAATCGATATTCGATATTGGTGACAGTGATGCCGCTGACACGCCCGGTTCCTTCACCCCGCTGATCTGCATTGACTGACTGATAGGCATGTGCGTATGTTAGTGAGAATATCACGCCGATTATCACACAGAACACAACAGTGTAATATGGCTTTTTCATCACAAACCTCTTTTCTGTTCCTGTTCATCTCCTGAAAAAGAAAGGTGTATTCATCGAACCATTCAGGTTTTTCTCCAATGTTCAATTACTTGTAGTATATGGAGTATAAATATCCAATAAAATTCGCAAAAATACCGGAAGACGCTCCGTACGATTACGCAAAAAATATGCACAAACCAACGATTAAATTTAAATTTTTGTATTAAAAACAAAAAGCAGCGTAGCAAACGCTGCTTTTTGTTTTTTCACATTGACGGTTACCTGGTCATTAACCTGTGGGGCCGGTACAGCGATGGAAGATAGAACGGCCAAAACGGACATGAAGACTACTAATCGGATCGCCACAAGTATGCAGAAAACTGCGTGAAGCTTCTTCTCTACCGTTATTGATGGTCTCTTCTGTTTCCAGATCAGGCATGTACATCAGCGAGTAATGGCCCATCGTCATTGGGGTTTTTGACTCCTTATTGAATGGTGCTTTTACATCAGCTGTGCTTGTACAGGCAGCGGCAAAGATGAGAATGATGATACATGCACAAATTATTCTGGTTTTCATGTTCGACCTCCTTTCCAAGCAAATAAAAACCGGAAACCTTGTCGCCGTTTCCGGTAATACTTCATGCATATGAATGTATGAAAAGGTTTCTCCGTAATTCTAAACGTTCGGATTCACGTAAACAACCCTTCAAGAACAAGAACGGTCAAAATGCACCAGAAAGCGGTGACATTCTACAGAGCTCAATTTAAGGGTAGCACAGCAAATAATCAATTTCAATATTTTGTGGGGATTCTAATAAATCATTAACAAACAACCTTCCTGATGCGGAAGGTTGTTTGTTATTATGAATAACAATCGTTAGCCCTTGAGCGAACCCGCCATCATACCTCTAATAAAGTATTTGCCAAGGAATATGTACACCAGGAGAGTAGGCAGCGCAGCGATAAAAGAAGCCGCCATTTGCACATTCCAGGCAATGATTTGTCCGCCTGCCATATTATTCAAACCAACGGTCACTGTCCAGTTCCGAGAACTGGTTAAGACCACTGAGAAAAGGAAGTCGTTCCAGGCCTGGGTGAACTGCCAGATCAACACAACCACAAAACTGGGTATCGAGATGGGCAGCAAGATATTGCGATAAATATTGAACATGCCTGCCCCATCAATTTTTGCAGCTTCAACCAGCTCATTCGGGATAGATGCGTAGTAGTTACGAAAAGTTAATGTGGTGATCGGAATACCATAAATGATATGCACAAGCATTAAGCCCGGAATCCCACCGTAGAGATTGATCTTATGCATAAAATCAACCAGCGGGATCAGAATTGACTGATACGGAATGAACATACCAAAAAGGATGAGCGGAAATACGATATCCGCTCCTTTGAATTTCCATTTGGCTAGAACATACCCATTGAGTGAACCCAGAATCGATGACAAAATAGATGAAGGGATCACCAGTTTTATACTGTTCCAAAGATAAGGCCTCAGTTCATCAAAAGCAACCGCAAAATTCGCCATGCTCAACTGGCGCGGAAAATCCCACATGGTTTTAATACTTACTTCATCCAGACTCTTTAAGCCAGTGAGTACCATCACATAGATCGGTAATAGATAGAAGAACGAGAGTAACACCAGCGGGATATAGCTTAAATAACGGGCTCGGCTGCGGGTCATAGTTGCGCCTCTTTCCTCAATGAATAAATGAGGTATGGAATGATCAGAATGGCTACACTGATCAAGAGCAATATACTGATCGCAGCGCCGACTCCATATACGTGTCCATCAAAGGTTGTATTCCACATATAAATCGAAGGCATATCCAACGCGTAAGACTTGCCTGCGATGGCGATAATCAAGTCGAAAGTTTTTAGTGACATATGTCCCAGAATGATCAATGCGCTGAGTGTGACCGGACGCAGCAAGGGTAAAATGATCGCACGAAAAATCTGGAATTCATTAGCACCATCGACCCGGGCAGCCTCTCGAATTTCATCCGGTATGGCCCGTAAACCTGCCAGATAGAGCGCCATGCAATAACCAGAGAGTTGCCAGATAGCCGGAATGGCAATATACGCCATTCCCCATTCGGGAGTGGCGGTGTAGGAACTATTGAGAAAATCCAAACCCATCTTACTGAAAAGAAGATTCAATCCACTCATGCGAGCGCCTGTGGCGGGATTCATAAGCCAGCGCCAGGCTACCCCTGTAACAATGTAAGAAATAGCCATTGGGAAGAGAAAAAGACTCCGAAAGAAAGTTTCACCCTTCAACCCCTGGTCAAGGAGTAAAGCAGAGATGAGACCAATAATCAGGGTACCAAAAACAAAAGGGATGGTAAACAGCAAGGTGTTGCGCACATCAACCTGAAAGCGCGGATCATTTGTCAGCAGATTGATATAGTTCTGAAGACCCACCCATGTGTAATCCGGAATCATTCCCTTCCAGGAAGTAAATGAGACGCGCACAGTCCAACCGATAAAACCATAGATAAATATGGCCACAGCCAGAATAGACGGCAAAACCATGAAGAATGCCTGTACTCTCTCTTTTTTATTCTGCATGGAATATCCTTAATGACATTGCTTGTAATGAAGCAAAAGAAAATAAAGAATATGCTGATGGAAGAATCATCGGGAGATTTCTCCCCCGATGATTCTTATAAGTTATGAAAGGCTATTTGCAGGGACCATCGGTCTTGCAAAGATTGACCAGAGCAGCCTGCAATGCAGCACCATCCTTGTCAGTCAGGTACTGGCCAAGAGCTGTGCTGATATCATTGCTCCAGGTGTCATTGGCAACCACACCGTGTGCGAGAGAACCAACGATCGTATCAACCTTCCAATCCGCCATGGCAGCCTGCAGATACTCACTATAGAGAGATACATCAGCATCACTGCGGGCAGGAATTGAACCCTTCAGTGGATTGAATGCATCCTGGCCTTCCTTTGAACCGCAAAGGGTTAACCATTTAATAGCAGCATCGCGGTGCTTGGCACCGACAGGGAGGACGAAGCTGTCAGACAGGAATTGGTAGGAACCCTTTGTGCCAGGAACAGGCATCCAGTTGAACCCGGTCCCAAGTTTCAATCCCAGGTCAACGCGGAAGTATCCTTCCGCCCAGTCACCCATCACGTTGAATGCAGCATCGCCATCGGCAACGAGTTTAGAAGCATCCTGCCAGGAAAGGGATGCATAATCGGGGTTGACATAAGTCAAAACCAGACCAAAGTTTTCGATGGCCTTGGTCACATCAGCGCTGCCCCAGTCTGCTTCGCCATTCCATAGTTTAGTGTAGGTATCGGGACCCACGGTAGCGAGGAGTATGGTCTCGAAAAGGTGTTTTTGAGTCCAGGCTTCACCGAGGGAGAGTGGTGCTTCCATGCCCGCTGCTTTGAGTGCATCCATGGCGGCAATCCAGCTATCGAAACTGGTGGGATCGGGAGGATCAACATTATATTGGGCTAATACCGCGGGGTTATACCACAGGACATTGGCGCGATGAATGTTGACCGGCACGGAATATGGATGTCCATCTTTAGAAATCAAGGGAATGAGTGTCGCAGGGAACACATCGTACCACCCGTTTTCTTTATAGAGATCATCCAATGGTTCCAGTTGACCGGCAGCAACGTAAGTTCCGATCAGTTCCTGACCAGCGTGACCCTGCCATGAATCAGGCGGGTCTCCTGCTGAAAGACGGGTGGCTAGAACTGCTTTAGCATTTGATCCAGCTCCCCCTGCAACCGCGGCGTTCACAAATTCGATATCAGGATACTTTTCTTGCCAGATCTTGATCATGGCATTCAATCCGGCCTCTTCACCTCCACCGGTCCACCATGAAAAGACTTCAAGCTGTTTGTCGCCAGTTTTCGCACACGATGAGAGCATCAATGTGGCGATGACAACCAGAGCAACAACGAGCATCAATCTCTTATGACCCATATTTTCTCCTTTCGAATCTAGATGAACTGAAAAAAAGTTTTACGACACCTCCCTGTGTTGTCGCGATTAATACCATTATAGTGATTTTTATCCTCAATTCAACGCAGAGTTTTTAAGGTGAACCAGAAGAAAACAGAAGACAACAGGCTGAAATAGACCATCACCCAGTTGCACTTAAACTTCACAAACAGCATACTCTGTTTCGAATTAAATGGTAAAACCCAAAACAGTTTTATTCGATTTTACACGGAGCGTCCTTACAGATCATCATCCTGGCTGCCTCAATCTGTTCCTCCTCGCCAATGATCCCCAAACGGTCTCCTTCTTGAAAAACTGTATTTGATTTTGGGTTTGGAGTAAGCTTTCCGCCACGGATCAGCGCTACGACTGACGCTCCTGAAGATGCGCGGATGTCTGCCTCTGCAAGTGTTTTACCAATCAGCGGGCTGTCTTGGTGAAGTTTCAACCAGGTGATTTCGATCCCCTCAAACGCTGTCAACAGGTCATCCAATGAGCGATGCTCATCCGTGGTCGTAATATCGATGTTATAGTGATCTCGGCGCACAGCCTGGGCATATTCGTGAACCTCACGCAGAGGGAAACCCAATTCGAGTAATGTATGATGGACCAACTCCAGCCCGCCCTCCAGTTCGGGTTGGACAATGTAGTTGGCTCCCAGACCTGCCAGCTCATCCACCCCTTCGCGTGTAGTTGACCGGGCAACGATCGTCAGATCAGGTGCAATGTCACGCGCCCTGGCAACAATGAGCGAGATAGCCGTCTCATCTGTTACGGTGCTTACCAGCACACGCGCCTTCTCAAGATGCGCATGTGTAATCACCTCTGAGTTGGATGCATCACCGAACAGCGCAGGGATATTCCGTTTTCCCAATTCAACGATGCGATCAACATCTTCTTCGATGACCAGCAGAGGTACTTTGAGCGAGGTGAGCACATCCACCATGTGCTTTCCAACACGATCATAGCCAATAATCACCACGTGGTCCTTAAGCGAACCTTCATCGAGTTCGGGTATGAGACTTTGTTGCCTGAGTTTATTCCGATATCCAGGCAAGCGGGCAAGCAACTTTTCCAGCGGTTGGATCAATCGATACATAAATGGATTAACCGTGATCGAAATCAACGAGGCTGCCAGAATCAGGGAATACTGATTGGAAGTAAGTAAATTTAGCGATAATCCACCCTGCCCAAGAATGAATGAGAATTCACCTACCTGGCTCAGCCCAATGGCAATGATCACATACGTGCGCAGGGGATGAGGGAACACCAATGCCATCAAAAGGACGATGATCATTTTTCCAATGATGACCATGCCCGATAACGCTGCCACCTGACCAAGGTTTTGCCAGAGAAATACTGGGTTAACCAGCATCCCAATTGACACAAAGAACAGCACGGAGAACGCTTCACGAAAAGAAAAGACATCTGCCCCAACCTGGTGGCTGAGATGCGATTGACTGATGATTGCCCCGGCGACAAATGCACCTAACGCCAGCGAGACACCAAATAATTCAGCTGCACCCATTGCCGTCCCCAAAGTGATGACGAGCACAGCCAGAATGAACAACTCCCGCGAATGCGTGTGCGCTACACGTTCCAACAGCCAGGGAATAAAACGCGTTCCTACCAGGAACATGATCACAACGAAGGCAGCAGCTTTTAATAAGGTTAAAGCCAGATTTCCCCAATCAAATGCTGAACCCGTTGAGGAGAGCGCTGGCATAAAGACCAGGATTAAAACCGAAAGGATGTCCTCCATCACCAGCCAGCCTACCGCCGCCTGACCATGGCTGGTATTGAGTAATTTGTTATCCATCAATCCGCGCAGCAATACAACGGTACTGGCTACCGAAATCGAAAGCCCAAGCACAATACTGGCTAACAAATTCCACCCCCACAGCCGGGTCAACCCAATGCCAGCAAGCGTCGCCAGAAAAGTCTGGAGCAAGGCTCCTGGTATGGCAATCTTGCGCACCCGCCAAAGCTGTGAAAGCGAAAAGTGCAGCCCCACACCAAACATCAAGAAAATCACTCCTAATTCTGCCAGCTGCTGTATCGTGTCAACATCACCGACAAAACCTGGGGTAAAAGGGCCAATCAAGATGCCAGCAAGCAGGTACCCGACTATGGTCGGCAACCCGATACGGCGCGCAAGAATTCCCCCAAAAAACGCCGCAACCAGGGCAATCGTGATATTGATTAATAATGGAACATCATGCATTACGCTATCCTTTCTTGATTCAAATCATCCCCCAAAACCAATTATCACAGAAAAAAACGCTCTTCAGGTGATTCATCGCAAATTTTAAGGAAAAACGATATTATGTTCAATGAAAAAAAAGCCCTCAAAGCATCCTCACACCACCATCATTGCAGGATGGCTTGCATTTCGCAAATATTTGTCGTAATATATACAAATGCAAGTAATATTTCATCAAATCAATTTTTGAAAGATTCCCACACTTTCAAGCCGGAGGAACCATGAACCCCGATATTGAGGCAATCTTTTTGGACGTTGGCAACACATTGCGCATCCTGCTTGAAGAACCTGAATTCCAGGCGCAGGCACGCAAGGACCTGATGGCGTTGGTTGGAACAACTGAAACGGAAGCTGAATTTTTCGAAAAGCTGGAAGCCCGCTGGAAAATTCACCGCAAAAAATCAAAAGAGAGTCTCATCGAAGCTTCTGAAAAAGAGTTATGGACCGTTCATCTTCTTCCTGATTATCCCGCTGAGAAGATTGCCCCCCTGGCCGGTAAGTTGACTCGTTTATGGCGCGATCATGACGGCCGCCGCGTTCCGCGGCCAGACGCCAAAGAAACCATCATCGAACTCGATCGACGCGGTTATAAACTTGGGATCATTGCCAATACGATTACTGAAACAGAAATTCCAGACTGGATGGAAAGCGATGGCGTGAGCCAGTATTTCAAGACGGTGATCCTGTCTTCGAAAGTCAGGTATCGCAAACCAGACCCCGAGATCTACTGGATGGCTGCACGCGATATCGGTGTTGAACCAGCCAGGTGCGCCTATGTCGGCGACAATCCTGTCCGTGATGTGGATGGTACGCGGGCGGCTGGTTTCGGTTTGATGATCCTTTTCGAGGAGCCTGCAACACTGGAGAAGGAACCACCCACAGGTGAACACAAGCCTGATTTTGTCATTAAAGAAACCCGCGAACTGCTGGATATTTTCCCGCCGCGGAAATGACCTGATAGTCTTTCAATCACAAAGAGAAAAATAAAAATGAAATCAGAGATTCAGGCGATTTTTTTAGATGTAGGCAACACACTGCGTATCCTGACCAAAGATGAGGCGCATCAATCCCGCGCCCGGCGAAAGATCACAGAACTGATCGGCACCAATGAAGATCCAGATTCCTTCATTACGAAGGTAGATGAACGGTATAAGGTGTACCGCAAGTGGGCATTTGCGAACATGAAGGAAGCCCCTGAATCTGAACTATGGACGCGCTGGCTGGCACCTGAATTCCCAGAGGATCGCATTGCCCCGCTCGGTCGAGAGCTCACCTACCAGTACCGCCAGTCAATGGGCTTAAGGGTGATGGTTGAAAATGGAAAAGAAGTGGTGACAGAACTTCACCGCCGAGGCTACACACTGGGGCTGATCAGCAACGTGATCACCTCGCAGGAAATTCCAGATTGGCTGGAAGAGGACGGATTGGCACAATACTTTAAATCAGTTGTCCTTTCTTCCGTCATGGGCATTAGAAAACCGGATCCTGAAATTTACCTTGAAGCAGCCCGCAGGGCAGGTGTCGAACCGGCGAAGTGCGTCTACGTTGGCGATAACCTTCAGCGCGACGTCAGCGGAACACGAAACGCAGGGTTCGGGATGGTGATCATCATGATCAGTCCTGAAGAACTGGCCGAAGAAGAGATCAATGAAGAAAACAGGCCTGATGCAATCATCCACCAATTTAACGAACTGTTGCAGTTGTTCCCCGCTGCCCCAATGGTGTGCAACGAATTGATTCGTCAAGTGGAACCAACACCAGCTCGCACCCAGACATAATGGTCTGCAAATCTTGACCAGTATTGGATGAGTTAAAGCGGGACAAAATCGGAGTGGCAAGATGAAAACAGTCAATTCACATGGTGGTGAACGCCTGGCCGCTGCAGTCAATCAGGCTTACGCAGCCGGTCAAACGGATTATTCAATGGAACCGCTTGTGCGCGTGGACGAAACAGGGTTACCCATCGGCCGTATTCAGCAAGGTGACGCCGTCATTTTTTGTTGCCGCCGTGGAGAACGTGAAATCGAATTAACCGAAGCCTTCACCGATCCAGAATTTCCACATTTTGAGCGTGTTAACCTTTCTCCCCTGGATTTCATCATTCTCACCCTTTACCATGAAAAATTTAAAGATCTTCCCGTGGCGTTTCTTCCGTCGCGCATCGAGAATACCCTGGCAGAAACGGTCAGCAAGGCCGGTTTGCGGCAATTCCACTGCTCTGAATCAGAAAAATTTGCGCATGTGACATTTTTTCTGAACGGCGGTAACCATCAGCCATTTCCAGCCGAGGATGACAAACGTTTACCTTCGCCAAAAGGGGTCCCCTTCGATCAAGTGCCTGAGTTGAGCCTTCCACAGGTGGCGAAAGAAGTTGTGAACGCCATCCATAAAAATTATGATCTGATCGTAACCAATTTTGCCAATGGAGATGTGATTGGTCACACCGCCAACCGCGATGCCAAGATTCGCTGCGCAGAAGCCGTTGATCGATATCTCGGAGAAGTCGTTGAAGCCGCCAGAATGGCGGGGTACACGACCTTAATCACCGCTGATCATGGTAATCTCGAGGAACTCTTTACCACTGAAGGGAAACCTCACGTCTCACATACGGCCAACCAGGTTCCATTGCTCTTGATCCAATCCCAAGAAAACAACCAGATGAAACCGGCGGACGGCAAACTGGCAGATATTGCGCCAACCATCCTGCACCTTCTGGGAATCGAAATTCCACCATCCATGACCGGTGTGGATCTTTTACCTGGCTTTAACCACACTCAAAATCGCAAGGTGCTGCTCATTATTTTAGATGGCTGGGGGATTGGAATGGCAGGTGAAACGAACCCCATTTTTCTTGCCAACACACCAGTGTGGGACGGGTTAATCGAACGCTACGGGTTTGCCAGGTTGGATGCTTCTGGTGAGGCTGTTGGGCTGCAAAGTGGGAAAGCAGGCAATTCAGAGGCAGGCCATTTGAATATTGGAGCCGGCCGTGTTGTTTTGCAGGATGACGTGCGTCTCGATAACGCATTGAGCGATGGTTCTTTTTATCAGAATGAGATTTTTCTCAAAGCGATCAATGGTGTCAAAGAACGTAAGACTCGTTTACACCTGATTGGTCTTTTAACCGAAAAAAGCTCCCATGGCTCCATCGATTATCCACTGGCCTTGCTGAAAATGGCACATGAGCATGAATTAGACGAAGTCTATATCCACTTGATCTTCGACGGTCGCAGCACGGAGCCCGGAAGCGCTCCCGCCCTCCTCGAAAAAATGGAGCGGCTGATGGCGGAAACCGGTAGCCGGAAAGCGCAAATGGTCACCGGCATTGGCCGCGGGATCGCTCTCGATCGAGATGGTAATTACGCCAAAATTCAAAAAGCATATGATGCGTTGGTGCGGGGTGATGGGCAGCATTACCGATAAGGGAAAAAATGAGCGAACTTTTCAATTTCAGCGATCACAAAGCATTTTCAAAGGACCTGTACGTCAAAATGCAGCATGTCCATCCGGGTATTTCTGACCTGGAATGGTATGAATTTGATTACGCCCTCGATAACCTCGCTCCGTCATCCGGCTGGGATTCTGTTCCCGTAATAGATAGAGCAGAGATCTCAAGCCAGATTAACCAGATTGGTTTCTTTAAAGAAATTCAATTAAAACCACTAAAAGAGAATCGAATCATCCCAGATGAAAAGATCGCTTCACTCACCCGCACTTTGCTTAAGGGGTTAGTCAGCGGTGCATATTCACCTGAATGGATCAATTCTCTCTTCTATTTTGATGTGCGTGGTTTCTTATTCTTTGTGCGCACCCGTTATTTTTCTCCTGAAATCATCAACCATTTTGGTGGAAAACCGTTCCTTGAGTTTGAAAAACGGCAAAATACTCTGGAGGCTCGCCAGGATATCGGGTATCGAGAATTTGCCGCAACGAATCGTGAGATCGATCAAGCGTTCATTGGAATCATCGAAAAATTAATCAATATTAGCAGCACTCCGTTTTTATTAACCATCGCCGGGCCTTCTGGCGCAGGTAAAACCGAGATCGTGGATCGACTGCGACTGACACTCTCTGGAACCGGAAAATCCATCACTGCGGTTGAAATGGACAACTTTTACAAGGACGGAGATTTTCGGGATGGTAAAGTGCTCGACGAAAACGTGATCCATTTTGAGCTCTTTCGCCAGAGCCTGAGCCAGATCATGCAGGGTAAACCTGCCATCATTCCCCGATACAATTTTCTTACCACAGCCTCCAGTCACGATCTTGACGGTAACTTGCGCCTTGGTGAAAAACCGATCGAAATCACGCCTGCAGATGTGGTCTTCCTTGAAGGCAACTTCCCCTTTCATCTTCCTGAGATTGCCAAATGGATCGGTGTAAAAATCGTTTACCTCACAGATGATCCCATCCGTTTAAAAAGAAAATGGCGCCGCGACATTGATTATCGAAAGAAATATGACCAGGTTTACTTCTGCAATCGCTATTTCAGAACCCAGTTCCTCCGTGCCCAAGAGGTGTATCGGCCATTGATGGAAGTATGCGACATCGTGGTCGACACGACTTCGGCTGCCCTGTGGCTCACTCCAGACCTGGAAATGCAATTGACAACAGCATCTATCAACGGATCAAATCATTGGTGAACAGGATCGGATATGCACGAAACTTTCTTTCGAAACCAAACCCTACCCGCTCAAACGAAAATTGCCATGCTCATTCTCGATGGCCTGGGTGGGCTTCCGCAAGAGATGGGTGGAAAAACAGAGCTTGAAACCGCCCAAACCCCTAATTTAAATGCGCTTGCCTCACGGTCAACCCTTGGCTTAACCCAGCCTGCCGGGCCTGGGATCACCGTGGGCAGCGGCCCAGGTCACCTGGCTCTTTTTGGGTACGACCCGATCGAAAACGAAATTGGGCGTGGTGTTCTGGAAGCTTTAGGCGTTGATTTTGAGATCGGTGCAGATGACGTTGCGGCGCGGGGTAATTTTTGCACAATCGACGACAAAGGTCTGCTGATCGACCGCCGGGCTGGACGCCTGCCAACAGAAGAAAGTATCAAACTGGTAAACCTGCTGCGAACCATTCAAATCGATGGCGTTGAACTGTTTATCGAACCGGTTAAAGAACATCGGTTTGCATTCATCCTGCGCGCCAGAGATTTCGGAGCAAACCTGACAGACTCTGACCCGCTGTCGACCAAAGTCACCCCATTGCGTGTTCAAGCACGCACTCCTGATTCAGAAAGAACCGCAGCGGCGATTAATGAGTTCATCGATCGCGCGCGTTTGCTTCTGGCAGAACATTCTCCGGCAAACATGATCTTGCTGCGCGGATTTGCCAAATTTCCCACCCTGCCCACGTTTCCAGAAATCTACCAACTTAATGCCGCCGCAATTGCGGTCAACGGAATGTACCGCGGGGTTGCCAGGCTGGCTGGAATGCGAGTGCTTCCAGTGGATGGAACAACATTGGCAGATGAGTTCGCTGCGCTGGAAAAATACTGGCAATCTTATGATTTTTTCTATCTGCATTATAAAAAAACAGATACCTGCGGCGAGAGCGGGGATTTTTCGGGAAAAGTCAAAGCGATTGAAGAATTCGACACTTACCTTCCACGTCTTCTTGCATTGCAGCCTGATGTGGTGATCATTGGTGGAGATCATTCATCACCGGCAATACTACGGTCACACAGCTGGCACCCGGTTCCATTACTGCTTTACGCTGCCAGCTGTAGACCTGATGGCATTGCTGAATTCGGTGAAAGAGCATGCGCAAAAGGCAGTCTAGGAGTGATTCCTGCAACACAGGTGATGCCTCTCGCTCTGGCGCATGCCGGAAGACTTTCAAAATACGGAGCGTAAGTACAAATGGTAAAACCAAACCAGGTTGACACAAATGAATTCTCATTGACGCTTTACACAAAGCTGCAGGAAATTTGCCCTGCAATTGGGGATATGGAATTGTATGAATTCCGCTATGCTCTAGAAGCGCTCACCCCTTCGTCGGGATGGGATTCTGTATCACCGCTTCCAATGGAAGAAATCGAAAAACAGGTAAACGATATCGCATTTTACGAATCCATCCAGCTCAAGCCCTATCAGGGAAAACGCATGGTGATGGATGAAAAAATCCTCAATTTATCGCGGATGCTTGCGTGTGGAATGGTCTGGGGGATTTATCCAAGCGAATGGATCAACCAGCATTTTTATTTTGACATCCGTGGTTTTTATTTCCTTCATCGCACGGTTTACTTCACCCCCGAGATAACCGCTTACCTTGGTGGCAAGCCATGGCGAAAATTTCCCGATCACCGTCAGGTCTTCCATCATGTGCAAAGTATTGGTTATAAAGCATTCCAGGCAGCCAACGAAAAGGTAGATCAGTGTTTCATGGATACGGTAGAAAAACTGATTGAAAGAAAGGGCTTGCCCGTTCTCATTGCAATCGCAGGTCAAACTGCTGCAGGGAAAACCGAAATCGTATCGCGGCTGTACGATAAATTTGAAAGTTCTGGCAAACGGGTCACTTCCATCGAGATGGATAACTTTTTCACCGACCGCGATTACCGCGAAGAACATGGAATTGATTCCCGCGGGATGGAAGCGTTGCATTACGACCTTTTTAAGCAGGCGCTGACGGATATCTGCAGTGGAAAACAGGTCATTATCCCCCGGTATGATTTTGTCAGCGCCACTTCAAGCCACGATCTAGATGGCAAATTAAAGCCCGGCCGCTCACCCCTCACCATAGAACCCGCTGACGTGATCTTTATGGAAGGTAATTTTCCGTTCCTGTTGCCTGAAATTGCCTATTTAATCGACATCAAGGTCGTTTACCTGACAGACGACGATATCCGCCTTAAGCGTAAATGGAAACGCGACATGGATTATCGCAAGAAATACGACCTGATGTATTTTCTCAATCGCTATTTCAGAGAACAATTCATTATGGCTGAGGAGATCTATCGCCCGCAAATGATGCTGTGCGACATGGTTGTGGATACAACTAATGCAGCCATCTGGCTTACTCCTGAAATCCTTCAGGTGTTGGAAAAATGAGTTCTGAGATGGAAAACCAACGAAAAATTGATTTTTTGCAATTATTCTTGCATCTTCATTTTATTTGCTGTATACTGTTGCAAATGCAAGTTATATTGCATCTTTTTGTTTCCTGTCATTTTCCCTCTTTCAAAAATTGAATATCATGAGCTAAAAGATGAGTGATGAAAAAATCCCAAAAAACATCGATTTCAGCCTGTTGATTAGCGAACAATTCAACCACCTGACCAAAAGTGAAAAACGTATCGCTAATTTTCTAAGAAAAAATCAGGAGGAATCGGCTTTTCTCTCGGCCGGTGAAATTGCCAAACGGTTGGACCTGAGTGAAGCTACCCTGGTTCGGTTTGCGCGGACGTTGGGATTCAGCAGTTACCCCGCCATGCGCGCGGTGCTTCAACAAAACTTCCGCCAGCGCGTCACCCATTCCACTCGTCTGCGGGGCCGACTCAATGAAATGCGCGAAGGCGGTGATGTTTTCGAACGCACAACAGCAACAGAAATCGATTATCTTACCCAGGCGTTGGAATCCATTGATCGAAAGGCGATGAAAAGAGCCGTCGATATGCTTCGTGAGCACCAGCGCATTTTTGTTTTTGGACTGGGTCCTTCGATATCACTCGTCGATCTGATGGAAATCAGATTACACCGTTTCGGCAAGCATGTGATTCCCCTCAAAACGGCAGGCCGCGAATTATTGGAACCGCTTTTACTTTTAAATCAAAACGATTTGTTATTTGTGATTTGTTTCTTTGATCAGAATCCCGCATTAAGACTCGTTCTCGATTATGGCAAGAAGATTGGCTGCCCGATCATTATGCTTACCGACACTCTGGACGTACTCCTTGGTGAAAGTGCAGACGTCATTTTGGCTGCGCGTCGCGGGCCGGTCGGAGAATTCCATTCTCTCGTTGTGCCTATGACTGTGATCAATGCCCTGCTGCTTTCAGTCGCTGGCGAAGACCAGGCGAATATCATGCCAATCCTCGATAAACTTGATTCTCTGCGCGAACAATTGAAATTATTGAATTCGAATGGTGATTAATCGCGTCCGTTTGTACCGCTAAACCTGTCTCTAACCCGTAGCTGTTTAAGCTCCGTTGCAGCCCTTACGAATAGCAGAAAGAGGTGAAAACAGATGGCAGTAATATCAGATTCAAGGTTATCCGCTTCAGAGAAATGGGCGGCGGTCATGCGCAGGTTCTTGCGCTGGCTGACCACTCCCCACGTAATTTTGTCGATCATCATGCTGGCTGTTATGGTCTACATGGTCATCATTCCGCTTTATCGAATGATTATGACCACAATTACCGTCCAGGATATCGACTTACGAGTTCTCAAAGATTCGGAAGTGGGAGATTTCACCTGGTATCACTGGGTGCGAATGCTCACCAGCAAGATCGCCAAGATCATGACCTACGAGCCATTGGTACACTCGATCGTGGTCTCTCTTGGCGCTACGATGTTTGCCCTCGTGATTGGCGGGTTGATGGCCTGGATGGTCGTGCGCACCGATATGCCTGGCCGGAATACCATCCACATGCTGGCGACAATCCCATATATCATGCCCTCATGGACAATTGCCATGGCTTGGACGGTTATCTTTAAAAACCGCACCACTGGCGGAACCCCCGGGCTGCTGGAATATATCCTGGGTGCACCACCTCCTGACTGGCTTGCTTACGGCCCCATCCCCATTATTGTCAGTAGTGGCTTACATTACTACACCTTCTTCTTCCTTTTTGTCTCTGCAGCGCTGCTGTCGATTGACTCCTCTCTGGAAGAAGCCGGGGAACTGGCAGGAGCCAGTCGTTGGCGCATCATGCGCAAGATTACTTTTCCGCTTGTTATTCCGGCTATTGCCTCAGGGTTTATCATGACCTTTTCGAAAACCATGGGCACATTCGGCGGACCAAACGTCTTGGGTGTACCGGTGAAGTATTACACCCTTTCGACGATGCTGCGATCCAATACGGGCATTGGCAACTATGGAGACGGGTTTGTGCTGGCAATCATTTTAATCCTCTTTGCCATGACAACCATCATGATCAATCAAAAACTGGTTGGCACACGCAAGAGTTATGAAACCATTGGTGGCCGTGGATTCATGTCTCAAAAGGTGAAATTACGCAATTTCAAAGGTATTTTAACCGGCATGGTCGTGGTCTTCCAATTCCTTATCGCCATCCTGCCACTGGTGGTATTGCTTTACAGCACTTTTATGCTACGCACAGGTAACTACAGTCTCAGTAATTTCACCCTTGCACACTGGATCGGAAAGGGTGATCTTTCGATCAATAACGGTGAACCTGGCGTCTTGCGCAATCCCAAGATCTACCTGGGTGCGTGGAACTCGATCCGGTTATCACTGCTCACAGCGCTCTTTACTTCAATCCTTGGGGTCATTCTTGGATATGCGATCGTAAAAGGCCGCGGGACGCGGCTGTCAAAATTAGTGGAACAGATGGCCTTTATCCCATATGTCATTCCAGGCATTGCGTTTGGCGCCGTATACATCTCCATGTTTACCAAACCGGTTGGTCCCATCCCACCCCTCTACGGTACATTTGCCCTTTTGGTGATCGTATCCGTGGCCAAACACCTGCCTTTTTCTGCTCGCACCGGTGTCTCGGCCATGCTGCAGGTGGGAAAAGAGCTCGAAGAAGCGGCTGCTATTGCTGGCGCGTCTCCATGGAGGCGATTTGTGCGTATCATCTTCCCGCTGACCAGTACAGGGTTCGTATCTGGATTTCTGCTGAATTTCATCTCAACCATGCGCGAGCTGTCGTTGATCATTTTGCTGGTTACGCCTACAACCGCTGTGCTCGCCAGTATGACCATGCGTTATATCGAAAATGGTAATGAACAGCAAGCCGATGCTGTCATTCTGATACTCATCTTCCTGGTATTGATTGGAAACTTCATCATCAGCCGCTTCCGCGGTGGCAGCCTGAAAAAAGGGCTGGGAATGTAGAAAGAGGAGAACATGGAAACCACGATTGTGATTAAGAACCTGACCAAAAAATTCGGAAATGTCATTGCCGTCAATGATGTTTCACTTACCATCGAACCCAAGACATTTCTCACCCTCCTGGGCCCATCAGGCTGCGGAAAAACCACCCTGCTGCGATGTATCTCTGGTCTTGAAGATCCTGATGAAGGTGAGATTTACATCGGCGAAAAACTCGTCTATTCGCACGTGAAAGGGGTTTCAATCCCTCCCGGACAGCGTGACCTGGGGCTCGTGTTTCAAAACTACGCCTTGTGGCCGCACATGACAGTATACAAAAATATGACTTTTGCGCTCGAGATTCAAAAACTCTCCAAAGAAGAAATGAAGAAACGCGTTACCGAGGCTCTGGCAGAGGTAAAGATGAGCGGTTATGAGGATCGATACCCGCGTGAGATGAGCGGCGGACAGCAGCAACGCATCGCGCTCGCCCGTATGCTGGCTTATCGTCCACGGGTATTCCTGATGGATGAACCTCTCTCCAATCTTGATGCCCGCCTGCGAATGGATATGCGCACGGAGTTAAAACGCCTGCATCACATCTCTGATGCCACCACCGTCTACGTAACCCACGATCAATTGGAAGCCATGACAATGTCATCCAATATCGCTGTTATGAAAGAGGGTGTTATTCAACAGATGGATACGCCAGATAAGGTGTACCACTTCCCTGCAAACCTCTTTGTGGCCGATTTTATTGGCAACCCGAAGGTGAATCTTTTGGAAGGTTGGATTGCAGGGCATGATCTGGTGGACCTTGGAAAATTTAATGTGCCCGTTTTTACTTTTTCTCATACCGGAGACGTGGTGGTTGGAATCCGCCCTGAAGATATCAGCGTGAGCACGCATGAGGTTGATGGCGGTGTTGAATTTGTCACCTATTCAGTGCTGCCCACAGGTGCTGATACCACCATCATCGCACGCAAAGGTGATACTGAACTGACGATCAAAGAAATCGGTGTCAGCAAACTCCAGATGGATCAAAAGATCTGGTTAACCTTCAATAAAGAAGCGATCAATTTGTACGATAAGGCCACTGGGAATTTGATTACCCATTAACGGCTTGACTTGATTTTCCAGAACTACGGGGCTCTGGAAAAAAGGAGGAGAAAACGGAAAACATCAATCGGAATGATTTCTCAATCAATAAAAAGGATCAAATATTCTAAAAGGAGGAAGGTAAATGAAAGCGTTACTAAGAGTTGTAACAATCATTCTCATGATCAGCTTCCTGACCGCCTGTGCACAGGCCACAGAAGCCCCTGCTTCAGCGCCTGAAGTACCAGCAGGTACAGAAGCCCCTGTGGCAGCAACAGAAGCCCCTCTTTCAGCCCAGGAAGAATGGCTAAAAGTAAACCAGCTTGGCCCATATGATACAGGTGTACAAGACTGGGCCGCCATTGAAGCCGCCGCCAAAGCAGAAGGAGAACTCCTCGTTTATGCCAACTCCTCTAAAGTGGAAAAGGCCGCTGAAGGCTTCATGGAGAAATATCCCGAGATCAAGGTCCAGGCGTTTGACCTGGGTGGAGACGATGTTCTGCTTAAGACCGTTGAAGAACAAAAAGCCGGTGCCTTTACCGGTGATGTTTGGGCAAGCAGCGGCGGCGCGGAACTCGTTGGTAACGTTCTGCCAAAGAAGTATGTCTGGCGCTTTGTGCCTGACAGTGCCGCAGCAGTCACCCCTGAAGAATACACCCAGCCCTTGCTGATGAGCCGCCTTGGAACCAGCGTCTGGGCGTACAACTCGGAACTCAACGACACCTGCCCGATCAGCAACATCTGGGAACTCACCCAGCCTGAATGGAAAGGCAAGATCTTCATCGAAGATCCTTTGAATGATGCTTCTACCCTCAGTAAACTGATCACGATTGCCGCACATCCTGATGAAATGAAAGCCGCGTATGTTGCGCTATATGGAAGCGAACCCGTTTTGGATGAAGACACGCCAGACGCTGGTTGGTTATGGCTAAAACGGTTTGCACAGAACGGACCCATTCCTGAATCAGGTGGTGATGAAGTTGACGCAGCCTTTGCGACCCCGGGAATGACCGAGAGTTACATGGCTCTGGGTTCGTATTCCAACTATCCTGACGTTTTGGATGGTAATCTGGCTTTCGAACCCTGCTGGGGAATGACCCCCATCGTTGGCATTCAGAGTCAGAGCTACCTGGGCATTCTCAACCAGGCGCCTCACCCCAATGCCGCAAAACTTTGGATCAAGTACATCACAAGTGAAGAAGGGCGCGAGCCGTGGGCCAAGTTTGGTACATACTTCCCCGATTCAACCTATGTGGTTCCTGAAGGTCAGAAGACCCTTGAAGAAATTCAGACCATGACCTGGCTGATCGCAGAACAATATGCCTATGATCATTTAGTCGAGGCACGTGATTTCTACCTGATCAACCTGGGAAAATAAACGGTTGAAATTTGAGCTGCAATTTCAGGCACGGATTTGAAAGAGTCCGTGCCTGAGGAGCAAATTGAATTCATAATATCAGAAATCTGTTTTGAATACTCAATTTTTTTTATTGGAGCATATCATGGAGTTAAAAGCGATCTTCTTTGACGTCGGCGGTACGATCGAGAGCTTCCGATTTACCAGAGAATTTCGCTTGAACCAGGTTCATTACTTTCGTGAATGTCTGGAAAACGCAGGGATCATATTGCATCAGGATGACAGTGAATTAACTGATCTGATCTCTAAAGGAATTGCTGCTTACCGCCAATGGAATTTTTCATCACAAATTGAACTACCAACATTTGAAATTTGGTCGAAATATGTTTTCAACGACATCTTAATTGATCTGGATGCGCTGCGAAACATCTCAGAGGAATTATCCTTTTTGTACGAAACAAAATTTTACATTCGAGAACTTCGACCCGAGTTACCTCAAGTGCTGGCTGCTATTCAACAAATGGGTTTAAAGATCGGCTGCATTAGCAATACCCAGAGTCTCACTCAGGTACCCCGAACCTTAGAAAATTACGGCATTTCACAATACTTTAACCCCATCGTACTTTCTTCTCAATATGGCCGGCGTAAACCCGATCCCTCCATTTTTTATCAGGCAGCCAGGCTTGCCAACCTACCCACCGGGGCCTGCGCGTATATTGGCGATAAAATCAACCGTGACGTTTTAGGTGCCCGCAGAGCAGGTTTTCGATTGGCTTTACAGATCCGGCACGCCTATGATGATGGAGAAAAAGACGAGGGCGCAGTGCCTGATGCTGTTATTCATTCCATGATAGAAATCCTCCCCATCCTTGAAGCCGATTTACTGCGAAGCAAACAAGCGAATCACTCTGATACAAAGAGCCCCATTAAAGCAATCTTTTTTGATGCCGGCGATATTCTCTATCACCGGCCAGAAAGAGACAAGCATCTTAAAAGTTTTCTCGCAGGGAAAAAGATCAACCCTGCGCCAAATTTTGAAGTGGAAAGATCAAGGTTGAAAGATCTGGCTTTTTCAGGTCAGATAAAACGCCACGATTACTATGAAAAAGTGATCCGTTTATACGGTATCGAAGATCAGCAAGAAATTCAGGAAGGAATGGCAGCAATCAGTAAAGACGACGATACGGTTGCCATTTTCAGTGGAGTACCAGAAACCATTAATCAACTTAAACAGAAAGGATTTATTCTGGGAATCATCACAGACACAGCCATGCCCTTTGCAAGAAAATTAAACTGGTTTGATCAGCATGGGTTTGGCCAGGTATGGGACGTGGTGATCAGTTCGAAGGAGATTGGAGTTAGAAAACCCAACCGTTTAATGTATGAAGAAGCCATCCGACAGACAGGAGTCAAACCTGGTGAGGCTGTTTTTGTTGGGCACAAAGCGTACGAACTCGAAGGAGCTCGCGCGGTTGGATTGAAGACCATCGCCTTTAATTACGAGAAGAATGCGATTGCTGATGCTTACATTGAAAACTTTAAAGACCTTTTAGAGGTGCCTTTATTATCAGCTTAATCTTATTCCCGGTAGAAACGAGTGAACATGGAACCAACCATTAAAGCCATTTTTTTTGATATTGGCGGTACCCTTCGCATCTCGGATGATAAGCACAACCGCGATGCTCACAAGATTGAAGAACTCATTGCCTTTCTTGGTGAGAAAAGCTCTGTCGATGAGTTTACAGCCCGTATTCGCAGGGGAGAAAAAGCTTATCGTAAATGGAGTAAACCCGCATATTTGGAACTTTCTGAAGTAGAACTTTGGTCGCGTTTCTTGCTGCCCGAGTATCCCAAATCATTCATACGAGATAACGCCATAAAAATCAACCAGTTGTGGCGTGAATCGCATATCAAGCACTTACTGCCTGACATGGCTGATACCATGCGCGAACTTTCACAACGCGGGTATAAATTGGGCATCATCAGTAACACCACCTCTTCAGTAGAGGGATACCAGATCCTGGCAGAAAACAATCTTACCGACCTTTTTTCTTGCGTCATCCTTTCAGCGGTTTTTGGCAGACGTAAACCACACCCCTCGCTATTCCTAGAAGCCGCCCGCCGCGCAGGGGTGCAGCCGTGGGAATGTGCTTATGTCGGAGACCGCCCCTCAAGAGATTTGCTCGGAGCGCGCCAGTCAAATTATGGCGAGGTGGTGATCATTAATGCCCAGGGATATTTTGATGACGAATTTGATCCAGATGATTACGAGCCCGAAAAAGATACCCATCTGATCTTAAAACCCGATCATTCCATTGGACGTCTGAGTGACCTACTCGCCATCTATCCTGGCGTGAAACAAACCTTGCCAGAATCTTCACCAAGCGAGAAACCTTACGTGATGTATGATGCGGCTTTATCAACCATGTGGGGGGTTGACCAGAAAATGCCCTTCAATAAGACCTTCTCTATGGCGCGTGAAGCCGGTTTTGGCCGCTTCGAATTAAACCACAAAGTCGTACCTGCTCTCTACGAAGAATGGGACAAGAATAAATTTTATATTTCATCCGTGCATGATCCATGTCCCGCGGTGTTTACCATGGACGATTTCAAAGTCAATGATTTTCAGGTGTCTTCACTCGATGAAGCGCGACGGATTAAGGGTGTAGATATCGTCAAGACTACCATTGACACTGCGTACAGTCTGGGTGCTAAAACTGTGGTCATTCACCCCGGGATGATCGTAACAGACCGTTCCAGAGACCGCAAGCTGCGTGAGATGTATCGAAAGGGATTGAAAAACACCCCAGAATATGAAACACTAAAATCAGAGATGATCGCACACAGGTCAGAGGTGGCACGGCCACATTTTGATCAGGTATTACGAAGTATCAGTGAAATTATTGAGTATGCACGCCCCAGCGGCCTGTGGATCGGCCTGGAAAACCGATACCGGTATTACGATATTCCCATCATTGAAGAAATGGAAGAATTGATGAACCTCTGTACCGAAAGCTGGTTTGGGTTTCAATACGACAGCGGTCATGCACAAACGTTAAGTGCTCTAGGAATCTGTGAACACGAAGAATGGCTCAAACGTTTTGGAAATAGAATCGTCGGCACTCATCTTCACGATGTGCAGGGAATCATGGATCATCAGCAGCCAGGTGTTGGTGACGTCGATTTTAAAATGATTGCCAGGTATCTACCTGCAACCGCTTACCGCACACTTGAAGTTGCCCCTGAATTGACACTCGACGAGATCCGTCAAGGAATGGAAGTCTTAGCCGATGCCGGTTGCGTTGCAAGACTCTAAATAAAAGCAGGAGGAAAGAAGCATGTTCAAGATCTTCAAGAAACGCCGCAATGTATTCATTAATTTGATTCACGAACAGGCATCCATCACACTGGAAGGCATGGATTTTCTTAAAGCCTACCTTCTGGATCCTAACCCCGATCTGGCTGCTAAATTGACCTCTAAAGAAAAAGAGGCCGACGAATCACGCCGCATTCTGATCGACGAACTTAACCGCACCTTTATCACTCCTTTCGACAGGGAAGATATTTTCGCTCTTTCACGTGCGGTAGACGATGTGCTGGATTACGCTTACAGCACAATGATTGAAATCGAGATCTTTAAGATCCGTCCCACAAATTACATGGTGCGTATCTGCTCGCTGTTGCGCGACGCCACTTTTGAAATTTTGAAAGGCGTGGAACGGCTGCAGGATCATCCAGGTGTGGCGGCTGAACATGCCCAGCGGGCGAAAGCTCTCGAGAATAAGGTCGAAGACGTGTATCGTGAAGCACTGGCAGCCATGTTCGTTGAAACCGATGATGTGAAACAACTAGTGCTCATGCTAAAACTACGCGAAGTCTACAGACACTTGAGTAACGCAGCCGACCGTGGAGATGAAGCCGCCAACGCCCTGGCTGACATCGTTGTCAAAACAACCTAAGGTACCTTATGACTCCACTTCTCATTGTCTTAATTGTTCTTGCAATTGCTTTTGATTTCTTAAACGGCGTCCACGATTCATCAAATATCGTGGCAACCATGATCTCCTCGCGTGCTATCCAGCCCCGGGCAGCCCTGGCGATTACTGCCATCGCGGAATTCTGCGGGCCGTTCATTTTCGGCGTCGCGGTTGCCAATACCATCGGCCATGAAATTGTTGATTCGCAATATTTGAACATGGTAGTGATCATTGCCGCACTTTCAAGCGCGATCGTCTGGAACATCATGACCTGGATACTCGGAATCCCCAGCAGTTCATCGCACGCGCTCATCGGTGGAATTATCGGTGCGGTATTCGTAGGCGCAGGCGCAGGCGCTATCAGGATGACCGGCGTCTGGAAGGTGTTGATCTCGCTTTTCGCGTCGCCAATCATCGGCTTCATCGCTGGGGTTATCATTGCCAACCTTATCTACCTCTTATGCTGGAATGCAACCCCTCGCGTTAACGGATTATTTAAGAAAATGCAGGTGGTCACCTCTGTTGGGCTGGCGCTGAGTCACGGTACAAATGATGCCCAAAAGACAATGGGCATCATCACCCTTGGCCTCTTAATCAGTGGAGAAATTTCAACATTCAAAGTTCCCTTCTGGGTCATCCTCATTTGTGCTGGAGCCATCGCCCTTGGAACCTCCATCGGTGGCTGGCAATTGATCCGCACACTGGGGTCAAAATTCTACAAGATTCGCCCTGTGCATGGTTTCGCCTCACAGATCACTTCGGCTGTGGTCATCCTGACTGCATCCCTGCTGGGTGGCCCCGTAAGCACCACCCAGGTGGTGAGCACGGCGATCATGGGGGTAGGGGCTGCAGAACGCGTGAGCAAAGTGCGCTGGGGGGTGGCGGGTGAAATTGCTTCAGCCTGGCTGTTTACCATTCCTTCCACCGCCCTGCTCGCAGCTGGCATTTACTGGGTCTTAAGCAGGGGGATTCCTCAACTCATACAACTCTTCTAAAACGGAATATGTCATGACGAACTCACCGAAACAATACGATATCATTTTTGCTGGTAATTACACCAAAGACACCATTATCACGCCAGACGGCACCCATTATGTCGATGGCGGGGGGATGAATTATGCGGCTCACGCTGGAATGCGATTGGGAATAAAAGCCGCAGTGGTCACCCGACTTTCAAAAGAAGACAAACATGTGGTGGCAAATATTCAGGCAGATGGAATCGATTGCTATCCATTCTATTCACCCTCTTCTACCCTCATGACCCTCGAATATAAGACTCATGATGTAGATCAACGCAGTTTATACGTGAAAGGAATCGCCGGTACAATCAAACCTGAACACCTGGATGGATTGGAATCGCGCGCCATTGTGGTCAGTCCGTCTCTGCGCGGCGAAGTCGAGCCAGAGTTCTTTTCCGCCATGCGAAAACGAAGAAATGTCATCCTTTCTGCCGATGTTCAGGGTTTTGTGCGTGTGGTACGCGATCAGGCCCTTATTTATGAACCCTGGAATGAAATGCCAGAAGTTTTGAAAAACCTGGATATCCTCAAATCTGATGCGGTTGAAGCCGAATATCTGACCGGTGAAACCGACATTGAGAAAGCTGCCCGGTTCTACGCAGCTCTTGGACCAAAGGAAATCGTTCTCACGCACAGCGATGGGGTATGCATTTACGCAGAAGGGAATTGCTACCATTATCCATTCCATGCCGCTTCAATGGCCGGTCGCAGCGGCCGTGGAGATACCTGTGTTGGCACTTATGTTACCAAGCGCCTGAGCCTACCCCCCAACGAAGCCGGAAAATGGGCAGCTGCCGTGACCAGTTTAAAAGTGGAACGGGTGGGACCCTTCAATCGCTCCATCAGTGAAGTGGAAGCTTTCATCGAAAAATATTATGCTTAATCACGAACCTGAACAAACAAAAAACTCGACCCTCAACTTGATTGACCGCGCCAGAGAAGAATACCCCTCTCTCTGGCGCAAGTTCACCCGTGAATGGCGCTCTCAGGAAAATGAAGATGCCGCCTGGATGATCTACGCCGCAAACTACCTTCTGCGCACTGCAGGTGTTCGCTGGACGATCGATCCTTATTGCCTGATGCATCGTATCCAAACTGAACATGATCTTGACCTTTCCGGTGACCTTTCAGGCCTGGAGATGATCGTTCTCTCACATAAGCACAATGATCACCTCGATCTTAAACTTCTCAGGGCGCTGCAAGACTTGCCAGCTCAATGGGTCATTCCAGAGTTCATGCTCGAAATCATCCTCGATAATATCTCATTACCACGAGAAAGGATCATCACTGCCCGACCAGGAACCCCGATTCAGTTGCGGGGACTGACACTCACCCCTTTTAATGGACTGCACATCAGAGAAGTCTACGGTGTGCCCGAATTAGGATACCTGGCAGAATTCAACCATAAACGCTGGCTCTTCCCCGGCGATATTCGGAATTATGACTTTTCGCAGTTCCCCCCTCTGGGGCAGCTGGATGGTTCCTTTGCGCATTTATGGCTGGGTAAAGGCCGCGCTCTGGATCAGACTCCTCCCTTTATTGACGCATTTGTTCAATTCTTCACCCGGCTAAACCCCAAACGCCTTGTCATCACCCACATGCATGAGATCGGCCGTGTACCTGAAGAACTGTGGGATCTGCATCATTACCAGATGGTACTGGAGAAATTTCACTCACAGACCAGTTCAATGTCTGTTGCCGCCGCGCTGACAGGGCAGAAAGTTAGCCTGTAACAATTGGATAAGTTTTTTATGACATTCGACAACCATTGTACCGCTTAGTACATTCAAGCAATTTGTAGTATTCTAGGGATGGTCGGAGTAAGTGATCAAGTGTCTGCAACCCAATTCACAGAACAATACGTTCCATTACCAAAACCTGCAACCCCTTTGTTAAAGGTTCTGCAAAGGGTTTACAGCTATCTGATTCCCTACTGGAAACAGACCGCCGGGGCTTATCTTTCGCTGCTGGGTATACTTGCGCTCAATGCGCTCATTCCTCAGTTCACCCGTTGGATCATCGACACTGGAATCGATGGAAAAAACCTGAAAGTACTGGGCTGGTCAGTGTTGGCCTTGCTTGGCCTAACCCTGGTAAAAGGTGTTTTGAATTACTTCCAGGGAAAGTGGAGCGAAGTTGCTTCGCAAAACGTTGCCTTTGACCTCCGCAACGAACTCCAAAAGAAGCTAACCCACCTGTCTTTTTCATTTCACGACCAATCCGAAACCGGTGAACTCCTTTCGCGTGCCATTCAAGATGTAGAAAGAGTTCGTTTTCTCACCGGCCGGGCAACCTTGCGTATCCTTGAAGCAGTTCTGTTGTTGATTGTTACGCTGGTGATCATGTTCACCATGGATTTTAAACTCACCTTGCTAATCCTGGTTACAATCCCCTTTCTTGTCTTTCAGGCAATTCGCTTTGGGATCCGATTTCGCCCGCTTTCATTAAAAGTGCAAAAACAACTTGCAATTTTGACGACCGCAGTGGAGCAGAACCTGCGCGGTAACCGCGTGGTAAAAGCATACACCCAGGAAGAAGCCGAAATCTGCAGATTCGAAAAGGAAAATGAACGCTGGTTCAACCTCTCAAACCGGTCAGCTCGTATGCAGGCAATCAATGTTCCACTGCTTTTCCTCATCGCGAATCTGGGAACGGTTGCGATCGTCTTGTATGGCGGCAGCCAGGTCATCGATGGAAACCTGACCATTGGTGAGGTAGTGGCGTTCATCAGCTACCTGGGCCAGCTAATCGATCCTATCCGCCGCCTGGGAATGATCATCCCCGCGGTTGCCATAGCCGGAGCGGCTTCAGAGCGCATCTTCGATGTGCTGGATGCAGTTTCGGATGTGAGAGATAGCCCAAACGCAAGACCGATGCGAAAAATAAAAGGACGGGTGCGCTTTGAAAATGTTTCGTTTAGTTACGGAAAAAACAAGATCCTCAAGGATGTGTCTTTTGAAGTGCAGCCAGGCCAGAAAGTTGCGCTGCTGGGGTCTACTGGTTCCGGCAAATCATCCATCATCAACTTGATTCCCCGGTTTTATGATCCCACAGCAGGGCGGATTCTGATCGACGAAATGGATATCAGAGATGTCACCTTAAAATCTCTGCGCAGCCAGATTGGAATCGTACTGCAAG
Source organism: Anaerolineaceae bacterium (assembly GCA_034429135.1). Taxonomy (GTDB): domain Bacteria; phylum Chloroflexota; class Anaerolineae; order Anaerolineales; family Anaerolineaceae; genus UBA6107. The sequence continues at coordinate 200,116 of DAOUGR010000003.1, read as the reverse complement.
AAACGACATTGTTTGCAGCCACAATTCGCGAAAACATTGCCTTTGGGTCAAAGAATGCCAGCGAAGAAGATATTATCAACGCTGCCCGGGCAGCCCAGGCTCACGACTTCATCATGCAGAATCCGCAAGGCTATGATACCCGGGTTGGAGAGCGCGGGGTTACCCTTTCTGGAGGGCAGAAACAACGCCTCGCAATCGCCAGGGCGCTGCTTCTCAACCCGCGGATTCTGATCCTGGATGACGCCACCGCCTCAGTAGATACCGAAACCGAGCATTTAATCCAGGAAGCCTTTGCCCAGCTTACCAGAGGACGCACTACTTTTGTGATTGCACACCGTTTGAGCACGGTAAAAGATGCAGATGTGATCTTCGTTCTCGAAGCGGGGCGTATCGTGGCGCAGGGTACGCATGAAGAATTAATCACCACATCTCACCTCTATCGTGGAATCTACAACCAGCAGTTGAAGAAACAGGAGGAAGGACAATGAGTTTCTCCATTGGTTCTTCCACATTTGGTATGGGGCCGCGTTCCACCCTTGAGGATTTCGGAAGCATTGGTCAACAGGGCGGCGAGATCTATAACCGCAAAGTTGTTTCACGCATGCTCTCTTACCTTCGCCCGCATCAATGGAAAATGCTGGCGGCGTTTCTTCTCACTCTTGCCGAGTCAGGTCTGACCCTATTAACCCCTTACCTGGTAAAAGTGGCCATCGATCAATACATCACCCCCGGTCACAGAAATGGACTGTTATCCATTGCCCTGCAGATCGCTGCGGCGTACGTTGCTCTATTCATGGTCAGTTCAGGCCAGCGTTACATCCTCTCATGGGTGGGGCAGAAAGTTTTGTCTACCCTGCGCGGAGATCTCTTTCGTCACCTTCAACGACTGCAGCCCGGTTACCACGACCGTCATATCGTTGGTGTCACCGTATCACGGGTAATCAACGATGTGGCAGAAATCAATGAACTGCTTTCTCAGGGCGTGATCACTCTGCTGGGTGACCTGGTTGTACTGGCGGGCATCATCATCATCATGCTTTCGATGAATGCAAAACTGGCTCTGCTGACATTCATTGTCTTGCCTCTCATGGTTCTTGCCACATGGCTGTTTTCGCGCCAGGCGCGTAAAGCCTTCCGTGAAACCCGCTCAAAGGTTGCAGCCGTTGTGGGTGATCTGGCCGAAGATATTAACGGTATGCGTGCCATCCAGGCGTTCACCCAGGAGGAAGCTTCACAGACTCGTTTCGAACAGATCAACCGCGAAAACCGCAACGCCTATATCAGCGCCATGAACCTGTCTTTCGTATTCCTTCCAGCAGTGGAATTTCTGGGAATGCTGGCCACGGTCATCGTATTGTGGTTTGGTGGTCATTTTGTGTTGCAAGAAACGGTTACCCTTGGAGTGCTGGTCGCTTTCCTGAACTATGTTACTCGCTTTTTTCAGCCCATCCAGGAGTTGAGCCGTATGTATACCACCTTTCAGTCGGCCATGGCAGGTGGGGAGCAGGTCTTTAAACTGCTTGACACCCCACTTGAAATCACTGATGCGCCAGATGCCGGCGAATTGGTAGACATTTGTGGAAAGATCACCTTCGACCACGTAACCTTTCAATATCGGCCCGATACGCCCATCGTCTTAAATGACATCAATCTGGTCATCGAACCCGGTAAGACCGCAGCTATTGTAGGACCCACCGGGGCAGGCAAAACGACCATTGCGAACTTGATCACACGTTTCTATGAAGTCACCAGCGGAAGAATTCTGATAGACAATAGAGATATTCGTTCAGTAACCATGAAATCATTGCGTCAACAGGTGCGCATCATATCTCAGGATCCCTTCCTGTTCTCGCGTTCGATTAGAGAGAATATTTGTTATGGTATGCCTGACGCCACCGATGAAGCGATTGAAGAAGCTGCTCGCAAGGCAAACGCGCATGAGTTTATCACCCGCTTACCCGACGGGTATAACACCCGTATTCTTGAAGGTGGCGTCAACCTCTCTCAAGGACAAAGGCAGCTGGTCAGTATCGCCAGGGCTTTGCTGACTGATCCACGAATATTGATTTTAGATGAAGCCACAGCAAATATTGATACCATCACCGAGATCCTGATCCAAGAAGCCCTTGCCCGCCTGCTTAAAGACAGGACGGCAGTGGTGATCGCACACCGTCTGAGCACGGTTCGCAACGCCGACTGGGTCTACGTGATCGACAATGGCCAGATCGCCGAACAGGGAACGCACACTGATCTAATCGGCAAGAACGGATTGTACGCTCATCTCTACCAGCGTCAATTCATGGATCAATAATCCGTTACTATCGAATTAACAAACTCGTGTTTTTTGTATTGCAATGGTCTAAATAAATGGGGGTGTTAACTTGACTGGTCATATATAATCATTTCATCTAGTCAATCCATCGTCTAAAGGAGAGGGAAGATATGACCACGATCGACCGGAACAAGCTTCACCTGGCATTACAGCACGAGTTGAGTCAATTCGCAGCCGAACATCCAAAATGCCACGCGCTCTATGAACGTGCCAAAGGCTGTCTGCTGGACGGAGTACCTATGAACTGGATGGTGCGCTGGGCGGGTGGGTTTCCCCTTTTCGTCAGTCAAGCCAAAGGCGCCTCCTTCACCTGCGCAGATGGCAAAAAGTTTCTGGATTTCTGTCTGGGTGACACCGGCGCAATGGTCGGGCATTCGCCTGATCAACCGATTCAAAAAATCAAGGAGCAGCTTGATAAAGGCATCACCTTCATGCTGCCGACTGAAGACGCCATTTGGGTTGGAGAGGAATTGCAGCGCCGATTCAAGCTCAAATACTGGCAAACAACGCTCACAGCAACCGACGCTAACCGTTTCGTGTTGAGACTCTGCCGCCATATCTCCAAACGCCCTTACGTGCTGGTTTTCGATTACTGTTATCACGGCTCAGTGGATGAAACCTTCATCACCATCAATGATGGCATCCCGGGGCCGCGGCCTGGCGCGATTGGCCCGCAGGTGAACCCCGTATTAACGACAAGAGTCGTTCCCTGGAACAACATCCCCGCTCTCGAGCAGGCGCTTGCGCCCGGAGATGTGGCCTGCGTTCTGGCAGAACCGGTGATGACCAATATTGGCATCATCCACCCAGACCCCGGGTTCCACAAAGCGCTGCGCGACCTTACCCGAAAGTTCGGCACCCTGCTGGTCATCGATGAAACTCATACCATGTGCGCCGGACCCGGCGGGTATACGGGTGAAGCTGGCCTTGAACCAGATATCCTTACGGTGGGAAAAACCATCGGCAGCGGTGTGCCGGCTGCGGTTTATGGTCTTTCTGAAGAAGTTGGTGAAAAGGTATCAAAGAGCATCAAAGTGGATGAATCGGATGTGGGAGGAATTGGCGGAACTCTGGCTGGCAACGCCCTCTCTCTGGCAGCCATGCGTTACACACTCGCAAATACTTTGAACGAGCAAACTTTCGCTCACACCATTCCACTTGCCATAAGATTTACAGATGGCGTGAAAAGAATCATCGACGAGTTCCATCTGCCATGGGTGATTAACCGCCTGGGATGCCGCGCAGAATACTGGTTCTGCGAAAAGCTGCCACGCAACGGCGGGGAGGCAGAAGCTGCGGTTGACCCAGAATTAGACCGCTACATGCACCTGGCCGCGATGAACCGGGGAATCTTAATGACACCATTCCACAACATGGCATTGATCGCACCCGATGTCACCGAAGAAGATATCAATTACCATACCCGCGTATTCCGCGAAGTTGTAAGCCAGATCATCTGATCAACAAAAAGACATCCCCCGGCTCAACCCATCCGGGGGATGTCTCAATCTTACACACAGGTCTTAATCCTTAAGATTGCTCCAGACTGGCTGAAGGACAAAATAAAATAACACCAGCGGGAAAAGGTGAATTAATGCACTCACCTTAAAATTTGTACCCTGGATCGACATAAAAAGAAACACAGGAATACAGGTGAAAATAAAGTAGATGTAAACCCAGAGTTTTTCTTTTTTGCGCCAGAGGATGACAGCGGCAATAGCAGCCAGCAGGCTGAAGATAGCATCGATCCACCACACCCACGCATTCGGCAATGTCAAAGCACTTCTCAGCGAGGTGTAAACCATATAGAGGTTACCAGCCGCAGCAAGCAGCAGTAAATAAGAAAGGCTTTTCCAGGATTTATTGAATTGATCCTCAGTCAATTTTGGCTTTTCAATCGGAATGGCTTTCTTACGATTCGATCCTTTTGCTTCCTGCTCGTTTTTTACTTTCTTTACCGCCTTGCGCACCAAGAAAACGGCAATGAAAATGATGCCGAAAATTAACAACAGATACTTTAATTCCGTCAGATTGATACCATCCATGGATATACCTTTTTAATCGCATAATAATAGAATAAGGGAAAGCGTGGATTTGATGGCGTCCAGAATTGTTGATTCTGGACGCCATTCATTATATATGAGATCAACAACGTACGCTTCGATGAGGAAAAGCAGTCAACAGGTCTCCACAATCTGAATCAGGTATTTTCTTTTTCTTCTGGTTTCAACTTTCGGAAGGCATCCTTGATCGGCAAAAGTCCAAGATTGAGCCTTGGTTTCATATCGATAGGTTCGCCATAGTAATCCACCAGTTTTTTCGCAGGGCAGATTTTTTGTGTTGCAAGCGACACCACCACCATTAGAATGATGGCTGATAGGAAGGCCACAAAGGAAGCAATATAAACCGCATCCCAGAAAGCGCACCACCAGCCGTCACTGTAAACCCCCATATCTGCTGTATACTCACAAACCAGCGCTGTGGATTGCCCGCCAAGGCCAGTGTTGAAGAAGAATATCGTTCCAAGAATCCAGATCACAAACCCACCGATGAACGCCGCATTCGCGCCCCACGAATTCGCTTTCTTCCAGTACATGCCTAATGCAAAAGGCGTGAACAGACCTACCAGCAGTAACGTCCAGGCGACCACTGACAGTTCATAGATGGTTTGTGCCCACAGAGCGATCGAGAGGCCCACTGCCGCGTTGAAGATAACCATTCCCCGGGTCCACCACAACGCTTTCTTGCCCTCCAGTTTCTTACCGGTGAGCAACGGGATCAGGTTTTCGGTGACAGCCGAAGCCCCAGCCAGAAGAGAACTATCGGAGGTACTCATTAGAGCCGAGACCAAAGCTGCAATGAAAATGGCCGTTAGAATCGCGGGCATGTGGGTCATGGCTGCGTGCACCAGCAGATAGCTGATGTCTTCCATACCCGGCTGCAGTTTATAAGCCATGATACCAATCAACGGGCTCATAATACCAAAGAACAGGTAAAGCACGCCGGCAAAGTACGAACCATAGACAGATGTCGCCTGGTTACGGGCCGCCATTGACCGCTGCATCAAGTCTTGTGTGGCCACCGAGCCGAGGCCAATTGCCATCCATGCCGCCAGCCAGTACATCCAGCCCGTCAGACCGGTATACCCCAGATAACCTTCACCCTTGATCGGTAGCAGCTTAAATGGTTCCGAAACATAAGTGGAACCTGCCCCCTCGAACAGGCCGGGGAACCCGCCCACCGCTTTCAGCATGAACACAAACACAAGGGTGATGCCAATCGCGGTGAGGAACATCTGGAAGAAGTCCAGCAAGGTATCCGCCATCATACCGCCCATCGTGGTATACGCCGCAACAATGGTAATGACGATCACCATCCCCCAGGTTGGATCCAGACCAAAGATACCCTGTGCGATGGCACCCCCCGCCACAATCTGAGCCGCGGTCCAGGAGAAATAGGTTAGACACTCGGCAATGACGGTCAGGATGACCATCAGCTTGTTATAGCGGCGTTCGAAGAAATCAACGATGGTGAGGTACTTCGCACGGCGCATCAACCGCACAAACAGGAACCCTGAAAGGAACAGACAGGCAGAAGCCCCAAAAGGATCAAACACGACCCCCTGGAAGCCATAATCATAAGCTGTTTCAGAAGCCCCCATCAGGGTCTCAGCAGCAAACCAGGTTGCCATGATCGAAGCCGCAGCCATGTGAATTGGCAGCCTTCGACCTGCAACCACGTAATCGGTGTTGTCTTCCACTTTCTTTCCTGCCCAGATACCCACAACCAGGCGGATGGCAAAGAAAATGGCAATGAATAGAAAAACTAGCCATGCATAATCGTAACCTTCAAGTATCATCAGACCCTTCCCTGTTTCTCAGGATAAAAGATGAAGCAAGAACTTAAATTGATGCATTCACTTCTTTCAATGTGTCTTCCAGCCGGTTCAATACCTGGTCTATCTGTTCATAAGTAATCACAATGGGCGGTTCAATGCGAATGGTATGAGCACTGGTTAGCGTTCCAGCAACCAGTACACCGCGTTTGAACAACCCTGCCGCTACTTTGTACCCGACTTCTGGGTTTCTGAAGTGCTGTCCGATGAGCAGACCCTTACCTGAAATAAAGTCGTAAATATTCGAATACTTCTGCGCGAGAAGTTGAAGCTTGGGCATCAGGTAAGCGCCTTTTTCAGCAGCCTGCTTCGGGAAATCTTCTTTTAAAACAACGTTGATAGAGGCAATGGCCGCTGAACAGGCCAGCGCCCCGCCGCCTGTGGTGGTCGTGTGGATGAATGGGTTCGGGTACATCATGCACTGCCAGATTTCTTCGGTAGAGCAGAAAGTGCTGATCGGCATCACACCGCCACCCAGCGATTTGGCAAGCGCAATAATATCGGGTTTAACGTCCCAGTGATCTACGCCCCATAACTTACCGGTGCGACCTAAACCAGTCTGAACTTCATCAGCGATCAGCAGCACACCATGTTCTTTCGTCGCCTGGCGAATGCGCGGCCAGAAATCATCTGGAGGAACAATCGCGCCTGCTTCACCCTGGATGGGTTCCATCAAGACAGCTGCTACGCCGATACCCACCTGGTCGCAAATATCAAGCTGACGTTCCACCGCTGCAGCATCACCATAAGGTACGTGATAGACTGGTCCTCCATAGAGCAGGCCGGGAGGCTGCCGGTAATCGGCTTTGCCCATCATAGAAAGAGAGCCCATGGTCTTTCCATGGAAGGCTTTTGTGGCAACAATGAATGCGGGTTTCTTGGTATACATTTTTGCCAGTTTGATCGCCCCCTCAACGGCTTCAGTGCCACTGGCGCAGAAGAATGAATACTTGATGTCTCCGGGTGTGATATCGGCCATCATACGGGCCAGCACACCACGCAGCGGATCAATCAATTCCTGGCTGGGCATTGGCGTTCGCTGCAGCTGAGCAGCAACGGCAGCCACCACATCCGGATGACTCCAGCCGTGATCCATCATCCCATAACCGCCCAGGCAATCGATGTATTCGCGGCCAAGGATATCTTTGAAGATAGCCCCCTTGCCATTCCATTCGACACAAGCCCAATCTCCCGCTTCGGTTACAGACTTGCGGTATTCTAGCCAGTTCCTGTTGAAGTAATCGGCAAAATTTTGCTTACTCTCTTCAATGATCTCCTTTCCTTCAACCTGGGTGACCTCTGGTTTCTTGATGAGTTCCAACCATCGTTCAGAATAAGACAATGCATCCTGCAGATCTTGTGGCATTTCTCCTCCTTGAATCAGTTATGGTTTTTTAAAAAAAGAATCAACTTAAAAGGGAACACAACTTGCCAGAATAACTGCCGTTTTCACCCATTACATTAAAGTTTTATACCGATATTACAGGAATTTTGGGGATAAATTGCCGTATTTCCCCACAAAATTATTATTGTGAAAATGAGTTCCGTTGTCAAGTAGGAATTTTTGGACTATATTCATGTGGTTTTGACTCCGTTTCAGAAAAGGAGGAAAAGCGCAACCTGTCAAGAAAAGATTTATGCGAAAACGCGATTAATTACCATAAAATAATTGTATTTTCGGAAAATTTATTTATAATATATGTAAATCTCGGAAATGAAAAAGGGCATTCATGATAAAAATAGACGCGATCGACAAAAAAATTTCAGATTTGCTGATTGAAGATGGTAGGATGAGCTGTGCAAAAATTGCTGCAAGGATTGGCGACATTTCCGAGCGCGCAGTCCGCTACCGAATCGACCGATTAATCAAAAACGAAGTCATCCAGGTCCGTGGAAACGTCAACGCCACTGCCCTTGGCCTGACTGTATGTGCTGATGTTTTTATTGAAGTAGAGCCAGCGCAAGTGCTGGATATTGCAAAAACGCTGTCAAATTATGAATCCGTAAGCTACATCGCTTACTCCACCGGAGATACCGATATCAGTATTCAGGTTTTCGCGCACGACAATAGCGAACTGTTTAATTTTGTTACCGAAGTTGTTGGCAAGATCCCCGGGGTTAGAAAAACCCACATCTCTTTTGTGCCCATCAAAATCAAAGATGACCACATCTGGCATATCCCTTCTTATTGTGTGTCAGACAAGTCATAGTTGATTGAACCAAATTATCGCGTAGAAGATCCTTTACCGGTATTAGAACGAAGGCAACCTTCGCTGCGCTTTTAATCTGCAGCGTTGCACGTAATTTTGATACTGTTTTAAAAGGAGATTTCTATGGCACTAGAAATGGATAAAGGAAAGCTGGTTGCTGCTGAAAAGAAAAAGCTCAAAAGAGAACTGACACTCCTTCCTCTTTTTGGCTTGATCTATTTCACAGTCTGTGGGGGAGCTTTTGGTGCAGAACCCATGGTGGGCCTTTCGGGGCCAGGTCTTGCGCTACTGTTGATGGTGATCACGCCACTGGTATTCAGCATCCCCAACATGCTTATGGTGCGTGAAATGCAATCCATGATGCCGGTGGAAGGCGGATACTATCACTGGGTCAAACAGGCATTTGGGCCTTTCGCAGGTTTCATGTCTGGCTGGATGAACTGGGTGGTCTCGTGGGTGGATGTCTCCATCTACCCTGTTTGGACAGCCTGGTACCTCAGTTATTTCATTCCCGCTCTTGAAGAGGGGGCGACCATCTTCGGCGTGGAGGTGTCATCAGACCTGCTTTCGTGGCTGGTGGCCGCAGTTCTGATCATCGCAATTTCGCTGCTGAACATGCGCGGCGCAAAACTCTCGGGTCTCACCGCAAGCTGGCTTGGTCTGCTGATGATCATTCCGCTCGTGATCATGTCCATCTTTGGTTTCTATTCATGGATCGTTCACGGAACCCCCACTGATATTCCGTTCCTAACCGGCGGGGTTGAAGTGAATGGGAAGAACCTGCTGGGCGCTCTAAGCGTTGGCATCTATGTTGCCATGTGGAATTTCATGGGATGGGAACTACCAACCGCGGCCGGTGATGAGATCAAAAATCCAAAGAAAACCTATCCGCGTGCAATGGTGCTTGTGCTGATTGCTGCCATCCTCTCCTACTCCATTCCAACCATCGCCGGTTTGTATGGCGGCGCTGGAACCGATGGACAATATATGGTTTGGGGCATCGAAGAAGCCGAGACTGGAGCGGGTATCGGGCCGATCTTGAATGAGCAGGGCATCACAGATGAAAAGATGATGAGTTGGGGGGTTGATCCATCCATCGATGCCGGTTGGGAATTCCCTACGATCGCTCACCGTATCGGAGACGCTGTTGCCGGTAAAGACAGCCCGCTTTCCTACTTCCTGGGCGCAATCGTTGGAATCTCAGCAATCTTTTCGATGATCGGGTTGTTCATCGGCAATGGGCTTGGAGGTACCCGCGTGCCATATGCGATGGCTGAGGATGGCATGATGCCTACCTGGCTGAATAAAGTCCATCCAAAATTTGGCACCCCCTGGGTATCGATTTTAATCTGCGGCGTGTTTTACCTGATATTTTCCACTTCCGCCTTCCAGAACCTGGTGGTCATCGATGTTTTCCTGAATATGCTGGTTTTGATGGCGGAGATCTTTGCACTCGTTGTGTTGCGAATTAAGCGGCCCGAACTGCCACGAAAACGCGTTCCTGGCGGCATCTGGGGGTTGATTTACATCGTCGTCGCCCCGCTGACCATTATTGTGCTGGCTATTGTCAGCCAGGTGCTCGATTACGGATGGCAGGGCGCTATTGGATGGGGATTAATTGCAATGGCGATTGGCGCAATTCTTTACTTCCCAATCCGCAAGTGGGTGAAGAAAGATATTCCAGATGTTGATCCTTATGTTTTAGACTCAGTTGACTAATCAATTGATCTTTATCATCAAACCCTGGAGGAAAATATGAAGGTATTGCTAGTTGGTGTAGGTGGTGTCGGCGAAGCCATTGCGGTCATGGCAGCAAAACGGCCCTGGCTCGAGAAGATGGTTCTGGCAGATTACAACAAGGCACGCGCTGAAGAAGTTCAGGCAAAGATCAAAGACCCTGTGCGGTTCCCCGTTGAATTTATCGATGCCCGCAAGCAGGAAATGATCGAAAAAATGGCAAAGAAATACAAAGTTGATCTGATCATGAACGCCTGCGATCCGAGCTTTAATGAAGCCATCTTCGACGCGGCTTATAATGTCGGATGCAATTACATGGATATGGCCATGACCCTCTCGCATCCGCATCCGAAAACCCCGTATAAAAAGACTGGAATCAAACTCGGAGACTATCAATTCGAACGCGCCAAACAATGGAAGGAAAAGGGTATTCTCGCGCTGCTGGGTCTCGGTGTTGAACCGGGCATGGCTGATGTTTTTGCCAAGTATGCAGCCACTCACCTGTTTGACGAAATCGATGAAATCAACGTTCGTGATGGAGCCAATCTCATAGTTAAAGGCTACGATTTTGCCCCCAATTTTTCCATCTGGACCACAATTGAAGAATGTCTGAACCCACCGGTTATCTGGGAAAAGGGCAAGAAGTGGTACACAACCGAACCCTTCTCTGAAAAGGAAGTTTTCGAGTTCCCAGAAGGGATCGGGCCGGTGGAATGTGTGAATGTGGAGCATGAAGAAGTCTTGCTCGTTCCGCGCTATATTAAGTGCAATCGCGTAACCTTCAAATATGGCCTCGGCGATGAATTCATCGGCATTCTAAAAACCTTGCACCTGCTTGGCCTGGATAACAAAGAACCTATCAAGGTCGGTAAAGTGGAGGTTGCCCCCCGCGATGTTGTAGCCGCCTGTCTGCCAGACCCGGCACATCTCGGGCCTCTCATGGAAGGAAAAACCTGCGCAGGAACGTGGGTCAAAGGCAAGAAGGATGGTAAAGAGAAGAATGTCTATCTGTACCAGGTAGCCGACAACAAAGAAAGTATGAAGAAGTTCGGCTGCCAGGTGGTTGTGACCCAGACCGCATTCAACGCAGTGATCGGCATGGAATTACTATCCAAAGGCATCTGGAAAGCCACCGGAGTGGAAGGCCCCGAATTCTTCGATCCAGTCCCGTTCATGGACCTGATGGCCGAGTTTGGCTTCCCCTGGGGAATCAAGGAGTGGTAACGGCTTACAACGAACTGTGGTAAACAAATGGAGTTCCCTGAACCGAAAAATCGTACCATCAGTACGCGAATCGAGCTCGGGGAACTCCGTGTAGCAGAAGAATGAGAATTATCAAATTATTTTCTTTTATACAATGAAATGAATTGACTCAGCACAATCAGATTTGATGCCGATACGCTTGCAAGGTTTTTACTCAAACCTCGCTCTACTAATGGAAATGCTTACTCTGTGTCGTTGATAAAAATAGCAATCCGAAATCAACGACATTCATCAGGATGTAATACTAAAATAAAGAATCGAAACACAGAAAAATTCTTCAAACAAAGGACGATTCGCATGATCGATTATCAGGAAAATTTTAAACACCTATCTCCGGTTTGGACGCATTACTCAGACATAATCGTGGATCACGCTGAAGGTTGTTATCTTTACGCCACCGATGGCAGAAAAGTCCTCGATTTCACCTGCGGCATTGGCGTCACCAATACCGGTCACTGCCATCCCAGGGTAGTCGAAGCCATCCAAAAACAGGCAGGATTGCTCATTCACGGTCAGGCCAATCTGGTAACCCATAAGCCGATGCTTGAACTGGTGGCTGAATTAAGAACCATCGTACCCGAATCATTAGATGGTTACTTCTTCAGCAATTCCGGTGCTGAAGCACTGGAAGGTGCGTTGAAACTCGTTCGGCATGCCACAGGAAAACCAAATGTGATCGTATTCCAGGGCAGCTTTCATGGGCGGACCAATGCGACCATGGCCATGACCACCTCCAAGAATAGCTACAAGGTGGGGTATTCTCCCCTCATGACCGGTGTCTATGTCGCGCCATATCCGTATTCTCTGCGGTACGGCTGGGATGATGAAAAAACAAGCCAGTGGTGCCTGGACGAGCTGGAGCTGCTCCTTGCCACCCAGACTTCCACACAGGAAACCGCGGCTATTTTCATTGAACCAATCCTCGGCGAAGGAGGATATGTAGTGCCTCCGGTGTCGTTCATGAAAGGGCTGCGGGAATTTACCCATAAAAACGGTATACTATTGGTTGTTGATGAAGTACAATCTGGATTTGGACGCACCGGCAAGTGGTTCGGTCACCAGCATTTTGACATTGAGCCCGATGTGATGACCGTGGCCAAGGGATTGGCCTCTGGCATGCCCATATCAGGTGTCATCAGCCGCCTTGAGCTGATGGCAAAATGGATCCCGGGTTCACACGGCGGAACTTATGGCGGAAATGCTGTCGCGGCTGCGGCCGGCGTGGCAACGATTCAGGCCATGAAAGAAGAAAAAATGATCGAAAACGCCCAGGAACGCGGTGCCCAGTTGACTGAAGGGCTCAAACGACTGCAAGAAAAATATCCACAAATCGCAGAAGTCCGCGGGCGAGGTTTGATGATCGGGTCTGAATTCCGTGACGCCAGAGGAAACCCCGACAAGAAGACCACCAAAGCAGTGCAACACGAATGTGCAGATCGCAATATGATGCTGCTAACAGCGGGACCCTGGGATAACACAATTCGCTGGATTCCACCGCTGGTGGTCACCAAAGAACAAATGGATGAAGCTTTGAATATTTTTGAATCTTCCCTTGCAGCAGCTACCAGGTAGCAATGGGATAAATACCAGAACAAACAAAAGAATGGAGTGGAAAAATGACTGAGATGTTAGACAGGATGTTACAGCGGGCAAAAGAAGCTCAGAAAGTGATCGAATATTGGCCGCAAGAAAAAGTGGATGAAATGGTGCTGTCAGTTGGCTGGGAAGCCTATAAACGCGAAACTGCTGAAACAGTAGCCCGCATCGCCGTCGATGAAACTGGTCTGGGTGTCTACGAAGACAAGGTTGCCAAACATCAAAAGAAGACTCTCGGCGTTTTGCGTGATCTGAAAGATGTAAAAACCGTGGGCGTGATCGAAAGAGTGCCAGAACTGGGTCTCGTCAAGATCGCCAAACCAGTTGGTGTGATTGGTGCCATCACCCCTATGACCAACGCCTCTTCTACAATGCCCTGTAATGGTTTAATGGCACTCAAAGCCCGCAACGCGATCATCTTTTCCCCTCACCCGAAAGCCAAAAAGACATGTGCAACTATCTGTGAAGAAATGCGCAAGGGCCTGAAAAAAGTTGGGGCTCCCGAAGATCTGGTTCAATACATTGAAGAACCCACACTCGACCTTTCGCAGGAATTAATGAGCAAGGTCGACCTGGTATTAGCTACAGGCGGCGCAGGCGTGGTCAAACCCGCATACAGTAGCGGTAAACCCGCATACGGCGTTGGCGCAGGAAACGCAACCGTGATCGTCGATGAAACCGCCGATTTACCCACTACTGCCATGAAAATTTTTAAGGGGAAAACATTTGATAATGCCACCTCTTGTTCGGCTGAAAACAACATCATTATTCATGAAAGCGTTTTCGATGACCTGCTGGTTGAATTGAAAAAACAAGGTGGTTACCTGGTGACCGGTGAAGACCGCGCCAAGTTAAAAGCAGCCATGTGGCCAGATGGAACACATTTGAGCGGAAAGATCATTTGCAAGAGCGTAAAAACCATTGCCGCAGAAGCCGGCATCACCGTTCCAGAAGGAACAAAATTCATCATGGTGATGGGCGAACATATCGGCCCTGAAGACATGTTCTCAGCCGAGAAACTCTCACCGGTTTTAACCCTTTGGAAATACAAAGATTTCGATAAGGCAGTACAAATGGTGATTGACATCACCGGGTTCAGCGGTTATGGTCATTCATGCGGTATCCATTCTGTTAATGAAGATCACATCATGGAACTTGCCCTCAAAGCCAAGGTAAGCCGCATGATGGTACGCCAGGCCCAGAGCGTGGGCAATAGTGGCGACTGGGAAAACGGTATGCCCTTCACCATGACCCTCGGCTGTGGAACCTGGGGTGGCAACATCACCACCGAAAACATCAACATCAAGCATTTCTTAAATGTGACCTGGGTGGCGTATCCCATACCCGCCAACATTCCCGACCCTGAAGTCATCTTCGCCCCGCACTTCGCCAAATACGGAAGGTAATATTTCTATCACAATGAAGAGCGTAAAAGGCAGCCCAAAAGGGCTGCCTTTCTTTTTTTTATTTCAGGTTATTGTTTCAAGGAATCCTGATGGAATTGCTGGTAAAAAGGAGCAAAATCGTAGGTAGTATAGAATTCGGTGCGAAAAGCTTTCCATGCTTTCTTTTCAATGATCATATTCAATTCGCGCAGGCGCGAGGATGGAACCCGAAGCGTCACCACGTGGCCGATACCCATCATGACATACCACGAAACAATCTCGATCCCTTCTGGGGGAAAATCCCGCCAGAATCCCGACTCGCGCAGGAGCGCCTGGATCTCATCCAGATTCTTGGATTGATCGTGTTTAAAAAACACCGTCAACAAATATTGTCTATCGTCCATTTACCCTCTCTTGTGAACCAAAATTGAGCGCTAATGAGGAAAACCCCAGAAACATAGTTTCATTTTACTGGCTTTCGACAAATTGTTCAGCGCAATCGTTTTTTATAATCCAGTTCGGACAAAAAACTGATCGAGACATAACTTGAGACGATTCCAAAAAGCGTCACAGACGAGTAACAAAATTCCTGATTATATAGATTAATAACATACCCCTATACATTACATAAGTCCCTATTTATCTCATTCGAATGAGGTTTGATTGACTTAGGTATCTGCGGATGCTATACTCATTTTGAAGTAAAAAAATCATCTTTTAGAAAAGGATTAGAAATGAAAGTAGATCTCCCAACCCCTGTTTCTACCGAAGAGATGAAAATCGACGTGCGCGAAATCGAAGGTATCCTTCAAGCACCCCCGATGAATCTCCCGCCCTGGCCAGATGCCCAAATTACCCTTAAAGACGGCCGCATTCTTTATATCCGCTCCATTCAGGAAAGCGATATCAAACCGGCACTTGGTTACCTCGAGAAAGTCATGAAAGTTGAAAAAGACTTCTATGATATCGTTGGTGTCCGCGTTTATGGTGAGATTCTTGCTCTCATCCGCCACCGTCTAAAAGATCCCTTCACCCTGATGGGTCTTGTTGATGGTGAATGGCTCGGTTTCGCAAACGGCCGTGTTTGGGATGAAAACGTGGCCATCAGCCTGCACACCCTCACCTTCTCCCGCAAAGCTCGCCTTGGCTGGCCTATGTACTATGCCAAGACCTACTACGCGATGGAAATGCTCAAAGTCAAAGAATGGTGGTCCACCTTCGAAAGCTACAACGGCTGGAGAATGGCAGGCCTTTCAATGGCACAGCCTACCAAACCCTATCCTCAGATGCAGCACGAACTTGGCGGCGCCAAGATCTTCTACCTGGATCAGGAAAACTGGCAGAAACGCGTCAAGAATTACATCAAGGAAGTTATCGGCCAGGACTTGAGCTTCGACGTTTCACCCGAAGTCAAGAAAGCCAACGCTGTCTTCCGCGTTCCCGAAACCGTTGACCTGTAATTGCTGACAATATGAGCAGTTTAGCCTCCTCTCCCTTGCCATCCCGGTAAAAGAGGAGGTTTTTTGTGATATGTTATTTGTCAGGAATATTAATAGATTAAGATTATTTGACGCGTCCGTTTCAATCGTGATATAGTGAAATGTGCCCGATTGCGTCGTTTACTGAGGCCCACTGAAAGAATAATCAAATCTCAGTAAAAAAGCACTAGATATCAAGATTTCTGAAATTGATGCGGGTATCGCGGGCACACGAATCTTGATGCTCGCATCGTGGTTGAACGGCAACCCATATATTTCATCTCTCAGGAGCGATGATGGCAACTTTAAAAACTGAAATTCGAAGTGGTGTGTATTACGACTCAGCCAAGTTGATGATGCTTCAGCGATCGCTGGCCGAGTTGCCCGGTGTGTTAGATACCGGCGTAGTGATGGGTACAGAATCCAACAAAGAATTACTTGCCCATATTGGACTGGATACCCCAGAAGTCAAAGCAGCCAAACCTGATGAACTTGCAATCGTGATTAAGGCCGAAAATGAAAAAGCCGCCACTGATGCCCTGGCTCAGGTTGACAGCCTGCTGGCTGCCAGAAAATCACAGGGTGGCGACGAGTATCGCCCACGTTCCATCGAATCAGCTGTAGAAGCCGCCCCAGATGCCGGGTGGGTGATCGTTTCGGTAGCCGGCCGCTATGCAACCGCAGTTACCCGCGAGTGCCTCCGCCTGGGTAAACATGTTCACCTCTTCAGCGACAATGTTCCCATTGAGAATGAAATCGAACTCAAAAAGGAAGCTCGCGAACTTGGCTTGCTGGTTATGGGCCCCGATTGCGGTACGGCTATTGTGGATGGAATCGGAATGGCGTTTGCCAACAAGGTTCGCAAAGGACCGATCGGAATTGTTGCAGCCGCAGGAACTGGTCTTCAGCAAGTTTCCTCCCGTATTCACCAGCTGAATAGCGGTATCACCTTCGGTATTGGCACCGGTGGACGCGACCTCAAGGAAAGCGTCGGCGCCATCACCTTCCTCATGGGTCTGGATGTTCTCGCCCGCGACCCTGACACCAAAGTGATCGTACTTACCTCCAAACCACCCGCGGCTAAAGTTGCCGAAGAGGTTTTGAAAAAAGCGCGCAAAGCCGGAAAACCAGTTGTGGTCAACTTTATTGCCCGTCCCATTACTACCACACGCGACGGAAACCTCTTCTTCGCAACTGGTCTCGATGACGCAGCACGCCTGGCTGTAGAACTGGCCAATAATCCTCCCACGCTCACCGGCGACGAAGATCTGCCCATTGAGAAGTTCACCAAAGAACAGAAATACTTCCGTGGTCTCTTCTCGGGCGGCACACTGGCTTACGAAGCCCAGCACATCCTGGCCGGCTATATGCCCAAAGTTTGGGCTAATTCACCGATCAACAAAGAAAATCAGCTCCCCGATTCATTCGTGAGTCAGGAAAACTGCATTGTCGACCTTGGTGAAGATGAGTTCACCCAGGGCCGCCTGCATCCCATGATGGATAACGAGCTCCGTATTCGCAGACTTTATGAAGAAGCCCGTGACCCCGAAGTGGCTGTGATCATGCTGGATGTCGTGATCGGTTACGGTTCGCACCCCAATCCTGCCAGCGAGATTGCACCCGCCATTGCCAAATGCATCGCAGAGGCCAAGAATGCCGGGCGTCATCTGGAAGTGGTTTGCGTTGCCACGGGCACTGACGAAGACCCGCAGAACCTCAACGACCAGATCGCGCAGCTCAAGGCTGCCGGCGCGTTTGTCGATACCAGCAACGAAGTGGTCTGCCGCTACGTAGGCCGTATCATGCGCGCCCTCGATGAACGTGGTGTCGTTGAAGAAAAAGCCATTGGCAAACCTGTCGATCTTGAAAACTTAAAGAAACCGTTATCGTGCATTAACGTTGGTCTTGAATCCTTCTATACAAACATAAAGGACCAGGGCGCTCCCTGCATTCAGGTTGAATGGAAACCCCCTGCGGGTGGCAACGAAAAGTTGATGAACATTCTGCAAAAGATGAAAGCACCTGCTAAGAAATAGATTCAGCAACCCAATCTTATTACCTGGAGGAATAAACATGGTTGATATTGAGAAAGCAAACGCTTATGCAGTTGAAAGGTTTATGGAAGCGCGTCCGGTTGTCACCACCATGGCTAAAGCACTGGATGTGATTCCCGGTATGCATGAAAACATGTTCCTACACGCTGGTCCTCCGGTCACATGGGAAAGAATGTCTGGCCCGATCAAAGGTGCCATGATCGGTGCCTGCCTCTTTGAGGGCAAAGCTAAAACAGCTGAAGAAGCCGAAAAGTTGCTCAAATCTGGCAAGATCGAATTTTCACCCTGCCATGATCATATGGCTACGGGTCCAATGGCTGGCGTGATCGCCCCCTCGCAGCTCGTATACGTTGTTGAAGATCAGACCCACAACATTAAATGCTTTGGTAACCTGAATGAAGGCCGCGGTAAAGTGCTTCGCATGGGTGCATACAGCGACGATGTCCTCGAAAAGTTGCGCTGGATGGAATCTGTCCTTGGTCCCACTGTAAAATCCGCTATCGAGGCTGCTGGTGGTATCGACCTCCGCGCGATCCTCTCAAAGGCGTTGCACATGGGTGATGACGGTCACAACCGACTGGATGCAGCATCCATCCTTTGGACAACCCAGCTGGCTCCATTCATTGCAAAAACCGCAAAAGACACCGCCACCGCGTTTGACGTCATCAAATTCCTTGGCGATAATGCTCTCAGTATTCTTAATCCCGTTATGGCTGGCTGTAAAACCATGACGTACGCGGGCCACAATGTAGAAGGAAGCACAATTGTCACAACGATGGCACGCAATGGTACAGATTGGGGTATCCGTGTGAGCGGCCTCGGAGATCAGTGGTTTACCGCTCCATCTCCAATGGTCAAATCACTCTACTTCCCGGGCTTTACCGAAAAAGATGCCTGCCCCGATATCGGCGACAGCGTGATCACAGAAACTGCTGGTATTGGTGGATTTGCCATGGCAACCGCACCCGCCCTGGTGACCTTCATCGGCGGTGCACCCAAGGACGCCATCGAAACCACTCTGGATATGTACGAAATCACCGAAGCTGAACACAAGCAATTCACCATCCCCTTCCTCGATTTCCGCGGCACCCCTACTGGTGTAGATATCCGCAAAGTCGTCGAGAAACAGATCACCCCACGCGTGAACA
This sequence comes from Anaerolineaceae bacterium, assembly GCA_034429135.1. Classification (GTDB taxonomy): domain Bacteria; phylum Chloroflexota; class Anaerolineae; order Anaerolineales; family Anaerolineaceae; genus UBA6107. The sequence continues at coordinate 181,018 of DAOUGR010000003.1, read as the reverse complement.
CCGGCGTTGCCCACAAGGACCCGGGTGTCGGACAGGTCGGCGCGGGCGTTGTTTCCGCTCCGATGAAATGCTTCGAAGACGCATTGATCGCCTTCGCTGACAAATACGGCTTCAATTAATTCTATCTTTTGAATCAAGGAGTAGAAATGAATCGAGAAGATTTTATTAAGATGTTGACGAACGCAAAACTGTATGATCTGACTCAGAAATGCAGTATTTTCACTCCTCCCCACCCGCATGAGAAATCACTTGAGGTGCATTTCTTCAAACGTGTTACCGGCGCTTATGGTGGTGGTCAGGGCGCAAACGGCCAGATCCTGAATTGGAGCAACACCGTCGGAACTCACCTGGTTGGTGAAACAGCCTTCCATTCCGGTGGACGCGCCATTGCCGACATTCCCCTTACCGATCTCTGCGGCCCTGGTGTTGTTGCTGATATTTCTGATCTCGTTTCTGATTACAGCATTTACACCCCTGAAATGATTCTCAGCAAAGTGGAAGTCAAGAAGGGCGACATCCTCATCGTCAACACTGGCTACCACAAGTATTCGTGGGATCAACCCGATGTGACCAATCCCGCTGCCCAGGGTGGCGTTGAGAGCAAGGAATTCGGTTTCCTCGTTCGCCATCCAGGCCCCTCCATGGAGTTCTACAGATGGGCCATGGATATGGAATTGAAAGTCATCGGTGTGGATTGTGGCGCTGCCGAACACCCAATGAACACCCCCATTCGCCGCTGGCACGAAGATCACTTCAAGCTGGCTGAAGAAAAACTCAAGAAAGAAACCGGCAAAACCTGGGACGAAACCTTCCCGCAGGGTGAGTACTACAACCTGACCCACATCGAAATGCCCAAGAAGCACCTCGTGCTTGCTGAAGCGATTGTTGGCGATATCGACAAGCTCAAGAACAAACGCGCCTGGATCTGCATCATGCCGATCCCGTTCAAAGAAGTCGAGACTGCCTGGAGCCGTGTATTTGCATGGACAGCCCCGGATGGAATGTCGGAAGATGACTTCATGGCCGCCATGAAGAAATCCGAAATGATCGATATGACCGTTCCGTTCAGCGTTCAGACCCCGCAGTGGTTAAACTACGTTCCTCTGACCGTTACCTATACCAAACGTGTGGGTGGCCAGTACTTCGGTATGGGCCGCAATGGTTCCATCTGCAATGCGAGTATCCACCTCGGTACACACATGGATGGCGAGAAGCACTTCTATCCCAATGGCCGTACCATCGGTGAAGTTCCCCTGTCTGACTGGGTTGGACCTGGCGTCATCGCTGACATTTCTGATGTCGTGAGCGATTCCAGTGTTTACACGCCGAAGATGATCATGGATAAAGTGGAAGTTCGCGAAGGCGACATCCTCATCATCAAGACCGGCTGGCACAAGTTCGGATGGAACAGCAAGGATTCAGACGAATTCCGCTACATGGTGAAGCACCCGGGTCCTTCCCCCGACTTCTCAGCCTGGGCGATCAAGATGAAGATTAAATGGATCGGTGTCGACGCTGTTTCAGCTGACCACCCGATGAACACCATCATGCGCATCTGGCACCCGAAGACATTTGCTGAAGCCAACGCCAAGCTGATCAAAGATTTCGGTAAGGACTGGGACCAGTTGTATCCTCTGAAAGATTACTACCAGGATATGCACCTCAACCTGTTCCCGCACACGATCGTGCATGCCGAAAACCTGGCTGGCGACCTCGCCACCGCCAAGAGCGGCCGCTACTACATTGGCTGCTACCTACAGAGAGCCATGGAAGCTGAATCAATGTGGGGCCGCTTCGTTGCCTTCAAAGAATAATCAACCAACCAATAAAACCTTCAGGGGAAAAATTCCCCTGAAGGTTTTCTGTATTTTTTTCAAGCCTTTTGATACAATCCTAAATACGAAACAACGGGGCAATTTATTCCGTAATTTAACAGGAGGTTGTATTTAAATGAAGCCAGTAAATTTTGATTATTATGCTCCAACGAGCGTTGAAGAAGCGCTTGATACACTGGCAGAGCTTGGGTACAACGGAAAGGTACTTGCTGGCGGTCAAAGTCTGATCGCAGCAATGAACTTCCGGATGGCAAGACCAGGCGCATTGGTGGATCTGAATAATATCCCTGAACTCTCTTACATCAAACCCACCCCAGAAGGCGGGCTGGCCATCGGAACGATGACTCGTGTTTACGCTGTCGAGCATAGTCCTGAAGTTGCCAAACGCTTTCCACTGCTTCCAGAAGTAGCAAAATTCATTGCCCACCCTCAAATCAGACGCCGTGGAACCTTCGGCGGTGCTATCGCGCACGCCGACCCTGCCGGCCAACTGCCAAGCATCTCCATGGTCATGAACATGAAATGTCTCATTAAAGGCAAGGGCAAAGAAGATCGCTGGGTGGACGCTCCGGATTTGATCATTGGACCCTTCATGACTGTCATTGAACCAGATGAAATGCTCGCAGAAGTTGTGATTAATCCGTTACCAGCACGCACTGGCGCAAGATACGAACAGGTCTCGCGTCAAAATGGGGGGTATGCCCAGGCAGCCGTTGCATCCATTGTCACACTTGATGAAAAAGATAACTGCAAAGACGTGCGCATGATCTTGATGGGCGTGGGTGAACTGCCCATTCTTTCCACAAAAGCATCCGAAATCCTGGTCGGAAACAAACCCACAAAAGAAGCCATCGAAGCCGTTGCAGAAGAAGCTGCTGCTTCTGAGATCGACCCGGCTACTGACTTGCATGGTACCGCTGAATACAGGCGCTCAATTACCCGTGTTTTGATCGTACGCTCACTGACCGAAGCCTTCGCTCGCGCAGAAAAAGGAGGATAACATGAGCCAGACATTTCCTATCTCCGTAACCGTTAATGGTAAAGTCTATAACCGCGAGGTGGAACCCCGTTTATTGTTAAGCGACTTCCTGCGCCACGATCTTGGCCTGATTGGTACACACGTTGGTTGTGAACACGGCATTTGTGGTGCCTGTACGATCCTTTTCGACGGCGAACCCGTACGCTCCTGTCTGATCTTTGCAGTCCAGGCCAACGGGCATGAAATTCGCACGGTCGAATCTCTCGGCACCCCAGATCATCTACATCCGCTGCAACAATCCTTCAAGGATAAGCACGCTCTGCAATGCGGATTCTGCACACCCGGATTTTTAATGACCCTCGTCCCATTCCTGGAAGAACATCCCAATCCTTCAGAAGACGAGATTCGTGAAGCCATCGACGGCAACATCTGCCGTTGCACAGGTTATGAGAAGATTGTGGAAGCCGTTGAAGATGCGGCTGCCAAACTTTCTCAGGCAAAGTAAAGGCGAGGTGAACTATGACTGCAAAATATCTAAGCCAACCCATCAAACGCTTGGAAGATAAGTATCTGCTGACAGGCAACGCACGATATGTGGATGACATTGAAGTTCCCGGCGTACTGCATGCAGCTTTCTTGCGCAGTGATTATGCCCACGCCAAAATAAACAAAATTGACGTCAGCGAAGCAAGAAAACGCCCGGGCGTCGTAGCGGTTTTTACCGCCGAGGATTTCGGAGACTTCTGGAAGCCCGGCCCATTGCAGGTGCCCCCGCCGACAGCAATCGCTGGATCAAAGTTCAATGCCCGCACAATTGTTCCAATCGCTAAAGACAAGATCCGTTATTCTGGCGAAGCCCTGGCGGTCGTCATCGCAGAATCACGGTATATCGCCGAAGACGCTTTTGATGACATCATTGTCGATGTAGAACCACTGCCAGCAGTGATTGATCTTGAAAAAGCCTGGGAAGACACATCCGTGCGGGTTCACGATGATCTCCCATCCAACATGGCCGCCCTGGTGAGTCAGGAAGTTGGAAATTACGAAGAAGCCAAGAAAAACGCAGACGTTGTTGTCTCCAAGCGTATGCTGGTTGAGCACGTCGCCGGTGCCGCCATGGAAAACCGCGGGTTCGTCGCTAAATGGGATGAACAGGACCAGCAAATGACCATCTGGGCAAACACCCAGTCTCCTCTGACGGTCCGCGGTTCAGTAGCGCGCAACCTTGGACTGGCGGAAAGCCAGGTTCGCGTCATCACCCCCTATATCGGCGGCGGTTTTGGCCCCAAAGTGATGACCTCACTTTCAGATGATGTGCTCATTCCTTGGATTGCCAGAAAGCTGAACCGTCCTATCAAATGGATGGAAGATAGACGGGAAAACTTCCTTGCAACAACCTCTGAACGCGACCAGGTCCATCATTGTGAGATCGCACTCAAGAAAGACGGCACGATTCTTGGTTTCAAAGACGTCTTCTATCACAATACCGGTGCGTATGACTCCTATGGTATGACCGTTCCATTGAATACCCAGACGCATACGATAAGCAACTACCGTGTTCCCAATTTCTATACCGAAATTCGCATGGTGTTCACCAACACCATGGTGGTGACACCCGTCCGCGGCGCAGGGCGTTCTGAAGGCGTTTTTGTGATGGAGCGCATGATCGATTTTGCTGCAAAGAAATTAGGCATGGATCCCACCGAACTGCGACTGAAGAATTTGCTGACTGCTGAAGAAATGCCCCATAAAACCGGCATCATCGGACAGGATTTTGTCGCAAACGTACTGGATAGCGGCGATTATCTTGATAACTACCAGAAATGCCTTAAAGCCGTCGATTACGAGAAGTTCCGCAAGGAAATTCAACCCAAAGCCCGCAAAGAAGGAAAGCGCCTTGGAATTGGCGTGGTCGCCTTTACCGAAGGAACCGCAGTTGGCCCCTATGAAGGCTGCAAAGTTACCATCAGCACCAATGGTAAGGTAACCATGGCAACCGGGTACAGCACTCAGGGCCAAGGACACCAGACCGTTTTTGCCCAGATCATTGCCGATCAGCTTAATGTAAAAGTTGAAGATGTAAAAGTAATCACTGGTGATACCGGCTCCTTTGCATGGGGCGCCGGAACATTCGCAAGCCGAGGTGCAACCCTCGTCGGTACAGCTTCATACCTTGCTGCACAAAAAGTGCGCGCAAAGATCTTCGCCACTGCCAGTAAGGCTTTTGGGGTTCCCGAAGATGAGATTGAACTTGGAGAAGGTTTTGTTTTTGTCAAAGGCAAACCAGAAAACAAGATCACTCTCGGCGATCTCGCCATTAAGGCTAACCCGATGCGTGGCGTCGTAGAACCTGGTGTTGAACCCGGGCTTGAAGCCACCGCTTACTATGGCCCTCCTCATGGCGCAACGGGTTCTGGTGCGCTGGCTGTAATCGTTAGTGTCGACCCTGAAACCTATAAAGTCAAGATTGAACGCTTTGTTATGGTCGATGATTGCGGAACGATCATTAACCCGTTGATTCTAGACGGTCAGATCGATGGCGGGGTTTCTATGGGAATTGGCAACACCCTGTATGAGAAGATGGTCTATGATGAGAATGGTCAGATGCTGACCGCGTCATTTATGGATTACCTCATGCCACAGGCCACAGACATGCCGAAGAAGATCGAAATCATTCATCAGCATAACAAAAGCCCATTGAATCCGCTTGGCATAAAAGGAATCGGAGAAGCAGGAGCGATCCCGCCAGGTCCGGCTATCTGCCAGGCTCTGGAAGACGCGTTTAGCGAGATCCCACTCGAGATTCTCGAATCAAACCTCAATCCAAGCATAATTTACGATTATGTTAAGAAAGCCCGAAACTCATAATTTCAGGGTAAAATTGATCATTATCCTGGGATTTGCAGCGAAATGATAAGGAGGTAAGAAAAAAATGAAAGTCGAAGGTGAACATCTTTTCAAAGCGCCGCGCGAAGTGGTATATGAAATGTTCAACGATCCAAATGCGCTTGGGGCTGCTGTTCCCGGATTGCAGAAAATGACCAAGATCGACGCTTCACATTATGAAGCGACTCTTGGCATTCGAGTTGGCCCAGTTTCAGCCAACTTTTCCGGTACTCTAACCTTAACTGATGAAGTTCCTCCAGAAAAAGTGACCTTGATCGTTGAAGGCAAAGGTGGAGCAGGATTTGTTAAAGGTGTGGGTTATGTGAATTTTGAAGACCTCGGCGACAAGACCACAATGATGAGATACGTCGGTGAAGCAAACATTGGGGGGACACTTGCGAGTGTAGGTCAACGAATGATCGATAGTGTCTCGAAATCTATTTTCAAGACTGCGTTCGAAAAATTAGATAAAATTTTGGAGGAAAGATGGCAACAGAAGTAAAAAACGAAACAAAAGAAGAACAGACAGAGAAAAAAGGCATTTGGCAGATTCCTGAGGTCAAAATGCTTATGTATGTGATTCCCGTTGCAACTGTTCTTCTTGTTCTTGCTCTTATCTTAGGCAAGTAACAGGTAATACCTCTGGAGGGGAGATCGATTTCTCCCCTCCAACCATCTTGACAAGATGTTGTATCATATATATATATTAATTTTCAACCTGGTAATTTCTAAAATTTAATACAGGAGGTGCCTATCGAGGTGGATTGACATTGCACAAAAGGTGCGAGCAAAGAAGAAATGGTTTCATTAATATGTTTTTTGGCTCAAACCAAGAATTGTAAGGCATATTGATCGTAGTAAGAAACCAATTATCACAGGAAAGAAGGAAAAAAACCTATGGCAACTACTGCAAAAGTGATGGGCTATCTTCCACAGGATAAACCACCATTCGGCAAGATGCTTTTGCTCGGTTTTCAGCACGTGCTGACCATGTTCCCGGCCACCGTGCTGTGCGCCCTCTATATGCACTTTGATGTGTCAACTGTTTTGACGATTACCGGCCTTGGTACCGTCGTTGCTTTGCTTGGTGCAAAGTTCTCCATCAATACCTACATCCCACTGTACTACGGTTCAAGCTTCAGCTACATTGCGGCAGTTCAATCCATCATCTTCTACCTGCAGCCCGAGCTTCAGACCTCCTGGGGTGTTCCCGCCAATCCTGAGACCATTTCTGTTGTCACCGCTGGTTTCATCTGCACTGGTTTGATCAATATCCTCTTCGGTTTGATCATCCGCGCCACCGGTGGTAAGGAAGGCCTCGACAAGGTCCTGCCCCCAGCCGTTACTGGCCCAGTTGCTATGATCATCGGTTTAGGCCTTGCTTATACCGCCCTCACCATGGCTTCCGGTACCTGCTGCGGCGTTGACCCCGCTGCAACCCCTGGATTAACCCTGACCTGGTGGTTGGCTGCATTGATCACCTTCCTTGCAGCAGTCATCTTCTCAGTGTATCTGCAGGGTAAAGGCTTCATTGGAATGCTCCCGATCCTCCTCGCATTGATCCTGGGCTACATCATTGCCATCCCGTTAGGACTGGTCGATTTCTCTCAGATCATGGCTGTGGGCTGGATCAACATTCCTTCAATCGTCTTCCCGACCTTCAACAATCCATTGACCCTGTCGGTTATGGTCGGCGTTGGTGTTATGGCCATCGCCACGATCCCAGAATCCACCGCCCACCTCTATCAGATCAGCCTGTATGTTGATCACCTGGCTGAAGAGCTTGGACGCGAAAAACCCGGCCTTTCCAAATACATCGGCCTCAACCTGATGCTCGATGGTTTGAACGACCTGGTCAACGGTCTCTTCGGTTCTACCGCAGGCACCAACTACGGTGAGAACAACTCCCTCATGGTCATCACCCGCAACTACTCTGGCCCCGCTCTGATCACAGCCGGTTTGATTGCTGTAGTCCTTGGCTTCATCGGACCACTCCGCCAGCTTATCTACAGCATCCCCACCGCTGTAACCGGCGGCCTCGCCATCTACCTGTATGGTGTCATTGGCGTTCAGGGTATTGCCCTCATGATGGCTGAAAAAGTCGACCTCTACGATCCTGGTAAACTCGCCCTTGTGGCTTTGATCCTCGTCGTCGGTATCGGCGGCAACATTGGATACAACGGCAACCTGCCCATTCCTCTGTTGAAGAGTGTCTTCCCCTTCGGCTGGCCTGCGATCGCAACCGCTGCTGTTCTCGGTATTTTGGTCAACCTGATCTTCGTGTTCATCAAACCACCACAAGTACGCTCATCAGACGTCCTGCAGTAATTTTTTGCAGTCAGGTCTAAAGGAATTACCTGCCCCCCAATGTTTGTTCGTTGGGGGGCATTCCTTTCTATGTTCGGTTATAATCAACATACAAAGCATGAAAGGAATCGTTGATGTTATTTCTAACTGGAGCTGCAGGAAAGACAGGCCGCTCAATCCTTCGTGCCTTAGCAGCCAGTAGGATGAGTGCAAAGGTATTGGTGCGGTCATCAAAACAAGCCGATTTGATTCGATCGATCGGTGACTTCGAGATTGTCCTCGGAGACTTACGTGATCCATCCACATACGAACCTGGTTTGAAAGATGTGGATAAGATTTACTATATTTGTCCTAACGTTGCGCCGGATGAACTTGAAATTGGCAAAGCTCTGATTAAGATAGCAAAACAAAACAACATCCAGCGCTTTATTTACCACTCTGTGTTACACCCCCAGGTTGAAGCAATGCCGCACCACTGGCAAAAAATGCGCATGGAAGAAACCCTGTTCACAAGTGGAATCGAATTCTCCATCTTACAACCATGCGCCTATATGCAAAATGTGCTTGCAGGTTGGAAAAGAATTACAGAGGAAGGCAAATATTTGGTTCCTTACAGCGTTTCCAGCCGATTAAGCATTGTAGACCTTAATGACGTAGGAGAGGCTGCTGCACGCATCATATCCGGTGATGACTTCGCCAACGCCATATTTGAACTCGCCGGTCCTGAAGCACTTTCGCAATCAGAAGTTGCTGCTGAAATGAGCACTGCCCTAAGACGCTCTGTTGAAGCGATTGAACAACCTCGAATTGACTGGAAACTCAACGTACAGCAGGGCGGGATGGACGCACGACAGATCGATGTGTTGATAAAAATGTTTGAATACTATGATCAGTATGGGCTTGTGGGTAATCCCTGGGTCCTTGAACGCCTTCTTAATCGTAAACCCACAACTTTTAAGCAATTCCTGGCTCGCATACTAAACTTTGGAGAAGAATAGAAACTTATGGATATTAAACGCAGTCTTCAATATAATTTTGCCATGGAAGCTATGCCGATCTTGTTTCATAGCCAGACCAGTCAATTTATGAAGTATCTAGAAAAAGACGGCCTAAAATTTTTACAATTCTGGTGGAACCATGTTGGTGACCGAATGCCAGAAGAAAAAAGGGTCTCTCCTGCTGGAATGACGTTCGAGATTGAGGTCATTGACGAAAAAACAAAACTCGTGATCATCACCCTGCCTACTCCGAAAGAGGACAGGGATGCATATTTTCTAGGATTTGTGGCCAGGCCTGAACGCCGGTTGTTGTGGGTCAGATTACCAACCACACAGGGTTATGTTTTGTTCCGAGATGATGGTGTGGACCAGCCTCACAAAACCAACTTTGGTTATCTAACCCCAAATGGCTTGTTCCGTCCCCGTGGTGTTGGGCTGAATCCTACTAAACAGGATTTTAAACGTATTGTCAAATCAAAAATTAATGAAAAAACGAAAATACGGTGGAAAAAATGAAATTGACAACTGGGATTATCGTAGTAAGTGTGGCAAGTGTCCTGTTTTATCTGCGTATCGCATTTTTACGAGGACGGAAGAAGCGCTATGAACGCGAGTACGCTTTGAAACGCAGAAAAGTTCACGGCAGATCAAAAGGCGCAGCCCTTCCCAGCCCTCAACCAGGTAGTTCGCCATATAAAGTAACAAGTTGGTTCCTGGTTGCGGCGTCCATTGCATTAATGCTGATTGGAATGATCGCATACAATAATTTCATGGTCGTCGGAATTGAATTGATCAAAGATCCCGCCACGATCAAGGCTTTGTCAGAATATTGGTATATCCCGGTAGCTGCGGGGGTCATCCTGCTTGGATTCTGCGTTACCATTGAAAAACCCAGGCTTAACGAGTGATTGAATCCTCATTGCAGATCTTAAGCAAGGCTGTCTCGCGACAGCCTTGTTTTTTTCAACAGATTTTTTAGATCAAACCTAGATCACCTTGAGAAATTTCAAACAGCTGTTCTGCCGTGCGTGAAGGAAGAATGATGGTAAAGCGCGAACCCTGACCGGGTGCACTCTCCACGAGGATTTGGCCATCATGCGCCTGGATGATACGCTTAGCCATAGAAAGGCCTAATCCGGTGCCCCGGCCTGAGCGTTTGGTCGAAAAGAAGGGCTCGAAGATTCTGCCCAAATTTTCTTCTGAGATGCCAGCCCCGTTGTCTTTGATTTCCACATAGTATTTATCTTCATCAAAAAGGGTTGCAATCTTGATTTCTCCATTTGTGCTGTCGATTGCTTCGATTGCATTCATCAATAAATTAATCCACACCCCCTGCAGATGGTCACCGCTGGCCACAATTGGCGGCATGCCTGTTCCAGGCGTAAAGCGGATGGAAATCTGGCGAGACATGAATTCATGTGAAACCAACATCAAAGCGTTCTGTAAAGACTCATTGAGATCGATGGGCTGAAATTCAAATTTTTCTTTTCTTACCATACTCTGCAGGTTTTCCACAACCTTCGTGGCCCGCCTGGCCGCCATTTCGATAAGCGTTACAGATTCCACGAGCTCAGTATTCTTCGGATCGATATCAAGGAGTAGCATCTGGCTGTTGGCAAGGATCGAAGTCAGCGGATTGTTGATTTCGTACGCCACACCGGCTGCCAGTTGCCCAATGGCCACCAGTTTTGTGTTCTGGATGAGATCTTCTTCCATCTTCCGCTTATCGGTAACATCCTGTTCCAGCAGGAACACGTTCTCGACTTTACCTTCAGCATCCAATACCGGGTAACACTTGATATCCCACTCACGTTGACTGGCCTCATTTGGCCAGGTATGACCAAATATCTGCCCAGGAGTCCCAGTCTCAAATACCGGTTTGATCAGACAATTAATGCACGGGCTTGATAATCCAAAGAATACTTCATAGCAAAGCTTCCCAGCCAGATCACGAGGCGCCTTTTTAACGCGTTTTGCCCGGCTCAGGTTTACCGCTTTCAGACGGTAATTTTGATCCACCATATATAATGAATCAGGGATACTATCGAACAGACTGCGCAAGGCGTTCCTGGAATTCAGTAATTGCAGCCGGCTGACATGCAAATCCTCGTCAACAGCGCGCATTTCTTTAAAGATCATGGATGTGTAATACTGGTTGGCAAGGCTTGAAAGAAACAGCTGAAAAATGATCTTATCTTTGGTATTAATAAAATAATTATGGGGATTAACCAGCGCTACGATTCCAAATTTTCGCACATGGTTTTGAATTGGACCGCACACGATAAATTGGGGAATAACGTCTTTGACCCCATCAATCCTTGGAAAATAATCTTTTCCTGCGGTAGGACCCGTGAATTCTTGAATTTGATTGGCTTCATAAGTGCTAAATAACAACCCCCTGTTGAACTCAAGTCCACTCGTCACACGCCATTCAGGACCATGACTGATTTCTTTTTTGGTTACCAGACTTTTATTCGCATTTTCGTAAAAAAGCAAAACACATCCTTCAGCCTCAAAGTAGTCACGCATCGCTCGCATAAAAGGGTTATCAGGAACGGATTCCGCCTCCGCCTGTTTTTGCGCCTGATCAATAAAGCGGATTGCCTGTTGTAGCGAGTCGATATGCGATGTCTGCTTTAACGACATGGATCACTCCGTTAATCTGGACGCACGGTGTATCCGTAACCAGGGATGGTCTCAATAAAGGTGGGAGAGGAGGGGTCTTCTTCGATCCTCATGCGCAGGTTCTTAATATGCACTCTGACAAGATCCGGCGAACCCGCATCAGAAGGATAATCCCAGATTTCGTCAAGCAATCTTGACGGAGAAAAGATTTCACCAGGGTGAGTCATAAAATGAAATAAAAGGTCATACTGGACCGGAGTTAAGAGTATTTTTAAACCTTTGGGGGTGATTAATTCGAAAGTACGAACATTCAGCGTGTAACCCTTAATTTTTACTTCCTTCACCGCCGGAGTGGTCAAATTGATCACCGGATTCGATGAGAGTTGGGTTTCTGCTTTTTGAATCGGGATGTTATTGGCAGCAATTTTTGTGCGGCGCAAGACTGCTCGAATACGAAGCATTAATTCATCAAGGTTGAAAGGTTTCCCCAGATAGTCATCTCCACCTGCAAGGAACCCTGCAATCCGGTCATCCTCCTTTGACCGCGCAGTGAGAAAGATAATCGGTACTTCTGAGAGAACAGGGTCTGAACGCATTTCCTTGCAGACGGTAAATCCATCCATACCCGGCATAACAACATCGAGCAACACCAGGTCTGGAATTCGACGTCTGGCAAGCTGTAACCCCTGAACACCAGAACTGGCAAGCGTTACCTTGTAGTTCTCACGCCTGAGACATCGCTCAATGGTAAGAGCCACATTGTCATCGTCTTCTACTACCAGAATATTCGCATTTTCCATAAATGCTCTTCGTTCCAATGCCAATTACCGGAACTCACATAACATCATTGACGATAGACGAAAGTGAATTTGACTACATAAATAAATTGTAACGCGATTCACAGCAATTTGGTTACAATTTATATACCAATGTTACACCAAAACCCTCCTCCGTAAAAGCCTCTCTCAGAGCCTGAGATTTTACATGACGATAAAAAAAACCAGCCCCACAGTGAGAACTGGTTTGTTGATTCAGCAATAATAAAAAACCACGAAACAATGATGAAGTTGGAATTTAAGGCCAATCGATCATCCGATGGTGGCCGAATCAATAATCCCCACGATGACAGATATGACGCAGGCATCTGGGTTGTTCATCACTTGCCGGGCTCCACCACCTTCTCGATTAACCAGCACGGTGTCGCCAATACCCGCGTGAGTGTTATCTAACGCAATAAAATCCTCTTCTGCAAGATCACCTTCTGTGATAAGCGGTTGCACCACCAGCAGCCTTCGATTTTTATAGTGCGGGTGACTGATGGTGATAACCACTGTACCAGTGACTTTTCCTATGATCATAAGCCGTCCTACGAATAATGATTAATCCCTGTTTTCATGACCAGGTCAAATTCACCATCCGGTTTAACCTTTAGCTCATCCACAATGCCCACCAGGGCTAAATCAACCGGCACAAATTTGATCTCGGGCATGGCAAGAGCAGCTTCACGCGATCGAACCATGACACACAGATCTCCCGGTCCTGCCTGCACCACATCCACCGCCACCTGTACCCCCCCAACTGGTTCCAGTTTACGGTTAAGCGGTTGGACCACAAGCAATTTCAATCCTTCCGTTCCCGGATATTTTACTGTGGCCACAGCAGTGCCCTTAACCCGCCCAAGTAGCATAATCTATTTAACTCCCACGTTATTCAGCACCCGGGTGATGATTGTCTCGAGTAGCGCGTCATCGATCTGATTTCCCAGTCTTGCTTTTACTGAATCACGAATGCGCTGGCGCAAGTCCGTTTCGCTCGAGTGATCGTGATCACAACATGAACAGGATTCAGTCACGCTTGCTTTTGGTTGCGAAAGATATGGGCGAACAGGGGCAGCGGGTGGCAATTGGTGTGGCTGCAAGAGCTTAAGGCCCAAGCGTTCTGCTTTTTCATAAGCCAGTTCCGTTAGCACAACATCGCTGGTCATTTCAAGAGTCATCTGGCCGCGCTTGACCATGTCTTCTATGTCGCGTTCGGTAAAAAATTGTTTCGCCATAAACCTCTCCAATCTAGAACGGATAGTCCGTTCCAATTAACCGCGGATTCCTTCGAGGTTTTCCAAAGCCGCTACAGCGGCGTTTTTGGCGGTGACGATCTCTGCTTCACTGCCTGCCAACCACATCCTGCCAAATCTACCTACTGAAGAAATGTGGATTAACTTGATGTTGGCCTTTTTTTCCGCTTCGTTGACAGCATAATTAATGTAGGCAGCAGGAGCACATTCGAGAACCAGCATGGTCTCACCGGGAACAATCATGCTGCCACGTCTGAAACGGTTAATCAGCTGTGTCTGGTAAGGATCAATGCGTGTGATCACCTGAGTGGAAACAACTTCCGGTTTGATGCGATCTTCCATTTTCATTCCCAGCCTGTCGAGCACAACCTGTCCGGCCTCGAGAACAGCTGCCTGGTTAAGCGAATGAACTTCAAACATGCCGAACTCTCGTTCAACGATCTGTGCACCAGGTCTGGATTCGGTGGCTTTGACTGCTATGTCGACTACGCGAAATACTTCGTTCCCCGGAGCCATTTCGACGTATAAAGCTGCCATCCCTTCCACAGGTAGATCACCCTGGGTGATCGTTCCAACAAAAGCGGCATATTGTGCCTGCATACGGTCGATAAAACAATAACAACGTAGTGAAAACTCTTCAGCCATTCGGCCTCCTTTACTTACTCTGCGTGGTCGTGTAATGCAATTCCGATTGGTGTGATGAACAACGGGTGTGCTGGAACCCTTGTAGGGATCCCGGTTATCTCTTCGATTACCTCACCCATTCCTGGAAAGAGCGCTGTGCCTCCTACCATGGTTATCTGTTGAACGTCATACCCACGGGTATGCCTTTCAACGATGGTGCCCACTTTTTCCATTACGGGCCGCACAATTGGAAACAGCCTGGCCTGTTCAGATGGTGTTCGTTTCAACACTTCTGCGTCTTCAAAGCTTAAACCCGTTGCCCCGGCAATCACCAGCGAAAAATGTGTTCCGCCTGTCGGTTCGTCAGCAGTGTAGACCACGTGACCATCTTTTAAGATCGATATGCCTGTTGTTCCACCACCCACGTCAACGATCGCCCCATCTTTCAGTTGCAACACATGATTCGCTGCAGTGGGCTCATCGATTAAATATTGACAGGTCATGTCTGCAGCTTCAACCACATTGGCGGTGGCTCTAACCTCGGCCTTTGCCACACCTGGCGGGTAAGCGGAAGCGGCATGGGTGATTTTCCTGCCAAGACGCGTTTCCAGTCGGTTTTTTAACGAACGCAAAAGGTCGACGGCCCCGAAGTAATCTACCACCAGACCATCTCGAACCACCTGGGCAAATTGATATTCTCCGGCCAGCAGGTTTCCATTGGAATCCAGAGCCACAATCACGGTGTAAGCCGTGCCAAGATCCACTCCAACCCTCAACGGGCCTTCAGGAATGGTATCGAGCACGGGGGCCATCCCGTCAGGGTTAAGATGGATGAGATGTTCGGCACGTGAAAGCCAACCTTCCGGGTCAGCTCCCGCGGTTTTAACGAAAACTGCATCCACGAGGGTAATCCGCGTTATTTCTTGGCTTCAGCAGAGCGGCCGCCGATGCTTCCCTTGGTATACTGCGGCAGGATCATCTCAACATCCTGGTGCGGGCGTGGAATCACATGCACAGAAACCAGTTCGCCCACACGTTTTGCCGCCGCTGCGCCGGCATCGGTTGCGGCTTTTACCGCACCCACATCGCCACGCACCATAACGGTCACAAAACCTCCGCCCACATACTCTGACCCGATCAAAACAACGTTGGCTGCCTTGACCATCGCGTCAGCAGCTTCGACTGCGCCGACCAGTCCTCGGGTTTCAACCATTCCCAGCGCGATCAATCCTGTATCTAATGCCATTTTTCGTTCCTTTCTTCAGTTTACTTAATCTGATTGTTTGATTTTGAGAATTTCTTCTACAACACTTCGCACAACCGCTTCAATCTCGCTGGCAGAAAGCATTAATTTCTCATTGCCAGCAGTTAATGCGGCAGGCGGAGGAGCAGACAATTCATAGGCTAAACGTTTTACATTAAACAAATGATAGGTGGTGATGTTATCTCCAGTGATCGAACCACCGACCCCACCCGCTCCGAGGGTAAGCGAGGGCATTAAACCGGTGGTTAACCCAATAGCACCCAGCGTGGACATGGTATTAACCGTGATGCGAAATACAGGTTTTTCCAACCCAAATGCCATGATGACCTTTTCGTCGGTAGCATGGATCACCAGACTGTGACCCCGTCCGCCAAATTGAATCAATTCAATGCAACGGTCACACCCGGCCTCCCATCCGTCTTCTTCATACCAGCCGAGCACAGTGGTCAGTTTTTCACGCGAAAGGGGTTCTTCTTTGCCCACCCGACTTAACCGGGCGACCAGCACCCGTGTTCCAGCAGGAACCTCAAAACCGGCCAGGGCAGCCAGATATGTGGCTGGTTTTCCTACCGTGGCAGGGATCATGCCGCCTTCGGGAGTAAAAAGGATCTGACGCAGCAGCCCGGCCTGATGGTCATCTACAAAATAAGCACCTTCCTGTTCCATCTTGCGCTTCAATTGAGCGGCAATCGGTTTATCAGCCACCACAGATTGCTCTGAAGCACAGATGGTAGAGCAATCAAACGATTTGCTTGCCACGATATACCGGGCAGCCTGTTCGATATCTGCGGAGCGGTCCACATATACAGGCACATTGCCCGGTCCCACGCCGTACGCCGGTTTGCCTGTGGAATGTGCCGCGCGCACCATGGGTGTTCCGCCGGTAGCCAGAATCAGGGCCACATATTTATGATTCATCAGTTCCTGTGTGCCCTGCAGGCTCACGTGACGCATACAAGAGATCAGTCCACGGGGTGCGCCGTTTTCTTCAGCCACTTTGGCCAGCAACGCTGCGGTCTCGTTGCAGCACTGCACAGCAGAAGGGTGCGGAGCAATGACAATGGCATCTCTGGCTTTTACCGAAATAAGGGTTTTATAGATCACGGTTGAGGTGGGGTTCGTGCTTGGTGTCAACGCAGCGATGACTCCCATTGGCCAGGCGATCTCGTAAATTCGTTTTTGATCGTCGCGTCCGATCACACCCACCGTTTTAATATCCTTGATGCTTTGCCAAACCGCTTTTGCAGCAAATTCATTTTTCAAACGTTTATGATCAGCCACGCCATAACCGGTTTCTTCATGCGCCATTCTGCCAAGGCGATCTGCAGCATTGAACGCTGCTTCAGCCATGGCGCTGCACACCCGGTCAACCTGTTCCTGCGACGCCTTCGCCCAGATTTTCCAGGCATCGAACGCCTGGCCGGCCAGTTCGCGCGCTTCTTGTATAGAAACCAGGTCCTGATCAAAATTACTCATAGATCATCAACTCTTTCTGAAAGTCACCGTTCCATCGACTTCAAGAGAATCGATCATAGCCATGATCACCGCGTCAACAGGCGTGTCTTTTGTAATCGAGGTTTGACGTGCGCTGGAACCCGCAGCCGTCAACACCAGGTCGCCCACCCCTGCGTCCACCGTGTCAATCGCAACAAAAGGCTTTCCTACAGCGTTGCCAAACTCATCTGTCTGTCTGACAATGAGCAGCTTTCGGCCGGTCAATTTTTCATCTTTCACGGTTGAGACAGTCGTACCAATTACACGCGCAATAAGCATATTACCCTCCGCTTAGTAGCCCCTGGTTGCTGTGGGTGCAGCCGTTTTTTCGTTAGCGGGTGTGGCCTGGATAATCTTCACCCCGGCGCTGGCACCAATTCGTGTAGCACCTGCAGCGACCATTGCCTCCGCTTCTTCATGGGTATGGATTCCGCCCGATGCTTTAACACCCAGAGCAGGTCCCACCGTTCGGCGCATCAGTTCAACATCATGCACAGTAGCACCACCCCCCGAAAACCCTGTTGACGTTTTCACAAAATCTGCTCCCGCTTCTTTTGCCAGCAAACACGCCACCACTTTTTCTTCGTCAGTGAGCAGGGCAGTCTCAATAATGACCTTCACCAGTGCATTGGCAGCATGAGCCACTTCCACCACCCCGCGGATATCGCGCGCAACCAGTTCAGTTTCACCGGCTTTTAAAGCACCAATATTGATCACCATATCGATCTCGGTTGCGCCGTTTTCCAGCGCATTGCGCGCCTCAAACGCTTTTACTTCAGGTGAAGTTGCTCCCAGCGGAAAACCAATTACCGTACATACTTTTACATCTGAATCGCGCAGCAGATCGGCGCAAAGTTTGACATGGGTTGGATTAACACACACCGAGGCAAAATGGTATTTGCGCGCCTCAAAGCATAATTGCGCAATCTTGTCACTCGTCGCATCCGGTTTAAGCAGCGTGTGATCGATCATACTGGCCAGCGAACGGTCTTCAGGAATGACGCCGACCGTAGAGGTTAATCGTTCCGCTCCTGCGCTGACCACGTGACCTGCGTTGTCAAAACAGGTTTTCACTTTCACACCGTTGGCCACTTCAACCACACAGGTGGCACCCTGCGGATTTTTATTTTTTTCTTCCTCTTCAATCATCGCGAGCAGAACCTCGCGAGTGATGATCTCTACCAGTGTTTCAATTGTATTCATATCAGGAGTCATGAGGCTTTTCCATCCTTGAGAAATGTCTTCTCGATCGCCATGATCTTATCCACCCGTTTGGCATGCCGGCCGCCCCCAAATTCGGTAGTCAACCAGGTGGAAAGGATCTGTTTGGCCAGATTTACACCAATCAAACCTGCACCCAGGGTGAGCACGTTGGCATCATTGTGTTCCCGGCTGTTGACCGCTGTGGAGTGGTCGTAACACAGAGCTGCCCGAATGCCGGGCACCTTGTTGGCAGCCATGCAAGACCCAATTCCCGCTCCATCGATGATGACACCCCGCCAGGCCTTGCCTTCAGAAACCAGCCGGGCGACAGCGAGCGCGAAATCAGGATAATCGACCGCGTCTTTCGTATGGGTGCCACAGTCGATCACTTCATAACCAGAATCGGTTAACTCTTTAACTAGGATATTTTTAAGATCAACGCCTCCGTGATCAGTGCCAATTGCCACGGTTTTCTTTTCAGGTACAACAGGGATTTGGGTTGAAGAAACCGCCGCAGGAACTGGAGCGGTGACTGCAGTTGTGGAAGATGTGAGGCCAAGCGTCTGGTTGACGACTCTCACCACAATGTCATGGATATCTTTATCTGAGATTTGGCTCATCGATCAAAGAACTCCATACTTGACGAACGTTCAAAATTGTCGGATAATGTAACTGGTAGTGACCACATTACCAGTGCCTAAAAATATCATACCACTTAAAAATCAAATGTCAAGAACGATCGATCCGTTTGACGCTGTTCCAAAATATTATCAATTGGCCGCCATTCTCAGGCAAAAAATTGAAGATGGCGATTGGAAACCGCGCACCCCTATCCCTTCCGAGCGGCAACTCGAGGTACTTTACAACATCAGCCGCACCACCATTCGCGAAGCCATTGACAATCTCGTGCAGCAAGGATACCTCTACCGTGAACATGGTCGCGGCACCTTTGTCTCGCCGCATAAATTACAAAAGGGATTGATGGAACTGACCAGCTTCTCAGAAGATCTGGCCAAACGCGGCATTCAACCCGGGCAGATCATCCGCAGGCTCGAACGAATGGTGCCCCCTCCCAAGATCTTGCAGCGCCTTGAGCTGCCCGCCGGGTCAAGCGTGTTGTGTATCGACCGTGTCAGGCTTGGAAACGGCATCCCCATCGGGCTGCAAACCTCTTACCTCGCTCTACATGACAACCAGGTGATCACCGAAAGTGAAATGAACGAATCTGGTTCACTTTACCATATTCTACAGGAAAAATTCAATATCATTCCCACAGAAGCAGATGAGACACTTGAAGTAACTCTGGCAACGCCACAGGAGGCGCAGCTGCTTGAAATTACCCCCGGGGCGCCGCTATTGCTCAGCGAACGCGTCTTGTTTTCACAGTACCGCAAACCGGTTGAATTTGTGAAAATCCTCTATCGCGGTGACCGCTACCGCTACTTTGTTCACCTGAAACGATAAAGAGGATGCCTTCTGGCATCCTCTCTACATCCGAAATCTGGCGGGTCATCTTTCAGCTGACTTTTCAGGTACAAAATAAGTGAAGAAATCGCGCCCCGGAGCTCTGGCTGTGTGCAATTCCATGATTCCTTCCGGATATACTGCCTTGAGAGCAGCCAGCCCGACTTCGTCGTCTGTCTTGACGAAGAACAACTTTGAGCGTGGCTCTTCAAGGGTTGCGCTCAGATCTTCAGGCCATATCTGGTAATCTTTACCAATATAACCCGCGTTCATTGCCACCAGTCGGGTGTCAACCCAGTGAGCCTTGGCCACCACATAGACCGTATCTTCGCTACCGATGGAACCGATATAATTCCGCGCGATCCCTCCCATCTGCCGTGTATTCCAGGTTGAATTGATGTATTGGGTGTTGTATTGGTTGAATACCAGATCAAAGTTTTGCCGGGCAGAAAGGAAGACCAGGAGCAGCCCCGCGAGGATCACCCCCAATTTTCCGCTTCGGGTTTTTGAATATTTCCACAGGCTTGACAACAATCGTTCTAACGCAATCGCACACATCAGAATGATCGGGATCACAGCGCCACCAGCCCGGCTGAGTGATGGATTTTCAATCGGAAAAGCCAGCGCGAGGATCGATGGCAGCATGAGCACCGGGATGGAGTGCAGAAGGAAGAGATACTGCCAATCTCTGTGTTTTACCCACGAGAAGATGAGCAACACGGTACCCAGCAGGTAAAGCACCGCGCTCACCAGGTCTAATGCTGGTCGCTCGGTGACAGAAATGACCCAGGTATTGCCATCTCTCCAGAATGGCATCACGATGGCATTCCACAAATTTTTCATGAACACCATGAATACTGGCCCGTTGATGGGTTGCTCCACACCGGTCATACGGGTGAGCGTTCGCATGCCAATTAGATCGGGGTATTGGAGGGCAAAGCGTAACAGGGGTAATGCCGTAATGACAGCGAATAACACCAGTATGCCAAAGTCAGCCAGGATTCTGCTGAATGCAGCCTGGTTTTTTAACCGAACCAGATAGATGAGGACACAAAGGACAACCACAAAAGGCATGATCCTGAAAGCGCTGTACCCCATTAATCCTAAACCAAGAAGTGCTCCGGCCAGGATGAGGTCATTGCGCCGCTGAGTGCGCAGCCCTCTCAACAGGTAGAACAATACCGGGGCGACAAAAACTGGAGTGAGTACCAGACGCATCCCCACCCTGGCCAGGATGTTCGTCCATGCGGCCATCCCTAACAGCAGCATCGAAAAAAGCCCTGTCCAGCGGTTTCCAACTTCCTTGCCCAGCCGGTAAACATAGACAAGCGAGAGTAGAAAAGCCAGCGCCATTCCAAACTTTAACGTGGTGAAGTTTAGATCCATGCCAACGACTTTGACCAGGAAAGCAGTCAGGTAAAACTGGATCGGCTCACGTCCGGCATTCCGCGTGAAAAAGATCGGGCTGCTACCATTCAACACGTCTTGAACATCCAGTATTTTTTCGGCGTGGTCGCTCGTCATATCCAGTGGAATGGTATCCAGTTGATTCAGGTGGAAGTATGCCGAAAGGCAGAACACAGCGAAAACCAGCAAACCCCAGTAGGAGAAACGAATCTTGACCTCGGGTTGACGCGCGAATCTGGCAAAGCGATCTCTTAATGGAATTACTCCAGACTGTGGTTCGTGCTGCCAGAATGCGGCCATCGCTGCCGCAAAGGTTATGATCCATAACAAGATGTTAAAAGCATTGAATTGATTATTGCTGAAAGCGATATATGTGATGATCAACAACGGGACGAGTGCATACAATGGGCTTTTACGCACGCTGCTTTGCCCTACCGCTGAGATTTCAACCCCACGAGGGCAACGAGCCGTTTGCCATTCATTTTTCCAAAGGGCATAGATCAACATACAGAATGCAGCAAAATAGAATACAATGCCCATCACCGGGTCAGATTGCACTGGTTCAAAATTGCGCTGACCAACCAGCGCCAATCCCACGGCCAGAATCGAGCGCCAGGGAACCCCGCCGATGAATTGATTCCTGCGTGAATGTTCTTCGGATCTTTCTTCAATGTTCTTTTCTACATCGTCCTTCACCGCAGTTTCAGAAAGAATATCAGCGGGCTGCTGTCTGAACAGTGCCTTGAGAGTTAATTTTTCTTTTAAATAATCCAGAAGGCTGGGTTCATCCATACTTTTACCTCAAAGATGTCTTTTTGCGGGCAATATAAAAGGTATAGGCGCCATTTTCCTGAATTGCGTTTTCGTTGTACGCAGAGGTTGTGATCATACGAGTGAAAACCAGGTTCCACCGCCGCGAAACGAGGATCCACTTTCCAAATAAACGGCGGCAGATCAATGACGGTAAACCCAGGTAGTGTCCCCATTCCAGCACGCGCAATGCTCGCGGTGAGAAATAATGCCACCAGTCGACAACCTCAAACCCTGCGGCTTCAAGCCGCTGCTTCCAAACCACAGAATCATCGCAATGGTAGTGTCGAGATATGCGGTTAAAGAACCTGCGGTAAAGATTTCCAAGAAAGTGTAGGTGGATTTGGTCAAAAAATCGGCCAATCGAGAGTGTCTTTAAGAATTGATGGTTTGGTACACAAAAAACAAATGGAGCTCCCGGCTGCAAGACACGCGCTAATTCAGTTAGAACCGGTTCAAGATCAGCAATATGCTCCAGCACCGAGTTGCTTACCGCGCTGGCAAAAAATTGGTCAGGGTAAGGAATGGAACTGCCGCTTCCTTCCAGAAGCTTTTGATAAGCCTTGCGTTTCTCGGCTTCCTTTAGGGGTTCGCGCCACGGATCAATTCCTACCTCCAATTTTCGATTGAACGCGAGAGAAGCAAAATGTCCATCTCCACATCCCAGATCAAGCGTGGGGGCAGGAAGATCAATATTTTCGTAAAAACGCGCTTCCACAGCCCGCAGAACACCGCGAAAATATGGCAGCGAGGAGATTTGAAGCCAGAGATGGTCTTTTTTGGCATCTCGTGCTTCGATTGGGATATGTCGATGAAGAGTCATGCAAATACCTCGATGAATCCGACTCCCCCGGATAGTTTAAACTCATCACTCTTGCGTCTCAACTGATTTTTAAGAGTGGTAAATCCAGGGTTTTCTGCGCCAATTATAAACTGAAACGAAGCCCATCCATCTTGAAACAAAACCCGGTTCCATAGCGAACCGGGTATCATTTCACACCTGAAACTTCGTCCTTTACTTTGAGGTCATTTGGGTCAATGCCTGCAGCAGGGTATTGGCAACAATGGCTCCTGATTGGGCGTGGTAATCAGAGTCACTCACCCGGCTGGTGGAAACCACTGCATTCAGAATTGCATCCAAATCACTGCTGCCAGCTTGCTTTGCTTCTACGTAACTCATACCGGCTTTCAACAAGGTATTGATATCAATCTTGGATGCGCTCTTGCCAGTGCTCTTGGTTGCGGTGGTTCCAGTCAGACCACCTAACAGCGACCCCAAAAGATCTGTCCCCGCATCAGTTGATGGTTTCGTAGCCAATGTTGAAGTGGGTACTTTCTTCTGTGCGCCCAACAGCGCCTGGATTAACGTCATGGCTGTATTGGTAGTGACTGCCTTCTTTCCCTGCAGTTTCGCAGATGCATCAGAGAGACCCTCTGCATACAATTTAGCTGATCCGCTCTTGGTCTTCGCTCGCAGCAGTTCACTGGCATAAGCCAGTTGATCAGCAGGCGCAGCTGAACTCTTTTCTTTCATTGCCTGGGTGATCACTTCAAAAATCTCCACCATGTTGTCACCATGATCGTGATTGTATGTATCTGCCTGATTCAATGTACTTTGATTTTGTGCAAGGGCATTCACAACAGTGCCAAATAATTGTGCTAAATCAACAGTTTGAGTTGCCATTCTTTTTCTCCTTCACCTTTTATTGTTTAATTATAGGTCACAATGCGTTGACACACAAATTTTCTTGTGATAATCTATATTATCTCAATAATTGAGTATTCAATCTATGACAGAAAATAATTTCAATTTATCTGCAACAGAGTACGCGCTTCTTGGCTTTCTCTATCACAAGCCAGTTCACGGTTATGAGCTCCACAAGCAAATCACCGACCCTGATAGCGTTGGTATGATCTGGGGATTGAAATTGTCAAACATGTACGCCCAGCTCGATAAACTGGACCGCATGGGATTGATCAAAGGCAAACTCCAATCCAATGAACAGCGCCCTGCCCGCATGGAATATGCTTTAACCGCCCAAGGGAAATCACTTTTCAATGGCTGGTTGTTCGAACCTGTCAAACATCCACGTGAATTCCGCCATGAATTTATGGTCAAGTTGTACTTTCTCCAGCAATACCAGCCTGATCGTGTGACCACGCTTCTGGATACCCAATTAGCAGAATGTCAACGTTGGTTGGAAACCACACAAGAAAAGATGTCTCGAGAAACCGGGCCCGCGTCATTTCAAACAGAAATTTATCAATTCCGCATTTCTCAGATCCAGTCCATGATCGACTGGATCCAATGGCTAAAACGTCAGATTACAAATGAATGATTTTGAGGAAAGTTATGAAAAAAACCATCTATGCAATTTTTGCGCTCATTCTTGTTACCGGATTACTGGCCGGGTGCGGTACACCCACCCCTGCTACCGCGCCTGCAGCAACCAATGTTCCTGAAACCACAACGGTAGAACCCGTTGTAACCACCGAAGCGCCGGCGACAGAAGTGCCGGTGATTTCAGTGACCGACGCCCTGGGAAGAACGGTTGAATTCGAAGAACTTCCCTCGCGGATCGCCATTGTTGGAAAAGCAGCTTTCATGCTCCTGGATGCCGCGTTCCTCTTCCCCGAAGCTGTGGAACGCATCACCGGGTACGAGCTCCGTGCACAGACAGGTCTAGATTTTATTAACACCGCCTTCCCTCGGTCAAGAACCATGACGGTTTTGAATACAGATGCAACCGCGGAACAGATCGCGCCGTTAAACCCCGATCTGGTGATGATGAAATCTTACCTGAAGGATGGGCTTGGCGCTCAAATCGAAGAGATCGGCATTAAGGTCGTCTACCTCGATCTCGAAACGCCCGAAGCAATGGCCAACGACATCCGCACTCTTGGTCAGGTATTTGGCGATAGTGAACGGGCTGAGCAGCTCGTCAACCTCTATGACCAGGCAGTAAAAAAGATCACGGATGTCACCTCCACCCTCTCAGATGACCAGAAACCCTCTGTATTGATGCTGCAATATTCCGACAAGGGCGGGGAAATCGCATTTAAAGTACCGCCTGCGGAGTGGATTCAGACAGGTATCGTAGAAATGGCCGGTGGCAAACCGGTTTGGACGGATACCCCCACAGACGGCTGGACGGTGATTACTCTTGAACAGATTGCCGCCTGGAACCCTGATGTAATCCTGGTGGTGGATTACAAAGGGAAAGCTCTCGAAGCTATTACCTCACTAAAACAAGATAATAAATGGGCTTTGCTGGATGCAGTAAAGAATGGCAAAATCTACGCTTTCCCGCTGGATTTCCAGAGCTGGGATCAGGCGGATACGCGCTGGATCTTGGGCCTGACCTGGACAGCCAAAAAACTGCACCCAGATCTTTTTAGCAACATTTCGATGGCAGAAGAGATCAGGTATTTCTATTCGGGTTTCTACAACCTTAGTGATAGTGAAATCAATCAAACCATCTTACCTCTGGTAAGAGGTGACCTGTAATGATTCATTGAACGGGGTGGTCCTGCAATCCACCCCGTTCTTAATCTTTTTTCATCGTGAAAAACCAAAAGACAATTACCAATCTCGTTCTGATTATTCTACCTTTGCTGGTTTTGGGAATCTCGTTATTTGCAGGCCGGTACCCGAAACCACTCTTTATGCCTTTTTCTGTTCTTACCAGTGATGAGCTGGCACAGAAACTGGTCTTTAATCTAAGATTGCCGCGCCTGATCACCGCTGCTCTGCTTGGAGCATCTCTTGCCGCAGCCGGTGGAGTGATGCAAATGCTGTTTCGTAACCCTCTGGTAGAACCTGGCTTTCTAGGGGTGACTCAGGGAGCAGGATTCGGTGCCGCTTTCAGTATCCTCTGGATTTCTACCTCTCCATTGATTATTGAACTCAACGCCGCGGCATTTGCCGTTCTTGGCCTGATACTCTCCTATTTCATAGCCCGCAAAATCCGCTTTGGCGGATGGGTCTTACGATTGGTTCTTTCTGGCATTGCTGTTTCTGCCCTTTTTTCCGCCGGGCTTGGCATCTTGAAATACATGGCTGATCCAACCTCCGAACTGCCTGAGATCGTTTTCTGGCTGCTCGGCGGTTTGTATTCCGTAACCTGGGAAGACCTTTATTACATCCTTCCGGTTGTCGTGATTGGATTAACAATCATCTTTCTCATGCGCTGGCGTTTGAATTTACTTTCGCTCAGCGACGAAACCGCTTTTTCTCTGGGCGTATCTGTGGGGCGTGAAAGAACACTGTTGATCGCGGCCAGCGTAGCCATAACCGCCGTTGTTGTCTCGGTGGCCGGAATTGTTGGCTGGATTGGTTTGATCATTCCGCATATATCTCGCCGGCTCACAGGCGCCAACGCAGCAGATTTTATTCCAGTCAGCATGTCCGTCGGTGCAATATTCGCCATGCTCTGTGACGATCTGGCAAGGGTGTTAACCACAGGAGAGATCCCCCTAGGGATCATCACTTCGCTGATCGGTGCCGGTATCTTTCTGGTGATGATGACCAGCAGGAAAGTGAGCATCACAAAATGAGCAGCGGTATCCTCACGGTCAATTCCATCTCTTATACTTATCACCCTGAACGCCCAGAGGCCGTTAAACAGGTCAGTTTCGAAATCCTTTCAGAAACGGTAACCGCCATCATCGGACCCAACGGCGCTGGAAAGACCACCCTGCTCCACCTGATGCTGGGATTGATGAAACCTGTTACCGGATCGATTTTTATAGAAGACGTGCCAATCAGCAAGTACACCAGGCGCGAGTTAAGTCAGTGGATTGGATTGGTGCCACAATCGGAATACATTCCGTTTGAATATACCGTCCTTGAATACGTGCTGTTGGGTAGGGCGCCATACCTCGGCCCGCTGGACCTTCCTGGAAGGGATGATGTGCAAATCGCGCTCGAATCGCTCGCAGAAATTGGTATCGCCCACCTTGAAAAAAGACCTGTGCCAGCCTTAAGTGGTGGTGAACTGCAATTAGCCATGCTCGCCAGGGCGTTATGCCAGAAACCGCGCATCATGCTTCTCGATGAGCCCACTTCTCATCTTGACCTCAGCAACCGTAATACCACTTTGCGTATTCTTAACCGACTGCGAAATAATGGAACCACCATTATTTTCAGCACGCATGACCCTGAAGCCGCCGCACTCATTGCCGACCACCTGGTTTTAATGCGCAACGGGCAGGTATTGGATGCCGGAACACTTGATGATACTTTCACCAAAGAAAAACTAAGTTTAACTTACGGAACACCGGTCGAGGTCGTGAATATAGACGGAATGCGTGTGGTCCGATCGATGGAGCGATTATCGTGAGTGAATATCAGGGAAGAATTATTCTCCTTAGTGGAGAATTTGAAAATGGAAAAACCACCCTGTGCCTCAAGCTCCTTGAAACAGCACAGACAAGCGGTTATTCCACAAAAGGGGTGATCTGTCCGCCGGTATATGAAAATGAAATCAAAACCGGAATCGACGTTTTAAACGTTGAATCTCGTGAGCAGCGTCATCTCGCCATCTTGCGCGGTTCAGCGATTGATGGCATCTATACCACCAGATGGCTTTTCGACCAGGAATCAATCAAGTGGGGGAATGAGATCCTTCTGAAAGCCGTTCCGTGCGACCTGTTGCTTGTCGATGAGTTGGGTCCGCTCGAATTCGAACGCGGTGAAGGCTGGCAGAATGGGTTGAGGGCTGTTGATTCACGAGCCTTTCATATGACCGTGGCTGTCATCCGTCCGCGGCTGATGGATATCGCTCTGCAGCGCTGGCCAGACGCTCAGGTGGTAACCTTAACCCGTGAAAACCGTGAAGAAATCTTGACTCAGCTGGTGAAAGAACTTCAAACAACCTTGAACAAATGATGAAATCCCTCGAATCATTGCGACCAAAATCATTAATTCTCGTATTAAAGACATGGATATCATTCAAAGATCACTCAAATTCGTTAAACGTCTACGCAAGCCCTCGTGTGTTGGTCTGGCACTGAGCGGTGGTTCAACCTATGGCGCAGCACACGTTGGGGTGCTGCAAGTTCTGGAAGGAGCCGGTATCAAGCCAGATGTGGTTGCAGGAACAAGCGCAGGTGCGCTTGTGGGCGCAGCATATTGCGCCGGTGTACCCCTCCCTGAGATCGAACGCCTTTTTAACACCATTGATTGGCCTTCATTGATTCGTATCTCTCTAAAAAAGCCCCTTTCGATTTTCGATACCCAACCAATGGAAAACTTTTTAAAACAGGCCATCGGAGATATTGAGTTCAAAGATCTCAAAATTCCATTTGCCGCCATTGCATGTGATATCAATACCGGTGAAAAGATTATTCTTGACCACGGACCGTTGGCTCAGGCGGTTAGAGCCAGCGCAGCCATTCCAGGCCTGTTTTCTCCAGTGACAATTGAAGGCCGTATCCTGGTAGATGGTGGAATTGTGGATAACCTGCCCGTAAGTCAAGTGAGAGCTATGGGTGCAAAATATGTGATCGCCAGTGACGTTTCAAAACGCGGCAGGATTAATAAAAACCCTGAGAACCCGATTGATGTTGTCATGGCCATGATCTATATAATGCAGGCGCGCGCAGCTCTTGTCAGTGAAGATGCATGTGATTGTTATATCCGGCCCCAGGTATCACAATACTCTTCGTGGGGATTTAGTGAAGTGGAAAAAATGCATGATGCCGGCGTCGAAGCAGCCGAAAAGGTCATATTAAAACTCAAGAAAGACTTGCATTTATAACCATATGCTGACACAAACAGCCTGTGATCTGCATGCACAGGCTGTTTTTTTCATGTCGCCTAATTGGAACAAGACTATAATAATCAAATCCAATTCATCTCAACATCACCTTTTCAACCAAATAAAGGTCAAAGCCCATGACGAATACCACCACCCCAAGGACCAAAGCAATCATTCCTAAAGTGATTAACTTCTTCAATTTGAAGAAAAGCATGGTGGCAGTCTTACTCATGATCATCTTGATCGGAATGGGTGAATGGATGGCTGACCGCTTCATGCCCCTTTACATCAGAGCACTGGGGGGCGGTCTTGAAGTGATAGGTGTGTTGAGCGGCATGAAGAACCTGCTGGGAGCCCTGTATTCATTCCCCGCTGGTTACCTCAGTGAACGCCTCGGGCACAAAAAAGCGCTTTTGATTTTCAATTTGATTGCGCTTGTAGGATATAGCATTGTAATCATCTTTCAGAGCTGGGCGGCTGTGCTGGTAGGAGCTTTCTTCTTCATGGCGTGGTCTTCTGTTTCACTGCCAGCCACCATGAGCCTTGTTTCCACGGTAATGCCCGCCAATAAACGCACCATGGGGGTATCACTGCTTTCGATCACCAAACGCATTCCCAAAGCGCTTGGCCCGGTGATTGGCGGTCTGCTGATTGGTATCTATGGAGAAATCCAAGGCATCCGCTATGCATTCATGATCGCCTTCGTTCTGGGTGTGATCGCCATCTTTGTGCAGCAAAATCTGATCAAAGATGAACCACCTGCGAAAGACGAGACCATTCGTAATCCCTTCGCGATGTTCCGGCTTCTCAACCGCGACCTGCGAAATATGCTCATTTCAGATATCATCATTCGCTTCTGTGAACAAATTCCTGACATGCTTGTGGTCATGTGGGTGGTTGAACTTAACCATATCAGCGAGTTTAATTTTGGTTTGCTCTCCACGGTTGAAATGGTTACCGCTGTGCTGTGCTACATCCCTGTCGCATACCTGGCAGACAAAACCTCCAAAAAACCCTTTGTCGTGATGACCTTTGGGTTCTTTACGCTCTTTCCGCTGGTGTTGCTCTTTTCTCATAACATGCCCATGCTGATCCTGGCTTTTATCGTTCGCGGGCTGAAAGAGTTTGGTGAACCCACACGCAAGGCCCTGATCATGGATCTGGCCCCTGAAGGTAAGAAGGCGGCGGTATTCGGAGTGTATTATCTGATTCGTGATGTGATTGTCAGTGCAGCAGCCTTTGGCGGTGTTTTCCTCTGGGCAATCAAACCAGAAATCAACCTGCTTACCGCTTTTGGTTTTGGAGTGATCGGCACAGTCTTTTTCGCAATTTTTGGCCGGGATCTAAAAACTGATCCTGCCAAACCCGCATGATCAGATCACTTTTCGATATACTCTCGTATCATCAAGATTTAAGGTGCAGCCATGAAATTAGATTTGATCGATATCAACAGCTTTGTTTCACGATCTTTCTCAATTTGGAAAGATAATTGGATGCTGCTAACTTCAGGAAGTTTTGAAGAAAAGAAATTCAATTGCATGACCATTTCTTGGGGCAGCATGGGCATCATGTGGAATAAACCCTTCGCGCAGGTGGCAGTGCGTCCAACCCGTTACACATTCCAATTCATCAACGAATATCCTGATTTCACATTGTGTGTCTTTCCTGAAGAGTTCAGACCGCAGTTGCAGGAACTTGGATCGCGGTCAGGCCGGTCGATGGATAAGGTCTTCCAATCAGGTCTCACACCTGTGAAGGCCGTAGAAACTGCGGCGCCTGTTTATGAAGAAGCTGAATTGGTCATCGAATGCCGCAAGATTTACTGGCAAGATTACGATCCGGATCATTTTTTGGATACACAGATCAACACCCATTACAAAGATAACGATTATCATCGGATATTTTTTGGTGAAATCCTGTCAATCAGGGGTGTGCCGCAATATCATTTGTGATGAATAAATCAAAATGGATGGTTCAGGAACTCTGACCATCCATTTCTCAATTCCCCCTGCAGCGAAGAACTGGCGCTCCCTTAAGAAAGGGAAGACGGAAAGTTATAAAGGTATATCGCTTTCCTTATCGAATAATTCCACAAAAGTTGAAACCACTTCGGGGTCGTACATTGCACCCGAATTTTTCTTGATTTCTGTAATTGCCTCGTCATGCGTCCGAGCTTTTCGATATGGTCTGCCCTCCGTCATGGCTGTATAAGAATCAACGACCGCCAGGATGCGTGCGCCCAGAGGAATTTCATCCCTCCTTAAGCCCAGAGGATACCCCCGTCCATCTATGCGTTCATGATGTGAGAGGATCAACGGCGCAAGGTTTTCAAGGCCAGAGACTCCACGCACGATCTGAGCGCCAATTTCAGGGTGCGTTTTCATCACTTTCCATTCATCATCATTCAGCGGACCAGGCTTGCGCAGGATCATGTCTTCGATACCAATCTTACCGATATCATGTAGCAACGCAGCCCAGCAAAGTTCCCGTGTCTCCCGGACGGAAAATTTGTAACGAGCAGCGAGTTGCTCCGACATAACCGCCATACGCTTGCCATGCACACTACTGGGTGAATCTCTCGTTTCAAGAGTTTTTGATAATGCCAAAACCGTTTCGATGGATAAAGATTCTAACCGGTTGTTTAATTGAGTACGCAAAAAAGCGTTTGAAAGCTGATCTGCGATCAAGTCAACCAGATAATATGAACTCTCGTCTAATAACTCACCGTCTGATCCCGATTTTTGCCCCAGAATTAAGATGCCAATTTGTATCGTATCTGCACGCAAAGGGATCAACCATGACTGCTCACCGGGTGAAATCCCCAGGCTGATGTGCTCTTTTGTGGTCAGGTGCTGGTGAGCCAAATAGAGTTTGGCCGAAGCATCCTGCGATAACATCCGAGAATACACCGCCTCTGCTGCAATCGGTTCCCTGTTATTCGTGTGTATTGAATATGGATAAGTGCGCGAATATGAAGCCTTGCAATAATACTTATTCCCTTCTTGTAGAACAATACGGCAATAATCGATGGATAGGATATCCACAATATATTTGGCCGCTCGTTCGGCAAGATCTTCCATGGTATCAGAACCCATGAGAAAATGGCTAAGGTCAGATAGACCAGTCCATTTTTCCTTGGTTCTAGGTGGAACAGTCCTTTCCCCCGTGCTATATTGGCGAGAAATACTGTCGATGTATTGACTCATTAATTATCCCTGTAATGTTTCGGCATGCTTAGACGTCAAAAGACGCGCATGGCTCTAGATGAATGATGCAAATCTAAAAATAAATTGGCTTGGTTATTCTATAGAGACGCTGACCCGAGAACCGGTGCCATTCATCTGGCGGGCGAATTCTGCCAGTGTTGAGACACGGATCGAAGCAATACGATTCGCTTCATCGGCTCCAAGATGGAAAGCTTCACCACCGAAGCCATTTTTAATAGCCAGACCCGGGTTAGTGAGCAGCAGTTTGCGGAATTTTTCGTTAACAACAGCAGCAGTAAGAATGCGGCTGTACTCACGTTCCTTTTGCAGGATGGAATCATCATGATGGTGATAATCATGGAAAATGTTACTCATTTTGAGACTCCTTAATAATTTTCCGTCTTTTTTCCGCCTAATGACCAGAGCAGCCAAATTACGCCCAGTGAGATGAAAACATCTCCAAGGCTGAAAGCAACCTGATAATTTATCCAATCCGGTAGCGTGAATCTGTCAGAAAGAAACTCCAACCGGGTGGATTCAGGCGTGAGTACGATGTCTTTGGTATACCCAAGCCTTTGACCAACCGACCAGGACCCTGCCGGCGCATTCGGATTCAATTTTTGAACATTATCCGGGCTGATGGGCATCCACCCGCCATTGAGGATAATGATCAGCGCGTTAAGGAAAAACCCAATGCTGATTGGCCAAAAACTGGTCTTGCGGATGTTAAAGAGCGAAAAGACTAATAATATGATTAACGAACCGATGAACAAAACTGAAGCAATTCTGTCGGAGACCTGAGTGCGTACAGATGGGATGTAAAAAGCAATCAATTGTGGCAGGAACGCCAATAGGACCAAACCAGGCAACTTCAGTTCATACGCCCGGTATTGCCTTTTACCAATCCACGCCCTGCAGAGTCCGGCTCCAAGCCCGATGACAACTGCGACGAGGAGGATCATTGTTGACGAACTATCCGCCGACTGAACCGGTTGCGGAGGGGGCTCCAGCAGCAAGCACGAAGAGAACGAGGGTCAGAAGAAATACAACGAGGCGAACATTGCTGCTTAATTTACCAGCGAATAATACGACTTTATTTGAGATGGATTTCATGGGAGACTCCTTTTGTTTAAGAATTGGTTTTAGATACTTGACGATTATTACACTGGGTAGGATGCAAAACAGGATGCAAAACTGGCTCATTTTCAGGATGAAATCAAAATTCATCGAATTGAGCAGATGTCAACCATTCCTCAATTACGAGTTTATGTGACCCGAAAATTGTTTAATGCATCAATGAGTTATAAAGATTGACTGTCTGTGGGGAAGGTTCGATTTGAAGCTCATTCATCAAAACGCTGCGGCATTTTTCAAACTGCCGGGCAATGGCAGGCCGGTCATTAAGAGCAGAATAAGCCATCATGGCATAGCGGTGCAGGCCTTCGTTATAGATATCTTCTTCAAGCGCGCGATTTGAAAGAGCAACAGCCTGGGTGTATTTTCCGGTCTTAATATAAAGGTTGATTAAAGTTTCTGCAGCGTTGATGTAGATACGCTGGTATTTCTCTCGCACGATTATAGCCCAATCCAGGTCTAATTTCGGCAACAATGGCCCGCGATAGACGTTCAAAGCCGCTTTCAAGTGTTCGATCTGGCTATCAGTATCCGTTGCATTGCGAGCTTTTTCAAGCTCGATGTTGAAAACGTCGATATCCAGATCATAATCAATTGACCGGTTAAACCGGTAATAGTCATCGGTATAGGTAACGATATCCTTGCCCACCGCACGGCGCATGCGATAGATGGTATTCTTGAAACGCAGCCGCAGCGTATCACGATCAGCATCTGGCCAGAACACCTCGCCAATTTCTTCTTTGGTAACCCCCTCCGGATGCAGTAGAAGATAAAAAAACAGGTCGCGCACCACCTGTGTTTTCCAATCTTTGATCGCAATCATCTTGTTACCCAACCGAACCTGCATTTTGCCAAATGCGCGAATGGTAATTTTGGGGCTTGAAAAATCCACTGCCGATGAGTAATGTCGCACCACATGGTGAATTTGAGGAATTTTTTTCTCAAAAGCTCTAACTTCGGCCAGAAGGTTCTCGAATTCTGCAGGAACGTGGGGTTTCCCAATGAGACGTTCAATGCGATCCTGAAATTCCAACCCGATCTGGATCAACGAGGGATATTTGCCATCCTGACCTTTTTCAGCAATCAGGTTGGAACTCAGATGCGTTTGCGCGGTGTGAGGGGAAGATTCGATGTCGAGTAAAGTCTTAAAAACCGAAGCCTTAAACCCTTCAACATGGAATCCCGCATCATAAAAATATTCTTCCAGCTCTTGAAACCTTGAACGTAAATCTTCCCCACCCCCAACCTTAAATTGCAGGATAGCCTGTTCGAGTCGGCAAGAGTTGTATTCATATTTCGATCCGCTCTGACTTGCCTTCTCGAATGCGCGTGCGATTTGATCACAGGAAGATTTATAGTAACCTGCAATGCGGTCCAGTACGGCCATTCCAAGCGTCAGGTAGACATCCAGTGAAACGTCATTGGTTTTTTTCAGGATCTCGCTCGCTTGAGTGTAAGCCTGACGGGCCTCTTTTAAAGCGCGCAGATCACGGAACACGTCACCCAGTGTGGTTAGGGTATAGCCTTCAAGGCGCGGGTTCACAGCCAGCCGCGAATAGCCAAGTGCTTTCTCCAGTGCAATGACTGCCTGCTCATATTCTCCACGGGTCAGGTGCAGCACGCCAATGTTATTTAACACATTTGCCTGCCACAAAGAATTGTGGGTGCGTTCCCAGTATTCGAGGGAATCTTGGTAACAATGTTCAGTTTGTTCCAGGTCACCTTTTGCCAGGTAAACGATTCCCAATTCCATCAGCACTTTTGCCGCGTCTGACTCGAGGTTGAGATCAAGGAATCTACGGTAAGATTCACGCAGCTTCCAAAGGGCATCAGTCAATTCGCCGGTCTGATAATAAACTAAACCTTCCGCGCGCAACGCTTCAGCAAACTGCACCGCAGCACCAAAAGGTGGTTTTGATAATTCGATGGCATCCAGGGCATCTTTAAGAGCTGCCTCATAGTTACCGAGATGGCGCTTGATCGCGCTGCGCCGGATGAGAGCTGCAGCCAGTTCTTCATCTGCGCCTGTATCTCTCAACTGATCGATGGCACGATCCAAAAATTCAAGGCTGGATGCGAAATCTCCGCGCAGCATGGCAATCGACCCACGAATAGACAATAACTCGGGTTTGGTGTCCGCCAGTCCATTTGGCAGAGAATTCAACCAGTCAGATAATGTTACCAGGCGACCACTAAGAATCATGTGCCGGGCAGCTTTACGGATGAGATCCACCACCTGCGCTTCAGTGCCAATCCTGAAGTAAATGGCTATGGCTCGTTCCCACTCCTGAATGCTCTCATAATACGCAGCCAGTTCGACCTCAATTTTTCGTGCCTCGTCAGGGCGTTCTAACCGCATACGATTCTGCAGGAAGTCTCGAAAGAGGTGATGGTAGCGGAGGAAGATTGTTTCATCACCCACAGGCAGAACAAAGAGATTATCGCGTTGGATGCGGTCGATCACTTCATTCCAGTTCTGCCCATAAAGCCCCAGAGCTTTGCCGATGATCTTCTCACAGAGAGCAGCATCAAATTCTTCCAGTAATGAGGTGCGCAGCAAGAAGCTCTGCATGGATTTCGACTGCCGGTCGAATACTTGCTGGGTGAGATATTCATAAATTCCGACACCCGAAACTTTCTCGATCCGGCTGCGCTCTCGAACCCCTTTAGAAGAAAGCTGCGCCGTCAGCAGCAAACCCGTGATCCATCCCTCGGTGTTCGAGATCATCTCTTCAGCGGCCTCATCTGAAATCGTCAGGTGATAATTTACCGCCATCAATTGCTTGATCTCTTCAGGCAGAAACGCCAGTTCTTCAAAGCTCAATCCGTCCACCTGCGACCGTGCAACCAGCAGACTCAGGTCTGGAAGTGTCAGCAGAGTACGCGAAGCGATGATGAAGTGGAAATTTTCAGCCACGTCCTGGATCAGCCGGTTCATGAACACTTCAATTGGCTTGCTGTCACGCACCAGGTGATAATCGTCAAGCACAAAAATGAAATGCTCAGTGATGTGCTCGTACGCATCATTGACGATTGCAGAAATTACAGGTTCAAGATCCAACTTATCCTGACTGAGTTCAGCCAGCGCAGCCAGTGAAGATTCACCAAAAGAGGAAAATTTGCTGTGAATAGACGCAATGAAATGGCTTAGAAAGCGTTTGGGGTCGGTATCAAGGGGATCTAACGCATACCAGCAGACAGGCACCTGGGTGTGGTGAGAAAAATCCACCAACAAAGAGGTTTTGCCATATCCTGCCGGGGCAGCAAGAATCAACAGCTTCAAATCCAGGACGTTATCGAGAATGGTTAGTAGTCTTGGACGGGAGAGGATCTCACTGCGGCGACGTGGGATGATCGTTTTTGTGCGAATGATCGGAAGATCAGTTTGCATGATGCCTTATCATACCCAGCCTTTATACTATAACGTCAAACCAAATTTTATAGTGATATTATAAACAAA
Source organism: Anaerolineaceae bacterium (assembly GCA_034429135.1). Taxonomy (GTDB): domain Bacteria; phylum Chloroflexota; class Anaerolineae; order Anaerolineales; family Anaerolineaceae; genus UBA6107. The sequence continues at coordinate 144,490 of DAOUGR010000003.1, read as the reverse complement.
ACAAGAGCCCTGGATAGGACTCTTGTTGTTATTCAACATAGAATAATCATTAGATCGTGGGAGGAGTATAGGCAGCAGCTTCGCCTGCAATTGGCCCCAGATATTTAGAATCATCGAATGCAAGGATTGGGATAAATATCACACTTAAGAGCAACAGGCCAAAACCAAAACCAGTGCCCTTACCGAATACTTTCGCCAGATCAAAGACGATGATGATCCCGATCACAAAATTAACAACAGGAACAAGCATCAGCAGCAACCACCACCAGGGCCGCCCCAGGATTTCCAGTTCAACCAGGACATTGTATATAGGAATAATGGCTGCCCAGCCAGGTTTGCCAGCCTTGACAAAGATTCTCCACATGCAATAGATATAAAATATTGCAATTACCAGCGAAAACAAATAGGTAAAAACACCAACACCCGCACCATAGTTGTAATCCATAACTCCTCCTTTTGGTTTATGATATGTGAATAGTGTAGCAGGAATCATTTGAAAGTCAATAGATTTGGATAATATTTATCCAATTAATCGGAGAGAGCATGAACATTTTTCTATCAAAATTCCTTCCCCTTTTTGTCTACCCGATGGGATTGATTACCCTGTTTCTGATCCTCACCCTTATCTTCTGGAAGAAACGCAGGCTGTCGAAAATCTTTCTGATTCTGGGGGTGATCATCCTGTTGGTTGCAGGCAACAGGTATGTGGCGCAGAGTTTTGCGAGAACGCTCGAGTGGAAATACCCGCCGCTCGCTGAAGGCACAACCGCCGATGCCATGGTGATTCTGGCCGGTGGCACCGAACCGGATGTCGCGCCGCGCAGCATGGTGGAAGTCAACTCCGCTGGCGATCGTGTGCTTTACGGGGTCAAACTTTACCAGGAAGGAGCCGCGCCAGTCATCTTGCTCAGCGGGGGTGATATTGATTTCCTCGATGAATCCTCATCTTCACCCGCAGAAGATATGGCAACATTGATGGAAATGATGGGCATTCCGCGTGAGGCGATGGTGATCCTGAATCAATCACGCAATACCTCAGAAGATTCAGAATACAGCTGTGAATACATCAAACAGCAGGGGTATGACCGTGTGCTTTTAATCACTTCCAGTTTCCACATGCCAAGGTCAGTAGCCCTTTTCGAGTCTCAGGGATGCCAGGTGATCCCTGCGCCCACCGATATCAGCATCACCGAAGCCGGATGGGAAAAACTCTGGCACCCCACAGTTGAAGAATTTTTCCTGAACCTGATGCCTTCTTATACCCATCTTTCATCGGTAACCAAGACTCTTAAGGAATACTTCGGTATGTGGTATTACACCCTTTCTGGCAAGCTATAGAATCTGTTAAATATGTAAAACAATTAATATCGGTCTCTATTACCAGACATAAAGAACAGGCTGGCGCGTTGAGCCAGCCTGTTCTTTTCAACATTTCTTCAATTGATAAATTAGACAAATTTTTCTCGGATCTTGGCGCTCGTGAAATCAAGGATGGCCACCACAATGACGATAATCGCCACCACAGTTCCAGCTTTGTGATACTGCAGACTGCCAAAATAGTTATTCAGGGTCAGGCCAATTCCTCCACCACCCGCGAAGCCGATAATCGTCGCCATACGAATATTGATATCCCACTGGTATATCAAATAAGACAGGAACGGAGGTGTGATTTGAGGTACGATCGCGTAGAAAATCATTTGAAGTTTATTCGCACCGGTAGCGGTGACCGCTTCGATCGGACCCGTGTCGATGTTTTCAATGGCTTCTGAGAAGAGTTTTCCGATAAGGGCAAAGGTGGTGATAGCCAGGGCAAGCATGCCGGCAAAAGGACCGATGCCCACCCAGTAGACAAAGATTGCCACATATAACAGCGCTTCGATTGAACGCAGCACATTGAACACGCCGCGAGTGATCACATAGATCCATGCTGAGAAGCGGCTTTTACCGGTCAAATTCTTCGCTGCCAGAAAACTAAACGGAAGGGCCACGATAGCGCCCAACGTGGTAGCCATAAGGGCCTGCATGATGGTTGTGATCATTTGTTTGGTCACACCTGCCAACACGGAAGGGGAAAGATCAATCGAAACAAAATCTTTCAATAATCGGCCAAATGTCACACCGGGATTAAACAAATTCTTAAGATTTATACTCGTTACATTCCAGCAGTAAATGAAGGCAGCTACTCCCAGAATGATGTAAATCAAGGAGCGAATTTTCGACCAGGTGGTTTTTTGTGCGGCTCTGGGTTTATCTTCAAGGATGCGATTTCGCCATTTGCTGCTGATGAGATCAACCAGAATAATCACAACCGCAACCGCCCACAAGGCCGCGGCATATTGTTGGTACCCACCAACGCGTATCGTTTCCAGAACAAAGAATCCAATACCGCCGCCCGCCACAAAACCGATCACGGTGGCAGACCTCATGTTGATATCCCATCGCAGAAGGGTATACGAAAGGAATGACGGGATAATCTGAGGAATGACCGCATATCGAATGACCTGGAAGAAGTTGCCACCTGTGGCTTCGATGGCTTCGACCGGACCGGGGTCGATGTGCTCGATTTCTTCTGAAAAGAGCTTGGCAAGTGCGGCTACCGAGTGGATCGTTAGCGCGATCACACCCGCAAAGGATCCCAGACCGACCCACACAATAATCAGCAAACCCCAAACAACGGTATCAACCGCTCGAACAATGTTAAGCAACGTCCTGACGATGTAGTAGATCACCTTTCCGCCAGGAACATGCGACATGACATTGTGTGCTGCTAAAAAACTGACAGGAATGGCGAGTATGGTGGAGAAAATCGTTGCCATTAAGCCAATGGCGATTGTTTCGATCAGCTTGCCGGTCTCAAAGCCGGGTATCCTTTCACCGATCCGCGCGCCTCGGGTTAGCTTCTCCCACCAGGTGGCGGTGATTGTGCCTTTCCGCCCAAAAATATCTCCTACGTTGTCTGAAAGGCTTACCAGAGGTGCTGGCTCACCTTTCACCTTGGCGCTAACATACTCCCACAGGCACTTCCATCCGCATACTTTATATTCGCCGTTTTGATAAACTTTGAAGTAATCAGGGTTTACCACTTTTGTGGCAACTGTCTTCGCGGCGTCGAAACGCGTGACCAGGCGGTCAAGATTAATATCAGTGACAATCCAGGCAATCAAATAAAGGACGGCTGCCGCCAGTAAAACCGCCACGATCACCGGTGCTGTCTTCTGTTTTGATAATAAATACGCATCGAAAACGTTCCAAAGCCAGAACAAAATGAGCGGAATCCACAACCAGGAGGTTGTCCATCCTCCGATCGTCATTTTTCCAATTTCGTAGTATTTCAGTCCCCACTCGACAAGAAAAGCCAGAACCGCGGTGATAATCAAAAGGGTGAAACCGCGCCAGGACTTTTTAAGTGCCATTTGCCCTGAGCCTGGAATGATCAAAGAAAGCAATGGCGCAAAAAGGGTTGATTTCATGATATTGCTTTTTTGTTTAGAAGTGGATGTCATGAGTTTCTACTCTTCACGATGCATCTCAACTGATTTCAATTCGTTCGGCATCCTGCCCGTAGATCTCTTTGAATTGCTTATCATCGATCTCACTGGGTAAGCCCTTAAAAACCACCTGTCCATCTTTGAGAGCAATGGCACGCGTCGCATAACGGTGAACAAGATCGAGAAAATGCAAACTGCAAAGCACCGTAATTCCTCTTTCTTTATTCAATTGCTCTAGATACTTCAGAATGGAATGAGCTAGAACCGGATCCAGAGAGGCTACCGGTTCATCGGCCAGAATGATTTTTGGCTCCTGCATCAGGGCACGTGCAATGCCCACACGCTGCTGCTGCCCACCTGAAAGCGAGTCAGCCCTCACGTGTGCCTTATCCTCCAACCCAACCATAGCCAGGTTGCTTCGGGCGCGTTCATGATCTGCCTTAGAGAAAGTGTGAAGTAAACTCGGAAACGTTGGAACATATCCCAAACGTCCTGAAAGGACATTGGTATTGACGCTGGAGCGCTTAACCAGATTGAACTGCTGGAAGATCATGCCGATTTGCCGCCGAATCAACCGAATTTCTTTTCCTTTGGCCGCTGTGATATCGATATCATTCCATAGAATCGTGCCAGATGTGGGTTCGATTAATCGGTTGATGCAACGCAGCAGGGTGGATTTCCCGGAACCGCTTAATCCAATCACCGCCAGAAATTCTCCCTCCTCGACCTCGAAGCTGACTCCCTTAAGTGCCTGGGTTCCATTAGGATATGTCTTTACCAGATCCTTCACAATTAACATATTTTGTATCCTTTTATGAGAGGCTTTGTTTCAAGTTCCATTATACAAGAAAGCGCTTTAATACAATACTGGCAGGTCTTGCGACCTGCCAGTAATTTGACATGAGAAACTTACTTTACAAGTTCTGCGGGGTCTACACCGGCTGCTACCAGGATCTGTAAGAAAGGCTGGTAGTAATCTGGCTCAACATCGATGTAGTCGTTGATGGAATAGAGGCTCTTCAACAGATATTTACCACCGGGATCATCGGTCATGGCATGCAGACCCTGGATGATGGCCGCTTTGTAGGTCGGATCCAGGCTGGCGATGAACTGGACGCCATCGTTGGGGATGCGTTCAGAAACCGCGAAGATCTTGACCTTTTCAGTGATATCAGGATAGGTGGATTTTAGATCGGCAGATTCGTCGGTCAGAATGTCGGTGTATGCAACACCAGCATCGCAATCGCCGTTGTAAACTGCAATCGCAACCTTGTCATGTCCGCCTGCAAACTGATAGGTGAAGTCCACTTCAGGATCAATTCCAGCGGCTTTGAAGAGAATGTTCGGAACAACATAGCCAGAGGTTGAGTTGGCATCAACAAAGCAGAATTTCTTGCCCTTCACATCTTCCAGCGAGTTAATTCCGGTATCAACGCCAGCGATGAATTCCGCCTTGTAGAACGGTTCCATTTGACCGGCAAGATCCTTATCAGGATCGACATCTCCACCCGGAGTGTACTTGCGCAGGTTGACCAGGGCAGGAGTGATGCCAGGATATTTGGCGTTGGCCAGCAGAGCAGAGAAAGTATTCAAGAAACCAACCTGTGCTTTCTCAGCGCCCATGGCTTCGATGGATGCGGCCATCGAGGTGCCTACTTCGATCTTGAAGGAAAGACCAGTCATCTTGTTCAAGCAGTCAGCGATTCCCTGTCCGGCCTTGGTGATCTTGCCAGTATCACCAGAAGGAACAAAGGCGATCACGATGGGGTTCTCAGGAGAGCCCAACCCGCCAGGAGTAACGGTTGGCGGATTCTGCATCAAAGTGCAGACCGGATCGGGTACCGGGGTCGGGGTCGGGGGTTCCGGTGTGGGTGCTTCAGTTGGGGCTGTAGTAGGGGCTTCAGTGACAACTGGAGCTTCGGTCGGGGCTGCTGTAGGGGCAGCGGTGGGTGTGGCACAGGCGCTTAACAGAATAGCGCTGAGAACCAACACCGAAATCAAAACAAACTGTGTCTTTTTCACTTTTCTCCTCCATAGAAATTGAGTTAAACGAGATTGGTACGTTTTCTCCTTAACGCAAAATTAATCATATACCAAACAATTTGAAAAGGCAAGAAATCTTTACCAGAGAACAATGACCTGCTATCTGAAATTTTTAAAATTAGTCCGGTCTTCGAAGAATTAATTAGCTCACTTAAGAAAATCAATCCTTATAAACGCTTTTTTCCAGTGGAAAAAGTTGTTGAAGATTTATTACATTCATCACTTTTTGTCTGACAACCTGAATAATTGCCTTGTAATCAGATTTTATTCATGCTATCATCACTCTACAGAATTGGGTTTCCGTCTAGAATTAAGTAGCACAACACCATCTTCATCTCTGATGAGTAGCAATTTAATCAGCAGAACGAGAAAGCGAGGTGAAACAGTTTTAGCGATAACTGAGTGTTACGTCTCCCCCTTTAGCTATACAGGCTTTTCATAGAATTTCATTCTGAATCGACCATTATTTTGGGCATTCATTTGATTCAGGATGGGAAACACGCTCGAAGGACCAGAAATCTTAAAAAAGACAGGACATACTATGATCAATCCTCATCCAGGACTTCCAGAGCTAGAGTATGTAAAACCGGCCACCCTTGTGGAAGCGAGTCAATTCCTCGCTGAACACAATGGTACGGCCAAGCCGTTCTCCGGTGGAACGGATTGTTTCGTCCGCCTGCGCGACGGGGTGTTAAAGGTCGATTACCTTGTCGATATCAAAGGCCTGGACGGCACAAAAGAATTGTCGTTCGATCCCAAAAAGGGATTAACAATTGGCGCAGCCGTGCCAATGAACAAAGTAGCTACTAACAAGGATGTCATCGCGCATTACCCCAATCTGGCTATGGCAGCCAATTCAGTTGCCAGTTATCAGCTCCGCAACCGCGCCACAATCATCGGGAATATTTGCAATGCGTCTCCCGCTGGGGATACGATTGGCACCTGCATGGTGCTGGATGGCGTCTTAAACGTTCACGGTACAGACGGTTTTCGTCAAATCCCATTGAATTCATTCTTCCTCGGACCAGGACGCACCGTCCTCAAGCCCGGTGATGTTGTTGTATCGATCACTTTGCCCGTTCCCCCTGCTGGAATGGTAGGTGTGTATAAGAAACTCGGGCGCAACACAATCGGTGATCTTTCGATCGTTGGTGTTGCGGTTCTAGGTTATCCCAATCAAAAATCACCATCCGGTTACACCTTCAGAATTGCCCTGGCTTCCGTTGCCCCGGTTCCCTTTGAAGCGTTGAAAGCTGAAGCGGTCCTTTCTGAAAAGAAAATTACCGAAGAGACGATTGCCCAGGCTGCAGATATTGCCATGGAATCTGTCACGCCTATTGATGATGTGCGCGGTTCAGCCCGTTACCGCAAGTTGATGGTACGCAACCTGACTCGAGAAGCCATCACTGAAGTTTGGAATCAACTAAGCAAATAACCGGTCTCGGTCTTTTGCATATTTAGGAGGAACGAATGGCTTATCAACGTATAACACTCACCGTCAATGATCTGACAGAAACGGTGGATGTCCCTCAGAACATGACCCTGCTTCAGATGCTCCGCCAGAAACTCTCTCTAACCGGCACCAAGAACGGTTGTTCAGCCGGAGAATGCGGTGCCTGCACGGTTTTGATGAACGGCGAACCAGTTAATAGCTGCATGGTTCTGGCCGCTGAATGCGAAGGCGCAACGATCGTTACGGTCGAAGGATTGGCAAAAAACGGAAAACTTTCCAAAGTCCAGGAAGCTGTTGCAAAAGCCGGCGGTGTGCAATGTGGTTTTTGCACTCCTGGAATGATGATCTCGGCTACTGCCTTGCTGGAACGCAATCCGAATCCAAGCGATGATGAGATCAGGCAAGCAATCGTTGGAAACCTGTGCCGCTGCACGGGTTACTTCCGTATTGTCAACGGTATTAAAGAAGCCGCAAAGATGTAATGCTTCAGATATAGTGAATAGATACAGGATAATTGAATATCCTCAAAGGAGCCGTAATATGGCAAACGCGAAATCTAAAGAGAAACCTTCCAGCCCAATCGGTGCAAGCCTGCAACGCAACGATGTATACGAAAAAGTGACTGGCAGTGCAATTTACGTGGATGATCTCCAGTTTGGCAATAGACTACTCTACGCCCATGTATTACGCAGCCCACATCCGCATGCGTTGATCAAGAGTATTGATACCAGCAAAGCAGAAAAACTCCCCGGCGTGAAAGTTGTCGTTACTGGCAAAGATTTCCCTGAACGCATGGGCTTATATTTGAAAGACAAAACGATCTTTGCTCTGGATCGTGTCCGCTTCATTGGTGAACCTGTCGCAGCGGTAGCCGCCGTTAGCGAAGAAATCGCCATGAAGGCCTGCGACTTGATTGAAGTAGAATACGAAATTCTGGAAGCCGTATTTGATGCTGAATATGGCGCATCAGACAAAGCCCCCTTAATTCACCCCCAGTTGGGCGAATACTATTGCCCGAACTATCTCTTCCCCAAACCTGGAACCAACATCTCCAATCATTTCAAAATCCGCCGCGGAAATTGTGAGGCGGCCTGGAAAGAATGTGCATACATTGTTGAACGCACTTTCCACATTCCTCACATTCAGCATGTTCCCATCGAAACCCACGGCGCAATTGCCTTGATGGATGAAAAGGGAAAGATGACCATCTGGGCTTCTTCACAATCTCCTTTCGCCCAGCGTAATATTATCGCCCAGGCTTTGCACATCACCCAGACCGACCTGCGCGTCATTGCCCCTCTGGTGGGCGGTGGTTTTGGGTCGAAAGCCGGTGTAACCATGGAAGCCATCCCAGCAGCCCTTGCGACCAAGTGTAAAGGTTGGCCAGTCAAGTTAATGCTCACCCGTGAAGAGGAATTCTTCACCAACTTTGTGCGCCAGGGCTTGACCACTCACGTCAAAGTCGGCTGCGACAAAGACGGTAACATTTTGGCGTTGAAGAACGTCATGTACTGGGACGCTGGCGCATCCACAGAATATGGAGCCAACGTTGTACGCGCCGCTGGTTACTCCAGCTCTGGCCCATATGACATCCCCAACATCGAAACCGACTCGATCTGCGTCTATACCAACCACCCGATTGGTGGTGCATACCGTGGCTTTGGCATGTCAGAATTACATACCGGTATCGATCAGGCAATCGACGAGCTGGCCGAAAAAGCTGGTTTCGATAAAGTCACTTTCCTGAAGAAAAATGCCATCTCTGAAGGTGACATTATCGTCACCGGTATGAAAATGCACGCGAACGGTATTCAGGAATGCATTGACAACGTCGCCAAATCTATCGAATTTTCCAAGAAAGAAGAACCCACCTCACCAGACCGCGTGCGCGGCAAAGGGATCGCCATCATGTGGAAGGCCCCCGCTACCTCACCCAATCCTGGCTCCAGTGCCTGGGTTGAACTGGCTGAAGATGGCAAAGTAACGGTCGGTCTCGGCGGCCAGGAACTCGGCCAGGGTACCTTCACAGTCATGGCGCAAATGGCAGCCGCAGCGTTGGGCGTGAAATACGAAGATGTGCGCATCGCTGGACCTATAGACACCCAATACAGCCCCTATGAATGGCAGACGGTTGCCAGCCGCCTTACCTGGAGCATGGGTAACGCCGTCCGCGCAGCGGCCGCAGATGCCCGCCGCCAGATTTTGGACGTTGTCGCTGAAGCCTGGAAAGAAAACCCCGAAGATCTGGATATTGTGAACGGGGTGGTTGTCTCTTACAAGAGTGAAAAAGAAACACCTCTGGCTAACCTGGTTATTTATGGTCTTCCAAGAGAAAACAACGGCGGCTGGATCGGCGGACCTATCGTAGGACGCGGTTCCTTCATGCCTCAATACATCACCAATCTTGATCTGGAAACCGGGCAGGGTCCACGCGCTGTTGTGCACTACACCGTTGGATGTGAAGGTCTCGACATCGAAATCGATAAGAATACCGGCAAGATTCATGTGGTAAAGGCTGCCGCTTCGTTTGATGTCGGTAAGGCAATCAACCCCGAACTGGTCAAAGGACAGATCGAGGGTGGTTTCGTTCAGGGTTTGAGCTCCGCGCTGTTTGAAGAAATTCGCCTGCGCAATGGTGTAATGACCAACCCAAGCTTCGTCGATTACCGCATTGCCACCGCACCAGATGTCAACTTCCCGCTTGATGTCCCATTTGTGGAAGTTCCGCAGGATGACGGCCCTTGGGGTGCACGTGGTGTGGGTGAACACCCGATGGTTCCGACCATCGCAGCGCTGGGGAACGCAATTTACAATGCCACAGGCATCCGCCTGGATGGCCCTCCGTATTCCGCAGAAAAGGTTTATCTGGCCATGTATGACGCCGGATTAACAAAATAACGCGAGCAAATTGAATATGCCGGGAATTCTCCGGCATATTCAATCAATTTATCTGTAGAAACAGAAGGAGAAGTAATGACAGAAACTTATGATATTGTCATCCGCAATGCAGTGTTGCGCGGTGACCCCAAGACAAAGAAAGACATTGCAATCGCCGGGGGCAAGATCGTCAAGATCGAAGATAAGATCGCAGAAAAGGGTCAGCATGAACTGGATGCTGCCGGGAATCTGGTAACCGAGTCTTACGTCAATACCCACCTTCATCTTTGCAAGGTATATACCCTGATGAAGATGGATGAATCAGCGTTAAAAGATTACCACGGCGCTGACATGGGCAAGGCCATGACCGCTATTGAACTGGCTGCCAAGGTCAAAGAAGAGTACGATGAAAAGTGGATCATCAAGAACGTACGGAAAGCCTGCGCCCTCGCTGGGCGCTACGGCTGCACGCACATCCGTGCGTTCGCAGACGTGGATTCAAAAGCCAAACTCGAAGGCGTCAAAGCCTTGATCAAAGCCCGCGAAGAATTCAAGGAGATCGTTGACATTCAGGTCGTCGCGTTTGCACAGGATGGTCTCGTGCGCGAACCCGGTGCCGAAGAATTAATGCGCGAAGCAATGAAATTGGGTGCAGACGTTGTTGGCGGCATTCCCTGGATCGAATATACCGATGCCGACATTGCCGAACACGTGCGCATCTGCTTCGAACTCGCAAAAGAATTCGACAAACCCGTTTCCATGCTGGTGGATGACGCCGGTGACAACGGTTTGCGATCCTTGGAAGTAATGGCTCTCGAAACGATCAAGACCGGCTGGCAGGGCCGCTCGCTTGCCCACCACGCCCGCGCGATGTCGATGTATCCCAAACCATACCTGCAGAAACTGGCTGCACTGCTCAAGAAAGCCGGCATGGGTGTGGTCAGCGATCCTCATACCGGTCCGCTGCATGCCCGCGTGCGCGAATTGCTCGATGAGAATGTGCTCGTCTGCCTGGGCCAGGACGATATCTCTGATGCCTACTATCCTTACGGACGCAACAACATGCTCGAGGTTGCTTTCTTGAACTCGCACTTGCTCTGGTTCACAACCCGTGAGGACATGGAAACACTTTATGACATGATTACCAAGAACCCGGCACGCTGCATTGGTCTCAAGGATTTCGAGATCAAAGTTGGCGCTCCCGCGAACCTGGTTGTACTCGATCAACCCAACATCCTTGAAGCTTTGCGCTTCCATGAAAAACCAGCTTACGTGATCAGCCATGGAAAACTGATTGATCAAACGAAGATGGACGAAATCTATAAGGCAAATTCATAAGGAATCTGGTTTTCAGGTCAGGATGAATCAGAAAAAGGTAACCGTGGCTGCTGAAATAATCATTGTTGATTCCTCAAGCAGCGAATGCCTTGCAGTAATCTACTCATCCTGACCGGTGAAATATATTAAAATAAAACATTCAAATGCGAAAGGAGGATGATCAAAAGCAATATTTGCTCTAACCTGTTGGAAAATTTATTTATATCTATAGAAGGAGAAAAAATGTCCAAAAAATCGTTCGTTCCGTTCATTATTGCAGTCCTCATGATCGCCAGCCTGATTGCAGGTTGCGCTGGTGAAGGCAACACTGCCGCCAAAGGTGACAAGATCTCAGTCTTTGGGGCTTACGCCACTCCTATTGAAGAGCCCTGGGATGGTGTTATCCACAACGCTCTGCTCAAGGCAAAGGAAGAAGGATTGATCGATTACACCTACACCGAAGATATCGGTTACTCTGGTGATATGGATAGAGTGCTCCGCGAAGTTGCCGAACAGCAGAAACCTGACCTGATCATGGGTGATGCCTTCGTAAACGAAGAAGCTGTCCGCCGCGTGGCTGCCGATTATCCCGAAATCGCTTTCGCTTTCGGCTCTGAGCTGGGCCCCGTTTCTCCGAACCTGGCCGTTTTCGATAACTGGATCCACGAACCCGCGTATCTCTGCGGTATGATGGCTGGCGGACTCACCAAGACCAACATCGTTGGTGTTGTGGCTGCAGTTCCCATCCCCGAAGTCAACCGCCTCGTCAACGCCTTCATCGCCGGTGTGAAAGAAACCAATCCTGACGCGCAGGTTCTCGTTTCCTTCATTAACTCCTTCTTTGATCCCGCCACCGCCAAGGAACAGGCTTTAGCTCACATCGCTGCTGGCGCTGATGTGCTCTATGCCGAGCGTGCTGGTGTCATCGAAGCTGCAGCTGAAAAGGGTGTCTATGTCTTCGGTAACATGAGTGATCAGAACGAGATCGCTCCTGAATACGTGATCACCGGACCCGTTTGGGACATGACCCCAACCGTTGAATACGTGGTGTCACAGGTTAAAGCCGGAACTTTCACCTCCATGGACCTGAAAGACTTCAGCATGATGGGAAAAGGTGGTGCATATCTGGCTGATTTCCACGGCAACGACAGCAAGGTTCCCGCTGAGATTCTCGCCACTGTAAACGCTAGAATCGAAGAAATCAAGAACGGTTCCTTCCGCGTTCCCATCGATGAAGCTCAGCCCGCAGCAGTAAACTAGTTCTTAATACAGGGGCGGCAGAATATGATCTGCCGCCCCATTTTAAATAACTGATGATTCATCAGTTAGAAGGATGGCTTATGTTAGCAGTAGAAATGAAGGATATCACAAAAACTTTCGGCACGGTAAAAGCCAATCAGCATGTCCATTTCTGCCTTGAAGAAGGCGAAATTCACGCACTGCTGGGTGAAAATGGTGCCGGTAAGACCACCTTAATGAGAATTTTGTACGGTCTATATAAAGCCGATAGTGGCGAGATCTTCGTAAACGGCCAGAAAGTTGATATTCATTCTCCAAAAGAAGCTATCGCAGCCGGAATTGGAATGGTAACGCAGCATTTTACGCTCGTTCCCACCCTGACCGTAGCTGAGAATATCGTTTTGGGATATACCGATGGAATCACGGTTTCTCAAAAAGACATCGAAAAGAAAGTTGCTGAAGCATCAGAAAAATACGGCATTTTAGTAGATCCTTCTGCTTATGTAAAAGACCTTTCAGTAGGTGAAAGACAGCGTGTTGAGATCTTGAAAGCGCTTTACCGCAATGCACGCATCCTTATTATGGATGAGCCAACTGCAGTTCTTGTCCCTCAGGAAGTCGATGTTCTGTTTGAATCACTTTTACGTCTGGTAAAAGCTGGTCTTTCAGTGATATTTATCAGCCACAAACTGATCGAAGTCATGGCTGTTTGCGATAGGATTACTGTTTTACGTGATGGTGTGGTGACCAGTACCGTCAAGAAATCTGAGACAACTCAGGTTGAACTGGCGAAAATGATGGTTGGTCGTGAAACCTTTGGCGTCACCCGTCAGGGCACACGCCAGACCGGAAAGACCATCTACGAACTTTCTGGCATAACGCTGGAAGGGAAACATGGCCGTCGAATATTAAATGATGTAAGTTTTTCAGTATCCGAAGGTGAAATTCTTGGGATCGCGGGGGTCTCTGGCAATGGACAGGGTGAACTCACCGAGGTTCTGACCGGATTGATGGCGCCAAGCCAGGGATCGATCAAATTAATGGGGAAAGAAATCACACACCTCACCCCCGGACAAATCTCCGAAGCCGGAGTTGGCCGTACCCCGCAAGATAGACATCAGGGTATCGTGGGTGACCTCTCGGTGGCTGAAAACCTCGCCCTCGAGAATCTTCCCGTTTATACCAAAAATGGTATGTTAGACCGCAAGAAGATCATCCAAGATGCACAGCAAAAAATCGAGGAATTTCAGATCAAAGCCTCTCCCAATGATCGCCTGAGAACGTTATCCGGTGGAAATATGCAAAAGGTTGTTCTGGCACGCGCGCTTTCACGTAAACCAAAAGTGTTGATCGCTTCGCAGCCAACCCGCGGCCTTGATGTAGGCGCCACCGAATACGTCCGCAAGCGTCTATTGGAAGAACGAGATCGCGGAACAGCAGTGGTTCTCTTGTCTGAAGATTTAGACGAGGTTCTGGCACTTTCTGACCGCATTGCGGTGATCTATGAAGGTTGCATCAAGGGCATTGTCCCTGCGAATGAAGCAACCCCTGAGAAAATCGGCCTGCTGATGGCCGGTGCTTGCTAGTGAAATTATCAGGCATGGAGGTTCTATCGTGATCAAACTCAAGCTGGAACGAACTCCCGCCCCAATGTGGAGCAAGGCGTTGATCCCCATTGTGGCGGTAGTGGTAACTTTTATTATCACATCGGTGCTGATCATCCTCGCGGATGCAAATCCTTTCACTGCGTATTACAACTTCATCGTGGTTCCTCTTTCATCAAAATTTTCAGCTCTTGAAGTTTTAGTGAAAGCAACACCATTGATCTTTACCGGTCTGGCCGTTACTTTTGCTTTTGCATCTGGATATTACAACATTGGCGCTGAAGGACAGCTTTACGCCGGAGCTGTTGCCGCGGCGTGGGTTGGAGCAACATTTACCAACCTTCCAGCAATTGCTGCTGTTCCTCTGGAACTGGTTCTTGGATTCCTCGCAGGCATGTTATGGGCATTGATCCCGGCCCTGTTAAAGATCAGGCTCAAAGTGGATGAAGTGGTTACGACATTACTGATGAATTCAGTCATCATGTATTTCATTTCAGCACTTCTCAACGGCCCCTGGAGAGATCCTGAAACAGGCTGGCCAAAATCGCCCGAGTTTTTTGAGGCTGCAAGGTTTGCGCAGTTGATACCAAAATCAAGGCTTCATATTGGCTTCATCATCGCCATGGTTTTGGTATTGATCGTTTATGTTGTGCTAAAGAAGACCCCCCTTGGTCTGCAGATGAGAGCAGTTGGCGCAAGCAAAGTTGGTGCTCAATTCGCTGGCATCAACGTTAATCGCACCATGTTGATCGCCGCCCTGGTCAGTGGTGGCATCGCTGGTCTGGCAGGCGTAAGTGAAATTGCTGGAATTCATTATCACCTGATCAGCGAGTTGTCAGGAAGTTATGGCTATACCGGCATCATTGTTGCTACACTGGGTGGTCTTAACCCGATCGGTTCAACGATTGCAGCCCTGTTCATCGGTCTCATCGATACCGGGTCGCAAACCGTCAGCCGCGTGCTGGGTGTACCTGTATACCTTGGAGATGTCGTTCAATCCACGCTTCTCCTGGTCACCCTGGGCATGCTGCTGCTTCAAAATTACCGAATCAAGAGGCAATAATTATGGGAGATTTTGTTATCGATCTTATCGCGGCTACGCTGCGTATTGCTACACCGCTTATATTTGCCACATTAGGCGAACTATTTTGTGAACGCGCAGGCGTCCTTAACCTGGGAATTGAAGGCACCATGTTCTGGGGAGCATTTGTCGGGTTCACAGGCGCATCACTTACAGGTTCCCTGTGGCTCGGTATTCTCTTTGCCCTGATTGGAGGTATGCTCTCTGGACTTCTGATGAGCCTTTTATCTGTCAGGCTTGGTGTTAACCAGCATGTGTCAGGTTTGGGAATTACACTTCTGATGACGGCTCTTTCACTGTTCGGGTTTAGACTGATCTTCGGTGAAAACCGTGTTTTGCCTTCCATTGCTCCTTTCCAGCAGTTAAATCTCTTCCCCAACAGTGCCATCCTCGGCCCGATCTTCTCTCAATATACACTGACCTACATTGCCATCTTATTGATCCCGGTCGTGTCATGGATTTTGTATCGCACCACTTTTGGCCTGAACATCCGATCAGTCGGTGACAATCCTGAAGCGACAGATGCAGCAGGCATTAACGTCTACAGCCTGAGAACGATCGCCCTTGTGATTGGCGGTGGTCTCATGGCTGTTGGTGGTGCATACCTTTCGGTTGCTCAACTCGGCTCTTTCACCTTTGGCATCGTTGCCGGTAGAGGCTGGGTTTGTATTGCGCTGATCATCTTCGCTAACTGGCAGCCGCTCAAGGTGTTGTGGGGCTCCTTACTGTTTGGAGGAGTACAGGCGCTGCAATCCAGGCTTCAACTCACTGGGATTAAACTCCCATACGAGTTGTTCCTGTCATTGCCTTATATCGTCACCATCCTGGCCCTCACACTGGCTGGCCGCAATGTTTCAGCTCCAGCAGCTCTGTTGAAACCATACAAGCGCGAGTAATCAACTGACTTTCTTCGTGTGTGAATAAACCCGTGAAATTTCGAAATTTCACGGGTTTTTGTATGATTTTTAGACCGTTTAAATGACAATCAACCGATTTTGATGCTAAATGTATCACTTGATATGTCAGTTTTCTAAGCCTATACTATATGAGTGTATTAACATTTCCTAATTTTTTAGATGGAGGTAGTAATGGCGCAAGAAAATCCAGAAGCTAAGACCGAGCTTGATGGAATCAAGAAGCTCAAAGGGCTTCGCGAACAAAGCAAGTTGGGTGGTGGAGAAAAACGCATTGCCGCTCAGCATGAAAAAGGCAAAAAGACCGCCCGCGAACGCATTGATGCCCTGCTTGACAAGGGTTCATTCCAGGAACTGAACGGTTTGATGCTGAACCGCCATGTCGATTTTGGCATGGATAAGGACAAAATCCCTGGTGATGGCATGGTGGCTGGTTTCGGTACCATTAATGGACGCAAGGTCTGCGTTTATGCCCAGGACTTCACCGTGATGGGTGGTTCTTTTGGTGAAGTTGCCGGTCAGAAAGCAGCCCGTGTGATGGATCTCGCCATGGACGCCGGTGTTCCTGTGATTGCCATCAATGACGGCGGTGGTGCACGCATTCAGGAAGGCATCTACAGCCTATATGCTTTTGGTGAGGTTTTCTATCGCAACGTTCAGTGCTCTGGTGTCATTCCCCAGATCAGTGTTATCAGCGGCCCCTGCGCTGGTGGTGCAGTTTACTCACCTGCTCTGACTGACTTCATCATCATGACCCAGGGCATGGGCAACATGTACATTACCGGTCCGGAAGTCATCAAAGCCGTGACGCATGAAATCGTAGATTCCGAAACCCTTGGTGGTGCAAACACCCACAGCAGCATCTCGGGTGTTGCGCATTTTGTTGGCCAGACCGAAGAAGAATCTTTCGCAATCGTCCGTAAGATCCTGGAATACATTCCTGACAACAATGCTAGTACCCCCAAAGTGGTTGCCACCAATGACAGCCCATTCCGCGCAGATAAAGAACTGGATACCCTGGTCCCAACCGACCCCAATCAAACCTATGATATTCGTGATGTCATTAATCGTGTGGTTGATACCGGTTCCTTCTTCGAAATCCACGCCAATTTTGCCACCAGTGCAGTGGTTGGATTTGCCCGTCTGAACGGTGAGAGCGTCGGTATTTCTGCGAATAACCCGGCATCGATGGCTGGAACCCTGGAAATGAATTCATCCGACAAGATTGCCCGCTTTGTACGCTTCTGCGACGCTTTCAACATTCCAGTGATTTCCTTTGTCGACACCCCAGGGTTCATGCCCGGCACCGCCACTGAGCACAATGGCATCATCCGCCACGGCGCGAAAATCCTCTATGCCTATTCAGAAGCTTCCGTTCCCAAGATTTCAGTCGTTACCCGCAAGGCGTACGGTGGTGCATACATTGTCATGGGCAGCAAACACCTGCGCGCTGATATGTGCTTCGCCTGGCCGACAGCTGAAATTGCGGTCATGGGTGCAGATGGCGCTGTGAACATCCTTCACGGTAAAGCCCTCAAAGAGAAAACCCCCGAAGAGGCAAAAGCCATTCGTGCAGAGCTGGTTGCCGAATACAAAGAAAAATTCTCCAATCCATACCAGGCAGCCGGTGCAGGCTTCATCGATGAGGTCATTATCCCGCATGAAACCCGCCAGAGGCTCATTGCAGCTCTTGATATTTTAAGGAATAAACAGACAACCACTCCTGCGAAGAAGCACGGAAACATCCCGCTGTAACAGAAAGGACGCGGATAATGGAAAATAATTTGCTATTTGCCTTACAAATATCCGGCATTGGGATCGTCGTACTGCTTCTGATTCTTGCTGCATTAGCGGGTGTCGTATATTTAATGACACGCTTCATCGTTGATAAAGAAGAAACCGAAGAAAGCGCAGAAGAAACTGCCCCAGCAGCCGAAGCTGCTGCGATCGAAGAACCCAAGACAGACCTGAAACTTGCCGCGGCCATTGCAGTAGCAATCGCCCGCGCACAGGCTGAAACGCAAGTTGTATCCACCGAAACCGAAGGTGGAGAAATCAACGCCTGGCGCCAGTTTGGTCTACAACGCCGGTTAACACAACCTTCCACTTTTAGGAGAACGAGATGACACAGTATAAAATCACCATCAAAGATACCACTTATGATGTTGAAATCTTAGATGACCCCCGCCAGGCCGAAGTTGCAGTAAAGGTCAACGGTGAACAATTTACAGTTGAAGCCGAAGAAATCGGTGGAAAAGCACCCGCAGCAGTAAAATCTGCTCCAGCCCCAGCTCCGGTTCGCGCCGCAGCCGCTCCTGCCGCTGCGCCAGCAGCAGTTGCTGGCCCCGGCACCATTAAATCTCCGTTACCAGGCGTTATCAATGCCATCAAAGTACAGGTCGGACAAAAAGTAAACGTTAATGATGAACTCTGCGTAATCGAAGCCATGAAAGCCATGAATGTCATCCGCGCCCAGAGCGAAGGCACTGTTACCCGAATTCATGTAACCGTGGGCGGAAAAGTTGCACATGGCGCTCCCCTCATGGATATTGAGTAGGAGGAAAGGATACTATCATGACAGGCTTTGATTTCTCAGGTTTACTCGGAGGTCTTCTCGATATTACCTGGCAACAGCTGATCATGGTAGCGGTAGGTTTACTTCTAATGTACCTTGGCATCTTCAAGGATTACGAGCCTAACCTACTGATACCGATCGGATTTGGGTGTGTTTTAGGTAACCTGCCCGTTGCTGTGAATATGGTTGGCGAAGAAGGAATGTTCGGCGTTCTTTACAAAGCGGGTATCAGTAATGAATTGTTCCCGTTGTTAATCTTCCTTGGTGTAGGCGCCATGATCGATCTGCGCCCACTGCTCAGCCAGCCAATCATGTTCATCATGGGTGCACTTGCCCATCTGGGCATTTTTGCCACCCTCATTATTGCCCTTGTCCTTGGGTTCAACCTTGCAGAATCCACCGCCATCGGCATGATCGGCGCGATTGATGGCCCAACAGTCATTTATGTGAATGGAAAATTAGGATCACTGTTTGAGACTCCCGGCCTGGCTGCAGCCATTGCAGTTACAGCGTACTCTTACATGAGCCTTGTTCCTATCATCCAGCCTCCTCTGATGCGGCTCTTCACCACCAAGTCTGAACGCGGAATTCACATGGAATACACTCCGCGCCCAGTATCCAGAATGACAGTCATTCTCTTCCCTATCATCCTTACCATCTTTGCTGCCATCTTCCTCCCCGAAGCCGCACCATTAATTTCCACATTAATGCTCGGTAACTTGATCAAGGAATCTGGTGTGGTTGACGGGCTCGTGGATACTGCAAAAGACGCCATCACCAACACCGCCACGATCTTCTTGGGCCTCACAATTGGCTCCACTATGATCGCTAAAGACTTCTTGAACACAGGTACGCTTCGCGTTCTCTTGCTGGGCTTGCTGGCTTTCGCATTGAACACCATCGGCGGACTTCTGTTCGGCAAGCTGGTTTGTGTTCTTTCTGGACGCAAGATCAACCCGCTTGTTGGTGCAGCAGCCATCAGCGCCTTCCCGATGAGTGGACGTCTGGCTCAAAAAGTTGCCCTTGAAACAGATAACAACAACTTCATCCTCATGCATGCCCTGGGTGCCAATGCAGCCGGACAGGTTGCCTCGGTTTTGGCAGCTGGTATCTTGATTCAGATGATTTTCCCAATCCTTTTGCACTAGTTTTAGAGAATGAATCAACGAAAAGATTGGAGTACCAAGTAAGAATGAATAGATTGGCGAATGGTTTCATTCGCCAATCTATCCCTTAAGATGATTTTTTGGGATTGTAATGTTAAAATAGTAACCCAATAGCAGTTCGCTGCTATTTAGGAAAATCTTACGAAAAGGAGAATCATATGAAACTGCTTGACCTGACCATCCCGTTTGGAATTGGAACTCCACCCTGGCCAACTTATGAACCATTGCAGGTAAAGTACTTCAAACGCCTGGCTCCTAACGGTGCCAACGGCCAATTATTGACCCACTCCAACCATCTTGGTACCCATCTTGACGGTGAAATCCACTTCTACACCCCTGGTCGTGACATGGCTTCGTTGCCCATGGACTATCTCGTGCATGAAGCAGCGATCGTTGACCTGAGTGATGTTTGCGGCGACTATGACGTTTATACCTCAAAAATGATCACCGACCGCGTTGAGGTTAAAGAAGGCGATATCCTCGTTATCCACACCGGTTACCACCACTTTGGCTGGGATCAGCCCACTGCTGATGAAATCCGTTACATGGTAAAGCACCCAGGCCCCGACCAGGAATTTGCTGATTGGGCCAAGAAGATGAAATTACGCTGGATCGCAGTCGACTGCGGTTCCGCCGACCATCCGATGAACACCATCATCCGCACCTGGATGCCCCGCCAGGCCAAACAGGCTGAATACGTCTTCAAGAAGAAATTCAACAAGACCCTCGAAGAATTCTTCACCGAAGAAAAGTACCAGCTCATGCACATCGACCTCTTCCCGAAGCAGATCATCCACGCTGAGTGCTTTGGTGGTATGATCGACCTTCTGCTCAACCGCCGTGTTCAGGTTGGCTTCTTCCCGTGGCGCTTTGTAGACGGTGAAGCTTCCATCGGCCGCGCTGTAGCCTTTGTTGATGACAAAGAATATGACGAACTGATGAAGAAAGCCGCAACCATGCCCAAGACCAAATTCGGCGACGTTTATGATCTTTCACATGTTGAGCGTCTGAATAAGTTAAGCGCAGCCAATATGGCTTAGTAGCTGATCATTTTTATTTATTAAGGAGAATTGCTGTGAAATTCGAACTTCCTGAAAAAGCAAGTCAAGAAACCCTGGAAATCGATGCCCGCGAAGTCGAGGCACTGCTTCAGGGTCCCGCCATGGATCTGCCGAAATGGCCAGGTGCCCAGGTGAAATTGAAAGACGGCCGCACCCTCTACATCCGCGAAGCTCGCCGCGATGAAGCCCCCAAGATGATGGAATACGTCAAACGTCTCATGGATGTCGATCACGACTTCTATGATATCGTCGGTGCCCGTGTCTACTCCGAAATCCTCGGATGGTATCGCCATCGTCTAAAAGATCCCTATACCCTGGTTGGTTTGATCGATGGTGTTTGGGCAGGTTTCGCCAATGGTCGTGTGATGAATGAAAAAGTCAACATCAGCCTGCATACCATGGCCCTCCTGCGCGGCGGCCGCATTGGCGCAGTTATGTACTACGCCAAGGCTTATTACGCCTTCGAAATGATCAAGAATACCGAATGGTGGGCAACCTACGAGTCTTACAATGGTTGGATGCGCTGGGGTCTTGGAATGGCTCAGCCTTCCTACCCATGGCCAGAAGTCCAGCATGAACTGGGCGGCGCCCGCGTTTACTATGTAACCAAAGCCTACTGGGATCAGTTGGTTAAGAAATACGTCCAGCAGATGGCCGGTGCAGATCTTGATTTCAACGTACCCGATTCCATCCGCAAAGCCAACGAAGAAATGATCGTCCCGGAAGAAATTCTGGTCTAGGAAAACTCACAAGCAACAAAAAACAGGAGCCTTTTCTGGCTCCTGTTTTTTGTTAACCATCAAATATTTGATAACATGCTTTTTATAGCAAAATAAATTCCCATAAAGGTATCTACCCCAGAAGAATGGCCAAAGCTGATCAAGCGTTCAAAAAATCCGCTGTCCAGTTGATTTGTTGAATCAAAAAGCGCATCAATTATTTTGAGGAACAACTCCTCAGACCAACCCCGCCTGGCTGCTGCTAATCTGTTTGCAGAAATTGTGGTTGTCCTTTCAAAAGCCAGCTGTGTCACCTGCGACAGCCAGTCATGAATGACCGGTCTCACAATATCCACAGCTTGATCATAGCGCATGTGATAAAGGAAGAACCCTGTTACCAGATCATCACCTGAGGGTGTCAGCCCTCCACCCCGGCCCAATAATACCCTTACACCACTCATCAATTTTTCAAAATTTCCTTGCTTGAATCCCTCCAGCAGAGATCGAACCGAATGACTGGTTTCTACATCGATTTGAGCACCGGATTCACTGGCTAAAAAGAGAAAACCTTTGTCGGGATCTTTTCGTGCTAATGTCTTTATCCACTGTTCTGCCAAAGCCAACTGGTCATTAAAGGGTGTTTTGAGAGGAGACGGAGGTGGAGGCGTCCAAATTTCAGCCGCGTCAGTTCTGATGGTAATCCGCGCCGCGGGAATGTAAAGCTCACCAGTTCGGAAGACAACCAGATCTCCCGGCTGCAGCTCGGCTAACCGGTGATCTGCGTCAGATATTGTCAAATTGAAAGGACTGCGATAATCTGCACAGGTCAGAAATAAGATTCGGTCGTCTGTACGAATAAAAGCTCCCTTGGAAGTAATCCCTATGATCGAACCGGAATCGGCAGAAGCGATTGTTTCTGCAGCCAGAGCCCCGATATTGCTGATTGAATATTCCTTCACAATAATAAACTCCTATTTGTGTATCACGGCCATGTTGCCCAAAACTCCCCATGAATTCAGAAAAACTTCGTTTGGGACTTCATAGAATTTGCCGTTGTTCATGTAACGGATCGAATCCTGATCATAGCCGGTGAGAATGACCACGTGCTCATAAGCGGCAACAATGGTGGTGTTTCCCTGTGAATCAGTGTACTCTGCAGGAACACCGCCGGTCATATTTCCAATCACCCAGGCAATGACCGGTTTGGATTGTGCCAGGCTCTCACGTATCTGTTCTAATGTCAGCCCTTTCGCTGCAATTGCAGGTAAGCCATATTGATCACGTAACAGCGCAGCAACCGGTTCGGCATGCACGCCATAGGCGTACGGCGGAACCTGACCCCACGGGCCCTTGGCGTCTCCAACAAATCCCAGATCAGGGTTATCTGATAATGGCAATTGATGTTGAAAATCATACTCATAGATCAAAACGCCAAAATAGTTCGCCCAGTCCGCGGCCGCGCTGGCTTCACATCCCAGGGCAAAGTACTGCCGTGATCCGCTGATATTTGTAATATAAAAGGATTCCGGAATAACAAACTCCGTCGCTGTTGGCGAAGGTACACTGGTTTGAGTGGCACTTGTGGATGTTGTATGATCCACAGCATATTGGGTGCTTTGCTGTGTCGCATCAAAAATTGCGGCCAGTGTTTGAGTGACGCTTATGTTAATATCGCCTGCTTGAACGCTGTTTACAGGTGTCTGCCTGTCTGTTCCCCTTTGATCCACACTGGTTGCAACGAGAGCAATCAATAAAATAACAATCACAAAACCAAATAAGACATTAAGCGACTTGATTTTTTTCATCTCTCGCGTCTAATGATACCCTGTATTAAGAAAAAATGCGATTTTTTGAGAAATCGCATTTTATTTCAGGTGAAAATGAGGAAATTTAATAAATAAATTCACATTTAAAGAAATCATTGGTGCCCGCACCACCGTAGCAGGTGTCTGTTCCTGAAAGGCCTCTGAGACTATCATTTCCATCCCCACCCAGCAGAACATCGTCACCCGGCCCTCCGATAAGCGTGTCATTCCCGCCGCCACCAACCAGGCAATCATTTCCATTTTGACCGGTGATTTTGTCATTGCCCGCAGTACCTAGAAAAAGCGTATTCGTTCCGCTTCCAATTGCACGCCTTGTAGCGACGTCATAGAAGCGGGTGATTCCCAGGTTTTTACACTCGTCTGGAATCATCATCATCATCGGTATGGGGGTAGAAATGTCATCTGTGAATGTCTGAGGGACGGTGTTGGTTGCAGCATATGCTCCAAATACCGCAAAGGCCAGAACTGGCAACGCGATCATCAGAAACCACCGCAGAGGTCGAAAGGCGCGTATCATAAATTTGTCTTATCCCCAATTTGCTGGTGATCTTTCGTGAAGTGGAAGAATCTACGCTCCACCTGAACAAAATAATCCGTTGTCTCAGGATTCCGGCAAGCCATGACTACACTGGCAGTCTTTTCAGCAAGAAGAAGTAAATCCTCCAGGGATGAAACTTCAATCATCCGATCGTTTATGCCCACGGGAGACTGGTCAACTTCCACCAGCATTTGACCGAATTCAAGCCGGTCGCTTAATCTGTCATCTCTTTTTTGCACATGCTTGTAGCTAATCGCCGGAATGATTAATCCAATTACGCTGATGAGAATACCAATTACCGATATTACCCTGGCGGCACTGACAGGTAAGTTCAATCCCAGGATGTTCATGGTCATCGGACTTGTTTTTTCAACAGGGATAATACCCTCCTGAACCGGTGATAAAGGATTTTCTTCTTCAAACCCAGAGAGATTGTTAAGATATACCTGTTGTTCATCAAGGCGAAAGCTTAGCACGGGGTTAAATTTGGTCTGAAATGGATTCCCGCTGACCAGTCCAGAATATTGTACTTCTGGTGTTACTTCAAGCAGAAATTGCTGTCCATCCACACCGGTAGTTTCACGAACAAATGAAACAAATTTTTGAATTTCACAAAGGTCTATGGATTGGTCAACCTGGAAAGAAGTTCCTTCGAATTGAGTTTGAGGAACTTGATAGATGGTTCGCTTCCAACCATTGGTGCTTTTTATTAGTGTAGATAATTGATATGTTCCACTGCCAGTGGTATCACCTGCAGCAGAAACCTGATAGTCAAAAGAAAGATTTACTGCACAAGTCAAAGCGGTAAAAACTGGATCACCGCTTTGAACAGTGTTTTGGTCATAAATGTTGTCTGCAGCTGTCGCGGAATAGGCAAATTGACCGCTTTGTGTATAGGTGATCTCGTTGGTAACTGTCTTCTGGAGCGGTCTGGTAAAGGCAAAAATTCCCAATATCAGACATCCAAGCCCAATGATATAAACCGGGAACCAGTAACCTTCCTTCCACTGGCTGAGCTTGACTCCAAAGGAATGGAGGAAATCCGAATGTCCAGCTTTACTTTTCCTGGTTGGTTGTGGAGGATTTACCATAGAAACTCCTATGATGAAAACAGAAAGACCGGAAAACAGCGAGAACAACCATGGTTGTCGAAGTTTCAAAAAGTATTTTCCGATTTTTGGAATGGAGTATCGGTATTTACCGATGATCTCCTCGCGTGAAGGATAATATCCATCAATCCAACTGTTATTGTCACCCTTTAGAATAAAGCGATCGCCATCGCGGTCGATGATGCGATGAATAACGCGGCCGACATCGGGGTGCAAGTAGATGACGATATCGCCGACTTTGTATTCTGCCTGAACATCGGCGATCACAAAATCCCCTTCATGGAAAAGGGGTTCCATGCTTGAGCCTGTGATCACAATATAAGTCAGATTCCCGCCGAACTGTGTCGGTAAAAAAATCACCCAGGCGACGAGGACAAACAACAGTCCAAGTACTGACTGGATGATCCGGGTTTTGAAAAATCTGACGAAAGCTTTCATTGTTTGATGGAGGGGCGCCGGTTGTTATCTGGCGCCCCCGATCATCCTGGTTAATTAGTTGGCTGCAACGACGCGCAACATGTCAGCCGAAAGGACATCCGCACCGGTGGTGGGGCATGTAACTGATGTTCCCGCGCCAGGTGTGCAGGTGTACCATGTTGAACCGGAATCGACAAGTTTGATCTTCACAACCGTGGTGGCGGTGACTGCGGGAGAAATGGTGAAGGATACTGAATCAATGAGTCCGGGATTGGTGGCATTGAGGGTGTAATGAACAGCGCTGATGGTATAACCAGAGATATCGCCTTCGCCGTCGCCCGCCTGTGATGCTGCAACCGTGTTACTATCTGCGAAAGCATATGCCCCAACGGATAAGATGAGGGCCAACAACAAAACAATCAAAACCTTGGATGACTTTTTCATATTTTCTCTTCCTTTGCTAAAATATTTTCTGGATTTACATATGCAATACTAACATATATCCGTATTATTACGCATTAAGTATTTGTTAAGTTTACTTAACGTAACTGTTAAGTGCTTTTACGGAATTTAATAAGAAAGCACTCCCTGAAAGGGAGTGCGTGGTGCCGAGAGCCAGGATCGGACTGGCGACCCCACAATTTTCAGTCGTGTGCTCTACCAACTGAGCTATCTCGGCGCGTCAATAATTCTACCTGAGGGAGGGGTTATTGTCAAGAAATTGATCCTGCTCCTTCCGGTTCCGTCTGATCCTGGCCTGATCGATGATGATTCCACTTAAGACAATGAGAATCGATATCCCTGCGATTGCTGCCGATAAGGGAAGGAAAGGAATTTTAAATTTTCCGCCGTAGAATCGGGCAAGGTACCAGGCAAACATTCCCAGCAGGAAAATTCCCTCCACTGCCAGCCAGCGGAAGAACCAGGCGCCGTGTCCGCTGCGGATGCGCTGCCAGCTCCAGCCCACCAGCCACGCCAGCCAGGGGAGCAATATCGCCCGGTAGCGGGGGTTATCCCACTGATCACCACCTGCGCGCAGCGTCGAAATACAGACCCAGGCAGCCATGGCAACCGCCGCCAGAAACACCACCCACTCTTTTCCTTGCTGTTTCTTCGGCCACGAAGCAAATAGCGAATAGACAATGAAAGGAATCGCAAAATACCATCCGATAGCGCGCACGCTCATGATGGTCATCCAGACAGGCAGCGATTTATCCAATATTGCAGCAGGCAGCAACGGCTGGGTAATGCCCGCCAGGGCTGTCAGAGGAACCAGCCAGGTAGCACCGCCTAATTTATCCAGCAGAAATTGGATCTGGCCAGATGCCCTCTCTGTTAAATATGCATCATAGTGGATCGTCGGTTTCAGCCACAACCATCCGCCTGCTGCCATTCCGACCAATATCACACCCAGCGCAAGCCAGCCGAAAAGTTGATACTGCTTTGTTTTCTGCTCAGAAAGCCAATCGATCACAAAGTAAAGAACCAGCAATCCGCCAATTGCTGCACTAAACGGGGTAGAGATCATCGTTGCCAGCGCAATTGAAAGAACAAATATCAGCGCTTTTTGAATAGTTTTTTGGCGCCAGTTCGATACTGCCCATAAACCAATGCAAAAAAGGCCAATTAGAAACGGTTCGCGCATCTGTGAACTACCCAGTAACACGCCCTCCGGATAGAGTACGTAGAACCATCCAGCAACCATTGCCGCCAATTGCCCCCAGCGTTTTTGCACAAACTGGAACAGGAAACCCAATCCAATGGACATCAATAAAGCGCCAAGGATGGTAATCAGGAGCGGCCTGGCCACATCAGGACTGAGAAACCGGTAAATTAAGGCAGTAATAAAGAGTAAGCCGCCGTATTGATCACCCTGAATTGAATTAGAAAAGGCGGTGAAAAGGGAATCTTCACTTGATGCCAATGCGAATGCCTGAACATTGCGCGTATAAGCATCAGAATAAACAAAGCCGGCATTCTGGACCTCGTTATCATATCCCAGCACCGGAAGCCCGTTATGTAACAAGATCCCTGTGAGCAGCCTCAGCAAAAACGCCGTAATCATCATGATGGCCAGCGCTTTTTCGCCGCTCAATCCACGCCACACCCTCAGACCGATGAAAAAGCCAGGCCAGAACAGCACTCCAGTCGCCAGCCACGCATTCATCCATGGCCCAGGCTGCATGAACGCGGCTGCTGCGGCTAAGATTAACGCAGAAGCCAGAGAAATCAACAGGTCGTACACAATTTGAGGAAGTCGTTTCATGGTCAAAAAACCGCCCGTCGAAGATTTTTTCCACTTATTGATATGCTGTGCTCAAGCGGATTATATCTTATTTCAGGCAGCCAATTTTTACCCCGTGGAGCAGCCCATCCACGAGCCCTGTGCGCAGATCTACTGAAAGGTTCGATAAGATTTATTTTGTCGGAACCGGGCAAGTGGATGGAACAGGTTCCAGATCGTTAAGGATCTTCGCGTAAAGAATATCTGGAAGCAGCTCGATATCCTCTTTGAAGTAGTCGCGCAGGATCAGCCTGAAGGTGTTCACTGGTGTGATTGTTTCATAGAGATCTTTCTGCACGTCAGCCGGCAGATAAAATGCGTTAAGGATCTTATGTTTGTCTAAACCCGTGGTGATCATGTGCGCCCCGTGATCACCCTGAATAATGATGATCGGCGGCTCATCTGATTTTGCGATCAGGATATCAACCAGTTGTAACACGCGTTTGTTGATGTAAGAAACCATATCGAGATAAGGGGGAATGTTCCCCTCTGCAGTCTCTGGATTGTAAGTGTAACGGAAATTACCATTTGCATCATACACATACGGCCCGTGAGGTGCGTTGATGTGCGCGTATACGAAATAATTGCCTTCTCGAGTTGGGAATTCTTCCAGCGAGTCCAGTACATAGTTGGTTTGCATGTACCAGTAACTGGCATAACCAATGGCACTTTCCCGAGAATCCGAAAGGAAGAACCAGTCAGGAATAAAATCAAACTGGACCGGATTCATTTTGTACAATTCAAATAGCGGGCGCAGCAAGGTGGTTTCGAAATATAACCGGGCAAATTGCGATTGCGCGACTGTATCCTTCATCCCCTTATCGGTTGTGACATTCAAATAGATATCGGCATTATTGATGTCGGTTTCAGAAGAGAATGCCCGTGTACTGACAAACTTGTATCCGTAACGATACAGATCCAGGCGAATTCGGTTGTTGAGCAGTTCTTGAGGGATCTCGCCCTCGCCGTCTTCTTCATCTAATACTTGATCGAGGTAAGCGTAATTTAAGGAAGAAGTAACCGAATTCTTGGTTCCTGCATAATTGGAGTTAGAGCAATCGGCCACATAGAACCCGCGTTTTTCAAGGGCAGAGATAAACCCCGAATTGTCATATCCCATCTTTTCCATCAGTACATCCTGCCGCGAATAAGCATCCAGGATGATATAGTAAATATCAGCCAGTTGCTGATCCGCAGGCTGAACAGTTGAATCAGAAGCGGCTGCTGCCACATTTTCAACGGGTTGGGCACTCTTGCGGCGCGCACTTTCATACACTGCAATCTGAATCAGATTCACCACGATCAGCAATGCAAGTAGCCCGTTGAGTAGTAGAACAGTGTCTTTTGACAGGCTCTTAACCTTGATCATGATCACGAAGAAAATGATCAGCAGGATCAAGTAGACGATCAATAACTTCACAAATCCAATCGAAAATCTAAAAATGGTTTTGTCTTCGATCAGGTTATAGATATGGCCAAAGGAGAAAAACAATAGAAAAAATAAAGAGCTCGCAATGCTTGAGCGGATCGAGGATCTGAAAATGGAAAAAGCCAATCCCCACACAACGGCCACAAATCCTAGTGTGACTAGAATCGAAAAGACTGCGTCGCGTGGATAGATTTGACTTTTGTTGAAATTCCACAGAGCAATAATCGGGAAAAGACCGGCAAGAATGCCGAAGAAAGGAAAACGGAAAATTTTTCGCATAATTCAAAAATTATACTCCCGATGCGTGAGATCATATTTGTTTCTATGTAGCAACAAATCAAGAATACCCGCTTATTTCAATCATTGGTCGTCTTAATGACCCATTTTTAAAAAATGAATTGTCAGATCAAGCGGAAATATTGCGGGCTGCGATTAAAATTTAATCCCCCCTGATAAAATGAGGCAGATTCGCCGGGAGCTCGAGAGATAACTCAACCAGGCCGCCAAACTCACCGTCTTGATACCATGGGCACTGGTAAATCAATTTCTTAACGCCCTTTTTCTCGATGGTATACACGTTAATTGATTGCTTATCGATCATGTTCAGAATCTGCCTGCGCGCATCCTCTGGGTGACAGTCTAACAAGGATTGACCAATTAACGCTCTCCCACCGTCTTTTGCAAAGGTGACTGCAGATTTATCGTTCATTTCCAAAATAACACCGGTTTTATCACAAACTGTGATGGCAAAAGGAACTTCTCTGAGAAACTGAAAATTAGCCATGTTTTAACTCCTGATTTGATAAAAATACAAGGATTTTAGAAGAAGAAGGTTTGAGTGCGCAGTGAAAGCCAAACCTCAAATGAGATCACACCGTCGGTTCCCAGATCCCTTTAACAAAGGAGGCGTCTCAATCCTCCGGCCAGGGCGGCATAGCGATGCAAATGAACTTCAACGCTTCGCCCGACACATTGCGATAATGGAATTTCGTTCCCACCGGTATATCGATGGCCCTAGCAGGAACCCGATCAATCACGCAGCTATCCATACCGTCATCGAGTCAGATCTCGCCGTATCCTTCCGGAACATACCAGAATTCACTGACTGTGGCATGCACGGTAGCGCGATTCACCTGGCAGGGCGGTAATGTGCTGTGGATCATGTTGACAGTTTTACCGTCCACCAGGTAACGCATCTGTGCCCCCGCCGGTGATTTTGCGTCTGGGAGTTCTGATCGTGTGATGGTTTTCATCTTCATCTCAAAGATTTATGAAAGGCGCATGCCGAATTTCTTTACCGTTTATGGCTGTTCGTCTTCTGAATAAAACCACAGGATATGCAGGCAGGTTTCGCAGATGTAACAATCACCACGCGGATTCAGCCAATCCAGTTCAAAAAGTGTCATCATACGCGTATTGAGCTGTGCTTCACGATGCCAGAATTTATCACCGCCGCACACTGGACATTTTAACCAGTGTCCTGCGCGTTGAATCATAGATGCTTCTTTTTCCATAATGCTCCTTTCGCCCCAAAGTATAATTGACGATAAGATGATTCTACTGTAAAGCGAAAATAAAGGGGGTGAATCTCTTTCACCGACCCTATCAGGATTGTTGAGGAAATGTTATTATGAAGGAACATCATTCAGACCTTTATCGTCTTTAAAAAAGACTTGTTCAATCGTTGATAAGGAGAATCCCATTTATGAGACCAAAACGATACTTCACCCTGATTGCCATAATGGCTTTTGTCATGCTGCTTTCTGGTTGTGGTTCACGAGCCACCCCAACAATTGACCCGGCCATTCAGCAGGCAACGATCGATGCTGCGGTTGCCCAGGCGCTGCAAACATTGATGGCGAACCAGACCAGTACGGCCGCAGCGATGCCCACCAACACCTCCACAGCCACCAACACCCCTGAACCCACGTTCACCTTCACCCCTTCGGCAACCGCAACCCCGTTTATCCCAACCGCCACGTGGATACCATACACCCTGACCCCATCCGCTACTGCAACCCCCGTTGCTTACAGCTGCCAGCTGCTCAGCACATCTCCGACAGCCGGAACCAAGATTAATATCAACACAGATTATGATGCCGCTTGGGTGGTCAAGAACAACGGCACCAAGGTATGGGAAATAGGGTATTTTGATCTTAAATTCATCAGTGGAACCAAGATGCAGACCAAAGGTGATATTTTTGACGTCAAGACTGCTGTCGACAAGGGCGGAGAAATCAAACTCATTGTAGACATGAAAACCCCATCCACAGCCGGCAAATACACCGCCACCTGGGCGTTGATGTTCGGCGAGCAGACCCTTTGCACGCTGCCCGTGGATATCGAAGCGGTGAATCCGTAAGATTTTACGAGCAATGTATCGTAATAACAATAACCTCCCCGTTTTGAAAGATCGGGGAGGTTTATTAATTATGAAATCGACTTACCTGTTTATTAGGCCCGGCAGGGATCGCCGCGAAGCGCTCTGAAAGAGAACCTGCGACCAAATCATCAATTGCCAAGCAAGGTGGGCCCGGCAGGGATCGCCGCGAAGCGCTCTGAAAGAGAACCTGCGACCAAATCATCAATTGCCAAGCAAGGTGGGCCCGGCAGGGATCGAACCTGCGACCAAGCGGTTATGAGCCGCGCGCTCTGACCACTGAGCTACGGGCCCCACTTCTAGACAAAATTATATCATTGATTAAATAAAAATCCCGCGTTCTGACCACTGTCCCCTACGGGGATCTTCGAAGCTACGGGCCCCACTTCTAGACAAAATGATATCATTTTTCTTTGCGTCCTTTGCGTCTTTGCGAGTTACGTTCCTGCCCAACTTCCTTCTCCCCCTTGACCATCCTCCTGCGCTGGCTTATAATTCACCAATTGAATATTGGAGCTTAATGAACCTGCCTAATAACATCGAGCGTGACCTGATCATTCTGGAACATATCGAACAGGACCCGGATACGTCACAGGCAGCCCTCGCCTCAAAGTTAGAGGTGGCAGTTGGTACTGTGAACTGGCACCTGAAACGCTTGATTGAGAAGGGTTATGTCAAAGTCAGCCGGTTAGAAAGAAAAAAACTGAAATATATCATCACCCCAGAAGGAATTGCCTTGCGCACCCGGCTGACCATGGATTACATCCAGAACTCATTCAACCTTTACCGTCTGGTGCGTGAGCGTGCAACCCGTGCCATCAACGAAGCCAAAGCGTCAGGGTTCCATGCAGTTCAGATTGATGGCAGCGGCGATGTAGCCGAGATTTGCCGTCTCACCTGTTTAGAGCAGCAAATTGCCGTGGTCAATGATAGCAATGCCCCCGTGCTGCACCTGGCGGGATTGAAAGTCATCTTAGAAATGCAGGAGAAATCCTAAATGTCACCCGAATCGATCAACTTGCAGGGTAAACGCGTGTGCGTTACCGGCGGTGCCGGTTTCCTTGGTTCATTTGTCACTGAAAAACTAAAAAAACGTGGGGCACACGTTTTCATCCCTACCATCGAAGAATATGACCTCGTGCAGCAGGATTCGATCCGCAGGATGCTCAATGATTCCAACCCCGAGATCATCATTCATCTGGCCGCCCAGGTAGGCGGCATCGGTGCCAACCGTGAACACCCGGCAGAATTCTTCTACAATAACTTGATGATGGGTGTGCAGCTCATCCATGAAGCCTGGAAACACGGTGTTGAAAAGTTTGTTGCGCTGGGAACGATCTGCGCTTACCCCAAGTTTACCCCCGTGCCATTCAAAGAAGATGACCTCTGGATAGGATACCCCGAAGAGACCAACGCTCCTTACGGCCTGGCAAAAAAGATGCTGCTGGTGCAATCGCAGGCCTACCGCCAGCAATATGGGTTCAATTCGATCTTCCTTATGCCCGTCAATCTTTACGGCCCGCGCGATAATTTCAACCCAGAAAGTTCGCATGTGATCCCCGCTCTGATTAAGAAATGCCTTGAAGCCAAGGCATCCGGTGCGGATTCCATCGAAGTATGGGGTGACGGTTCTCCCACACGTGAATTTCTCTACGTGGAAGACGCTGCAGAAGGCATCCTGCTGGCCACCGAAAAATATAACTCGCCCGAACCGGTCAATCTCGGTTCTGGGATGGAAATCAGTATCAAAGACCTGGTAGAACTGATCGCCAGGCTCACCGGGTTCGAGGGCAAACTGATATGGGATACCAGTAAACCCAATGGTCAGCCGCGCCGCCGTTTAAACGTGGAGCGCGCTGAACGAGAGTTCGGTTTTAAAGCCCAAGTCAGTTTTGAAGAAGGTTTGCACCGCACAATTGACTGGTACAAAGCCAAGATCGGGATGAACTCATAAGTATGGCCACAACCACTCTGGACCTCAAGAAAAAACCTGCCACGGTCGTGATCAAACCCAGTAAGGGATGGGTTGGTCTCAACCTGAAAGACCTGTGGATCTACCGCGAATTGGTCTATTTCTTGACCTGGCGCGACATCAAAGTGCGTTACAAACAATCAGTGCTGGGAATTCTCTGGGCGATCCTCAAGCCATTCATGTCGATGGTAGTGTTCACCATCTTCTTTGGCAACTTCGCGAAGATCCCCTCCGATGGCTTCCCTTACCCGATCTTTGCTTACACCGCCACCCTTCCAATGGAAATGTTCACCAATGCCATGACAGTTGCCAGCCGTTCGATGGTCGCCAGTGGTAGCATGATCTCCAAGATTTACTTCCCGCGCATGATCGTCCCGCTCGCATCGGTCATGTCGAGCGTGGTTGATTTCTTCATCGGTTTCGTCATCCTCATTGGCATGATGCTTTTCTACCACATCACCCCCACTATCGCCACCCTCTGGCTGCCGCTTTTGATCTTGCTCGCTCTGGTCACAGCGCTGGGGATCGGCTTCTGGGCATCAGCCCTGATGGTTCGCTACCGCGACGTGGGGTATATCATGCCCTTCTTGAGCAGCCTGTGGACGTACATCACACCAGTAGTCTACCCCGCCAGCATGATCCCAGAAAAATGGCGAGTGCTTTATGCTCTCAACCCAATGACGGGTGTTGTCGAGGGATTCCGTTACGCACTGCTCGGCTCCACATCATCTCTATCACTACCCATGATCCTGGCTTCCTCCGGGATCGCCATTCTCATTCTCATTTCCGGATTGTTTTACTTCCGCCGCATGGAAAAACAGTTCGCCGACATGATCTAAAGGATCTTCATGAGTAACCTGGCTGTTCGAGTCGAAGATATTGGCAAGCAATACAATATTTTTACTGAAAGCACAAAGTACACCACTTTGCGCGATAAAATCGTCGAAACGATCAAGAAACCTGTGTCCACCTTATTCAATCCTGCCGGAAGTGAAAAATTTTGGGCACTCAGGCATGTTTCGTTTACCCTTGAACACGGTCAGGTATTGGGCATCATCGGCAAAAACGGAGCAGGTAAAAGCACTCTGCTGAAAATCCTTTCCAGGGTTGTGGAGCCCACCGAGGGCATTGCTGAAATCCACGGCAGGGTTGGCTCGCTGCTCGAAGTTGGCACCGGCTTCCATCCCGAATTGACCGGTCGAGAGAACATCTTCCTCAACGGCGCCATCCTGGGCATGAAAAGAGCCGAAATCACACGAAAGTTTGATGAAATCGTGGCATTTTCAGAGATCGAGAAATTCATTGACACACCTGTCAAGCGCTATTCCAGCGGTATGTACATGCGCCTGGCTTTTGCCGTTTCAGCCCACCTCGAACCAGAAATCCTGGTGGTCGATGAAGTGCTCGCCGTAGGAGACGCCGAATTCCAGCGTAAATGCCTTGGAAAGATGAGCGACGTGGCCTCCGAAGGACGCACGGTCATGTTTGTCAGTCATAATATGTCTGCCATTCAACGCCTCACCCAGGAATGTATTATCCTCGATCAAGGAAAAATGATCATGCGCGCGCCAACCGCGCAGGCTGTCGATTACTATCTGACCAATGATTTCGCTGGAGATGGCGAACGCAAATATTCTGATGATGAAATTCCGACGTCTGCCCATCCATTTAAACCAATCGCCATACGCACCATCGATAAAGCCGGGCATATTACAGACAACCTTGTGTCAACCGATCCGATCACAATCGAGATCGAATACACCCTGGCGCAGGATATAACCGGATTGAGGGTGGGCATTTATCTAATGACTTCACGCGGCGAATATGTGTTCACCTCTTTCGACACTGACGAACCCGAAAAATATCAAAAATACAGCGTCCGTAAAGCCGGGCATTACATCAGCCGCTGTATCATTCCAGCAGATTTTCTCAATTCAGGCAGATTCGTTATTGGCATGAACGCCAGTTCATATATGGTTAAACGATATTTCGCAGATGAGCGAGCGATTAATTTCAATGTCAACGCAACCGGCGCACCGGGTATGCAGTGGGTAGAGTTGCGCCATGGACCGGTCCGTCCACGATTGGATTGGACGATCGAAGAAAGGTGATATGAAAACAGCAAAAAAAGAAGCTGTCAAGCGATTGCTGGGTGACATCCCATTAACAGCCGAGATATACTGGCTTGTTCGCCGGTCAGAGAACCCGGCCAATGTGCGTTATAGTCTAAAAGGACTTAAAGGAATCCTCCCAGAAGCGATTGATGCCGTTAAAGCCGCCAGAAAGAACGCTCCTCCTGGCAAGAAAATATTCTTGTTTGCTTCAGTGCACTACTGGCTGGAAGATATTACGATGATGGCTCTCGCTCTCTCAGGTCAGGGGCATAATGTCAGCCTCGGATATTTCCCTTATGCCAAATGGAACATTAATCAGACAAAATTTGATATCCGCAGGCAGGCAATATATACGCGAGATGCGCTGCGACCGGTGGGAAATCTGGCGAATTTTGTCGACTTTTCTGGATGGAACGCTTCTTATCTGGTTGTTCCCGATGAAATCCAACGGGCAGTCGAACATGTAACCGATTACGATTATATGTATGCGTTTCAGACCGAAGAAGTAGATAGAGCCAATGATTTTTATAAATTTCGTTATGAACGGAATTACCGCGCAGCTCAGGTGCTGTTCGACTACCTGAGGATAAACCGCCCTGACTCTGCCATCGTACCCAATGGAACGATCATGGAAATGGGAGTTGCTTACCGGGTACTGAGATACCTCGAAATTCCAACCGTCACCTACGAATTTAGCGATCAGAAAAAGGTGATGTGGGTGGCGCAGAATGATGAAGTCATGCTGCAGAATACCGATATTCTGTGGAAACAGCATGAAGACTTCACATTAAACGATTCTCAGCTCAAAGAAATTCAAACATTAATGTCTTCACGTCGTAACGGAGCTTTGTTTGGTAATTTTTCAAGGCAGTGGCAGAAAATTCCTTCCGAAGGTGCACAGAAAGCAAAAACCAAACTTGGGCTTGACGAGCGCCCGGTCGTGTTGATGGCAACAAATGTTTTAGGGGATTCGCTCACGCTTGGGCGGCAGGTCTTTTCAAAATCAATGACCGACTGGTTGATTCGAACAATCCAGTACTTTGTTGAAGTGCCAAAAGTACAACTGGTTATCCGTATCCACCCCGGCGAGGCGCTTGTCAAACATGGTTCAATCTATGACAAAATACGTGAAACGCTTCCGGTCTTACCCGATCACATTCACCTTGTAGCTCCAACCGAGGATATCAACACTTACGATCTGATGGAGTTAGCAAGAATTGGGCTGGTATACACAACCACTGTCGGCCTGGAAATGGCCTTACATGGAATCCCCGTTCTGGTGGCTGGAAAAACCCATTATCGCAATCGTGGGTTTACGCATGACCCCAATACATGGGTCGATTATTTTAAGACACTCAACAAACTGATATCAAACCCTCAGGATTCCATGCTTAACGAGGAACAGATAAAGTTAGCGTGGAAATACGCCTATCTATTTTTCTACAAATATCCGGTACCGTTTCCGTGGCACATGGTGTTTAGAGAAAAAGACTTCAAGGAAGCCTCGATGGCAGAAGTTCTCTCAAAATCAGGTTTAAAGGCATATAAGACCACTTTTGACCTTCTAACCTTTCAAACCCGGCTCAGGTAAGTATGGAACACGACCCGTATTCCAGGTTACGATTTCGCCGGCAATTCATCTACGGTCCAAAGGTAGATCAATTCTCCACATGGCCGCATCACCTCATGCCCAATGGCTACGAGGTGGCGGTGCATCCAGACCTGCAATTCACAAGAGCAGACCATGAGGGTGATTCGCTCATCCTTCTCGGGTATGTGTTCGATATTGATCATCCAGAGCTGGATAATCAGCAGGTTCTAGATAACTTACTGATCAACTCCAAAAGTAAATCTCAATTTCTTGAAAAACTGGACCAACTCAGCGGGCGCTATGTGCTTTTCGTTTTCTTGAACGAAGAACAATTTGTACTCATGGATGCCGCTGGTATGCGGCAGGTCTTTCACTACCAGAGACCCGATAACAGTATCTGGCTGTGTTCTCAACCTGGAATTTTGCAGAACTTATTTGATTTACATTACTCAAAAGACGCTGAATCTTTCCTCGCATCACCTACCATCTTAGCATCACGTGAACCCTGGT
Source organism: Anaerolineaceae bacterium (assembly GCA_034429135.1). Lineage (GTDB taxonomy): Bacteria > Chloroflexota > Anaerolineae > Anaerolineales > Anaerolineaceae > UBA6107. The sequence goes on along the minus strand of DAOUGR010000003.1, from coordinate 106,783 downwards.
GGCCTGGAACGAGCACCCCATTCGAAGAAGTCAGGCACCTGTTACCAAACCATTTGTTAGACCTGAGAACCGGTGAGGTAAAGCGTTATTGGCCGCGTGAACCGATCACCAGGTATAAAATGCGGGCGGGGGCTGAAAAGGCAACCTCGATTTTACGCAAGATCATGATTGCAGCAAATATGCGATTTGACCTCGCAATGGCATTAACTGGCGGCTATGACAGCCGCATCGTGTTTGCCGCCTGCAGAGAAATCGTCAAAGACCTGCATGTATATTCAATGATTTACCATAAGTTATCAGATACATCCTCTGAAATTACAATCGCAAAAGATTTAGCCAAATTTGCAGGCGTTCCACATGAGGTTATCAGATGTGATCAACCCATGACTGAAGATTTTAAAGCCCTATATGAACACAACCTGGAAAAATGCTATCAAAGTTACGGTCACATTGTATATGGTCGTTTTTTGAATCTGGATGAGAACAAGGTTGTTGTAAAATCGGTTGTAAATGAAATTGCTCGTTGTTTTTATTATCGCACCGGTGTGTATCCGTATCAGATAACCACCGATCTCCTGTGCCGCATTTCGAAACTTGGTACACACCCATTTACTTATCGATACTTCTCAGAATGGCTCGAAGATGCCAAACCTGTTGAAAAATTAGGTTATAAAATTTTGGATTTCTTTTACTGGGAAAATCGTAATGCAAACTGGCAGGCCATGAGTCAGCTTGAATTTGATCTTGCCAACGACGAGTTCACTCCGTTTAATCACCGAGAGATGCTGTCAATCATGCTTGGTGTCGACCATAGACGGCGCTGTATGCCAAAGAATGAATTTCAACGCGAAATGGTACGCTGCTCATGGCGCGAATTGGACGATTTTCCGTATAACCCGGGTGCGAAGGTGATCAAAAAACCTTTTTATGAGGGTCCTTGGATGACACTCGCGCGGTGGGTAAAATACAATTTAATCAAGAGGAATAACAATGAATTGGACAGATAACGTAATCCTGGTAACCGGTGGTACCGGTTCATTTGGAAAGAAATTTATTGAAGTGATGCTCAAGGAGTACCACCCGCGCAAGATCATCGTGTTCAGCCGCGATGAACTGAAACAACACGAAATGCAGGTGGCTGGTTTCAAAGACCCATCCCTGCGATACTTCATCGGTGATATCCGTGATCAGCAGCGCTGCCGGCGCGCCTTTGAGGGCGTTGATATCGTCGTTCACGCTGCCGCTCTCAAACAGGTTCCCGCCTGTGAATATAACCCGATGGAAGCGATCAAAACCAACATCCTCGGAAGCGGAAACGTGATTGATGCTGCAATCGATGCCGGTGTTAAGAAAGTCATCGCACTCAGCACCGACAAAGCGGTTAACCCCGTAAACCTTTACGGCGCCACCAAACTGGCAGCTGAAAAACTCTTCGTGCAATCCAACGCGTACGCCGGCGCCAAGAATACACGTTTCTCTTGTGTGCGTTATGGCAATGTTGTGGGAAGCCGGGGGTCGGTAGTGCCGGTTTTTCTCAAACAGCGCGAGTTGGGCAAAGTGACCGTAACCGATGAACGCATGACCCGTTTCTGGATCAGTCTTGAGGGCGGTGTACGCTTCGTTATCCGCGCCGTTGAAAATATGCATGGCGGTGAAGTGTTCGTTCCCAAAATCCCCAGCATGACGGTCACCGACCTTGCGAAAGCCATCGCGCCAAACGCCAGCATTGAATACATCGGTATCCGGCCAGGTGAAAAACTACATGAGGTATTGATTTCAGAAGACGAAGCGCGCCAGACTGTGGAATTAGACGACATGTATGTCGTTCAACCTGCAGAATCGCTCTGGTTTGGGCGCGACTGGGAAACCAAGGGCAAATTACTAGAAGACGGTTTTCGCTACGCTTCTAATACCAACACCCAGTGGCTGAATGTGGAAGAAATCAGTAAAATTATCGCTCCCATTGAAGCCGATTATCTTTCTGGAAAACTCGGATGACACACTTTTTGGTAACCGGAGTTAGCGGGTTACTCGGGCTGAATTTTGCCCTTGCGGTGGACGGTAAGAAACACCAGGTCACCGGCGTGGCCAACACATTGCCCATGGCCTGGGCAAGTTTCAAGAATGTACAGGCAGAGTTAACCCAAGCAGGAGTGATCGAGCGTTTGATCGAGGAACATAAACCTGACGTGATCCTTCACTGTGCGGCCATTGCCAACGTTGATTTATGTGAATCAGAGCCAGATCAGGCCAAAATTGTGAACACCGATCTGCCAGGCAGCATTGCAGAAGCGTGCCTCCGGCACTCAATTAAAATGATCCAAATCTCCACAGATGCTGTTTTTGATGGTGTTAAAGGCAATTATCAAGAGGACGACCCCACTAACCCTTTGAGCGTTTACGCCCAGACCAAACGCGACGGTGAAAATGCCGTTTTGTCTGCCAACCCCGATGCGCTGGTGGCCAGAGTTAATTTCTATGGTTGGAGCGCCACCGGTAACCGCAGCCTGGCTGAAGTTTTCTTTAACAACCTCCAGGCCGGTAACCAAATGAACGGCTTCACCGATGTGATTTTTTGCCCAATGAACATTTTAGATCTATCAGATCTTCTTGTCGAAGCCACAGACTTGCAGTTGAAAGGTATCTTTCACATGGTAGGGGCAGAACCAATGAGCAAATATCAATTTGGGGTGCGCATTGCAGAGAAATTTGGCTTTGACCCCGCGCTCATTAATCCGGTTTCAGTCAAGGATGGTAACCTGAAAGCAGCCCGATCTCCAAATTTAAGCCTTTCTACTGCAAAACTTCAAAAGGCGCTTGGGCACGATCTTCCCGCGTTTGACGCCGGTCTGCAAAAATTTTATGACCAGTTCCGCCGGGGATACCCGCAATACATCAAGACCCTTATTTGATTTTTTTCAGATCAAGGAGTGAAAGAATGGATATCAAGATCGGAAAAAACCTTATCGGCCCGGATCACCCCACATATTTTATCGCCGATATTTCGGCAAACCACGACGGAAGCCTTGAACGCGCGCTCATGCTGATTAACCTGGCAAAAGAAGCCGGGGCAGACGCGGCCAAGTTTCAAAACTTCCGCGCGCCTAAGATCGTCTCTGATTATGGTTTCAAGGCCATGCAGGGGCAGGTCTCTCACCAGGCAACCTGGAAAAAATCTGTTTTTGAAGTCTATTCCGATGCCTCCATCCCCTTTGACTGGACACCCATTTTGAAGGAAGAATGTGACAGGGTCGGCATCGACTATTTTTCATCCCCTTACGATTTCGAAGCCGTCGACTACCTCGATCCCTTCGTACCGGCCCACAAGATTGGTTCAGGTGATATTGACTGGGTAGAGATGCTGGAATACATCGCGCGCAAAGGCAAGCCGGTCATCCTTTCTACGGGTGCAGCCACCATCGGAGATGTTGACCGCGCGGTGCGCAGCATACTCGCCATAAACCAACAGTTGGTATTAATGCAGTGCAATACCAACTACACGGCCAGCCCGGTTAATTTCGAACATATTCACCTGCGCGTGCTAGACACCTACCGCACGATGTTTCCGGGGGTTGTGTTGGGCCTTTCAGATCACACGCACGGGCATGCCACCGTGCTGGGCTCCGTTGCACTTGGCGCAAGAGTGATCGAAAAACACTTCACCGACGACACTTCCCGCGTCGGTCCTGACCACCCGTTCTCGATGACCCCCGCCACCTGGCGTGAAATGGTGGATCGCACCCGCGAGCTTGAAAAGGCGCTCGGCTCTCCGGATAAAAAGATCAGCGGCAACGAGATGGATACCACGATCGTGCAACGGCGCTGCTTAAGAGCTGCCAGAGACATCAAAGCCGGTGAAGTATTCACCCGCGAAATGATTGATGTTCTGCGCCCGGCCACGCCCGGGGCAATTAAGCCTTACGAGATACAGTCCGTCATTGGCACCCGCGCCCTGCACGACTTACCTTCTGGAAAAGAATTGCGCTGGACCGACCTGGGAGCGTAAGTTGAAGGTTCTGTATTTTTCGCGCGGATATTCTCCTCATGACGAACGCTTTTTAAAAGCGCTTTCACGCACCGATCACGAGATTCATTTCCTGCGTCTGGAGGGAAACCAGGCTGTTCAACTCCCTACCCGGGTTCATGAGATGCACTTTCTCGATACACCGCGCGGTCTCAACAAAATCAGAGCCCTTGTCAGAAATTTTCAAGATCTGGTCAAAGTTCTCAAACCTGACCTTGTGCATGCCGGACCTGTTCACGGCCCGGCATACATTGCGGCGAGAGCTGGTTTTCACCCCCTTGTCAGCATGTCCTGGGGTTCTGATATCCTCTATGATGCCAGTCATTCGATCAAGGCAAAGTTAAAATGCCAGTTTACCCTCAACCACACAGACATTTTTGTCGGTGACTGTCAGACAGTTGCAGATAAGGCAATAAGTTTTGGGGTTCCCCGAGAACGTATCTTCCTCTTCCCCTGGGGTGTGGATCTGCAACATTTTACGCCTGATGGGGGTTCTGAGTGGCGCGAAAAACTGGGCTGGCAAAAGAATTTTATCTTTCTCAGCAACCGCTCGTTTGAAGAGATCTACGGTGTTGATGTGATCATTCGCGCCTTCGGGCTAGCCATTAAGCGCTGTCCTGACATGCGGCTGCTGCTATTTGGGCGAGGTTCGTTGGAATACAGGCTCAGGGAACTGGTGGATTCCCTCGGCCTCTCTGATTTTATTCACTTCGCTGATTTCGCTTCTTTTGAGGACCTGCCGGAGGTTTACCGCAGCGCAGATATTTACCTCAGCGCCTCGCACAGTGACGGCTCATCGGTCTCGTTGATGGAAGCGCTTGCCTGCGGGGCACCGGCTCTGGTATCGAATATCGCCAGCAATCTCGAATGGATCGAGGTTTGTAAAAACGGCTGGACATTCAAAGACAATGATTGCCGCGATCTCGCTGAAAAAATGTGCGCTGCATGTGAAAAGAAAAACCTTGAGAGTATGCGTAAAGCCGCCCGCATTACGGCTGAAAAAAGGGCAAACTGGGCAATGAATTTTCCTGTCCTCCTTCAGGCCTACCAGGCTGCTTTAAACACGAAAAGAAAGTAGAGAGATCGCTGAAGAACCTATGAAAACCATTGCCATCATCCAAGCACGCATGAGTTCCACCCGATTACCGGGTAAAGTATTAAAGATCGCAGCCGGCCGGCCTCTGCTGGAACGCATGGTCGAACGCGTGCGTCAGGCAAAACTGGTTGATGAAGTCTGGGTGGCAACAACGATCGACCCCACCGACGATGAGTTATCATCGTTTTGCGAAACGCATCAGATCCCGGTCTACCGCGGTAACCTTCACGATGTCCTCGACCGCTACTATCAACTGGCGAAGCAGCAAAACGCCGATGTGATCGTGCGCCTTACCGGTGATTGCCCGTTGATTGACCCTGATCTGATCGACGAAGTCATCACGGCATTTCTACGAGAGAAGGTCGATTTCGCCTGCAACCGCCTGCCGCCGCCTTTCTCACGCACCTATCCCATCGGATTGGATATCGAAGTGTGCAGTTTTTCAGCGCTCGAAACCGCCTGGAAAAACGCCGTCGAAAAACATGAACGGGAACACGTCTTACCTTACCTGTATGAGGTGCCCGGCAGATTCAAAACCTATCAATTGAATTATGGTGAAAATCTTGGCGAGTTAAGGTGGACAGTAGATACCCCTGAAGACCTGGAAGTGATCCGCTCGATTTATGGTCACTTTAAGGGGCGGAATGATTTTTCCTGGCTCGAAGTGCTGGATCTTTACCGGAACCATCCTGAGCTGTTCGAAATTAACGCCGGGATCAAACACAAGACATATCTCGATTACGAGAAGAAATAGGTATAGATTGATGAAAAACGATACCCTAATCGTATGTCCGCAGTGCCACGCAAAATTCAGCCATATTGATGATACTCATTGGAAATGTGGGAAATGCGGATACACTGCTCAGGTCATTAACAAAATACCTGTTTTCTCAGATTACCCGGCTAATTTGCAGCCTTCTGAAAAAATTGCAAGGTGCGCTGAACAGGGATCAATCTGGAGACGATTTAACTGGAAATTCCTTGAACAAACGGCAGCCTTGCTCAATCCAGAAGCAGAAGTGCTTGATATTGGCGCAGGGAGAGGGGATTTTAAGACCATTTTCGCCAGATCTCGATATACAGGATTGGATATCTACCCATACCCGGAACTTGATCTGGCAGTCGACCTCATCAAAGTGTGTCCCTTTAACGAAGAATCCTTTGACCTCATTGTGATGGCGAATGTGATCGAACACGTCTACGACTATCGAACTCTTGTTGGAAGAGCTGCAAAATTATTGAAACCTGGGGGGAAATTATTAATCACGGTACCGTTCCTGTTGAAACTTCACCAGGAGCCAGTGGACTTCCATCGTTACACGCGATATGCGCTTGAACAGCTCGCGCGCGAGAACGGATTGGCCGTGGAAGTGCTTGACGGATATTACAACCCCCTGGCAATTCTGGATGAAGGCATTGGCAATGCCTGGGAATACTGCCTTCCCCAGACCAGTGGATTTGTGAAGCTTCTGACAAAGATCTGCATCTTTGGATCGCAAAAACTGTCGAATTACCTAAAGAAATTTCTGGGGAACGGATACACAGCACCTGCCGAAAAAGAAGCAAATCCCAATGTGTTGGGATACCAGTGTATCTTTATTAAAGATTTTTCCCGCAATGAAATTGAAGGAAACAAATTATTACGTCATGAAAAGAACTTATCAAATGATTAGTTCTTTTAGTCCTTGCAATAATCTTTCCTTACTCTTGCCATCCGCATAAGTGCAGATTTCTTCCACGATCTTGCGGCGCCCATCGGCGCGCAGCTCGGGATGTTCAAGTGCGGTATTGATTGCAGAAACGAATTGACTGCGAGAGTATACCAGGTCCAAGCCACCGGAATTAGTAATTGGCAAATAGTGCTCACGAATATACAAATCTTTCAGGATACGGTCATATTTCTTGGAATTTCCCGGATCATAAGCTCCGCCAATTTGCGGGCGATCAAAGATTGCGCCATCTACGGTCAAAGTGGATGAGGCATTGATGTGCACGTGGCTATATGCCAGCGTCGAGACGAGCAACTCGATATCTTCGCGTGATATATCCGTCTGGCCATGTTTCTCATTCGCTGACCAGATTTGACTAACCACTACATTCTTTGTTTCCTTGAGAATTGGCGTCCACCTCTCAGCGATATCGCCGGGGTGGCGGCGGAATAAAATGACCGGGTTGCCAGATACCTTTCCACTGGTGATATCCTCGTCAATTTCCTTTAACCATAATGGTTCATTCGGTACAATTCGGTTCGTCCCGCCGCCAAATAAAATTACTGGTCTAGAATCAGGTATTCGCAAACGTTTCCGCCAGTCCGCCTCATCCCAAAAATAAGATTTATCCCAATAGAAATCGAATTGAACTGGACCGCATATTGAGATTTTTTCTCTGCCAGAAATTGGGTACGATCGAAGTAATTCTTGCTGATTATATTTGTTCCAGACAAAATAGTGATCGAAAGTAACAGGAATCCATGTCCGGCTGGTCACGTTATCAAAAGAGAGAATGGAAGTGATCATGGGAATATTGCGTTTTTGGGCGACACGCAGTAATGGCTCTTCACGATTGACAAAAGGTGTGATCGAGAAAATGTAATCGGGCTTCACTTCATCCAGAATCTTCTCGAATTCTGCCTCGTTGGTATCTGACCAGAATAATTCCTCATTGCGCTCAAGCATTTGGCTTTTATCAGAATATGACCAAATTTTTAACAAATCGAGTTGATACTTCAACTCCTGGTAGATCAGGTCTTTCCCACCAAGTAACGAACGCTCCCGACGGTGATCAATACTTGTGGTGGGTGTCTTCCGATAATTTTTATGCCAGATGTTGATCAGGTCTCGTGAATGCCTGAAGTCGTTGCCAAATTTAAAAGCGGGGATATTTACAATCTCTGCTCCCAGGGATTTGAACTCCTCCTCCAATTCGTCGTCATGCCAGGAGATACCAATAATTGGATCAGTAAATTCTGAAAGTTCCTTGAGAAAACCGGTCCTTAGAATATACCTGATGGAAAAATGCAGCATGATAGGGATCAATACTTTTGGTTTTTGCACGGTATACAGCCTTTGATCGAACTTTTAGGATTTTTCAACCAGGTTTGTGTCTTGTGATCATCTTAATTCAGAACAGAAAACTGGAAATTGCGCGCATGATAATGAAGCTGATTTTACCATACTATACAGGGGAATCACAGTTCAGCTCGCTGGGTGCAAAACAATTCCAGCATCATTTTTTTCTTTACACAATCAATCATGCATTTCATTAATAAAAGAGAGCAGGCTGCCAGGAAGAGCCCAAATATAGTAAAATTAATTGAGGTGCTTCGATTCGATCACACGAACGTGACGGTATCGGGCTGTTTCATTTTTTCATGAAAGGCGAAAAAAGTATTGGCACGAATCGCAATTTTTACTTCACCCAAACCCTTTCTTGATCCTCATATCAAAACGATTCAGAGAAACGCCATTCAAAGCTGGAAGGCACTGGGTGAATCTGTTGAAATATGGCTGGTGGGTGAGGAAACGGGCTTGGAAGATACCGCTCGCGACCTGGGTGTCAATTACATTCTAGACGTGGAACGCAACTCGTACGGAACACCGCGAATCGATTCTATTTTTAATGCCGTGCGCTCGAAAAGTTCAGCCGAAATCTGCTGCTATGTCAATTCAGATATTCTGTTGTTCCCCGACATGATCGAAACCATTGAGTGTGTCAGGCAAAAGAAAGAGCGCTTTCTGTTGGTTGGTCAGCGCTGGGATTTAAACATTACGGAATCATTAGACATTAAAGAAAACTGGTCATCAGCTTTTCTTGAAAGAGTTTTTAAAGAAGGCAAGATGCATGCCCCTGCTGGCAGCGATTATTTTATCTTCCCGCGCGATTGTTTCACAAACATTCCTCCATTTTCTGTGGGAAGAGCAGGTTGGGATAACTGGATGATCTTCCATGCCAGGCAAACCGGCATCCCTTGCATAAACGCGACGAACGCCATCACAGCCGTGCATCAGAACCACGATTTTAGCCATCTCCCCCAGGGCAGGATTCACCGCAAGCAGCCTGAATCCCTAGAGAACATGATCCTGGCCGGAGGACGGTCAAACATGTTTACGCTCGCTGAGGTCAGCCATAGAATTGTCGATTCTCAAATCGTGCGTCCGGTTTTTTCACGCCGCCGCCTCATCAGAGAAATCGGTATATTTCCCCTGTTGCACTTTAAACCAACCTGGCTGGCACAGGCGGCATATTTCATCCTGAATCCCAGGAGGGCGGCAGCGGATCGCAAGAAAGACCAAAAAATGAAAGCCGAAATCGCCAAGACCATCGGTGAAGCGTAATGAGAAAAGGTCAGAATCCCGTCAAACAATTGAATTCAGTGGCAAAACCCCAACGGATTACCGCAGCGGTATTGAACCACATTCCCTTCCTCGAAGGCTTCTATACTGATATGCTCAAAGTGCTGGATGCCAGCCTGCGCACATTAAGAGAAAACGCGGGAATTCCCTTCGATCTGCTGGTTTTCGATAATGGCAGCTGCAAAGAAGCCCGTGATTATCTCTTGAAGGAGTTTGAACAGGGCCGGATCCAGCAATTGATCCTGTCGGATAAAAATGTGGGCAAGGGCGGAGCCTGGAACGTCATGCTTCAGGCTGCAGCCGGTGAAATCATTGCCTATGCCGATAACGATGTCATTTATGCTCCAAACTGGTTGAAAGAATCGGTCAAAGTCCTCGAAACTTATCCAAAAGTGGGTATGGTCACTTCAAGGCCATTTCATACCAGGCCAGAGCTCTACTCGGCGGATGTGAAATGGGCAGAATCCAATGCTGAAGCCAGGCTGGAACGGGGTCATTTTATCGAGCCGCAATGGATTCGCGAATTTCTATTGAGCGTTGGACGAACCGAAGATGAAATTCAACAGGATCTTTCACAGGAAGATGTGAAGATCACCTACAAAGGCGTAACCGCTTATGCCGGGGCGTCTCACTGGCAATTCCTGGCCTGGAAGAAAACCCTGCAGGAGTTCCTGCCCATCGATCTATCAAAACCGCTGGGCCAGGTACTGCGTCTGGACGAAATGATCGATCAGAACGGTTACCTTCGCCTGATGACAGCCGAACCGTACACAATGAACCTGAGTAACTCGCTGGAGACGAACACTGGCGGCAGTGAACAGACCACCAGGTCCAGATCGCTGTGGAAGAGAGTGGCCAACCTGCCGATTATCCGCAGCCCGCTGATGCGGATTTACAACGCAATTTTTAAACTCTATTACGAACATTGAAAGAAAAGGGAAATGAAAATCCTGTATGCCACCGGAAGATACAGCCCGCTCAAACACGACGACGGAAGCGGTACCGATTACAAACTATACCATGCGCTGCTTGACCAGGGTATAGAAATTGAGTATGTAGGCCCATTCGATGATACAACGTCCATAATAGAGAGAGTGTATCGGAAGTTACACCGCTTGTTTTCTTCCAAAAGGCCTGCCAAGTATCCCGCTGCCATGCTCAGGCGCGGCGCCCGTGACCTCGCATCCGCCATCGAACGCGTAAAACCGGATTTGATTTTTTCAAAGAACCTGGCCCCTTTGGTTCATCTTAAAACAAATCTGCCCGTCGTGTACATGCTTGACTCGACCGTGGCAGCCTTTAACCGTCAATGGCCGACTTTCTCCAAATTCGAGAACTGGCGTATGATTCAATGGGAGAAACGAGTTACACGGAATGCCACGCGCATCATCACGCGCAGTGAGTGGACCAAGGAATCCCTGGTAAACGATTACCATTACCCGGCTGAAAAGGTGGAAATCGTTCACAATTCCTCCTCCCTTCCTCCTTCGGTAATCCCGCAATCGATCGATTATTCGCAACCTGATTTTTCGGTGCTGCGCCTGCTGCTGGTCGGACGCGTGTACAGATTGAAAGGCATCGATATTGCCATCGATATCGTGGATCAACTCAACGAATCCGGAGTTCCGACAGAATTACGCATCGTGGGTCTTGAAGGCGAGGATCGCCCATATGTGAAATTCATGGGAGCGTTCAAGAAATCCGATGAAACCCAGCTGCGTGAATATGCCAATCAGTACACCTGGCCGCATTTCCTGCTGCACCCGGCAAGGTATGACGCAGCTCCCATTGTGACCACTGAAGCTGCAGCTTTTGGAGTTCCCACGGTCACGAACAATATCGGGGGGATTGGCAGTACCGTGCAGGATGGTGTCTCGGGTGTGGTATTACCCACACTGAGCCCCGCTGAAGCATATGTGAAAGTGTTTAAGTATTTTATAGATCACCCGGATGAATATGTTGCCTTGCGTCGGTCGACCCGCGCACGTTATGAAAAAGAATTGAATTGGGAAGCTGCCGGGAAACACATCAAACAAATCCTGCAGTCGGTAGTAGATGAAAATAATGAGGAAAAGACATCCACTAAGGAGCCCAAACAGTGAAATTTCTCATTGCCGGTTTCGGTTCCATTGGCAGACGCCACCTCAACAACCTGCGCGCGCTGGGTGAAAACGACCTCATCCTCTACCGCACACACCATTCCACGCTTTCTGAAGATGAAATCAAGGAAATTCCGGTCGAAACTAATCTCAACACAGCTCTCGCGCACAAGCCCGACGCGGTGATCATCGCCAACCCCACCGCGCTTCACCTGGATGTCGCCATCCCCTGCGCTGAGGCGGGATGTTCCATATTAATGGAAAAACCGATTTCGCATTCAATGGAAAGACTGGTAGAACTGCAGCAAGCCCTGCAAAAAGGCGGCGGCCAATTCCTCACCGGTTTCCAGTTTCGCTTTCACCCTGCGCTCAGACAGATCAAACGCTGGCTTTCGGCGGAAAAAATCGGAATTGTTACCTCTGTTAAATCTCACTGGGGCGAGTACCTGCCCAACTGGCACCCCTGGGAAGACTACCGCAACAGTTACAGCGCGCGCCCCGATCTGGGAGGCGGTGTGGTGAACACCCTCAGCCACCCCTTTGATTATCTGAGATGGCTGATGGGTGATGTTTCCAGCCTGTTTGCCGTCACCTCCAGCAGAGGATTGAACCTTGCGGTGGAAGACACAGCTGATATCTTGCTTCATTTCACGTCTGGCCCGTGCGGCAACCTTCACCTCGATTACCTGCAGCGACCACCACAGCACACCCTCGAAATCATCGGAACACTGGGAAGCATTGTTTGGGATAATGCCACCGCCAGAGCCAGATGTTACAATTCAACCCACGATGTCTGGGAAGAATACACCCCACCCGCCGGTTTCGAACGCAACCACCTGTTTATGGAAGAGATGGCCCATTTCATTCGAGTGGCGGCAAAAAAAGAGCCCCCTCTTTGTAGCCTCGAGGATGGGATCGAGGCGCTGAAAATTGCGCTGGCAGTTCACCGCTCAGCGCAAGAGGGATGTCTGGTAAAATTCTAAAAGTTATTTGGAGGCAGCATGTCGGAGATTTTCGAAAAGTTTTCACTCAAGGGGAGAGTCGCACTGGTTACCGGAGGCGCGGGCCTGCTGGGCAAAGAGTTTTGCCTCACCCTCGCGCAGGCTGGCGCAATCGTGTATGCGGCTGACTTGAATGAGAACGCTGCCCAGAGCGTAGCAGAAGATCTCTGCCGGCAGGGATTCGAAGCATATGGCATTCGTCTGGATGTCACCGATCCCACCTCGGCGGGCGCTGTTGTGGATGAAATCGTGAGGCGTTCAAAACGCCTTGACATCCTGGTGAACAGCGCTGCCATGGATCCCAAGTTCGACCCGCAGCATGCACAGACAGCCAGCAACGCATTCGAAGATTATCCGCTGAAATCGTGGCAAGACGCGGTCAATGTCAACCTTACCGGGCCCTTCCTGGTTTCTCAGGCTGCCGCCAGGCAGATGGTGAAACAAAATAAGGGCTCGATTATTAATATTTGTTCCACGTACGGCCTGGGTGGCCCAGACCAGCGCATATATGAAAAACCCGGCAAGCCAAAAACCTACAAGCCTGTCTATTACACGGTAACCAAGGCGGGCATTCTCGGCTTAACCAAATACATGGCAACTTATTACGCAGGCACCGATATTCGCGTAAACGCTCTCACCCCCGGAGGCGTATTCAACGGGCACGATGACGAGTTTGTTCGCAACTATTCTGCGCGCACGGTCATCGGGCGCATGGCGCACAAGGATGAAATGAACGGTGGTTTATTATTCCTCGCTTCTGATGCCTCTTCATATATGACAGGCAGCAACTTGATCATCGATGGAGGTTGGACAGCGTGGTAAACAAACCCGAAGTACTGGCAGTCATTCCTGCCCGAGGCGGCTCTAAAGGTATCCCGCGCAAGAATATTAAGCTCTTTGCCGGGTATCCATTAATCAGTTACAGCATCACCGCCGGTTTGCAATCCAAATATGTGACGCGCACCATTGTCTCCACTGACGACGAAGAAATCGCGCAGGTGGCCCGTGAGTGGGGAGCTGAAACCCCTTTTCTGCGCCCGGCAGAACTGGCGCAAGATCACACAACCGACCTGCCTGTCTTCCAGCACGTATTAAGCTGGTTGAAGGAACACGAACAATATACACCCGATCTGGTGATTCAACTGCGGCCGACCTCTCCCATCCGTCCGCGCACATGCATTGATGACGCGGTGAAATTGCTGCTCTCTCACCCCGAAGCAGATTCTGTTCGCGGAGTGGTTCCCAGCGGTCAAAACCCATATAAAATGTGGCGTTTGAATGGCTCTGAACAACCGATGACCCCCCTGCTGACCCTTGAAGGCGTTGCGGAGCCTTATAATTCTCCGCGGCAGATCCTGCCGCCCACTTACTGGCAAACCGGCCATATCGATGTGATCCGGCCAGAGGTGATCATTGAACAAAACAGCATGAGTGGTAAAACCATTCTTCCATATATCATCGACTCGCGTTACACCGTCGATATTGACACCCCCTTCGATTGGGAACGTTACGAATGGCTGGTGCGCAATGGCGGCCTCGACATGGTCGATCCAGCCAGTAAACGGCGAAAACTCCCGCAAAAGATTTCGCTGGTGGTGATGGATTTTGACGGGGTCATCACTGACAACCGCGTATGGGTGGATGAACAGGGGTTTGAACGGGTGGCTTCTTCACGGGGTGACAGTATGGGGATGCACCTGGTTCGCAAAGCGCTTCCCATCGAATTCATGGTAATATCCACTGAAACCAACCCGGTGGTCACAGCACGCTGCAAAAAGATCGGCGTAGAAGTCTACCAGGGCATCTGGCAGAAAGCGGACGTGCTGCGCGAAGCTCTGCAGCAGAAGAACATTCCGCCTGAAGAGGTCGTTTTTATTGGTAATGATGTCAATGACCTGGGTTGTTTTCGAGAAGCTGGCTATGCAGTGGCACCGGCCGACGCCGAAGAAGAAGTCAAGCGCAGTGCTGACCTGGTTCTTCATCGAAATGGAGGCAACGGCGCGGTGAGAGAATTTTGCGATCTGATCCTTCAAACCTATTTGAAATAGACTTTATTTTTTGGAGATTGACATGAGCCAAGAAGTTCGCATTGGTAACAAACTTGTGGGAGCCGGCCATCCGGCTTACATTGTGGCAGAAATCGGCATCAATCATAACGGCGATCTCGGTATCGCCAAGGATCTCATGCAGGCAGCCAAACATGCCGGCGTTGATGCGGTGAAATTTCAAAAACGCACCCCCGAGTTATGTGTTCCTCCTGAACAGCGCAACCAGATGCGCGAGACCCCCTGGGGGTACATCACGTACCTCGATTACCGCTATAAGGTCGAATTTACTGAAAAAGAATATGATGAAATCGACCGTTACGCAAAAGAAATTGGTATAGACTGGTTTGCATCGGTATGGGATGAGCCTGCGGTGGATTTCCTTGAAAAATACAATCCCATTGCATACAAAGTTCCCTCGGCATCGTTAACCGACCATTCCCTTTTGTTACATTTGCGAAAAACTGGAAGGCCTTTGATTCTTTCCACGGGAATGTCTACCTTCGAACAGATCAAATCGGCTGTCAAATTGATCGGTGAAGAGAATCTGGTTATCACCCACGCCACAAGTTCTTATCCATGCGATCCCAGTGAATTGAATCTAAGCATGATTAAGACCTTAAAAGACACTTTCAACTGCCCAATCGGATATTCGGGTCATGAGGTGGGTCTGGTCACCTCAGCCGTGGCAGTGGGCCTGGGCGCGTGCATGGTTGAACGCCACATCACCCTCGACCGGGCACTCTGGGGTTCCGATCAGGCAGCGTCGGTTGAACCTGGCGGTTTCGAACGCCTGGTAAAATACATCCGCGTGACCGAAATGGCTATCGGTGACGGTGTGAAGAAAGTGTATGAGAGTGAATTGCCATCATTGAGAAAGTTGAGACGAATTCAAGATTGAAAGATCGGATTAGAAGGATTGAGCAAGGAATAAAACGGCGCTGGGAGCACCAAAAAGGCAACCGGCGCTGGCAGTTGTTAACCGCAGAAATTAAAAAGAGTGTAAAAACTGATCCCAACCAGCGGCCGGTAATTTTGTTCAACGCCTCCACCCGGCTGCAGAGCATGAGCCAAAACGCCGCGTACTCGATGCTGACGGCTATGAGCCTGCGGATGCAAGGGGTGCCGGTGGTTCAATTTGCATGCCGTTCCGGATTGTCGCGCTGCGTTCTAGGCAGCAACCGCGATGACTTCTCAAAAACACCCCCCTGTGCATTATGCATGAAACAAAGTTTAGCCGTCTTCAAGAATATCGATACGGTTTGGTTCGAGCGGTCTGACGACCCCGTGGTGGCTGCCGAAATTGAAAATCTAACGATCGACCAGCTGCAAAAATATCAATACCAGGGCGAGCCCCTTGGTTTTTGGGCAGCAAACTCTCTGCGCTGGTTTATGCGCAGACATCATTTGAAAGACAGCGACCTCAATCGCCAGTTTTTCAAAGCCTTCATTCTCTCGGGATGGAATGTCTACCAGCAGTTCAACAAGTTAGTTGATAAAACGAACCCTCAGGCAGTTGTGCTTTTCAACGGAATGTTCTACCCTGAGGCCGCTGCAAGACAGGTGTGCCTCGAAAAAGGGATCCGTGTGATCACGCACGAAGTTGGATTACGCCCCTTCACCGCGTTTTTTACCACAGGCGAAGCTACAGCCTATCCGATGAAGATCGACGATGGTTTTCAGCTTACCCCGCAGATGAACGACATTCTGGATGAGTATCTTTCTTCGCGGTTCAAAGGTAATTTTTCGATGGCCGGGATTCGTTTCTGGCCCGAAATGAACGGGCTGGATAACGCAATCCTTACCAGAATTTCGCAATTTAAAAAGCTTGTGCCCGTTTTTACCAACGTGATCTTTGATACCAGCCAGGTGCATGCCAATACCATATTCCCTCACATGTTTGCCTGGCTCGATAATGTTCAAAAAACAGCGCAAGAACACCCCGATGTACTGTTTGTCATACGCGCTCATCCAGATGAATGCCGGCCGGGCAAAGAAAGCCTTGAGAGCGTCGCAGGATGGGTGAAAGAATCGGGTATCAGCGAACTTCCGAATGTCATTTTAATCGATGCCAACCAATACATCAGTTCCTATGAACTGATCAGGCGCGCCCATCTGGTGATGGTTTACAATTCAACCATCGGCCTTGAAGCAACCCTGCTGGGAAAACCCGTTCTGGCTGGCGGGAAGGCAAGATTCACTCAACTTGCCACCGCTTTTTACCCCTCATCTATTGAGGATTATCATGCGCAATTGAAACAGATGCTCGATGCGGAAGAAATTCCAGTTCCGCCAGAGTTTATCCACAACGCCAGACGCTTTCTTTATTTCCAACTTTACGCCACTTCACTCGATTTCAGCCATTTCCTGAAAGAAGATCTTTTCTGGAAAGGATATGTCATTCCCAGATCTTTTGCGATCGATGATCTGCGCCCAGAAAAATCCATGACCATCAAAACATTAATTGACGGGATCTTACACGAAGGTGATTTTTACTACCCACTATGAAGAAACCACATTGCTCGATCATCATCCGTGCATATAACGAAGAAAAACACATTGGCCGCCTGATGCAGGGTATTCTAGAGCAATCCATAAAAGATGTGCAAATCATCCTGGTCGATTCTGGATCAACAGATAAAACGCGTGAGATTGCTTCTCAATACCCGGTTGAGATCGTCGAGATTAAACCTCAAGATTTCACCTTTGGCCGATCCTTGAACATGGGAATTGCTCAAGCCAGAGCTGATCTGGTGGTTATGGCCAGTGCTCATGTCTACCCGGTTTATCCCGATTGGCTTGAGACACTGCTCGAACCTTTCAATGACCAAAAAACCGGCCTTACCTACGGTAAACAGCGCGGTTCAGAGACAACCCATTTTTCAGAAAATCAAATCTTCCATCACTGGTACCCAGACGAATCGGTACGAAATCAACGCACTCCCTTCTGCAACAACGCCAATTCGGCTATCCGCAAGGAATTGTGGAAACGGCACAACTATGATGAAACGCTTCCGGGGCTGGAAGATCTGGAATGGGGCAAATGGGTGCAGGAACAGGGCTACAACATTTCTTATTGTGCCGATGCTGAAGTGATTCACGTTCACAACGAATCTCTGGCCGGTATCTTCAACCGATACAAACGTGAAGCAATGGCATTCAAGCACATCTACCCGCACGAAACTTTCCGCAAGCGTGACCTGATTCGGTTGTTTACCCAGAATGTCAGGAGTGATTGGAATGAAGCCCTCCGCCAGGGGGTTTTTACCAAAAACTGGCTTAAGATCGTCGGTTTCCGCTGGAGGCAGTTTTATGGCACCTACCGCGGATACCAGCAATCTGGCCCGCTAACCTGGCAATTGAAAAAAGCCTTCTATTATCCTGGAGGAGCACGTGACAGTGAAAGAGCTCCGCGGCGGCGCAATGTAGAACCAATTCAGTATAATAAGATGTAAATCAGGAATCCTATGATCCAAATTGTGGTGGAATTTACCGGTCTCGCCAAAGCCATTGCTGGAAAACAGGAAATCACGCTGTCAATTCCAGAGGGAACGACCTATCGCGAGGTTGTTCGCAGGCTCGGAGAGATGTATCCCGGCTTAATTGGAATCCTGATAGCTGAAGACGGGGAAACCTTTCTCAGTTCTAACATGTTTGTCATCGACGGCGATCTTGCCAATCCCGTGATGATCATGGACCAAAAACCAAAAAATGGTGAGCATATTCACCTGATGTCGGTAATTACCGGCGGATAGACAATAAAAAAATTCTGGAGCAGGCATGAAACCAATGATCACAGCTCTTGTGCCAATGAGACATCATTCGCAACGTGTGCCTGGTAAAAACTACCGATTGCTTGATGGCAAGCCGCTTTACCAGCACATCCTTTTCACCCTACTGCAAGTGCCAGAAATCAGCCAGATTGTGGTGGATACCGACAGCCCGGAGATCATCAAAGGATTGGAGCAATCCTTTCCTGAAGTGCTGGTGATCCATCGGCCTGAATCACTGCGCGCAGACACCATTTCGATGAATGACATCCTTTTATATGATATTTCACAGGTACAGGCCGATCTCTACCTGCAAACCCACTCCACCAACCCGCTATTAACAGCCGCTACCATCAGCCGCGCCATCCAGACATTGATAGCCGCACTACCAGAAAAAGATTCTTTGTTTTCGGTCACACGGCTGCAAACACGGCTTTATGATTGCAACGGCAAAGCGATCAATCACGACCCAAAAGTTCTCATTCAAACACAGGATCTTCCTCCAGTTTACGAGGAAAATTCCTGTATTTATATCTTTCCACCAGAAACTTTGCAAAGGAACCGTACCCGCATCGGTGAACGGCCCATACTCTTCGAGACCGATCCAGATGAATCCTGGGATATCGATGAAGAGATCGATTTCAAACTGGTCGAACTCATCCTGAGGGCCAGAAAGCAATTGGAATAGAGACATGCGCTGGAAGAATCTGATAGGACAGATCGGCATCTTTCTGCTGGGGCTTTGCGGCAGCATGTATGTTTCGCTGACCCCGGCAAACAGCATGATGAACTGGTATAGTATCGACGACGCCTTTTATTACTATAAGGTGGCGCAAAATGTCTTATCAGGGTATGGCTTTTCTTTTGATCAAATCAACCTGACGAATGGCTTTCACCCGCTTTGGATGGTCATCTGCCTCTGCGTATTCGGGCTGAGCAAAGTTAACCTCTTGCTACCGCTGCGCGTTCTGATTCTCGTCAGTGGAACACTCAACGGTCTCACCGGTGTTTTTCTTTACCGTCTCTTGAAAAAATACCTCCATCCCGCCGCGGCGGTGCTTGGCGCTGTGGTGTGGATGATGTTGCCGTCTGTTTACAACACAACGGCTGTTCACGGCATGGAAGCGATCATCAGCGCTTTTTTTCTGGTGCTCTTTCTCTCTCAGTGTGTCAATATTCTGCAATCGCCGGCTCAATCCAGATCAAAACAAACCCTGAACCTGCTGCTGGCAGGACTGCTGGCTTCATTATTTATCCTCAGCCGCCTCGACAATGTTTTTGTGGCTTTTGTGGTTGGAATGTTCCTGATTTTGAGAGTTCAGCGCATGAACCGGCTGCTGGTTTTTGATATGGTTGCGATCTTAATCGCAGCGATCTGTGCATGGATCATGCGATTCGGTGCCAATACCAACACCTTAAATACATACTCAATGTATCCATTGCTGCTCATCGGGTTATTGACCAAACCGGTGATTCTTTATTTCATGGGCTTTTATTCACCATCGATCAAGGATAAACTGCTAACGTTCATCCTTCGATTGGGAATTTCGAGCCTGCTGTTCGTAGGGGTTGAATTTGTACTGCAGCTCTTGCTTCGAAACCTGGGGTTCAACCTCCTCGTGTCACGTTCTGTGATTCTACTGGATGCCATCGTCTCAATTGCACTGATTGGTCTTCTGCGGTTATTCTATTTTCCAAAACAATCCGTTTCTCAAATCCCGTCATCGCCCTGGCAATCGTTTCGGAATTGGCTCAAACGCGACCTGGGCCGAATTTTCGCGGATGGGTTGGTTTTTGCCGCCCCGGTGGTTTTGATTATCGGTACATACCTGGGAATAAACAAGCTCGTTTTTGGCACCTTTACCCCCGTCAGCGGCCAGATCAAAGCTTGGTGGGGTGTGCTCTCCAATACAGTTTATACCGAAAAACATACGCTTGTGGACCTGCTTGGTCTAAGTCCCTCAAGCGGAAACGGCCCCTGGTCGCTGCTGACATCTCCGATCGCAAAAATTTCGATCGCGATCGCGAATTTTAATAGGCCCGAGACCAAAACACTACCCACTAAGCTTTTCCTGACACTCACTCTGATCGTTTTTGTCCTGCTGGTATTCCTCCTTTCCCGAAAAAACGGTCTTCTGGCGCGAAAATCCTTTGCTTTGTTGGTTCCAGCGCTGATTATTGGCTGTTTTTTCCAGATCACCAATTACACAGCCCGCAGCTATGCCCATACACGCTTCTGGTATTGGATTGTGGAAAGTTTTGTGCTGGTGCTGCTGGGAGCCATCTTTAGTTCATACTTTTTTGAAAAACTCAAGGTCTGGACTAAATCTGAAGTGATCAACCTGGTTGTCCTCATGCTGGGAACCTTGCTGGTGATCTTTTTGCATACCCGGTTCATTTTGAACTTATCTCCGCAGTATGTGGCGCCAGAACATGAAGATGATTATCTGCTCGCTACTCGAGAACTTGAGAAATACACTGATGAGGGTTCGCTGATTGGAATGACCGGTGGTGGAACAACCGCATATTTCATTCAAAACCGCACAATCGTTAACCTGGATGGACTGATCAACAGCGCAGAGTATTTCCAGGCGATGAAAACGGGAACTGCCGGAGAATTTCTGGATAAGCTGCCACTGGATTATGTTTATGGCAAACCCTACGCCCTTTATGAGACAGAACCTTACGCCGAAATTTTTGCTGATCGTCTTGAACCGGTAGGGTTTATCCATGGCGGAGAGGCTTTCACGCTTTATAAATACATCGCGGTTCGATAATATACAGATCGGTATTCCCGGTTAGAGACGGTTATAATTAGGCCAGCAAAACCGAATTTTCAGAGGTGAACGATGGCTGTTGTCTTGCTAACCGCTCCATACATGATCCCATTCTCAGATCGTTTTATCCCCGTTCTTTCACATTTTGGTGTAGAAGCGATCTGCCCGGCAGTGAACGAACGATTGGAAGAACAAGATTTATTGCAGTATGCCGGAAAGTTCGATGGTACCATCTGCGGTGATGACCGCTATACGCGCAGGGTACTTGAAGCATGCAGCCCGCGGTTGAAAGTAATCGCAAAATGGGGCACTGGCACCGATTCAATTGACCACGCAGCCTGCGCCGATCTGGGTATACAAATCAAGAATACGCCTAATGCCTTTACGCTTCCGGTTGCCGATAGCGTAATGGGGTACATTCTTGCCTTTGCACGCCGTCAACCCTGGATGGACAGGGCGATGAAATCAGGCGAATGGAAGAAAATCCCTGGCCGGTCGCTTTCAGAATCTACCCTGGGGGTGATCGGTGTGGGAAACATCGGAAAGGCCGTTTTGCGGCGGGCGAGAGCCTTTGGGATGACGCTTCTTGGAAACGATATCGTTCCTATCCCGAGAGATTTCTTACTCGAAAACAATGTAAAAAGCGTATCGCTTGAAGAACTCGTCAGCCAGGCTGATTTTGTGAGTGTCAATTGTGATTTGAACCCCACTTCGCTTCACCTGATCAATAAAAGGGTGCTTGACCTGATGAAACCTGATGCGGTGTTGATCAACACGGCACGGGGGCCGATTGTGGATGAAAGTGCGCTGGTGGATGCGCTGCTTGAAAAAAAGATTGCCGGCGCGGCAATGGATGTGTTCGAGCAAGAACCGCTCCCGGCTTCTTCACCCTTAATGAAAATGGATAACGTCATGCTTGCCCCGCACAATTCAAATTCGAGCCCGGCAGCATGGGAAAATGTCCACTGGAACACGATCCGCAATCTCTTGATCGGACTGCAGATCGATCCTTCTGACCTTGAAAAAATTCGCAATCAATGACGAGGAGTGATTAAAACAATGATTGAGAATAAGCGAACGGTATTAATCACCGGCAGCGCTGGCGGAATTGGCAGAGCTTGTGTGGCTCTGTTTGCCAGAATGGGATGGAGAGTCATCGGGGTAGATAAAAATGAGTTTGGTCAGGGCTTCCCTGAAGACGGGCTTTTTATCAAAGCAGACATCTCCAAAGCCGATGAATTTCCTGAAATCCTTAATAAAGTGAATTCCTTTACCAAAGTCCTGAATGCCCTGGTAAACAATGCGGCAGTTCAGGTTTCAAAACCATTAATTGAAACCAGTGTGGAAGAATGGGATGAGGTAATTGCCACCAATTTGCGTCCTGCTTTCTTAAACGCCCGTTACTTTCAGCCGCTGCTTGTAAAAGCCGGCCAGGCCGCGATTGTGAATATGTCTTCTGTGCATGCCGTTCAAACCTCGGCGAACATCGCCGCGTATGCTGCCAGCAAAGGGGGGATTCTGGCGCTGACCCGCGCTGTCGCCATAGAATTTGCACCGTACAATATTCGCGTAAACGCTGTCTTGCCCGGAGCGGTCGATACCCCTATGCTGCGCAGCGGGTTGAATCGCGGACACCTAAGCGGACCGACCGAACAGGAGCGCCTTGATAACCTGGCACGCAAGACCGTGAACGGCCGCATTGGCCAGCCGGAAGAAATCGCTCACGCCGTTTATTTCCTTGCTGATTCAGAGCAGTCTTCCTTCATGACCGGCCAGGCGCTCATTGTGGATGGCGGCGCTACTGCCAGATTAAGCACGGAGTAAGCGTGATGCGTGAGACGATCAAAAAGAACCTTCCTTCACCGGTGATTCACGCGCTCAAAACCGCATTGGATTACAGCAAAATCGCCCGTGAATGGCCGTCAGCACGTTTTCATCCCTGGCGTGTCGATTCGATCCGCAAACTTGAATTACTGCATAATTCACACGCCGGTGAGCGCTGCGTGATCATCGGCAATGGACCGAGTTTAAAAAACACCGACCTTCAGAAATTGCGCAATGTTTTCACATTTGGCATGAACCGTTTTTATATGGCGTTTCCTGACCTGGGGTTTACCACATCTACCCTGGTGACAGTGAACAGCCTGGTGATCGAGCAATGCGCAGCAGACCTTCAGTCACTGCCGATTCCAACATTCATTTCCTGGCGCGGACGTAAATTTATTCAGCCTGCGCCCAACATTCATTATTTGTACACCTCTTACATCCTGCCAGGGTTCAACGGCAATGCCACCGGCAGACTTTGGGAAAGCTCGACAGTAACTTATGTGGCCATGCAATTGGCGTATTTCATGGGGTTCAAGCAGGTCATCCTGATCGGCGTGGATCACAGTTTCACCACCAAGGGCACCGCCAATACCACTGTCGTGTCCACTGGAGATGACCCTAACCACTTCCATCCCGGATACTTTGGCAAAGGATTCCGCTGGCAGCTGCCGGATCTGGAGACATCAGAGATCGGTTATGCCATGGCCAAAGAAGCGTACCAGAAAGACGGACGCGAAATCCTGGATGCAACGGTGGGTGGAAAACTGCAGATTTTCCCCAAAGTCAATTTCGATTCGATCCTCTCATGAATTCCTATCCGCTTGTTTCCATCATCACGCCTTCTTTTAATCAGGCTCAGTTCCTCGAGAAAACCATGCTCTCGGTTCTCGGGCAGGACTATCCGAACATTGAATACCTCGTCGCTGACGGCGGGTCGACTGATGGAAGTGTGGAGATTATTCGAAAATTTGAAGACCGCCTTGCCTGGTGGGTTTCAGAGAAAGACCGCGGCCAGGCAGATGCGATCAACAAAGGTTTCAGCCGTGCAAAGGGTGAGTTTATTGCCTGGGTAAACTCAGATGATTATTATCTTCCGGGAGCCGTCAGTCAGGCGGTAAAGGCACTGCAAGAACACCCTGAGGCCGGGCTTGTGTATGGCAATGTGCAGGTTGTGGATAAGGATGAGGAAATTATCAACACGCTCACCTATGGCAACTGGCAGCTGCCTGATTTAATGACCTTTCACATTATCGGGCAGCCGGCTGTTTTCATGCGTCGTGACGCATTAGAAAAAGCTGGCTACCTTGATTTGAGTTATCACTTCTTGCTTGACCACCAGTTATGGCTGAGGATGGGTCTCGCTGCCCGATATAATTACGTTCCCACCCTGTGGGCAAGAGCGCATTACCATGAAGGCTGCAAGAACCTGGCTCAAGCCGCGGAGTTTGGTAAGGAAGCCCGCCGAATCGTGGAATGGATGAAATCGGAGCCGGCATTTGAGCCTTACCTCCGAATATACCAGCGAAGGGTTGATGCGGGTGCAGAGCGCTTGAACGCTTTTTATCTGCTGGATGCAGGGGAATATCATGCCTCTTTCAGGGCATATTATCGCAGCCTCCGGCTTGATCCGGCTGCTGTCTTGCCTGAATGGTATCGTATGGTGTATGCCCTTTTTGCACCGCTAGGATTGGAAAAATGGAAAGAATCTTACCTGCAAAGGCGCAGGAAGAAATGGAAAACTACACATTGATCGAGGTGAAAGATGTCAGTTGAGCAAAATGAAGGCACCATTTTATTCATGAAACCCAAAAAAGCAGTCGTGATCATTGCATTGATCATTCTGCTCCTCGGAGGGTTTGCCGTCAGACTGATCGATTTCACCGACCTGCCATTGGATTCCGCGGTCACGCGTGGATTGCACTCGTTTTTGCTGGCGAGGCAATATTATTACGAAATGGATACCCCAGAGACGAACGCCCTGCCACAGGACCAGCGCGAATTTGGCATCAAAGCAGGCCAAAGAGAACCGTCCATCGAACCCCCCATCATGGAGTACCTGGTTGCCTATACCTACCGCATGATCGGCGGTGAAAACATGCTGGTTCCAAGGCTGTACTCTATTTTCTTCTGGATCATTGGCGGTCTTGGTTTATTCCTTCTGTCGCGTAAACTCATGCCATTAATGGGGGCCTACGCTGTATTGGCTTTCTACCTCTTTACCTCCCAGGCGGCCATTTATAGCCGCAACTTTCAACCTGACCCGTTGATGGTCATGTTGATCATCTGGGCATTATATTTTCAATACCGATGGTGGCAGAAAGACACCACACGCAACGCAATACTTGCCGGGTTGTTCACTGGTCTGGCCATTCTGGTTAAAGCCCCAGCAGCGTTTTTCGTTGGTTTTCCGATGGCTGGGCTGGTTTTACAGAAGGGGTTTCGAAAATCTCTCAAGAACTGGCGCGTCTATTTGATCGCCGCTTTTGCTCTGCTGCCGCCGGTGATTTTTTATGCCCTCAGTGCCACGGTGGGCGGGAATTCCGGCTCAATCTTTGGCGCACGCTGGTTCCCCAACCTTTTCATCAGCCCTAGATGGTATTTAGACTGGCTGAAGCTGGCAACAGCGATGGTTCCAGTGTTTCCATTTGTCCTTGCGCTGCTGGGATTCCTCTTTTTCCGCAAGAAGAGCGACAGGGTCTTTTACTTCTGCATGTGGCTGGGATACGTGCTCTACGGGTACATGTTCGCTTATCACATCTATACGCATAGTTATTACCACCTGCCGCTCATACCGATCGCCGCGCTTGGATTTGGAGCAGTGATCAACGCCTTATACGAAAAAATTGCTGAATCACCAAAAAACTGGCTATCGCAAGCGGTTGTGATCGTTTTGATCTTATTTTCGCTGGCTCTCGCCGTGCAGCGCATCCGTGGAGTGCTGGTGGCCAAAGATTACCGTCATGAAGCTCAATACTGGGCAGACCTGGCCGATGAACTGGGCCATAACACATCCGTAATCGCCCTGACCCACGATTATGGCTACCGCCTGAGTTACTGGGGTTTCATCAACGCTGAAATCTGGCCCACCGAAGGTGACCAAACCGTTAAGGAACTTCAAGGGTCTACTGACCCCGCTTTTAAACAGTACTTCGATTTGAAGACTGAAAATATGAATTATTTCCTGGTAACCCTGCTGAACGAATTTGAAAATCAACCCGAACTTCGCGATTACCTCTTTGCGCACTATCCATACAAAGAAGGCGACGGGTATTATATATTTGATCTCATGAATCCATTAAATTAACGATAAGGATGACCAGGTGCAATCCAGTCCGTTAGTTTCCATCATTACACCCTCTTTCAACCAGGGCAATTATTTAGAAGCAACCATCCTTTCAGTGCTTGAACAGGATTATGAGAACATTGAATATATCATCATTGACGGTGGTTCCAGCGACAATAGCGTAGAAATCATCCAAAAATACGCTGATCGGATTGCTTACTGGGTTTCAGAAAAAGACCGCGGTCAAACCGACGCGATTAATAAAGGTTTTGGCGTAGCTCACGGCAGTATCCTTGCCTGGCTGAACTCCGATGATACTTACAACCCTGGTGCAGTCAGCGAAGCGGTTGATTATCTGACAACGCATCCAGATGTTGGGCTGGTCTATGGTGATCTGAACTTCATCGATGAAAAAGGTCGAATCGTTGGTAAATTTGCCGCAGCCCAGACCGATTTACACAGGCTGCGCCGGGGATATGTTCACATTCCCCAGCCTGCCGCCTTCTTCAGGATGGCTGATTGGCAAAAGGTTGGCCCACTTGACCCGTCATTTTACTTTGCTATGGACTATGATTTGTGGGTCAGGCTCGCGAAAATCACGCAGATCAAATACAAACCCGGCAAAGCCTGGGCGAATTTTCGCTTACATTACGGCGGGAAGACAGTCGTTGCAGATGACCGATGTTGGCCCGAAATGCTGCGGGTGCATTACCGCGACGGTGGCAGCCCTCTGTCAGCGATCGTGGCCAAATACTACATACGCAAGATCGTTTCCCCCCTTATCAACTGGAAGCGCAGACGGATGTTCCATTCATGAGACAAGGCTGGCAAAGATCATTCTTCGCCAGCCTTGTTACTTATTTAGACCAACTTAAATGACTTTCAGTTTCTGGCCGACCTTCTTAAAGGCTGCCAACCCTTGATCCAGATCCTCGCGCGAATGTGCGGCAGAGATCATCACGCGGATGCGGGCTTTACCCTGCGGGACGGTGGGGAACCCAAGCGACATAGCGAAAACACCTTCCTCAAAGAGTTCGCGGCTGAATTGCTGGGCGAGCGGGGCTTCACCGAGCATGACCGGTGTAATCGGGGTAACACTCTGCCCGGTGTTGAATCCCATATCTCGCATCTGAGCTTTGAAATAGTTGGCATTTTCCCACAGTCTGTCGACCAATTCGGTAGAAGTTTCTAACAGATCTACCGCAGCAATACAGGCTGCCACATCGGCAGGCGGGGTAGCAGAAGAAAACAGGAACGGACGAGCCCGCTGACGCAGCCACTCAATGATCTGGGAATTGCCGGCCACCAGCCCCCCCACTACACCAAAGGCTTTTGAAAGCGTTCCGACTTCAACATCAACCTTGCCATGCAGCCCGTAATGATCCACAATTCCACGTCCGCCGCGGCCAACCACACCTTCACCGTGCGCATCATCAACCATGAGCATCACATCGTAACGATTGGTAACCTCATAGATCTTATCCAGAGGTGCCAGATCTCCATCCATGCTGAATACACCATCTGTAATGACCAGCCCCCTGCGGTATGTGCCAGCATTCTGGCGAATGACACGCTCAAGATCAGCGGCATCTGCATGGGCAAACTTTTCAATGCGCGCGCCTGAAAGCCGGCAGCCGTCAATAATACTGGCGTGATTGAGTTCATCCGAGAAGATGACGTCATCTTTGCCGACCAGGGCGGGGATGGTAGCCACGTTGGCGTTAAACCCTGATTGAAAAGTGATTGCCGCCTCAACCCCTTTAAATTTTGCCAGCCTTTTTTCCAGTTCGAGGTGCAGATCCATCGTTCCGGCAATCGAGCGCACCGCACCAGGACCCACTCCGTACTTTAGCAGCGTTTCTCTGGCTGCTTCGACAAGTTTGGGGTGGTTTGCCAAACCAAGGTAATTATTGGAGCAAAAATTCAACACTTTCTTGCCATCCACGATGAGCCAGGCTCCCTGCGCAGACCCCAGTGTGCGGATACGGTTATATAAACCAGATGCCTTAAGAGAATCAAGCTCTTCCTGGACCCAATCTAACCTTTTACCCATGTTCACCTCTGAAAAAATGTTTATCGAAATTCACTCACCATTGTGATTATAACCCCGGTTCAACCTGTGCCAGTATGCCCAGTTCAGCCAGCAGCCGCAGCGCGTGTTCGATGCTCTCGCGATGGATCAGGATCGTCTGGGCGTTGAGCATTTCCACGATCGTGCGGGCTGCGCGGGGTTCCCGACTGAATAAAGCGCAAGCTTCTTCTGATGCAAACCTTAACAATACGCCAGTGGTCAATTCGGCTTCCAAACCATGCTCAAGCCAGCGCTGTGCCAATCGTTTGAGCGTTGTCGGAATTGGTTTTAAACTGTGTTTTTCTAATAACTGAACCAATTGGCCAATATTCAAACCCTGTGCGGTCGCTCTTTCAAGTGAAGCTGGAGTTAATCGATAACCACTTTCTGCTGTTGTAGCAAACGAAAAATCGTAAAACCTTCCAATCTGGTAACGCAATTCGCGCGAAGTGCCATTGGGTATGATGATCTCTGTGCTGCTTCTGAATTCTAAAACTCCTGGCTCTTCCACTGACAGGTTGTTTGTCTTTCCAGCCATCAAGTCATGAGCGGTTTCGGTCAATTGAAATGCAGTGAATTTACCTTCGGATTCTTTACGGGCCAGATTTAATATCCCCAGCCAGTGCAGAGGACCAGTCAAGAGAAAGTACAGAAGCCGCCCTTCAACCTCATCCCAGTGATGGAACCCGCGCAGATAATTCTCGGTTCCAGACTGCCGAATGAACCATGAATCGTAGTCTCCGGCCGGCCGCTGGAAGTCAGGTGTCTGTTCTTTGATGGTCGAAAGGAGAGAAGAAATACTCCACCATGTTTGCCCGCCTAGCCCTGATAGAATCTCAAGTAATAACCGGCGCGGTGGAATTGGATCATTTACCCACGAACCTTCACACACCAATTCAGGCAGCATGCGTAGTTCGTTGATCTCTTTCGAAGCCAGCCACATCTGGTAAAACTCTGACAGGATCTTGCCCCGATCTTGTTGGAAAAACCTTTTGAGAGATTCAGGAATTGGATGCCCATCCTGGTCAACCAAACCAGAGGCAAGTAGCAGGCCTGAAAGAAAAGGTTGGGGTGTTTTCCAGGTATCAAAAACACTTTCTGGCAACGTACGCGACATGCGCATCGCCGCCAGCAAATCCGTGAGGCGATCTAAAAGTGAAGTGGTGGCCAGTTCGACAAACCTGGGTTTCTGGTTGATTGCCGGACGGAGGGTCATTGGGCGCGTCTCTTGATTCGGCGGTGAGATCAAACCAAAGATTTCATCAGGAATGTAAACGGTTTCTACCAGATCTGATGAAATTTTTAAAAAGGCTTTTCCGACCAAACCTGAATACCATAAAGATTCAGAGGCGGATATCGGATTTTGATCAGGCTTCTCACGCTCGCGGCTTGCAGGTCCAAAATCGCGTATTTCGCCGTATTTACGGCTGAATACCGCCCAGGGCATCTTACCGCCTTTTGATACCAGATGCTGCCAGGCAGGCTGCGCTGCTTGAGGAAGCTGCTCAAGCGCCGATAAGAGATTTTCGCAATTGGTCATGCAGGCATACAGGTCATCACTGGCGCTTTGAACGTCACGCTGACTGATTTCAGTCTTCCAGAAACGCGCGATACGGTTTAAAAAATCTAAATCGTGGTTGGCTAATGTGGCTCGAATTCCAGGCATGGATCGCTCGCTATTGAATCGTAAATAAGATTATACTAAACCTGATCGTGGCACACGCAGTTCGACAGGGTCGGTTTTAATTGACGCAGTTTTGTCTTGTACAGTATAATTTCTAGAAGCCAGATTAACATTCCACAGGTTAATGAATGACCCTCAAGGGTAATCTAAAAGAATTTTCTTTCATTCAATTATTAAATCTGATCAACCTGGCAAAGAAATCAGGTGCTCTTTACATTGAACGGCCTGATGAGACCTGCAGGATGATCTTCAGGGATGGAAAACTGGCCTTTGCGGAAGTCGAGAACGAACAGATTCCTTTACTCACCATCCTCTATGAAGCCGGTCTCATTTCATCAGCGCAGAAGGAAATTTTAAGTGTGCGTACGCATGGGATGAATGAAAAGGCAACCGGCATCTTCCTGATCAGTGCAAACTATGTTGACCAGACGCAGGTTTCGAGCCTTCTCATGAACAGGTTTGCTGAAGTCGTGCGTAGAATCTTCACCTGGGAAGATGGCTTTTTCCGCTTCGAAGCTGGCGAATTGATCCCCGACGGACGCATTCCGGTGCACATGGACCTGGAAAACCTGATCGTTGAAGGCGCACGCCGCCTGCAAGAAATTGAAGAACTAAAATCAGAAATCCCAAGTCTGAACATGGCCTTAAAATTCACCGATCGTCCAGACGCTGAAATGCGCAATTTTAACCTCAGCGTGGAGGAATGGCGCGTGATCAATTACATCGACCCCAAGAACACAATTCAACAGATTGCAGCTGCTGTTAAAATGGATGAAATTGAAATTCGGCGCGTGGTCTACACCCTGCTGCAGGCCGGTTTAATCGAAATTGTCAGACCTGGTGGAATGCCCCTCAGACTGCCAGAAAAGATGTTCCCAACTCAAAATCCTGATGAGCAGAAATCTCTGGTGAATCGCTTGATCCACCGCATCCGCTCCATCTGAAATTAAAAGGACGCTGAATCATGCAAACACAGACCGTCAAAATTGTCGTCACAGGGCCGTTCAACTCAGGAAAAACTGAGTTTATCCGATCTGTGAGTGAAATCGACGTCGTCTCAACTGAGAAGAAAATTACCGCTGAAGCTGAGAAGATTAAAGAATCGACTACGGTTGCTATGGATTTTGGCCGCATCACCGTTGATGATGATCTGGTGCTCTTCCTTTTCGGCACCCCCGGCCAGAAACGCTTCGACTTCATGTGGGAAATCTTATCAGAAGGGATGCTCGGTTTCATTGTGATGGTCGATAGCACCCGTCCAGAGACTTTCAAAGAAGCCCGAAGTATTTTGGAGACCTTCCGCGCCTACGCACCGACCCCTTATCTGGTTGCGGCGAACAAACAAGATTCAATTGACGCCTGGGACGTTGACGACATGCGTGTGGCGTTAAGGCTCGATCCATCCATTAAGATTTTGCCCTGTGTAGCGAAAAAGAAAAGCGCTGTGAAAACCGTCCTGCTGGAATTGTTGTACGGAATCCTTGAAGAGATGGATGCGGCCCAATCCGGATCAGCAGAGGGTGCCTGATCATGGCTGAACAAACACCGGATTTACCTGAAACGGTCAACCATTTTTTCGAAGGACTGGTCGAAATCCTGGGTGAACCGAACGCCAATCTGTTTCTGACTTCGCAGCAGGCAGTGCAGAGTGACCCCCAGACGCGCGGTATTTTGATCAAAGCTGGTCGTGCAGGTTTTTACTACTGGCTGCGAAAAAACCTCGACGCAATGGGTTGGAATGATCCAATGTTTCGGCTGCGTCCGGTGAAAAAGAAGATTGCCTCAGGATTGAAAGACATTTGCCAGCACCTTGAAAAGGAAACCAAACAAGCATTGTCTCTCGAAGACTCGCCAAAGATCTGGCAGATCACCATCAGTGGTGCATCTGAATCGCTACCCTGTAGTTATATCTGGGGTTTTGTGCAGGAATATACGCGCTGGGCCGGGAATGGCAGATTCTACGAAGTGCGAGAAAAATCCTGCTCCTTAAACGGAAACAGCCAATGCGAACTTGTGATCAAAAAAGAACCCCAGGATTGATTCAATTCTTCTATTCTCCCCAATTATCGAAAGAAATAATGAATGACTGAAGAAACCTTTATCTGTGTAGACGTGGAAACCGCCGGACCGAATCCCGGACAATATCCTATGCTTTCCATCGGAGCCTGCCCGGTGTTTGATACCGAAACAACATTTTACATTGAACTCAAACCCGACCGCGACGAATTCCAACCCGAAGCCCTGGCTATCAGTGGTTTGAACATGGAAGAACTGAAGAAGAATGGTGAAGATCCGGCTGAAGCCCTCAAAAAATTTTCAGCATGGATCAAGAAAGTCGTCCCTGAAGGTTCGCGGCCTGTGTTCGTGGCCTTGAACGCACCTTTTGATTGGATGTTTGTAAACGAATACTTCCACCGCTATCTGGGTGAGAATCCATTCGGGCATAGTGCCCTCGATATCAAAGCCTATTTCATGGGTCAGACTGGCGTTGATTGGTCTGAAACTTCGATGAAACACCTTTCCAGCCATTTCCTTGAGGAAAGACGCCTCACCCACAACGCCCTGCGTGACGCACAAGACCAGGCAGAGATTTTTCAAATGATCCTTAAGCAAAATCCAAAGTATACCCGGCAGGAATAAGTACAACAAAACTTGACTGGTTTTTGCTATACTGATTTCTATAATGTGTTTTTGACTCTTTATAGCAGGGAGGCAAATGTGGCACAGAAGAAAGATGTACAGCAGGCAGACCTGGAACGCATCATGGAATCCGCCCGGCGCCTGGGCGTGGAAGTGGAAGAAGAAGACGCGCTTCAGTGGCTGGCCAGTATGGCAGCCCACAAGGGCAGCGAACAAATCACGATGGACACGCGCAGCGGGGTGTTCGGTCATAACATCACCATGCTGGATTTCAGCGACAGGGAACTCGAATATTTTCGCCGTGTGGGCAAAATTGTTGAGTTTGAAGATATCCCCGGTAAAGTAGAAACCGCGCTGGCACTTTCTGGCTCTTCTGCCCAATCGAAAATTCAGACCTACCCGGGCGATTGTGACTATTTTGAACGCATCAATATCATTGCCCCCACACGCGCTGAAGCCTGCAGCATTCTGGCCGAAATCATGCGCAAGAAAGCCCTCGACGCCCTTCAGGGTCCGACCCACCAGTTGATCGAGGTTAAATTCGGATCACACCCGAAAGACATTGTCATTGGCAATCGTGAATACAAAGCCGGTTCACCCATCTCCTGGAAGCCCGATCAGATCAAAGCCGGTAAGATCGAAGGATTTGCAAAAGATGGCACCCAGATAAGTGTCAGCTGGGATGAAGTAAAAGACGATCCCGGCTGGTGTAAACTCGACTGGGTGGTGGCAGATCCGATCCGCCGACAGCTGGCCAACGCGAGCAATATGCTGGATGTAACCTGGGAAGCACCAGACGGAGAGATCACACCATTGGATGGCTACCTTGACCCCTATTTTCAAGAAGTCTACCTCGAAGCCGCTTCAGTGCCGATCTTTTCCAAACTGGCCCAGCACGTTTCAGCCAACGCCCTGGATGAATATGTCGCTGCGCTCGAAAGAGAGGTTTATAAATATCTGACCAAAGACCTGAATTATGGCAAGGTAGCGAAGCGCATGTATAATATTTTCCGTCTGACCGGCAGGTATGAAGAAGCCGCTTTCTTGCGCGAACTTTTCGACGAGCCAGCTACAATCCTCTACCAGATCTGGTCACTGATCCGCACCATTGACGATGCTTACATCCCGGGTTCTTCCATCACTCACGAGCAGATGGTGGCATCTGCTGACAATCTCATCTTAGAGGTGATCCGTGTGCTCGAAGGTGATGAAGAAACAGAAATCGTCAAGCACCTGTTGAGATTGCGCGACGCGCTTTCACAGCCTGAAGCCCACGACATGCTCACAACTGAAGCCGAAGCGGCACGGGATATGGTGATCAATATTGTTAATAACTTCTTTTACGATAAATTGACCGCCATGCCCACCATCAAAGCCTACATGGATAATATGCAATCAGGGAGTCATTAAGGTCTAAACTTCACCATCGAGGATAGATGAAGATGGAAACATCGATCAATAATAATCGGAGCTTCCCTGAAGGGCTTGCAGTCGAATTCTATTTCGACCGTGAAACCGAGGAAAAGGTTTTTGCTTTTCGCGAAGCCCTTTACAGGCAGGGAATCAGCCGAATCCAGGGACTGTTGAATGACAAGCCGCATATCAGCCTCGGAGTGCTGCCAAAGAACAACAGTGAAAAAGTCATCAAACTGACTGAGGAATTTTCACGATCCATTAACAGTTTTCAATTTGAATTGAATGCCGTCGGAGTTTTTCCGACACCAGAAAACGTGTTCTTCCTCATTCCCATCCCCAACCGCAAATTGTTATCGATTCATGCCAGATTCCAACGCTTGTTAAAGAAAGAAGGGCTGCCAGTTTCTGATTATTATCTTCCCGGCAAATGGGTTCCGCATTGCACGCTTGAATTTAATCTTCCTGACGAGGATCTGAGTCGGGCAATCTTGCTCAGTAAAGCGCAATTCAAGCCAATTACAGGTACAATCAAACAAATTGGTGTCGTGGCATTCAGACCCATTGAATACCTGGCACACTTTGACTTATAGGACGAATTTATAAATGACAGAATCACCTTTTACCCCCTCGGATGAACAGATCAATGAGGCGCTCAACCGTTCCAGGAATCGGGCCGAAGAATATTTGCACGATGCAGATAAATCAAAAAAATTATTGGAAGAAGCGGTTAAAAAAGCCAACCAGCATCAAGATGCACGCATCCCACCAACTGACTTCTGGTCTCATTTGAAGGCATTTTTCAGACTGCTGAAATCCTATACTGCGCATCAGTACACGGTTATCCCATGGGGATCAATTGTGATGATCACGGGAGCCATCATCTACTTCGTCACCCCTGTTGATTTAATTCTCGATTGGATACCCTTGCTGGGTTTCATTGATGATGCTGCTGTGGTTGTTTTTGTGATTCGCCAAATCCGCTCTGACCTGGATAAATTCCTTGAGTGGGAAGCTGGCCAGGATGCATCAAAACAGATCATCGATATGTAACAGGTAAACCCAAGGCACCCCCAACGGTTTCGATCTTCTTTCTGAGATGGTTTTCTTTGATGGATCTTCTGGAGGAATGATGAAAAAACAAATACTGGCAATCCTGATCATCGTTGCGGCATTGGCTTTCTCGCTGTCAGCATGCAGCGCGGTCAACGACCTTAAAGCTGTCGGTGATACAGGGAAGGCGTTTATGTCTGCGCTGGAAACGGGTGATAACGCAACCTCATGGTCTCTGCTGGCCCCCAACATTCAAGACGAGGTCGGCGGTGAATCAGCCTGGGCAGAATGGACCAGCATCCGCAACTTCCCAAAGTGGTCATTCTATAACACCGAGGTCAACGGCGATTCCGCTCAAATGGACGGCACCGCGGAACTGGATAATTACGAATACGCAGTCACACTGATTTTCGAAAAAATCGACGATGCCTGGCTGATAACGGGTATCAATTTCGAGTAATCTCTGAAAAATGTCTCATCACCACATCTGTTTAGAGGGGAGCTGGCATGACACTTTTGGTGCACGGTCGCGGCCATCAGGTCGTGGAGAGTGAGCCTTACTAGATAGCGCTTCACTCTGATGATGAGGAGGTCTGCTTGTTTTTTTGCTCTAACTGTGTGCACCGCCCTGGAAGATAGAACCCTGGTTACAGAACACCCGTTATCATGAATGCGCCGAGAAAACCCATTACTGGCTGCTATCAGGAATCTGGGAACATATATTCGTCATCAATTTTTTACCGATAACAAACCCACCTTCGTTCGCTGAGAGCCTTTTGAGGAAGGTGATGCTGGACAAGCGTTCACTACAATGACTAAAACGAAAATGAAAAGAGATTGGCAACGATCCACCAGGGTGTGCGAATACGCGCAACTTCAGCCCCGGTTAAAGCAGGCGATCGATACCGCTGTGGCTGAAATGGCCGAATCAATGGAATTTGTCTTCTGCATCGAAACCACCTCTGCCAGAGTCAAACCCGGAGGCATCTTCAGCGGAAGGCGAAAATCACTGATTCACGCGGTCGTCCTGACTCCACATTGGCTGATCCAGGCCATAGACCCGAATGATGAAAAGACACAACCACTGGTTGTCTTCAATCATTATGAAAAAATGAAAATCAGGGATGACACGGTGAATGAATTAAAAAGACACGGCATCGAAGATTATGGCATCGACATCCTTTCACGAACAAGCCGTGATGTATCCATCGGCAGTTATTTTATCGGTCTGGAACATAACGCCGCAGCAAGACAATTCCTGATCACCCTCAGGTTATTCATCCGATCTGCAAATTTACCGCCAAAGATCAGCGCAGATTAAAATTTCCTGTAATTAAAAGGTAACAGTATCCAAGCGATAAGATACTGCGGCCTTTTTATTTCAAAGACTAGTAGAGATCAGCTTCTTCAAACTGACTGTTGTAAAGGTTGGCATAGAAGCCACCCTTTGCCAGCAGCTCTTCATGGCTGCCTTGCTCCACAATATCGCCATTGTTCATGACCAGAATACGATCTGCGTTGCGTATGGTGGAAAGGCGGTGGGCAATAATAAACGAGGTGCGGTTGTGCATTAAAGAATCCATCGCTTTTTGGATCAACACCTCGGTGCGGGTATCTACCGAAGAGGTGGCTTCGTCGAGGATGAGAATCTTGGGATCAGAGAGCACCGCCCTGGCGATGGTGAGCAGCTGCTTCTGCCCTTGCGAAATATTGGAGGTTTCTTCATCCAATATCATGTTGTACCCATCGGGCAGCGTGCGAATGAAATGGTCGACATTGGCAGTTTTGGCAGCGCGGATGACATCTTCATCAGAGGCGTTCAGGTTGCCATAGCGGATGTTCTCCATGATGCTGGCGTTGTAGAGCCAGGCATCCTGCAGCACCATGCCAAATTTATCACGCAATCCTTCGCGGGTGAATTCGCGAATGTCATGCCCATCAAGCAGAATCGCTCCGCCTTGGATATCATAAAAACGCATCAACAGTTTGACCATCGTGGTCTTGCCGGCACCGGTCGGCCCAACAATCGCAATCTTTTGCCCCGGCTGGATATCGGCGGAAAAATCTTTGATGATGGTTTTTTCAGGAAGGTAGCCAAAACGCACATGCCTGAACTCTACATGCCCGCTCACGGTGGTGGGCAGCAGCGGGTTGGGGGTTTCGGGCAGTTCTTCTTCTTCCTGGAGGAATTCAAAGACGCGCTCTGCCGCGGCAGCGGTCTGCTGCAGGGTGTTGGAGATGTTGGCAATCTGCGTGATCGGCTGGGTGAACGAACGGATGTATTGAATGAACGCCTGAATGTCACCCACGGTGATCATTCCGCGGAAAGCCAGCCAGCCGCCCAGAATTGCAGACGCCACGTAACCGAGGTTGCCGATGAAGTTCATCACCGGCATCATCAACCCCGATAGGAATTGAGATTTCCAGGCTGATCCGTAGAGCGTGTTGTTCAGTTTATTAAATTCCTCCACACTCCTTTTTTCACCGTTGAAAGCCTTCATCACGATGTGCCCGCTGAACATCTCTTCAACGTGCCCGTTGACATGCCCCAGGTAATCTTGCTGCTGTTTGAAATACTTTTGCGAGCGCTTGACGATGAAGCGGATGAAGATGGTGGAAAGCGGCAGGATAATGAGCGTGATCAGGGTCATGATCCAGCTGATGGAAAGCATCATCACCAGCACCCCCAGCATCGTGATCACCGAGCTGATGATCTGGGTCATACTCTGGTTGAGCGTCTGGCTCACGGTATCCACATCGTTGGTAACCCGTGAAAGCACTTCACCCTGGTTGGTGGAATCAAAATAGCGCAGCGGCAGGCGGTTGATCTTTTCAGAGATCTCCTTACGGAATCCGTAAGTCACCTTCATTGAGACATTGTTCAAGATCCATCCCTGAATGAGACTGAACCCGGCCGAAACGATATACAACCCGCCCACGAGCAGCAGAATGTTCCCGATACCGACAAAATCGAACCCGCTCCCCGTACCAGAAATCTGGGCCATCACGCCTTCAAACAACTTCGTGGTTGCCTTTCCAAGGATCTTAGGACCGACAATGGTAAAAATCGTCGCAGCGACGGCAAAAATCACCACAATGACAAACGACCATTTGTAAGGGGCCAGGTAACGCAGCAGCTTTGACATCGTCCCCTTAAAATCGTGGGCTTTTTCTCCTCCGCGCAGCATTCCCGGAGGCCCGCCCATCGGTCCTCCACCGGGTCGCGCTGGAGGCTGGATCGGAGACGAAGAACGAGGTTGAAATTGAGAGGATCCTGCGTGTGTCATGAGATCAACTCCTCTCTTGAAAGCTGTGATGAAACCATTTCTCGGTATGTTTCACAGGTATCCATCAGTTCGTTGTGTGTTCCCTTGCCGACGATCTGTCCTTCATCAATGACAATGATTTGTTCTGCGTTTCGAATGGTCGAAACACGCTGGGTGACAATGATCATGGTGCTGTTTTCGGTCTCCTTCTTAAGCGCACGCCGCAGGGCTGCATCCGTCTTGAAATCCAGCGCGGAAAGCGCGTCGTCAAAAATGTAAATGGGCGGCTTCTTGACCAGCGCACGGGCAATGGCCAGGCGCTGCTTTTGCCCGCCTGAGACGTTGGTTCCGCCCTGTGAGATGGGCGCGCTCATTCCTCCTTCCATACCGGCAATGAATTCTGAAGCCTGCGCAATTTCCACCGCTTTTTGCAGTTCTTCTGGGGTGGCGTTTTCATCGGCATAACGCAGATTGCTCTCAACCGTGCCCGAAAAGAGCATGCCGCGCTGTGGAATATACCCGATGCGGTCGCGCAGGTCTGATTGAGAAACCTCTCTCACATCGCGGCCGTCTACCAGCACAGACCCTTCGGTAACGTCAAAGAAGCGTGGAATCAGGTTCACCACAGTCGACTTGCCAGACCCGGTGGAACCAATGATGGCGGTGGTCTCGCCGGGGCGGGCTGTGAAACTGATATTGCACAGCACGTTCTCTTCAGCGCCCGGGTAGCGGAAGGAAACATTGCGGAACTCAACCTGACCGCGGAGTCTTTCATCAAATGTTTTCGGGTGTTCAGGGTCTTTAATGGCAGGCTCAACTTCCAACACCTCGCTCACCCGCCGCAGCGAAACAAAAGCGCGCGGCAGGATGATGAACATGAGCGAGATCATCAGGAATGAAAAGACCACATGCATCGCGTACTGCAGAAAGGCCATCATATCGCCCACCTGGATCACACTGTTGGCCACCAGATGCCCCCCTACCCAGATGATCAACAGCTGCAGACCGCTCATGATGAAGGTCATTAATGGGCTCACAGTCACCATGACCCTGCCGATAAAGAGCATATTACCCGTGAGATCTTGGTTCGCTTTATCGAACCGCTCGAGTTCAAATTTTTGGGTATTGAACGCGCGAATGACCATCAAACCCGAGAGGTTTTCGCGCGTGACCAGGTTCAAACGATCGATGAGTTTCTGAACGCGTTGAAATTTTGGCAACGCGATCGAAAAGACGGTGACAATCAATGAAAGCAGCACCACCACGCCCAGGCCAATGATCCAGGTCATCGACGGGCTGTTTTGCACGGCGCGGATGATCGCACCGATGCCCATCATGGGCGCAAAGAAAACCATGCGCAGCGACATCACGATCATTCCCTGGATCTGGGTGATGTCGTTTGTGCTGCGGGTGATGAGCGAGGCTGTGGAAAAACCCTCGAACTCGGTCTTAGAGAAACTTTCCACCTTGGTGAAAACCTCCCGCCGCATGTCGCGCGCCACACCGGCCGCAATGCGTGAAGAAAGCAGCGAGATGAGGATGACACAGACCGCGATCAGCAGGGTGAAGAGTAGCATGATCCCGCCAATGCGCAGCACGTATGCGGTTTGCAGGCTGGCTTCACTGCCGCCCACCGCAACGTATTCAGCGCGCACCGCAGCAGCGGCCGACTGGGTGATCATCGAGTTATCTATTGAGGCGAACTTCTGGTCAATGGCGCTCTTCATGGCAGCGAATTGCTCGGCAGGCAGGCTTTTGAGCAGGCTAAACGCGTCTGTGCCCGGCGGCAGTTTCGATAGATCGAATCCAAACTGGCCGGCCATCGCAGTTGCCTTTTCAGGGTTGGCGGCCAGGTTATCGATGGTGGAAACAATCAGAAGCGCCTTTCCAATCACCGGATTCAGTGTGTCGATCTGTTCGGCAGTGAGATCATTCAACACGTAAACGGCTTCTGATTCAAGCAGCGGGTAGCGTTTCACCAGGCGTGAGTAATCTGGCGAAGATTGATCCACCAGGGTGTACGCCCCCAGCACCAACTGGCGCTCTTCACCAGTCATGAACATGGTTAATTTTTCCATTTGTGAGGTGCGAACAGCCTGCGGCACGGCGTTTTCTACGCCGCCCTGCTGGATGCCAACATTGACAATGTCTGACATGTAATTGGGCAGTGAAAGTTCTGACATGGCCTGCACAAAAAGCAGCGCGATCACCGCGAGCACCGATATCCAATAGGGTTTCAAAAATTTAAACATGCGCAACATTCAGCGATCATTCTCCTTTGCAATCAAAAATCATCTTCGTGAGGAACATGAATCTGGCGCACCAGACTCGTGCGCAGCTTATCCAGCAACACGAGCAGCTGGTCTTTTTCTTCGCTGGTGAGTGAAGAAACAGCCTGATTCATGAATTCAAAGCGTTCTGGAGCGGTCGATTTCACCAGTTCTCGCCCGGCACGCGTGATGCGCAGGCGGCATCCGCGCTTATCGGCCGGGTCAACCGACCTTTCGAGCAAACCCTGCTCTTCAAGCCCACTGATGAGGGCAGAAATGGTGTTCTTTTTAACATTCTGCATGTGGCTCAGGTGGGTGGGGTTGATACCGGCACTGTTGCCGTTGTCTTCCTCTGCCATCAGCCGCAGCAGAATTCCCAGGCGCGGGCCCGAAAGCTCGCTGGGAGATTGCCTCACCGCCAGATCAAAGAAACGGGTGAGCATGCGAATCATTCCTGCAATTTCAAGCCCCCGGATATCCTGTCCATCCGACATTTCTTCCAGGCTTTTGATCCATTGCACATGTCGTCGGTCAAAATCTGCCTGGTTGCACGCACGCCCAAAATTCATAAAGTCACTCCCGGTTAAAATTAGTTCGATGGCGAACTATACTCTCATATCAAGATCATGTCAAGGAAAATAATTCAAATCTCCACAATTGTTCAATAATCCTTATAGGCGATTTTGCCATCGAGTATGAAATTTTCCTGTATGATGGATAAGAAGCGTCGAAGCAGGTGGAACTATCAAAGAACACGCATCGTCTATGAAGCAAGAAAATAATTCTGCTGCGAGGTCAGCACTTATGAAACAAAAAATGATGATCCTGTGCATCCTGCTTGCCTGCGCCCTTTTATCAGGCTGCGGCGTTTTTCAGAGCGCTGCCCCAACAGCCACCGCAACCTACCCGCCGCCAGTCACCACCGAACCCGCCCCTCCCACGAACACACCCCTGCCCAGCGCCACACGCATCCCGCCAACCCCCACCGTCTACCAGCCCATTACCGGCAAGATCCTGTTTGATGACATGCGCCTGCGCCACGGACCGGGGTTCCTGTTCGAGACCATCCAGGTATACCCGATCGACCAGACCATCGAATTGCTGGGCTACGCGCCGGGCGGCAACTGGTATTACGTGCGCACGGTTGACGGCCTCACCGGCTGGATGAAGAAAGAGGGCATCGACCTGGAGGGCAACATGTATGACGCTCCCGAAGTTGCTTTCGATGATGCCGTAGTGGTGCACGGGCGCGTCTCTGCCCCCAATGGTTCGCCCGCATCTGAGATCGGGGTCGCCATCCAGCCCGAGGGAGACGATAATCCATCCAGGCAGGATGTGGGCGTCACAGATGTAATGGGCCGTTTTTACATTTACTTACCCCCGGGCACCAGCGGTAATTGGATCCTCGCCGCCAGCTCCTACGGCTGTGCAGGCAGCAACGTAGACCGCACCTGCAGCCTGATCGGGCACTTCCCCGAAGCGCAGGTGATCACGCTGCCCGAAGCAGCCAGCACCCCCATTGAAATCCAGATC
Source organism: Anaerolineaceae bacterium (assembly GCA_034429135.1). Lineage (GTDB taxonomy): Bacteria > Chloroflexota > Anaerolineae > Anaerolineales > Anaerolineaceae > UBA6107. Next base: position 64,579 of record DAOUGR010000003.1, on the reverse strand, counting down.
CTGCCGTGATCCGCGGGGGCATCCGCTCTGGCTGTGATTTTCCTGTAAAATGAATCAACCAAACCATCTTCCACCAAAGGCGAGAAGGGGATGAAGAATTTATCCATTCTGGGCATCGCAATCCTGTTGCTGACACTGCTTGGGGCGTGCTCTGTGCGCGAAACGCCCGCCGCGCCACCCACCGCCACTCTGCCGCTGCTGCTGCCGACCGCCACAGAGGCGATCGCCACCGCCACCCTGCAGCCCACGCCAGCCCTGCCCACGCCGCAGCCCACCCCCACCGTTTCGCCCACCCCCAGGCCCGTGCTGCCCATCCCTGCCACCGTAACCTTCGATAACTTCATCCTTCGCGACGGCCCGGGGCGTCTGTTCAGCCGCGTGGCAATGTACACTTCTGGCAGCCAGGTGACCGTGCTGGGAAGGGCGATGGGTAACGACTGGGTGCTGGTGCAGACCGATGATCACCGCGCGGGATGGATGAACACCTCGGGGCTGGACCATCTGGGTAATTTTGATTCGCTGCCGCTTTATCACGCTCAGGGGGCGGTCATGCTCAGCGGGCATGTCTGGAGCGCCAACCGGTCGCCGGTATCGGGCATCACCGTGGCCGTCTTCCCGGCGGGCAGCAGCGATGATAACCTGCGCGAAGACGTGACCACCGGCGCCGACGGCACCTGGTACGCCTACCTGCCCGGCAACTCAAAAGGCGATTGGGAAGTGCAGGTCGTTTCATGCCCGGCGGGGATGGATCTGGAGACCTGCCGTGAAACCCTGCCCTCAGGGCAGGTGGTCACTCTGCCCAACGCGGCAGAGGTCAGCATAGAAATGAGCTTCAGGCCGTGACCGCTGGCCGGGCGAAGAGCAGCTACTTTTACCCATGCATAATGAACCCAATCAGTGAAAGACCTTCTAGAATAATTTAAGAACGGTTAGGGTTTAGAAGGTCTAACAACATGGTGTTTATTCACTGGCCAAATACCCATTCGGATGATGCTCATGGCGGTGATGCTCATCGGGCAGATGTGCGTGGTCGTGTTCGACCGGCTCGTGCGTATGCTCATGGCTGTGTTCGCCTGAAAACCCGTCCGCATGGAGATGTGTGTGATGACCGTCGGTGTGCCCATGGCGGTGAGCATGGGTTACGGCAAGGTGGCGGTGAAGGTGGCCGTGCCTTTCAGTGGCCGCAAGCCATGCCCCCAGCAGCATTAGACCCAGCGCTGCCAGGAACACAACCGAGAGCGTATCTCGAAAAACAATCCATGAGATGACAACTCCAATAAATGGCGCGGAGGCGTAATAAACACTCGTACGCGCTGCTCCAAGGTCACGCTGCGCGCTGACGTAGAAAAAGATGCTCAGTCCATATGCAACAAAACCAAGCAGCAGCGCCGCCAGGATGTACCCCAGAGGCGCAGATATGCTGCCCCATGCTAGCGCAATCAGCAGCGCCCCCAGCCCCGAACCGAAACCCTTGATGACTACGATTTGCAGTGGATCTTTTATCGAGAGGCTGCGGGTGGTATTGTTCTCGATCCCCCAGCACACGCAGGCCAGCAGCACCAGCAGTGCTCCAGGCGAAACCCTCACCCCCGAGAGATCACCGGTGCTGAGGAGGATGCTGGCCGCAGTGATCAACCCGATGGCAATCCACAGGCGCTTACCGATGGACTCTTTGAACAGCAGCAGCGCTAAGATGGCGGTGGCGGCAATCTCGAAGTTGCCCAGCAGCGCGGCTGTGCTGGAATTGGTCAGCGTCAAGCCGAACATCATCAACACCGGCGCAGCGATATCCAGCAGGATCATCAGCACCACGAAAGGCAGTTCCCTGCGCGTCAGGCTTGATTCGCGCTGTACGCCGCCCGCGGAACGGCGCAGGCCGCCGAGCGCCAGCATGCCCAACCCCGCGCCTAAATATAGCAGAGAGGCCAGGAACAGCGGATGGATACGCTGCACTAAAAGCTTCGACATTGGCGCGTTCAGCCCGAACAGCAGCGCTGCCAGCAGCGCAAACAGCACGGGTTTATAAGGCCTGCACGGGTGCGGGGTCTGGTTTTCAGAAGATACGGGGTCTTGCGCGGGGTTTTCCATGATAGGATTAATTCTACTCCTGATCAGGGGGGCTGTCGTTCATCCGCCTCGGCCCGCGCGCCAGAACCCCGGCGGCGGAGCCAGTTTCACGGCCGTTGGCCTTCTCTCAATTCTGAATTTTCGTGCATAATTAAGCGGGGAGCGATGACATGAACACACTTTACTACGGCGACAATCTCAACATCCTGCGTGAATACATCAAAGACGAGTCGGTGGACCTGATCTACCTCGACCCGCCCTTCAACAGCAACCGCTCGTACAACGTGCTTTTCAAAGACGAAAGCGGGCTGGTCTCCGACGCGCAGATCGGCATCTTCCTCACCCTCGAAGCGCCCAGCAAAGACATGCTCAGCGAAGCCGCCAGCGCCGGTTTCTACCATTCCGCGCTTTGGCAGAAAGATTACCCGCGGGTGCAGATCGTCACCGTGGAAGAGCTGCTCAACGGCGCTGAAGTGAAGGTGCCGCCCACGCCCAAAGGGTTCGAGGCGTTCAAAAAAGCCGAGAAAGCCCAGAAGAAAGGCCCCAGGCAGGGCGAGCTGGGGCTATAACCCTCCTTCCGGTGAAGTTATAGCGTTTTAAGACTATTATTTATAATTATAGCGTTTTTAGGCTATTATTTGCCATTATAGCGTTTTATTGCTATAATGAGAAAAAAAGGAGTTCCTGATGAATGGTCAACTCCCGTCGTGCGTCGCCGTCCTCACCGGCGATATCGTCAAATCATCCAGCCTGCCCACCGATCGGCGCCTTGCGCTCTTTCAATCTTTGCAAGACCTCTCCGCGCTGCTCAAACAGCGCTACCCCGACGCTGTGCGCTTTGACCTCGCCAAATTTCGCGGCGACGGCTGGCAGCTCGTCATCGACCGCCCTCAGAAATTTTTTGAAATCAGCCTCTATATCCGCACCTACATTCGCATGCGGTTCAGTGAAGAGGAACTTGACACGCGCATCGCGGCCGCCATCGGCAGCGTGGAGTTCGTTCCTGAAGACAACGTTTCGGCAGGGTTCGGGCAGGCTTTCACCGAATCAGGCAAGAAACTGGATGAATTGAAGCAGTACCGCATGGGAATTTCCCTCGCCCTCGAAAACGCATCCCGCTACGCGCGGCTGTTCGACGCCCTGCTCAAAAGCTACGATACGATCATCACGGCGTGGACGGCGCTCCAATCTCAGGCCGTGCACCTGGCTCTGCAGGGGTTAACGCAGGCAGAGGTTGGCCGGCGGTGGCAGCCCCAGCCGATCGAGCAGGTCACGGTCAACCGGCACCTGACCGCCGCGAAATGGGGTTTGATCAAAGAAGGGATAGAAACATTTGAATCAGAAACCGCAAGGATCATTCAAGGGGGCTAAACATGACTTCCACAGCCATCCAACTGGGCATCGTCCTTCTCCTCGCGCACCTGGTGAGCGATTTTCTTCTGCAGCCGCATGCACTTTTGAAACACAAAAAGCGGGTATGCGGGCTGGCCATCCACAGCCTGATCAACGGAGCCGCCGCCTATCTGCTGCTGGCAAGCTGGAGCGAATGGCTGGTGCCGGTGCTCATCGCTGTCAGCCACTTCTTGATCGATTTCGCCAAGCAGCGCCTGAGAAGGCACACGCAGGTCATCTTCGCCGTTGACCAGCTGCTGCATCTGACGGTGATCGCTCTGGTGATCGGGTATAGCCTGCTGCCGCGCGGCATCACTCCCGGCTGGTTCACCATCCTGCCGCCCGGTGCGGATAAAGTTTTTGCATATGCTGCGGCGGTCATTCTGCTCATCCCGGTCGGTGGCATTGTGGTGGGGCTGCTCGTGCAGCCGTTTCAACAGCAGATCAAGGAACACTACCTCAAAAAACAAAAAGAACCGGTGGAAGGGCTGGAAAATGGCGGCAAGGTCATCGGCTGGCTCGAACGCGCGCTGATCGCCGTGTTCATCCTGGCTAACCAGTATGCGGGCATCGGCTTCTTGATCGCTGCAAAATCAATCTTCCGCTTTGGCGAATTCAAAGAGAGCGAGAACCGCAAAGAAGCGGAATATATCATCATCGGCACCTTCGCCAGTTTCCTTTACGCGATCCTGGTCAGTCTGGCCTTGAAGTGGGTATTGGGCAATTGATAAAGGATAGGGGCGTATGGCCATACGCCCCTACGAAATTCATTCCGATCCCCATCCCGGTCATTGGGCTCGATGGTACGCGGTTTTCAATCCGCGGTCACCACATGTATCCATACGATACACGGAACCCGCGGTGCACCCGTCTGGCAGCGGAATAATGACGCCCCCTCTCGCAAAGAACGCTCGGGGGTGCAAAAACCGCAACACTTTATTACCACCGACCGCGAATACGAAACCATTGCGGCCTATATCACCAACAATCCATCCAATTGGAATATGGATAACGAACGAAATCGGTAAGACCGACCGGCTAACTTCTCAAAAACTTGCCAGATTGGCAAGTTTTTCGCTTTAAAACCTTCCCCAGGGGTAAGTTGACAAATCGCCCGATCAGTGAGAAGATGTTTATAGAAATATAGAACAATTTTTCTAACTCAAAGGAGGAACATGCCGCGAAAGAAAAAATCATCCCCCGCACCGCCCGCCGTCTCGGATGGCGTCGATGGGCTCGACCGTGAGATCGCCATCCTGCGCGATCTGATTCGCAAAGCGGCCGCCAGGCAGCGTGACGATCTCAGTCTTGATGAACAGCTCGAGCTGCTCGAGACGGTGGGCAGAACCGCCCCAGCCCTCGCCCGCCTGCTGAAAGCGCGCCGCGACCTGGCCAACGCCGAACTCGACCCCGCCGCCCTGCTGCGCCAGGCGCTCATCGAACTCGAAGAGGAGTGGCCCGAATTAAAGAAGTTTGGAGAGCAATTTGTGAAGTAGAGACCGCAAACCGGATTGTAGAGAACAGAGAAAAAGCTGAAAGCAGACCGCCGAAGATCATCACGAATCCCTTTTCATGCGCTCATCTCCGAGGAACCATGACCCAATTCATCCCACACTACAAATGGCTTCTGAGCGACCCTGAACGCTTTGCAAAGAACGCCTCAGGGATCACCCTGCGCAAATATCAGCGCGGTGTGCTCGCTGCCATCTTCGATTCAGTACTCAACCAGCGTGGGTTGTGCTTCGTGGTCATCTTTCCGCGCCAGAGCGGCAAGAACGAACTGCAGGCGCAGCTCGAAACCTATTTGCTCACCCTCTTTTCAAGATACCCGGTCGAGATGGTGAAAGTCTCGCCAACCCTCAAGCCTCAGGCGCTCAACGCCATGCGCCGCCTTGAACGCACGGTCAAGAAGAACACGCTCACCCGGCGTATATGGGTTAAAGAATCTGGTTCGATCTACCGTGTGGGAGACGCGCGCATCACCTTCCTTTCTGCCGCGCCTGAAAGCAGCATCGTCGGTGCCACCGCTTCTGCGCTGCTGGAAGTAGACGAAGCGCAGGATGTATTGAGCCTCAAATACGAAAAGGACGTAGCACCGATGGGCGCTTCTACCAACGCCACGCGCGTTTTCTGGGGCACCTCGTGGACCAGCCAGACGCTGCTGGCGCAGCAAATGCGGCGCGCGCTGGAAGAGGAAAAGCACGACGGCATCCGGCGCGTCTTCAGACTCACCGCTGATGATGTAGCCGCCGAGATCACCGCCTATCGCAGGCACGTGGAAGAAACCATCCAGCGCCTGGGGCGCGATCACCCGACCGTGCGCACACAATACTTTTCCGAAGAGATCGACGGTGAGGGCGGTTTGTTCCCACCGCGCCGGTTGGAGCGCATGCGCAGCGGTGAACCCGCACCGCATGGCCCGCAGGAGGGCAGGCTTTACGCCCTGCTGCTGGATGTGGCGGGTGAAGACGAAGGTGTGCGCGGCATCGAAGGTGCGCTCTCTCCTTCCAACCCGCTGCGCGACGCGAACGCGCTCACCATTGTGGAAATAAAAATCTCCGACGCCAGCCACCACCTGCCGGTCTACACCGCCGTCTGGCGCGCGCAGTGGAAAGGAGTCAGCCACACACAGCTTCACAATCAGGTGCGTGAGATTGCGCTGGAGTGGAACGTGCGCGCCGTGGTGGTGGATGCCACCGGGGTGGGCGCCGGGCTGGCTTCCTTCCTCGACCGCTCACTTCCGGGGCGCGTGACACCCTTCACCTTCAACACCGCTTCCAAATCCAACCTGGGCTGGGACTTCGTGGGCATCGTCGATTCTGGCCGCTGGCGTGAACCGCTGTTCGACCCCGAACGCCAGCCACAGCAGGCATTCATGCAGCAGGAATTCTTCGCCCAGCTGCGCGCCTGCCAGTTCCAGGTGAATGAAAGCCCCGAGCGGCGCATGAAATGGGGAGTGCCAGAAACCGCGCGCAACCCCGAAAATGGCGAGCCGCTGCACGATGATTGGATCCTCTCCGCCGCGCTGAGCGCTGTTTTAGAAAAACTCGACTGGCACACCACCGCCCCCGCGCTGATCGTGCCCGCACCCGACCCGCTGCAAGGCATGGAGGGAAAGTTCTAACGAAAAGAAGTGAATATCATCGAATGGTGATTGGAGATCAAAGAAAGAACACAAATTTCACACCGCCCATCTTCACTAATTTCAGACCACCACTCTCGATTTACCAGACACGAAAGGAACCGCACTATGTTATTTGGCATCGACGTCAGCTACCATCAAGGATTGATCGACTGGCCCAAGGTGAGAACCAGCGGCGTGCGCTTTGCGATCATTAAAGCCAGCGAGGGGGAAGGATACACCGACCCGATGTTCGAGCAGAACATGCTCGGCGCGGCTGAAGCTGAAATCGTCGCCGGCACGTATCACTTCTTCCTGCCCAGGTATGACCCGCTTGCGCAGGCGCGCCACTACGTCAAGACCCTGCAGGAACTGGGCGGCGGCAAGCCCACCCTGCCCCCCTGCGTGGATATCGAAACGCCGGGGCCGGGCAAATCCGCGTACAACCAGTCATTGAAAGTGTTCCTGGAAGAAATCTTCAGGCTTACCGGTCGCACGGCCATGATCTACGTCTCGCCCGGCTTCTGGAACAGCTACCTGCCGGTGCCAGTTTATTCTGGCTACAAACTGCTGCGTTCAGGGGTCGATTGGGCGGCCGAATACCCGCTGTGGGTGGCGCATTACACCACCGGATGGCCATACCAAGTTTACCCCTGGGCGGGCTGGGCATTCTGGCAGTACTCCAGTTCGGGCAAAATCGCGGGCATTACCACCCGCGTGGATCTCAACCTGTTCAGCGGCACAGCGCAAGAATTGGCCGCGCTGGTGGAATCATGAGCAGCGCCGCAACGCGTCTGTTCGATCGCATCTTCCAGCGGCGCATCCGCGAAGGAGTGCGCGCCGCGCTGGCAGCGTACACCGAAAACGATGCCACCTTCGCCATTGGCAGCCGCCCGGGTGAAGCCCCCTTTGACCGCTGCGCGCCTGACCGCAGCGAGATCCTGCGTCAGGCGCTGGAAGCCTGGCGCGTCAACCCGCTCGCCCGGCGCATCGTGGGTCTGACCTCGCAGTACGTGGTCGGCGGCGGTATTAACTACTCTTGCCCTCACGCACCCACAGCTGCCTTTCTGCGCGCTTTCTGGGAGCATCCCCTCAACCACATGGCGGTTCGCGTCTATGAATGGTGCGATGAACTCACACGCAGCGGCAACCTCTTTCTGCTGCTCTCCACCGATGCCGCCGGTATGAGTTACCTGCGGGCGGTGCCTTCGGCGCAGGTCAAAACCATCCATTCCCGCGCCAACGATCTCGATCAGGAACTTTCGTACGAAATGCACCCCGACCTGGATTGCACCGGCGATCCGCCAACCTGGCCGGCATACGATGCGAGTAAAGATGACCTCACAGACGGTTCCTTTCCCACCGTCATGCTGCATTACGCCGTCAATCGTCCTGTTGGCGCGCAGTGGGGCGAATCTGACCTGGCCCCGGTGCTGCGCTGGTTGAGCCGTTATGCCGCCTGGCTGGAAGACCGCGCCCGGCTCAACCGTTTTAGAACCGCCTTTCTCTACATCGTGCGCGCGCGTTTCACCAGCGAGGCAGAACGCCGCGCGCGTCAGTCGGCACTGAACGCTGCCCCGCCCTCTCCGGGGTCAATTCTGGTGGCTGACGAGAGCGAAACCTGGGAAGCGCTGCACCCACGCCTCGAATCCGACGACGCCGGAGAAGACGGCCTGGCACTGAAGAAAATGCTGGCCGCAGGAGCGGGCATTCCCATGCACTTTCTGGCTGAGCCTGAAGGCTCCACCCGCACCACAGCCGAGGCCGCCGGAGGCCCCACTTACCGCCATTTCGAACAGCGCCAGCGCTTCTTTTTGTGGATGCTAGGCGATGTCTTGCGGGCGGTGGTGAACAGACGCGCCAGGGTAGATTGCCGCGTCTCACGCCGGGCAGAAATCACCCTGCACGGCGCAGACATCTCTGCGCGCGACAACGTCTCGCTGGCCATGGCTGCCAGCAACATCGCTTCGGTGGTACGCGACGCGCGCGACCGCGGTCTGATCGACGACGCTGAATACCTGCGCCTGCTCTATCGGTTTTGCGGCGAGAGCGTAAACATCGAAGAAATGCTGGAACGTGGTAGAGCCGCTGGAACCCGCGAACCCGCCCCCTGCGGTAGAGTCATGCCGCAGCCGGTCAAGATCGACCTTGAAACCGGAGAGGAAAAAGGAGGAGCACTTGAATAAGAATTTGACTGTTGCGCATCGTGCCCGCTTCTCGGCGGCAGGCTGCCAGTCGGAGGACGGCACGATTGAAATCATCGCCATCACAGCCGGAAGCGGCAACGGCTGGGAGTTCAACGCGGGGGTGCTGCAAACCTCACTAAGCCTTTGGGATGGGGTGGAAAGTTACATCGACCACACCTGGCAGCAGCGCTCGGTGCGAGATCTGGCGGGTGTGTGTTCCAATCCGCGCTGGGATGAAGACATACGCGGCATTCGGCTCACCCTCACCCCGCTCGGCCCTTCGGCTGATTTGCTGCGCCAGATATCTAAAGACGCGCTCAATTGCAGCCCCACCCCGCACATCGGATTTTCTGCTGACCTGATCTTTGCCGCCGCCGGAAAATGCGTGACGCGCATCGAGAAAGTGCTGTCGGTAGACCTGGTGGCCAACCCCGCGCGTGGAGGAATGTTCATTCACAGCGGAGCACAGAAGCACCCCGCGCAATCAGACCCAACCCACTTTACCCTGCAGGAGGAAAACACTCAAATGGAATCAACGATCGAGAATCACACCACCGTTTCAGAAGAAACCAGCTCTCTAAAAACGGATCATATTCAACTTTGCGCCAGTCTGCTCGATGCCAGTCTAGCTGCAGCCCATCTGCCCGAAGCGGCTGAAAAGAGCCTGCGCGCGCGTTTTGCCGCGAAAGTCTTTGAACCTGCAGCCCTGCAGAACGCCATTCAAGAGGCGCGCGACCTGGTCAGTGATCTGAGCGCAGGAAGCGTGATCCAGGGGGCCGGGCGCATCAGTGAGATGGCAGCACCAGAAGACCAGATCAGCGCTGCGTTACACGACTTGCTGGGTGCCGCCCGCCCCAAAGAACTGGAAAACCTGCAAACCGCCCGCCTGAGCGGCATCCGCGAACTCTACACATTGATGACCGGCGATACAGGCTTCAACGGCGGTTACCACCGCGAGCGCGCACAATTCGCCGCCACATCCAACCTGCCCGGTTTGTTGAAGAATGCTTTGAACAAGCTGATCATCAACCAGTGGGAGGAACTTGGACGCTCTGGTTACCGCTGGTGGGAACCGCTGGTGCAGGTGGAACACTTCAACAGCCTGCAGGAGATCACCGGCGTGCTGGTGGGTGAAGTCACCGTGCTGCCATCTGTGGCTGAAGGCGGCGCATATACCGAACTGGCGGTCAAAGACAGCGCCGAAACCGGAACCTGGGGTAAGTACGGCGGCTACGTGGGGTTAACCCTTGAAATGTTTGAGCGCGATGAAACCCACAAGCTGCGCCAGTACCCGCGCAAGCTGGCGTCGGCTGCCCTGCGGCGCATCTCGGCGCTGGTGGGCGGCATCTTCACCGACAACAGCGGCATTGGGCCTGTCATGGCTGATTCTTATAACGTATTTGAAGCCGCGCACCATGCCAACCTGGGCACGAGCGCCCTTTCTTCAAGCGCGTGGGAAGCCGCCGGTAAAGCCATCTACAACCAGCCTATGGCGGTGAGCAGCGGCGGCACGGCACCCCGCCTGGCCCTCGACGCCCGCTACCTGGTCGTGCCGCGCGACCTGCGCCTGACGGCCATGAACCTGCTCTATCCTTCCTTTGCTCACGAATCCAACATCTTCTCAGAGAACATGCAGAAAGGGCAGATGGGTGATGTGATCACCTGCCCCGAGTTCAGTGACCCCGATAACTGGGCTGCGGTTGCCGATCCACGCCTGGCTCCGGGCATCATCCTTGGCGAGCGCTTCGGCTTGCTGCCTGAGATTGTTATCGCCGATAGCGAAACCAGTGGAGCGCTTTTCACCAACGACGAGATCCGCATGAAAGTGCGCCACTGGGTGAGTGTTTTCGTGGCCGATTACCGTCCACTTTATAAAGCCAACGTGGCTTAACCCATCAGAAAATTGTCATTGCGAGATGCGTCCTTTGCATCGAAGCGTCTTCCTTTTTAGAACCGACGATGTGCAACCTGAAGAAACCTTCTAATAAACTGAGTGCCGAAGCGCTTCGCCCAGAGTCAGGGCTCGCAATGACAATCAACGACTCGAATGGCAAAAAGAACGGCGTCGGTAAACCGCGCATAAGCAAGAACAACGACAAGAAAAATCAAGGAGACAAAATGACCTTTCTGGAACAAATGCAAAAGATTCTGCGCTCACGTAAATTCTGGGTACTCGCTGCGGCCGTGCTTGCCACACTGGCAGCCTACATGACGCAGGAAATCGACGTCTGGCAGGCACTGCAGGCGCTCCTGGCCGCGCTGGCGGTCTATTCCACCGGCATCGCCATTGAGGATAACGGTTATGGCAGCCGTAAGTAACGAACAGCGCCTTGCGTCTCACCTTGCCGCGCCTTTCACGCAGCCAGGGCGCGGCAGACAGCCCCTCTCTTACCGCCTGCTGCCAGAAGGCGGTATGGTGGTCATCAGCGCAGACGGGCGTAAATTGTGGTTCACACTTGACGAGGTCAACGACGCGCGCGCTGCGCTGAAATTGCCGCAGGTCAGTCCTCCTCCAAAACCACCAGAACACAAAGAGGAGGATCGAAAACGAAACAGCGCTCTCTCTGGCCCGCCGCCCCGCACACGCGACGGACAATCGGAGATGATCGTCTTGCCGCCAGACCTGAAGCACCTGGAGGAAAAGGTCAATGTCAAAATTCACCGATCTTGAAACGCGTGTGCGCACCCTGCTGGAAGATCAAGATGCCCGGCGTTTCAGCACCGCTCTGCTGGCGGCCGCCCTGCGCCGTGCGCTGGATGAAATCGATATGCAATTGCCGAACATCTCCGAGTGGCAGGTCACTGCAGCCGCGGCTGACCGCGACCTGGCGTTGACCGGTCTGGAAGGCTGCCGCTTCATCATCGATATCACCATCGAAAACCGCGTGCTTGAACCCGAAACAGGTTTTACCTACTTCCTCAAAAACGGTGTTCCAACGCTGCACTTCGCTGGCAATGACTTCCCGCAGGCCGGAGAGATGCTTCTGGTGCGTTTCGCGAGTGGTCACACAATCGAAGGATTTGAAGGTCATGAAACCACCACCCTGCCCGCATCTTTCGAAAGCGCGCTGGTCAACGGCACCGCTGCCGAGGCTTGCTTTTTACGTGCAGGCAGTCTTGCAGAAAGATACGGCACCCGTCCCGCCGATCCCGGTCGGTTGGTCGAGACCGGCCACCTCTTGCGTCAAACTTTTATTCGCAATTTGAGCGCGTTGAAAGCGATTCAGGATTTTGGTTTTCCACCTGGTTTCGCTCTTGATTTTTGGGATAGGAGGCATCCATGACCCCCACCATTGGTGTAGATTGTCACCTGATTCTTTCTCACGCCGATATCGACGCCGGCGCGGAATATGGTTTCATCTGCCCAAAAGACGACAGCCACCGCGAATGTGGGGTTCAATTCGTGCGCGAGGTCGTTTCAGAGTCCACCGTTGAGACCGACACCACCAAAGGCACAAAACTTTACTGCCATTTTGATCTTATCCTTGCCGATGATCTCATCGCCCCCAACGGTGCACCCCACACCCGCACCCGCGCGCAAGACTACGCGAAACTGCTTGAATTTCTCTCCAAACCTTCAGGCATCGCCCTCACCTCACCCGCCGGTACCCTTGTCAACCTGGGCTCTCTTGGATGGTCCGCAGATGAACGCCACATGCCGCATCATTCGATCATCAAGGTGCAGCTCAACAACGTGGGCTTTTACTTCCCACCCGCTGACCCCGACGTCCTCGCCGCTTCTGTGTGGGATGGTGTATACACGTGGGAGACTTCCTACTGGCATTGATTTTTTGAAAGGGGATCCATGACTTACCCGCTTTCCTCTGATGTTTCTTCCGGGCAGCCAACCGCGTCTGCCCATTACAACAACCTGCGCAAAGATGCGCTCTATCTGGGTCAATCCCCCACCGATTCGCTGACGCTGGGTGCTTACTTTTCTCGCCATGCCGCCAACATTAAGCTGGAATACCTGGCCACCAACCGCGTTCGCGTGGTCTACAATCCCTACCATCCGGCCGCGGTCATGGTCGGCGGCTGCATGCTCAAAGCCACAGCAAATATCGACCTCCCCGCCGGATACTTTACCGGTGCGGCTTCTCTGTTCTACATCCATGCAGTTAGAACGGCGGGCTCCACCACCTTCACCCTGGGTGCTAACACCACTCCCGTGGAGAGTGACATCTCCCGCGTGATTGGCACCTGTTACTGGGATGGCACATCTCTAAGCAATATTATTTCTTTTTACCCCACTGATGGTTTCCCCCAGGCCAGTTATGATTCAGGCTGGTTTGCCTGTGCCTACAACAACACCTACACCCTCACCCACAACCTTTCTGGCGTTCCCCGCCTGGTCATTCTCTTACATTCCACCGATGCCGCCGGCACTAGTGAATTGATCCCGGTTTATGCTGTCTATGGTGATTCAGCAACGAAGGGCAATATCGGGTTTACCTCGTCCCTTATCTATGTGGTTGCAGCCAACGGATCAACGCAAGGCTGTGTTTACAGCTTCCGCCGCTCTTCGGGTTCCGGCTATTACCGCGTTCTTGCCTGGTTATAAAAAGGAGTCTTATGATCACACTTATTAGATCAAAAGATGGAACGATCAAGACCTTTTCCCCCCGCCCATTTGAAGGGTATAACCTTGCTCTGGGAGAATCCATTGAGTTAGTAGATACCACATTTGAGGAGTTCGCTCAGCGCTTCGTGGTGTCTTGCATGGGAGTTTCCGGCGAAACCCTCAGCGTCAAGCAGGGCAGCCCTGATCTGATCGTCAACATCACCGCCCCCGGGCAGAGTACCGTAGATGTGGATATCAATGGCTCTATTGAGACCCTCACCCCCATAGATGGGGGTTTTCAGGTCGTGCTCAGCACGGACGTGCCCGGTGTGTTCGTCATTCAACCTGCCGACCGCAAGAAGTTCTGCGCTGCCGGCCAGGGTTTATTAGTCATTGAGGTGAATCCATGAGCAAGGTCATCAAGAAAAACGGCAAATTCATTCTAGAACCTGATGCAAAAAACCTTGCCCGCGCTGAACGTGCCGCGGACAAGGAAAGGTTGAACCAGAAGCTTTCAGACGAGCAATTGAGGGCAATTCTTCAGCGCATCCTTGACCGGCTTGCAGCGCTCGAAGGTTAATCGGATCAAAACGCTTCAGGTTCTTTTCAACAAGTGCCCCATTTTTTCGGTTACAATTAATCGAAAGAATCAACCTGGAGCCGCAATGCCCGTCAAAATACTTGTTCCCTTCAAAGCCGTATCCGAGGTGGCCGGCAGCACCCTTGTGATCAATCATCCAAACCGCTGCTCGATCTGTGGAAACGAATCCGCCAATTATTTCGAAACGCACCGCCTGCCGCTGCGCGCCGGCCGAAAACGCCCCGGGCTTTACAGAGCCAAGTACCAGATCAATAAAAAATACCGGCTGAAAATCAAGGTTTGCGAAACCTGCTACCAGGCCGGGTATCTCACCGACCCCGACGCTTTCGATCACGATCCTACACCGTTAGGCAGGCTGGCGCGCCTGATCTCCACCGGGTACATGATCGGAGCGATCATTGCTGCCGCCGGGCTGCTTTTCTTGAGCGGTCTTCTTCCTGATGCGGGCCTGTCTGGAGAATTCGAAAAATATTGGAAGTTTCTGGCTGGAATTGGTCTGTTGATCATTGTTGGAATGTGGCTGCTGCAAAAACAGCGCCAGAACAAAATCAGAACAGAGCTGCTGGCCAAAGGCTTGAACCTGCAGAAACCTTACCGCGCGGATATCTTCACCCCGGTTGTTGAAACCATTGATGATCCAAAGGCTGTGGCCCTCACCATCGGCTTCGCCAACGACCAATGGGCGCAGGATTGTGCCAAACATTTCGGCTGGGAAAGCCAGCCGTATGAACCAGGAGAAAAAAGAGGAATTGAATAAATGAGAGCATCCCTTTCAGATGAATCTGTACCCGTACGGCAAGAACCCTCAGCCGAATCCATTTCGATCACCTCGTTGAAAAAAGGAGACGAATTCGAACTGGGCAAGGTGGTTCGCAAAAAGAAAGAGGCCTGGGTGTTCGTCACCCTGGATAACGGTGTCACCGGTTACATAGCCGGTACAACGCGCATCTTTTCCGTGCAAAAAGTGGAAGCCATTGGCAATCCATTGGATGTGCACGAAGCCCCTGATGTTAATTCACCCATCCTTAAAACCATCCCCAAGAAAACGCCTTTTACGATTTGCGGTTTCGAGAAGATCGAGCCCGATGAAGAAGGAAATGGCGGCGGGGAGTGGCTGGTGATGCGCGACGAGCAAGTGAAGAAAGGCTACGTGCGCACCGGCGCTAAACTGCGGGCTGTCGCGGAATATTCTGCAGCCAGCGCGCGCAAATTAATGATCACCGGCGGCATCTTCTCCGCGATTGGCATTGTGGCATATTTCGTCATTCAGGCGACCTCTACCTCTGCAAGCAGCGGCGGAGATGCCAGCTTCCTTGCACTCGGTTTGTTGGTTCTGGGCTTATTCCAGCTCGGGCAGGGATATCTGCAGTACCGCAAGGTGAAAAAAGACGAAGCCAAAAAGTAATCGAAAAAGACGGCGGTTCTTTGCAGACCGCCGTCTTTCTTTTTACGCCATGATCGTTTATTTTCCCATCGCACTGAACATTTCTTCATTGGTCATGAACTTGAAATCTTCTACGCCCAGTGCCTGCTTTTGACGCTGCTCGGCTTCTTCCAGACGTGCAAGATCTTGCTTGCGCACCAAAACCTTATGCGCCTGATTCAGTTTTTCCTCAAGCCTTTGCGCCGGAGAATTGCTGTTGTGAACGGCAGGATGAGCCTTGAGATATTCCAAGATCGCCTTCACTCCATTCTCTCCATCCTTGCGCGCCAGACCCACCAGCCCGTAACTGGACATCCGTGACCACCCGGCAATAAAAACGCCCTCGATCGGCCGGTTGTGTTCAACGTCATACGCCTCGTAAGAAATCCCGTCAATTGGATAGACTGGATTCGGATTCTTGACAAATTCGTTCCATTCCACCGGCAGGCCAAAATCGCTGTCTACGGCATCGCCGATGCAAAAAATGACCGAATCAACATTTAACACCCGGTGTGTGCCCAGCCCAACAGCCCTGGTTTCATCACCCTTGAGCACCAGCTTATTATCTTCGACCTCTAATCCAACCACTTCGCCTTTTTCATTACCGATGATGCGCGTGGGTGAGGCGAGGAATTCAAAGCGCAGGCGCGTATTCGAAACCTTTTGTTCGGCTCTGGGCAGCGCAGACAGCAAGAAATCTCTGGCTGCCTGCACATCCTGCCCGACTGCCTGCATGAACGGAGCACAGCGTGCCAGTTCTTCATCCAGCGCGGCCTGGTCGAGATTGGCAATCACGTAGCCCATCTCCTTTTCGGTGAACTTCACCTCGGCAGGTCCGCGCCGTGCGATGCCGATCAACTCGTCTACTTTAAGATCATGGATCGCCCAGTGGGCAATATCCATCATCACATTGCCAACCCCAACAGCTGCGACCCTGCCGTGCACGTGAAATTCGCGCGTGCTATAAGGGGGAAGCCTGTTATAGTGGTAAACGACATCCTTGGCATGGTACACACCTTTCAGGTCTTCGCCCTGAAGGTTCATCTTCTTCGTTCCCTGAGCTCCAGAAGCAACCAGAATCGCATCAAACCCCATCCCGCGCAATTCATCCAAAGAGACATCGCCCGAATTGCCTACCGTGACATTGCCAAGGTAATTGACCTGCGGCAGATCGAGTATCTGGCGGAATTGCTTGCGCAGCCCCTCTTTGATCTTATATTTGTCGTAATAGATGCCATATTCAGCCAGCCCGCCTGGCTTGATATCACGGTTAAGCAAAGTAACCTCAATGCCTTCTTCAACAAGTTTACGGGCAGCAAAGAGCCCGGCGGGCCCGGCCCCGATAACCAGGACGTGACGATTGTGATCGTTAACCATGCGCGCTCCCTTTTGAAAAGTCCATTGATTTCACATGCAAATTGAGATGTAGTCTTCGGAAGGCTGCCAGAGGCAAAACGGCGGAAGAGTCAGGCAATTCCTTCCCCTGAGTTCGAAGCAGCCTGATCAGGAGTTTTCATTCATTCTACTACAAGGAATGCAGTCGTAAATCAAACAAAGAAGGGATTTTTGGTTTAAAAAATCAAGGTAAATACGCTGGTATCGGCACCTGATCGAAAGTTTTGCGCTTAAATAAAAAGTGAGCGCGGAGAGGCTCGAACTCTCAACCAATGGCTTAAAAGGCCACTGCTCTGCCATTGAGCTACGCGCCCATTTTTTGGACGGCATGAATTTTATCACGCCATCTCATATCGGTCAACGCTGAATCTCGATCCTGCTGGCATGAGTTTTATCATCTTTCTGTCATTAAAAAAGGAAATGCCCCGTCCAGCCGGGGCATTTCCTTTTACCAATCCTCATCCAGAATTGGGAACCACAATTTTTTCACCGTTACGATAACAGGCTACTAAAAACAATGATCAAATGATAATTATTCAGTTATTGAGTAATATCTTATCACAATGTGTCCGAAAATACAACGCTCTGGTTTTACGAATAAAAAAGGCTGTCCAATCTGATGGACAGCCCTTGGATCACCAAAAAACTGGTTACGCCTGCTTCATGAAGTCTTCCATGGCTTCCAGCAGGGCATCGATATCCGCCATGGAGGTCTCACCCATGGTAGCCACACGATAGGTCAGATCCTTGATCTTGCCATAACCGTTGGCGATGCGCATGCCGCGCGCCTGCAGGAACTTGTTGAGCGCGCTGATATCCCACTTGAGTTCATTCTTCACGGTGACCACGGTTTTGGAACGATATTCAGGTTTCGCCAGGGGTTCCATTCCGTGTGCAATCGCCCAGTCTTGAACTTTCTTCGACATCGCCTGGTGGCGTGCGAAGCGCGCGTCTAAACCTTCCGCCAGGATGCGGTCAAGCTGCAGGTCGAGGGCAAAGATCAACGGCATGACCGGGGTCATGGGGGTGGAATCTTTGATCCGGTGTTTTTCCATCAGCAACAGGTCAAAGTACCAGCCGCGGTTTTCAACCGATTCGGCCTTTTTCATCGCGCGGTCAGAAGCCGCCGCCAGCGCTAAACCTGGTGGCAAGGCCAGGCATTTCTGCGAGCTGGTGAGCAAGAAATCCACACCGAGTTTATCCATCTCAATTTTGACACCGCCCAGTGAAGAAACCGCATCCACCAAAATGAGGGTATCAGGGCTGACTTCCTGAACAACCTTGCAAAGGTCAGCCAGTGGATTCTCAACACCCGTCGAGGTTTCATTATGCACGATCGTGACGGCTTCGTAGTGTTTCTTCTTGAGTGCATCGCGCAACATGTCGGGAGTAATGGCTTCGCCGAACTCGACTTCGATTTTATCGGCGTTCTTGCCGTTTGCCACTGCCACATCGTTCCACCTCTGGGCAAAAGCACCGTTCACACACGAAAGCACGTCCTTTTGCACAAAGTTACGGATGCCGGCTTCCTGCATTCCCGATCCGGATGATGCTGCCTGAAAAACCCGGTATTCGGTATAGAACAACTTCTTGGCCCTCTCTTCCGTCGAGCGGAAGATGGCTTCGAAATCCTTACTGCGGTGCGGAAGCATGGGCTTTGCTTGAGCTGCCAGCACTTCCGGCGCAACGTCCACTGGTCCTGGCACAAACATATGGGTCATGACACTCTCCTTATAGAAGCGAATCGAAAATAATCCGGACGATCTGTCCGGGTAAATCCCTTAGCGCAAGAAGAAGGATAACACAACAAGGATCACAAAGAATGAACCGGCGAGAATGCCGATACGCTTGAGATCCTGTTTAACATAAGTGTAATCCGGATTAAATTCAGCCACCGCGGAACGATTGCTCACTTTCGCCGCAGGCGCAGTGGTGGCTGCTGCCGGACTGGTGGGGGTGCTGATTGAACGCTTTTTGGTCTTCTTTGCCATACCATTCTCCTGATGATTCAAGACTTGATAAATTTCTACTGCATAATCCCCTGGACGACGATGCGCTTGTTATCCACCAGGTATGGATAACAGGAGATCAGTGTAATCATACGCTCATCGGTCGATTCCATCAGGTCAACCCGGGTGGGTTCGACAATGACCGTATTCGTAACCCTGTAAGTAAATGAGCGGTCTTGCGTGATGACGATGATTTCGTCACCTTTTTTAAGTTGATCAAGATCACGGAAAATCTCGCCAAAAATATCGTTGTGGGCTGAAAGAACGAGATTTCCCTGCTCGCCGGGGTTGGCAGAATCAAGATGCTGTCCAACGCCTTTTTTAAGTTGTTCCCAGCCGTCTCCCATCACAACCGTGGCATCCACACCAATGGCTGGGATCTGGATCTGACGCGCCTGCTGCGGCCCAGCGGTTGGAATGGGCAGGTTGGCATAACTCTGCATTAACGGCCGCAAGTGCTCTGGTATTTCGGCTTCGTTAAACTGGTTTTCCACCCCGGCAGCCGGGGGAACATGACCGCCCGGCAGCACGACCGCTGTTATGAGCGGCGTGGGTGTCACGGTTGACTTTTCAACCGCGCTGGCTACCTCTTTATTCAGACTGCGAAGCAGGTTGACGCCGCTAAGAAAAATAAAGAGCAGCCCCAGAATGGCAACGATCTCCACCGCGAAAAGAAACCTGTCCATGCCTTTCTTTCGGCGTGATTGAGCCCGTTCTCG
This sequence comes from Anaerolineaceae bacterium, assembly GCA_034429135.1. Lineage (GTDB taxonomy): Bacteria > Chloroflexota > Anaerolineae > Anaerolineales > Anaerolineaceae > UBA6107. Next base: position 45,105 of record DAOUGR010000003.1, on the reverse strand, counting down.
CATTGGCACGAAAGTTTCTTCATCTTCATCATTCAAGGAAGATTCCTTGAAGCCGCTCTCATCGGTCTCAACATGGATCACACGACCGGTCCTGCGGTAAGCGTCAATGCGTGCTTCCCGTTCCGCACGGCGTTTTTCCATCAATAGCTGCCGCAGCTCATCTGCGGTCAGATCTTCAACCGAGCGCTTGCGTGGCACAGGTTGTCCTCTTCATTGCGGCGTATCCCGGGTTGATTATACTCGATTTTGCGTTTCCAATTTTTTAAAGTACATCAGCAGCCTTCATCCATGCTAAAATCAACGCTATAGAGGATAAATATGACAAAAAATTATCTCATTGACATGGATGGTGTTCTCGTAAAAGGGAAAACCATCATCCCGGGTGCCGATCAATTCATCCAGCGTTTATTGGATTCTGGAACGAAATTCCTCATTTTAACCAATAACCCGTTATACACTCAGCGCGATCTGGAACACCGTTTGAATATCATCGGCCTCAAGGTGCCTGCTGAGTGCATTTTTACCTCTGCCATCGCCACCGCGCGCTTTTTGCAGAGCCAGAAGCCAAATGGCACGGCTTATGTCATTGGCGAAACCGGCCTCACTCAGGCGCTGCACGAAGTGGGATACGTCCAGACCGACACCAATCCTGATTACGTGGTTTTAGGCGAAGTGAACAGTTATAGTTTTGATGTGATCACCAAGGCGATTCGTTTGATCAACTCCGGTTCCATCTTCATCGCCACCAATCCCGATGCAACGGGGCCGCTGGAATCAGGTGTCGTGCCTGCCACCGGTGCCCTGGCTGCGCTGATCGAAAAGGCAACCGGCCGCGCACCCTTCTTTGTTGGAAAGCCAAATGCCCTGATGATGCGCAGTGCCATCCGCTACCTCGGCGTGCACTCCGAAGATACCATCATGGTCGGCGACCGCATGGACACCGACATTGTGGCCGGTGTCATGAGCGGCCTGGAAACCATCCTGGTCTTGAGCGGGGTTTCAACCCTTGAAGATGTCAAACGCTTCCCCTATCGCCCCACACGCATCCTCAATTCAGTGGCTGACATTGAGATCGAATATTAAATTTTCAGGACCACGCATCATGACCTTGCACACGCATCATAACCAGGGGATCCAAAGAAAGTTCGTCATTTCCATCATCCTGACTGCGTTGATCCTGGCAGCTGAAATAATTGGCGGAATCTGGTCTGGCTCACTGGCACTGCTTTCTGACGCAGCACACGTATTCTCAGATATCTTCGCGCTTGCCCTTAGTTATTTCGCTTTGCGCCTGGCCGAGCGCCCGCCCGACGACCAGCACAGTTACGGCTGGCATCGTGCCGAGGTGCTTGCAGCGCTGGTCAATGGCGTGTCACTGCTGGTGATTGCCGTCGGCATCTGGGTGGAAGCTTTCAAACGCTGGCAGAACCCGGTTGAGATTCGCAGCGTGGAAATGATGATCATCGCAGGCGTTGGGCTTGCTGTAAACGTGGTTGTGGCGGTGATTCTCGGGAGCCATGATCATCACCACGATGGACTTGATGTACATAAAGAAAAACCCCGCAATTTGAACGTGCAAAGCGCATTCCTGCACGTGCTGGGTGACCTGATTTCCTCCATAGGCGTTATCATCGCTGCTGTGCTCATCCGAATCACTTCAGCCGTTTGGATCGACCCTCTGATCTCTGTGGTCATCGGTATCATCATTCTGATTAGCGCGTACCGTGTTACGCGTAAATCGCTTCATATCCTCATCGAAGGAGTGCCGGAAGGGATGTCGATTAAGAAGATTAACAAATTGATGCGCTCCATCCCGGCGGTCGAAGCTGTTCATGATCTGCATGTGTGGAATTTGAGTTCAGAGAATATTTCTCTCAGCGCGCATGTCGTGCTTGCTAGCGGGAATACCCAGCCCCCAGAGCAGGTGATGAGAGAAATCAAAGCTCTGCTTGAATCTGAACTTGACATTCGCCACACCACCCTGCAATTTGAAAATGTGCCCTGTGGAGATGGACACGGCGGATGTAATTAACCAGAAATACCGTTGAGCTGCTCGTAGAATAAAAATTATGATAAAATAGCCGAGTCGGACAGAGCAACCAGCCTGACAAAGTGAACGGCAAAACCTCAAAGGTGCTTTTCTTCCTGCACGTAGGAAGTGGTGCCCGGAGGTTTTTTTAATTAATTTGGAGGAAGCAACTTAAATGCGTTGGACGCGTGATTATCAGCCTCAGCCTGAGCAAAACCTTCTTTACCAAAGGGCATTAATTCTTACTCTGGGAGGAAACCTGCTGCTTGCAGCCGGTAAAGGTATCGTCGCCTGGATCTCGGGTTCTGCAGCCATTTATGCAGATGCAGCCAACTCGGTATCTGATGTCGTGTACTCGATCCTGATGGTGATCGGCTTATGGATGGCCATGCAACCACCAGATCTTTCGCATCCACAGGGACATTCCAGGTTTGAGCCGCTGGTGGGGCTTGTCGTTACAGCTTCCATGGCGTTTGCCGGTTTCGAAGCAGCACGCAACGCCCTTGAACGCTACCTGGACCCTGCCATTTCTTCCGTAGCCATGGATTTACCCGCCTATGTTTTGCTGGCCAGTGCGTTAATCAAGTTTGGTATGTTTTATTACACTAATAATATCGGTAAGCGATTACAGAGCCCGACCCTGTCTACAACCGCCAAAGACAATTTAAGCGACGTGCTCACCTCGGTTGCAGCCTTCCTGGGTGTGGCAGCTTCAAATTTAATTCACCCGCTGGCAGACCCGATTGCCGGTTTTCTTGTCGCCGCCTGGATTTTTCGGCAGGCTTTTCTGGCAGGCAGAGAAAACCTTGGATTTCTCACCGGAAAGGGAGCCACAAAAGACGAACTGGAAACCTTCATTGGAGCAGCCGAGTCGATTCCAGGTGTGATCCGCGTGCATCACATCGTGACCGATTACGTCGGACCGCGCTTAATGGTAGATATGCACGTGAATGTAGATGGATCGAAATCTCTGCGCGAAGCCCATGAGATTTCAGACCGCATCATCGAAAAAATTGAGAGTTATCCGCATGTAGACAGGGCATACGTACACATCGAACCACACGACTGGGAAGAGTAACCCAACCCATATCTGTGCCAGAGATTGAAAAGTCTCTGGCACATTTCTTGTAACATCAATACCGTTGTAAAATTCACATTTTTTACCGAAATTGAAGATCCATGACCAAAGGGGATCGGGCTTTGCCATCTCTGGATGACGTGAGGTGTCTACATGAATCGTTGGATAACAGACGCAATCTTTAAACCGCAATCTGCAGAAACCGTAACACCTGAAAATAGACAGAAAGCCACGCTCAACTACATTTTGTGGTGTGCTGTGGTTCTCATACTCCTGGTCACTTGTGTAAGGCTTTATGAGTGGCTGCGGGCACCAACCAAAATGAATTCCTTCTTCCTTGCCAACACCTTGTTTGGAATCCTGATACTGGCATTTGCAGCCCACTTGAACAACAAACAAAAAGTAAAAACAGCCGGCAGTCTGTTTTTGATCATCAGTTTTCATTTGTGTCTTACTGCTTACCCGATCCGAAACCCCGACCAGGTGTTGCTCTACTTTGCTCTGCCAACAGCGGCTGCCAGCTTTATCATCCGTTCCTGGAGTTCTATCCTGTATTCCGTCATTTGCACTGCCGGGTTCAATGTGGTCTATTTTGCCTACTTTCAGGGTGAGCCCTACCCGGTCTTTTCGCTGTTTTGCCTGTTGATGATCTCGGTGATTACCTCATTGGCGTCGAAAGTGGTTAAACAAATGTCAGATCAATTGGTCACGGCATACGACACCACGATCGAGGGATGGTCACAGGCATTGGAAATGAGAAACCGTGAAACCGAAGGACACTCACATCGGGTTGCCGAGTTAACCATGCAATTGGTTAAAAAACTGAATATCGATGAAAGTCAATGGGATCATATCCGCAGGGGCGTGCTGCTGCACGACATTGGCAAGATGGGCGTGCCTGATAACATCCTCTGTAAGCCTGGCCCTCTCACGGCCGCAGAAACCGCCATCATGCGCAACCATCCGCAATACGCACTCAAGTTATTGGAACCAATCCCATACCTTCGACCTGCGCTGGATATTCCTTATTGCCATCACGAGAAATGGAACGGCACAGGTTATCCACGCGGATTAAAAGGGGAAGATATCCCTATGGCCGCGCGAATCTTCAGTGTAATCGATGTGTGGGACGCCATGCGCTCAGCCCGAAGTTACCGTGCTGAAATTCCAGAACCGCAGGTGGTTGAGTATCTGCGTTCTGAATCTGGCCGGAGTTTCGACCCCCGGGTGATCAAGGCATTTTTTGAAATGATGGGGTTTCCCCTCTACGCAACCGAACATTCCAGCTTTATCAGCCGCTCACGCCAGATTGAAAAAATTGAATCCTAGTAGTGTTCATTAACGATCTTCTATCATACCCGTTTTCGATCGTGAAAACGGGTATGATATGTATGGAACAAGGAGATGGTTATGAGCACACAGCCCGCCGATTTCATCAGCGAATTGATTGAGGTGGCCTACGACACACCCCCGGTAAGAGAAAAGAGCCCAACCTGTCCGAATCGTTTCGTCTGGCGGGGGGATTGTTTCGAAATCCTCGAAGTATTAGAGGAATGGAGAGATTTTTCACGCCGCGGAAAAATGTCGCGCAATATGCGCCCCGCCCACCTCACCCGCGCTGCGCGCGATGGCTCCTGGGGAGTAGGTCGTTTTTATTTCAGAGTCAGGGTGCAGACAGAACAAATCTTTGAGATTTATTACGACCGTGCCCCCGAGGATGCAGATAACCGTAAAGGCAACTGGTTTCTGTTAGGCGAAAGAAAATTTTCGTCAAGACATTGAAAATTGATTATTCTATTGAAAATATTAATTTATTAAGGCATTTTATTTTAATATTATTTATTTTCCTATTGACATTATTTAATTAAGTGGTATTATATTACTAGATTCTCATGAATCCGGTTGTTTTTCATATTTCAATCGTCTCTTTTTGATTTGCCAGATGTTTTTACCAGGATTTACCAGTCAAGGAAATAAACATGATCAATAAAACACTCAATAAATGCCCTGTATGTGATTCCGATCTGGTGGTCACCCGTCTGTACTGCGTTAATTGCGATACCACCATTGAGGGTCATTTCACCACCGAACACACCCCCTTTGGGCATCTTTCACCTGAACAAATGCAGTTTCTGCTGACCTTCGTTCGTTGTGAGGGCAGGTTGAACCGCATGGAAGACGAAATGAATCTTTCATACCCCACCCTGCGCAGCCGGCTGAACGAAATTGTTCGAGCGCTGGGGTACGAGCCCGGCAAGGATGAAGGCCCCATCCAGCTCTCTCCTGAAGAAAGGAGAGAAATCCTCGAAAAACTGGATCAGGGAGTCATCTCCTGGGAAGAAGCACAGGCGAGACTACGTGGTGAAAAATACAGCGAACGTAAAGAGTCTAGCACCCTGGAGGCGGAATAATGGCCACGAGTGAAGAACGCCTAAAAGTTTTGAAAATGGTACAGGATGGCAAAATTACTGCCGAAATGGCTGCCGAATTATTAAAAGCTCTGGATTCGACAAGTAAGAAAAAAGAGGCAGAAGATAAAAACACCATCCCCTTCCCCGGTCGCAGCAGCGGGCGTTTCTTCAGGGTGCGCGTAACTGACACCGATACCGGCCGCACCCGGGTAAACGTCAGGCTGCCGCTGGGAATGGTCAACGCCGGAATGCGTATGGGCATGCGCTTTTCCCCCGAAGTGGAAGGGCTTGATGCCACCCGTCTGGCTGAAGCCCTTTCCTCCGGCGAAACCGGCCGGATCATGGATATTTACGACGACGAAGACGGCGAACATGTCGAGGTCTTCATAGAGTAACTCCATAACTGACAACTTAATCGTCACAAAACCCTGAACAGAAAGTTCCAGGGTAGGTACATTATTGCCTGAAAGGAAATCATGGAAAATCAAACTTCAAACATCGAACCAAAATGGCTGCGTAAATTCCTTCCCATCTGGGTGGCGCAAATCTTTTCTCTGCTGGGCAGTGGATTGGTGCAGTTTGCGCTGGTGTGGTGGATCACACAGGAAACCGGTTCCGCCACCATGCTGACCACCGCCACCATCGTGGCCATCCTGCCTGAAATTCTTCTTTCACCTTTTGCCGGTGCCCTGGTAGATCGCTTCAACCGCCGCAAGGTGATGATCATGGCCGACGCTTTTGTTGCAGTTGTCACCCTGGGATTGGTACTGCTTTTCGCTTTCGATCTGATCCAGGTCTGGCACATCTTTGTGGTGATCTTCTTACGCGACATCGGGGGTATCTTCCACTGGACCGCCATGCAAACCTCTACAGCGCTGATGGTGCCTGATAAGCACCTGTCACGCGTTGCAGGGTTAAACCAGGCCCTGCGTGGCGGGATGAACATCATTGCTCCACCTCTGGGCGCGCTGTTAATGTCGCTGCTCCAGTTCTATCAGGTGATCGCCGTGGATATCGTTACCGCGATCATCGCGATCACCCCGCTGATCTTCATCAACATTCCTCAACCCGTACGCACAGATGTGGTGGATATCGTGACCCCCAAGACCCTGATGCATGACATCGCGCAAGGTTATCGCTACCTCATGAATTGGAAAAGTATGCTCTACCTTTCTCTGGTAGCCGCTGTTCTGAACTTCATGCTGGCTCCCGCATCGACCCTAACGCCATTGGTCGTCACGCAGCATTTTGGCAAAGGTGTATGGGAGTTGAGTATCCTCGAATCCATTATGGGTATCGGTGTTGTGATCGGCGGGCTGGGATTGGGCGTCTGGGGTGGCTTCAAGAACAAGATGAGCACCAGCGTCACCGGTATCATTGGACTTGGTTTAGGTGTGTTGATCTTTGGTCTGGCACCCGCAAACGCCTTCTGGCTCGGTGCAGTCGGGTGGGCACTGGTTGGATTGATGAACCCCATCGCCAACGGGCCGCTGCAGGCCATCATGCAGAGCAGAATTGCGCCTGAAATGCAGGGGCGGGTGATGGGCCTGACCGGCAGCGTGTGCATGATGATGATGCCCATTGCCCTGGCTATCTCGGGGCCCATGGCGGAGTATGTTGGTTTACGCGTCTGGTACTGGATCGGCGGCGGTATTACAATGCTGATTGGTGCCGCCATGTTCTTCCTCCCTGATGTCATGGCGCTGGGCAAAGCCAGGACTGAACCGGTTGCAGCCGCAGCCGTGGTACAGGCGTAACGCACTGGCAATATTTATTAACCGATCAACACTTGAAAAAAAGACGACCTCGAAAGAGGTCGTCTTTTTTTTCATTGATTTAATTACAGCCCATACACATCGGTGTATTTGGCCTTGAGGTAACGCATATAAGGTTCCGGGGTGATCGTAGAACCAGTGACGCGTTTGACCAGGTCCTGTGATTCGTATTTCTTGCCGAAGCGGTGAATCTTGCTGCGCAGCCAGCCGAGCATTTCGTCGAATTTACCCTGGCTGATTTGATCTTCGAGATTGGGAATGTCTTGATTGAGTTTCTCCCAGATCTGAGCCGAGACCAGGTTGCCCAGGGCATAGGTTGGGAAGTATCCGAACGAGCCTCCGCACCAGTGAACATCCTGCAGCACACCCTCGCGGTTGTCGGGCGGAACGATTCCCAGGTATTCCTTCATCTTGCTGTTCCAGATTTCCGGCAGATCCTTGACCTGGATCTTGCCTTCCATCAATCCAATTTCCAGTTCCATGCGCAGCATGATGTGCAGGTTGTAAGTGGCTTCATCTGCTTCCACGCGGATCAACGAGGGTTCAACCTTGTTGATTCCGCGGTAATACTGTTCCATACTGACGTTGGCCAGCTGCTCGGGGAAGATTTCGACCAGTCTGGGATAGAAGAACTTCCAGAACGCCTTCGAACGTCCGACCATGTTCTCCCACATGCGCGACTGTGATTCATGCACAGCCATTGATGCACCATCCGCCAGCGGGGTGCGGCGCAGGGTGGGTGAAATGCCCTGTTCATAGAGAGCGTGTCCGCCTTCATGGATCGTGCTGAACAAAGCCGATGCGGCGCGCTTTGGATCAAAGCGTGTGGTAATGCGCACATCGTCAATGCCAAAGCTGGTGGTGAAGGGATGCATCGATTTATCCTGCCGGCCGCGGTTCCAGTCGAACCCAAAGCGGGTGATCACTTCAACACCAAAATCCCACTGACCCTGTTCAGAATAAGGAACGTGCAGGAACGAATCATCAATTTCGGGTTTTGCTGCGATCTGCTTCAGGAGGTCGACCTGCTGTGGACGCAAAGCGTTGAAGATGCGCTGCACATCCACAGTTTTCATCCCGGGTTCGAAATCATCCAGCAGGGGGTCATAGATGTGATCGTACGGCTTGAAGAAATCGGCATATTCCCGACGCAGTTTCACAACCTCTTCGAGATGCGGTTGGAAGACCTCAAATTTATTATCCGTTTTGGCTTCTTCCCAGGCGCTCTGTGCCAGGGTGGTAACCCGCGCAAAGTCTGCTACCCAGCGTGAAGGAACCCGCGTCTCTTTATCATAATCGTGGGCCACACGTTTGATTAAACAGGCATCATCTGAATCTGGATCGAGGGTCTCAGCATAAGGTTTCAATTCCTCAAGCAGTTTGCCCACCTCATCAGAGGTGAATTTCGTATGTGCGATGGCTGCCAGCGTTTCCAGTATATTCCCGCGGTCCACAGCTCCACCGCGCGGCATATACACCTGCTGGTCCCAGCCCGCCACAGCGCTGGCGTGGTTAAGATCAACCACTTCGGCAAGGATCTGCTTGAATTTTTCTAATTTTTGCTCCATTTATTATCTCCAATCATCTTCTCAATCATGAAATCGATCAGGCAACTTTCCAGCGCAAGGGCTTGTCGTTCAAGGCATTCAATACCTCTTCTGCGATATCATTTGCAGCTCTGGTCTGGGCTTCAACCGTCTGCGCTCCAATATGCGGGGTGCAAGTGACTTTCGGATGAGCCACCAGATCGGTCAGACCAGGAGGTTCTACCGAGAATACATCCAGCGCCGCCCCCGCGACCTTGCCTGAATTGAGCGCATCCAGCAATGCGGCCTCATCAATCACACCGCCGCGTGCTGCGCACACAATGTAAACACCCTGTTTCATTTTGCCAAACGCTTCAGCGTTGAGCATGCCCTTCGAATCAGCGGTCAACGGCATATGCATGGTGATGAAATCCGCGTTCTGATAAATTTCATCCAGAGTGGCTGGCTCGCCGCCACGCTTTTTGATTTCATCAGCAGAAATGAGCGGGTCATAGGCAAGGATTTTCATTTCAAAAGCTTTCGCCCGTGCAGCCACTGCCGATCCGATGCGGCCAAAGCCGATCACACCCAGGGTTTTGCCGCAAAGCTCGGCGCCTTCAAATTCCTTTTTCAGCCACTTGCCAGCCTTCATTGAAGCATCAGCCCGCGCAATTTCGCGCACGCTGCTTAACATCAATCCCATTGTCAACTCTGCCACGGCCACGGTGGTTGCCAGTGGTGAATTGACGACGGTCACTTTGCTCTCCTTTGCAGCCGGAAGATTGATGTTATCCACGCCCACTCCGGCACGGCCGACAACCTTCAACTTTTTACCTGCAGCAAATACTTCCGGGGTCACTTTTGTGCGGCCGCGGACAATGAGCGCATCGTATTCACCAACCACCTTCAACAAATCTTCCGCAGTGATCCCCGGCTGATCTACAACTTCAGCCGAAGCACGCAGGATCGCCTTTCCGTTTTCCTCGAGGCCATCCGTTAGCAAGATTTTCCAAGCAGACATGACATACTCCTTTGAATGTGATAGGAACCAAAATTCCCCATGCTTCATTTTACCTTATTTCATTATTCGGGTTCACGAAAAGCCCCCATCGTTACCCAGATCAACCTTTTTCGTCGAGCAATGGTCATTGCGCGATATGCGTTCCTGGTAGGTTTAAGCATTCTTTGGTACAGACTTCTCAGGGATTGTTTGACAAAAAATTCTTCAGACCTGACTGCCGCGAGGTGTTACAGGTCTCTCACCATGTAGAGTTCACAGCGTTTGAACCCGCGCTTCTCGTAGTACTCGCGCGTGCCCACAGCCGCAATCACAGCCATGTGTCGTTTTCCTTTCGAACGGGCAAGCGCAGCAGCGTTTTCCAAAAGGCGTGTGCCCAGGCCAATATGCTGGGCAGCACCACTGTGCTCGCTGCCCACGGGTAGCGACTGACCATAGACATGTACTTCGCGAATGAGTGCTGCATCTTTCAACTCAGGAATGGGCAGTTGCGGTGCGCCATCCGCTGGAAACGAGAGCCGCAGATACCCTGCCAGCCGGTTTTCGGGCGTGTTGTATGACAGGAAATGCTCCTCAGCACAAGAAGGGTTATAGACCAGGTCGCGAAATTCGAGTGTATCGGGGTTCACCACCTGCCCTTTAACTTCGCGGCAGCGGATGCAGCGGCAGGCAGTACTGCGTTTCTGCATCTCGATATGCACATCCTGACGCAGGCTGGTGCGCTTATTGCCCTCAACCACATGGATCGAGGGAATGTCGCGGATGATGCGGTTGACACGGCAGTATTCGGGGATCAGCGGCTTGATATCCGCGATCAGGTTGACCAGCTGCTCTGTGGTATACGGCTGATATTCTCCCCGCTGCCAGTACTTGTAGAGTTCAGCGGTCTCAAGCAGTTGTGTGGGGTAGATCTTGATCTCATCCGGTGCATATCCGTCAGCCCACAGGCGGGCGAAATCTTCGCGATCCGATTCAAGAGTCGCGCCGAGCAAGTTCGGCATCCAATGCAGCACGATCTTAAAACCCGCCGCACGCAGCAACGTTGTGGCGCGCAGGGTATCGGCAGCGGTGTGCCCGCGCAGGTTCAACGCCAAAACGCGGTCATCGAGGCTCTGGGCGCCCATCTGCACCTTGGTCACGCCCAAACGCCGCAGCCACACCAGTTCATCAGCGGTGATCTCATCCGGCCGGGTCTCGATCACCAGGCCAACGTTGCGATGATTGGCGGTCTCGTTGATGTGGTGAGCTTTCTGCAATTCAGTCAAATCGATCTCACCGCCGGACGACCGTTCATCTGGCTCTGTGACTGCGGTGGGCTGCTGACCCTCTGGTACGGCATCTTCGTTCATCGCATGAAAGCAGCGGCGAATGAACCATTCCTGGTAATCGCGTCGGTAACTGCTCCACGTGCCGCCCAGCACAAGCAGTTCAATCTTGTCATTGGGATGCCCTACCGCGTCATATTCCTTAATGCGCGAATTGACCTGATCGAAGGGATCAAAGCGGTTCTGAAACGCACGGGCTGCGCCGGGTTCATCAGCCAGGTAGCTCTTGGGCATATACACTTCGCTGGGGCAGAAAATACATCTCCCGGGGCAGGGATAGGCTTTGGTCAACACGGTCACAGTGGTCACACCTGAAAGCGTGCGCACGGGCTTCATGCGGATTCGCGCCAGGAAGTTGGGATCTTCCTCCCACTCGCCATCAGCCACCAGTTCTTTGTAAGCAGCCACCAGCACATGCTTGGCGATCAATTTGCCATCTGGCATCGGGTTCGAGCGCAGTGCACGGTCCAGGCGAATGCCTGAACGCACTTCATCAAGAACGGTTTTTGCCCGTTCGATTAGTTCCGGAGTATATTGGCGCTCTTTGCGCCAGTTTTCGATAAAATCGTCTCTCTTCATCGGTATAATAGGGGATATGCGCGAAGATACGCTTCAAAGAATAAGGGCAATCAACAAAGAATTTTACCAGAGATTCGGTGAAGCCTTTGCCGAGACCCGCCGCCGCATTCAACCCGGTGTGGCCCGTGCGTTGGATGAGTGGATCACTGGCGGCGACTGGTTGGATATTGGCTGCGGCAGCGGCACGCTCTCGCAGGCCTGGATCAAACGCGGTCTCACCGGTTCTTATACAGGCATTGATTTTAGCCAGCCGCTGCTGCACGAAGCACAAAAATTGCTAAAAGCCAATCCGCCCCAGCCTGGCTTGGTGATCACTTTTCAGCAAATGGATCTGATGAATGAGGGTTGGGCAGAAAGCTATCAAAAAGCAGCTTACGATGGTGTGCTGGCTTTTGCAGTGCTGCATCACATTCCGGGGGCGGCGGCAAGGATGAGTTTGCTGCGGCAGACCTCGTCGCTGATCAGACCCGGCGGACTATTCATCCATTCAGAATGGCAGTTCCAGCACAGCCCGAAGCTGATGGCACGCGTTCAGCCCTGGAGTAAAGTGGACCTACGCAAGGAAGACGTTGATGCTGGTGACACGCTGCTTGACTGGCGTCACGAAGTGACCGGCGGAGAAAAAGGATACGGACTGCGTTATGTGCATCTCTTTTCGCGTGAAGAATTGCAAGAGATGTCAGGTGCCTGTGGGTTCGAGATCGTGCAGGAATATGAATCAGATGGCGCGGGTGAAAGGCTGGGTCTTTATCAGGTCTGGCGTAAACTTGCATAAACTCGATCATCAAATTTCAACATGAACCTGTTTTGCTGGTTAGCTCTCCGCGCAGACGGCTGCGCGCCTGGCTGAGGTGATAATTGACCGCCCGTCGAGATACACCCAGCATGGCGGCAATTTCAAGGCTGGTAAAACCCCTCGCTGAAAGTTCAAAGACCTGTTTCTGTCTGCGTGTCAGACCGGTAACCGCATTTTGTTTTTGAGCACGGTTTGCTCCCCGCTGCGGAGCGACGATCACGGTGCTGTTCAGCTGACAGGCGGTCAATTTACCAGGCGGGCCAGCCCGCAGCACGGGCAGCGGCCGCATCCCCGCGTTAACGGCAGTTACCAGTTCGGCAGGTGTCAAATCAACATCCAATTGGATGATCGTTGCATCATCTGGCAAATAGAGTAGACGGGTCATGGTTGACTCCATCAGACAGGTGAAAAGACAATTTTGCTTTCCGTTCATAATAGAACTTATTTTCTATATTTTAAATGGATTATTTAAAAAGTCAAGGATATTGATAAGGTTTGTTTAGTCTAAACGTTTATAGGTCGTCAGAACTATCGTTTGTTGAGCTGACCAAACAAATTCCGAACCAACCTGTGAGTGAAAAAATCGCAGATCGAATCTTAGAATGGCCCGAACCCGATCAGGGTTCCCAGCCACAGGAAGAGAGCAACCAGAGGGAAGATCGCCAGCCATAGTTTGGCGGTAAACTTCATCCACTTTGTATAACTAACCGATGCCAAACCGAGACTGATCAAGAGTATGGCGTTTGTTGGATAGGCCAGATTGGTGAAACCATCGCCAAAACAGTAAGCAGTAACCGCCAGCTGGCGCGTTACCCCCACCAGATCAGCGAGTGGAAGCAGGATGGGCATCATCAACACCGCCTTCGCGCCTGCTGATGCCACGAAGAACTCCACAATCAGCGCCAGCGCAAAAATGATCATAACCGCCGTAAAGGGTGACGTATCTGCCAGAGCGTTTGACGCACTGTGCAAAATCGTGTCGATCACCTTGCCGTTGGTGACGATATGTTTCGGGCTTGCAGCCATTAAAATCATTGGAATACCAGGAGCCATTCCCAGCAACCCCTCTTTGAGCGCACCACCGATCACTCTGCCCGGTGTGCCTGAAATGAAGCCCGCCACCAGTCCGCCAATGAAAAACAGAATGCCAACGATCGGCAGTGCATAATCCGACAGAAAAGAAAGAGAAGAATTTTCCGAAAGGAATGGGCTGGAAACCAGAACAACGATAATGAGCAGCATGAACCCGGCGAACATCAGCGCCGCCCGGCCGATCTTCGACTGAGAAGCATCTGAATCAACATGGAATAGAGCACCCGGGTTCCTTCTGGCTTTGCCTTCTTCGTAAACAATGGATGAGGCTGGATTCCGGTCAATGCGGCGCGCGTATCCCAGCAAGAAGAGAATGAGGATTGCGTAAAATACCGCAAAAACTGGCAGGCGCAGCAGCGCACCCGAAAACAACGGAAGCCCGGCCAGTCTCTGTGCCACGCCAATGGTGAAGGGATTGGTGATGGCAGCTGAAAAACCCATATTGCACGCCAAGACGCTCATCCCAAGCCCCACAAGCGCATCCCAACCCAGAGAGTACGAAAGGGCGATGATCAGCGGAACCAGAGGGATGAGTTCCTCCAGTAATCCAAAGAACCCGCCCAGGATCATAAAGAAGAGCGAAAGAACCGCCAGCAGCAGGTACTTTCGCGAGCCGAATTTTTGCACGATCTTGTTCAAGCCAGCGTTGAGGATGCCGCTCTTTTGAAGCACAGCGAACGCGCCGCTCACCAGCAGAATGAACACAATGATGGTGATGAGGATCAGGCTGTCTTCACCCCACAGCACCTCGACCGGTGCGGTGAACCAGCGCCAGATCGGATAATCGGGACGGGTAATGGTCTGGTAATCGCTGATCACCGTGCGGCCGTTTTCAAGCGTACGCTGGTAGCTTCCCGCTGGCAGCACGCGGGTCAGAATTCCGGCACAGATGATCAACAGCAGCAGGATCAGTACCGATTGGATGAATACTTTTGTGCCGATCTGAGCGCCTGCTTTTTGTTCCATGTTGGCTCCTTATGGATTGAACTTACCATTTATAGAATACAGTTTAGAATCAGGTTCAAAAGCTGTCAACCATTTTGCGTTATTCATCACCTGCTGGTATATTTAGAGTATGGTGGAAAATCAGCCATGAACCATGCGATCAACGCAGTCACAACTCTCGAAGGTCAGAAGATCTCCTATCAGATCGTGCAATCCAAACGGGCGCGCCGAATGCGCATCACCGTATCCAGCGGCGGCGTAACAGTCACATTGCCTTATGGCCTGAAAGTTGTTGAGGCAGAGCGAATGATCCAGCAAAACGCCGGTTGGATACTGGAACAGCTCAAACGTGTTTCAAAAAAAATGGCAGCAGGCAGCAGGCTTCCAGTAGATGTGGTGCTGTTGCGCGGTAAACCCTATAAAATCGAGATCATCGAAGAAACCCAGCGTGCATCGCGCATTCATATCTCAGAAGGACGGGAAAAATTGCTGGCGCGGGTGCCGGCGGGCAGCAAACGGTCTCCACGCAGCCTGGTTGAACCCTGGCTCAAACAGCAGGCCAGAAAAGAGATTGAAACCGTCGTAAACGATCAGGCGGCGCGCATGAACCTGCGGGTCAATTCCATTTCCATCCGTGATCAACGCACACGCTGGGGAAGCTGCTCCAGCAAGGGAAACCTCTCCTTCAACTGGCGTCTGGTGATGGCTCCGCCAGCGGTCCTCGAATATGTGGTGATTCACGAACTGGCGCACATGCGCCAGCCCAACCACTCCCCGGCATTCTGGAATGTGGTGGCGCAGTACGCTCCCAATTATCAAATTCAACGTCAATGGCTGCGAAAAAACGCGGCCGCTTTACGGCCCGGTGCGTAAAGCACGCTCGGGAACAGGTATAATTAAAATATGGAATTACAACTTCATTCGGATTTTCCACTCGATCTTGAACACGAATGGAATGAACTGCTCAAAGAAAGCGTCTCCCACGTTCCTTTTCTACGATATGATTATTTGATCGACTGGTGGTCGACACGCGGCGGAGGGGAATGGCCAGATGGCTCATCATTGGCGATCATCACCGCCCGCGAAGGTGGCCGCCTGGTTGGTATCGCTCCATTCTTCGTTGCCACGCATGAAGATGAGCCACGGCTTCTGCTGCTCGGCAGTATTGAGATCAGTGATTATCTGGATGTGATCTGCCGAAAAGACGACCTGCTGCCATTCATCTCCAACCTGATACGCTTTATTAAAACCAATCTGGTGGATGTTGAGGGTATTCAAAAAATCGATCTCTACAATTTATGCGACGATTCTCCAACCATTTCCGCGCTTGAGATGGTTGCAAATGAGATGGATCTAAAATTTGAAAGCAAACGCCTGCAGCATTCTCCCTTCATTCCCCTGCCCGGAGATTGGGAAACCTATCTCGGGCAGCTCGATAAAAAGCAGCGGCATGAAATTCGGCGAAAAATGCGCCGTGCTTCTGAGGGCGAAACCCCGATCGAGTTATATATCACCGAAGAAGCCGGAAAGCTGGAAGATGACATGGATGACTTCCTGGACCTGATGGAACAGGATCCGGAAAAAGAGGATTTCCTGTCTCCATTAATGCGTGACCAGATGAAAGCGGTCATGCGCTGCGCTTTTGCCAACGGCTGCCTGCAGCTCGCATTTCTCCTGGTGGGAGGGCAGAAAGCCGCAGGCTGCGTCAGTTTTGATTATCTCAATCGCATCTGGGTTTACAATTCAGGCATCAACCGCCAGTATATGGCATATTCACCCGGCTGGGTATTGCTGGGGTATTTGCTCAAGTGGGCAAACGAACACGGCCGGGAGGAATTCGATTTCATGCGCGGCAACGAGGATTACAAGTACAAATTCGGTGCCGTAGACAGATTTGTCCTCAGGGCAACACTGGAATTCTAAAAAGAGCGTCCGCAGAGGACGCTCTTTTCATCTTTTACTGGTCTGACACTTCTTTCGCGCCCCACCGCTGGATCAGACTGTAAAAATATTTCACCATGATGGCCATTGCATCAATAGATAACCTTTCGTTGATCCCATGCACACCTTTAAGGTCTTCTTTGTTCATCACGCATGGAGAATAGCGGTATACCTGCGAAGAAATCTCAGTAAAATGGTACGCATCGGTGCCCCCCAGCATGACGTATGGAGCGGAGACTGCACCCTCAAAAAACTCTTCGTTCAAAGCTGCCAAATGTCTGTAAAAGTCGCAATCCGTGTCAGAAACGGGTGAGGGTTCTCGTGAAGTTCCAGAAACGGGTTCAAAACTGACTCGCTCGTCATCTATGATCTTACGCACCCGCTCGCACACACTGGCGATGTTCTCACCCGGCAGAATTCGAAAATTGACCACCGCTTCAGCGAGCCCGGGCAGCACATTATCTTTAACACCGCCATGAATGATCGTGGGTGCGATAGTCGTGTGAATTGAAGCTGCGGTTTCAGGATCAGCGGCAAGTTTGCGCTGCAAGATGCCCCTAAAGAGCCATAAATTGGCAAAAGCCATCTGCATCACCGGTGAGGCTGCAGGACTCAATCCTTTGAACATGGGCAGCACCGCCCTGACCTTGTACGGGAAAGGATGAGCCTGCAGCCGGTCAATGGCGTGGCAAAGAATACCGATGGCTGTCTCGCGGGTGGGGGTGGAGGAATGCCCGCCTTTGGCTTCGACTTTTAGTCTCAACGAGAGGTATCCCTTCTCGGCAACCCCAATCGTGGCAGCATACCCCTTGATGCCGGGTATGATTCCATCATAGACACACCCTCCTTCATCAAGAACGGCCTGCAGGTGGATTCCCTTTTCCTGCAGATGCTTTACAATCATTACCGCCCCGGTACCCAGCACCTCTTCATCATGGCCAAAGGCCAGGATGACCGTTCGTTCAGGTTGAAACTTATTCTTGAGCAGGTTCTCAACTGCATCCAGCACCGCGATCATCTGGCATTTGATATCCTGCGTTCCACGTCCCCAGATATACCCGTCTGCGATTTGGCCCGAGAAGGGCGGATACGTCCACTGGTCAATGGTATGGCTGTCTGCAGGAACAACATCCTGATGAGCCATAAAGGCCACCGGTTCGAGTTCGGGGTTTTTCCCTTTCCAGGTATATACCAGGCTGAATTGATCGACCCATTCTCTGGTCAACGTTTTATGCACCAAAGGGTACATCTCTTCCAGTCGAGCGTGCAGCTCGCGAAAATTTGCGGTTTTATTCTTTGCCGGATCTTCATGCGAGATGGTTTCAATCTTTACCACCGTGGATAAGTGGGTGGCAGGGATCAGCGGATCAAGCTCAAGTTCGGGTACGTTGGAGTCAAATACAGGGTAAGCCTGATCGGAACTGCGAGCGAACATCACGGTACGGATAAGAATGAAAGCCGCGGTGAGCAGCAAGAGCGCGACAATGATAATTGCATAAGTCATGGCAACCTCGTTGATCTATGGATTTTTTCTTGAGAGTTCGAAAGAGAGCCTGAAAATGATTATAGCATCAGCACAAAATCGGGTAATCAAACTTTAGCGTAATCATTCGATTAAAAAATACGGTCTGGAATCCACAGACCCCAGACCAACTGGTAAATCAATCAGTTCAATTTATTTGAGGCGCTAGAGTTTAATTTCCTCGTCCAGGATGAAGTTCTCCAATCCTTTAATCAGAGTCTCTTTATCTTTTAGCAATGATGTAACCACATCGCCAATGGAAACCACACCAATCACCGTGCCGTTCTTCACCACGGGCAGGTGGCGGATATGTTTATCAGACATCTGTGCCAGGCAAGCCTCTGCTGACTGATCCGGTTCCACATAATAGACTTTTTCGGTCATCACTTCCTTCACGGCAGTGGATTCAGAGTTCCCCATTAAGACTCCGCGGCGGGCGTAATCGCGTTCTGAAAAAATGCCCAGCACTTCCCCTTTCTCCATCACCAGCACCGCGCCGATTTTCTTTTCATCCATTAACCTGAGAGCATCCAGGATGGACGTTTGGGGAGGAACCCAGTAGACATTGTGACCCTTCTGGTCAAGAATCGATGCAACAGTTGCCATTTCAACCTCCAATCAAAAAAGTGTCCACATGGACTGCATATTAATAATACAGTGAATTTGTAATGAATATCAACTACGAATGACCTACGCTTAACAAAAAAACAGCCTGATGTACAGGCTGAAGAAGATCCTTGGATTAAAGCGAATTGTGCTTGATTTTTCAGATCACCTGGCCGCAAGGAACCTGCCGATCACCACTGCCACAAACAATCCGGCAGAAAGTAAGAAGGCCCAGAGCACCTCGTGCCTGGTACGCACATCTGCCAGTTCATAGCCCCTGATCGTTGTTTGCAGTTTCAGCAGTGGCCCGCCGATCCATGCGAAGACCGCTCCGCCAAAGAGCCCGCCCAGGTGCCCCCAGTTATCAATATTGGGTTGAAGACCAATGAGCAGGTTAACAACAATGATCATCCCCAGATTCATAAGCATACTGCGCGCGCGTGGGCCAAAAAGTTCGCGATTTTTATAAATAAAAACCCCTTCAGCTGCCACAAGACCGAATACAGCGGTGGAAGCTCCAATCGACGCGCTTTCGGTAAGCAGAAACGACAGGGTATTCCCGGCAAAACCACTCACAAAATACAGCAGCAGAAACTTCCAATGGCCATAGTAACGCTCCAGCGACGTGCCAAGCGAGTAAAGCGCGTACATATTGAAGGCAATATGCAGCACACTACCATGCAGAAACACCGGTGTGATCAGGCGCCACACCTCACCCTTCAGGATGAATACATTGATCTTTCCGCCCAAAAGGAATGGCCAGTCATACCCGTTAGCCGAGAGCGATTGCGAAAGCATTTGCAGCCCATAAATGAGGATGGTAATTCCGATCAGCACGTAGGTTGCAATGGGTTTTCCCGCAGGCAGCTTGACGGGGATTCTAACGGCTTCTGGCCGGGGTGGTTCAGCAGGGTATTGTGAAGGCTCAGTCATTCCAGCGGCTTTCTATGCACTACCCGATGATGCTCGGCATTGATGATGTCGATGATATCATCGGCGGCTTTATCAATTTCACCCTCCGCATTGACCACAATGTAATCAAAAATTTCGATCTGAGAAACTTCGTATTTTGCCGTTTCAATGCGGGTTTTCAGTTTTTCTTCCGTTTCAGTATTGCGTCGTTTCAGTCTGTTTAACCATTCCTCAACCGTGCGCGGAACGAGGAAGATCACAACAGCCTGTGGATAGAGCCTGCGCAGGGTTGCCGCCCCCTGGATATCCACCTTGGCGACCACATCTTTGCCGCTTTTCAACGCTTCTTCGACCTGTGATCGCGGGATGCCTTTATGTTCATCATAAACCATGGCATGTTCGATGAACTCACCCTTCTTAATGCGCTCCTCAAATTCAGCCGGAGGATAGAAAAAGTAATCCCTTCCGTGAACCTCATCCGGCCGTGGAGGACGGCTGGTTGCCGTGACGACAAAATGGAGAGGAAGATTGCGGCTTTTCAGACATTTAATCACTGCGTCCTTGCCCACTCCTGAAGTGCCTGAGATGACAATCAATATGGGTTTGGGCTGCAGCAAATCAAATGATAGGGATTCCGTATTCATGTGCTGTCCTTTTACTGCCGCTTGGTTTAATATAGTTCTTATAAGGCAAGATTATAATGTATTGTAACTATACCATAGAGGAAAAGATGCCGATTTACGATTTTCGCTGTCTCGAATGTCATCATAAATTCGCAGTTTCGCTGTCTTATTCTGAATACGACCACCATGAAACAGCCTGCCCTCAATGCCAATCCAGACGGATCGAGCGCATCATTCGCAAAGTTCGCATCACCCGTGGAGATCGCGGACGTCTCGCATCAATGGCCGAAGACAGCAACCTGTCTGCGCTGGATAACGATCCCAGAACCCTTGGTCGCATGATGCGCGAAATGAAAAATGAAATCGGCGCTACCGATCTTCCCGGTGAATTCGACGAGGTAGTGGACCGCCTCGAAAAAGGCCAATCTCCTGAAGATATCGAAAGAGATTTACCTGACCTGGGTGGAGACCCGGGCAGTTTAGAACCTTAATAAATTTATCGATTAACGCTGGACTTCAACGCAACTTCCTTAATCGATTGCGTTTTGAAGTTGAGCAAACGAGTTCATCCTGGCGATCTGTTTTAAAAACTCCCCCAGTGATTTTGATTGTGAACGCAGGGCTCGCACAGCTGGTCCAACGGGATCTTCTCCGGCGGCACCTTCAGGAACGTCTGCATACGCCCCATGGAAGGCAAAATATGCCTGGTTTAACTTGCGAATCATATACCCGTGCTGCACAAAAACGATGCGCCTCTCCTCCATATATTGCTCCGCTTCGGTGATCTTCCCTTCCGCCAGCATCGCGTCAACGGTAACCCGCGTCAGATGCATCTCACGTTGGAAATCAAAGGTGTCTTTCACTGGCGCGAAATGGACAGATTTTCTTCCAGAGCCGCTGCCGGCTGACAATTGCGGGTAATAACGGGCCAGGACGGCATTACTGATCTCTGTGCCCACAATGGAAGCGGTCGTTTCGTTCATTGTGCGCAGTTCCGGTGTGGTTTCGTAATTGATCCCCAGAGGATGCAGGGTAAGGTAGTTGTGTGTCCACTCGTGCGCGATGGTGTCCAGCGTCCAACGCAAGTCAGAGGTGCGCTGCACCATCGTGGGATAGACCCCGATCCCTCCCACGTCAACCACGAGGACTGATGCGTTCATATATTCCGCCACCTGGTCTTCCAGTTCCACAATCTCTTCAAGACTGAGGTCAGAAAGCAGCGAAATATTCACTTCCTGTCTGATGGTGTCGCGCGGAGAAACAATCAGCGCTTTCGGCAGCGGTGTCGAGTGGAATAAAACCGGCGGGATTGGCTGGCTTAGAAAAGCGATATCGAAGTCTGCCAGAATTTGTGAGACCTGGTACTGCAGAATGGACTCTGTGAGTGGCGCCAGTGTTTTCAGAGCCATCTCCATATCATCCTGCTGCGCCAGCAATTCAGCTGCGGCCATGTTAGGATCCTGTACCCCAGGATCGGAAAAAATGACCTCGATTTGAGCCTGAACGCGCTCAAGCTGTCGGATTAAATCAAAGTAACGCATCACAGCCTGACACTGTGCATCTTCAGTCAACCGCTGAGAGGTGTTTAACCGCCACTGTCCGGTCTTTTGCTCCACTGCGTCGAGCGTCCAGGTGAAATAATCAAATTCATAAGGACGGGCAAAGCGGCGCGCCTGTTCGGTCGGATCATCCAGCGATACCACAGAAGTGGTAAGAAGCATCGCCAGGATCATAATCAAGAGTAAGAGGCGGGGTAATTGCCGGCGCATCATGCCAGAATTATACTCTGCAGGCTTCTGCACGTGAAATAACTGACGTTGACTATGAATAATCGTATCGAAAGGGAATTATGAAAAAGAAGAATTCAAAAAGGCTATACTGGCTCATTGGTGTGGTCATTGTTGCCATCGCAGTGGTTCTTTACAGCGTTATCAGCAGTGCTTCTGCACAAAAAAAGGCGACTGCAAGTCTTCAAACCCAAAAACTTGAGGTGGGTGATTTGACGGCCATCGTTGGCGCAACAGGAACCGTCCGCGCCAATCAAAGCGCTGTGTTGAGCTGGCAGACAAGCGGCAGGGTATCAGAGATCAATGTAAAGGTGGGTGACCGGGTTGCGAGCAACCAGGTGCTGGCATCCTTGCTCGAATCCTCGCTGCCACAGTCAATCATCCTGGCAAGGGCCGACCTGGTGGAAGCTGAAAAAGCGCTCGATACGCTGCTCAATTCCAATCTGAGCAAAGCCCAGGCTCAATTAAATCTGGCAAACGCCAAAGATGCCTACGATCGAGCCCGCTGGAACAGCACTCCCGCCGATATCATGCGTACCACCGACCAGAACAAAATTGATGCCGCCAGAGCAGCGGTGACCCTCGCCGAAGATCGAGTAAAGGACGCGCAAGAAGCTTATGACCGGGTAGATGATAGAGATGATGACGACCCGCTCAAAGCATCGGCATTAAGCGCACTGGCAAACGCAAAAATTGCCCTCGAAAACGCAAAGAAAAACCTCAACTATTACACACAGATTCCTGATGAAAAGGAAGTGGCCATTTCTGATGCCAAAATTGCCGTTGCCCTGGCCCAGTATGAAGATGCACAGCGCGAATGGGAACGGCTCAAAGATGGAGCCGATCCAGATGACGTTGCTGCTGCCGAAGCGCGGATCGCTGCCATCAAGGCCACCATCGATATGGCAAAGATCACTGCCCCGTTTGCCGGTACGGTGACCGAAATATCCTCTATGGTTGGTGATCAGGTCACAGCCGGAACGGTGTGCTGCCGCATCGATGACCTTTCGAGGTTGCTGGTGGATGTCGCCGTGCCCGAGGTGGATATCAACCGCATCAAAGTAGGCCAGGATGTGCAGCTTACATTTGATGCCATCAACGCAGCCGAATACCAGGGACGCGTGATAGAAGTGGCCAAAGTTGGCACAATGAGCGCCGGTATGGTTAATTTTAAAGTGACGATCGAGGTTTTAAATCCTGATGAACAGGTGCTCCCGGGCATGACGGCAGCCGTGAATATCATCGTCAGCCAGGTTGAAAACGTGCTCACCGTTCCCAACCGTGCGGTTCGTGTTATCGACAATCAGCAAGTAATTTACATTTTGAAGAATAATATTCCCACGAAAGTCGAGGTCGTCATTGGTGCATCCTCCGATACCATGAGCGAGATCGTATCAGGCAAAGTCAAAGCCGGCGATATCGTCATCCTCAACCCATCGACCAACATCCTTGATCTGGCCGCCCAGGGAGGGTTTGCGCGCTAATGGAAAACGATTTGATTCCGGTCATTCAAACCTATGACCTGAGAAAAACCTATAAGATCGGCGCAGTTGAGGTGCATGCACTCGCCGGTGTTTCAATCACCATCAACAGGGGTGAAGTTGTCGCCATCATGGGGCCTTCTGGATCAGGGAAATCTACGCTGATGAATTTACTCGGCTGCCTCGATCGACCCACCAGCGGCAGGTACATTCTGGATGGTGAAGAAGTATCAGAATTGGATGACGACCAGTTAGCAGGAATCCGTAACCGCAAGGTGGGGTTTGTATTTCAAAGTTTTAACCTTTTGTCGCGGTCAACCGCTCTGGCGAACGTTGAATTGCCCATGCGCTACGCAGGGGTGTCGAAAGAACGTGTGCAGCGGGCTGCCACTGCGCTCGAATCGGTTGGCCTGGCAGACCGCATGAACCACAAACCCACCGAGCTCTCAGGCGGTCAGCAGCAAAGGGTGGCCATCGCCCGTGCGCTGGTCAATCGCCCCGCCATTCTGATGGCAGACGAACCTACAGGGAACCTTGATTCAAAATCGGGCAAAGAGATCATGGATCTTTTGCTGTCGCTCAATAAAAAATACGGTACAACCCTGATCATCGTTACCCACGACCCAAATATCGCCGCTCAAACCCAGCGCATTATTCACCTGAAAGACGGGCTGGTCGAGGAGGATGTCAAATGAACCTCGGACAGGCAATCATTGAAGCGCTCGAAAGTTTGAACTCCAATAAACTGCGCTCAAGCCTTACCATTTTGGGAATTGTCATCGGCGTTGGGGCAGTCATCGCCATGCTCGCGGTCGGGAACGGTGCACAGAACACAATCACCGGATCCATCAGCGGGATTGGCAGCAACCTGCTTTTCGTGATGAGCGGGAACAGCAATCAAGACTTAACCAATATCGAACCGCTCACCATGGATGACGCCAATGCGCTGCTCGATCAGTTCCAGGCCCCATCAATAGAGGGTGTCGCCCCCGTGGTCAATGGAGATGTTACGGTCACGGCCGGCTCAAAAAGCACTTCAACCTTTGTTTACGGGGTGACAACAAGTTACGAATCCGTCCGAAATTATCACGTGACCGAAGGCTCTTTCATCACAGAGGACCAGGTTCTTGGAAAAGCATCGGTTGTACTGCTGGGACCCGATGTGGCCAAAGCATTATTTGACCGCACGGAAGGTCTGGTGGGTGAAACCGTTCGTATTGAGGGCCAACCATTCAAGGTGATTGGCGTCCTCGAATCCAAGGGGGGGTCTGCCTTTGTTTCGCAGGATGATGTGGTGATTGTTCCCATCACAACCTCACAGGCACGCCTGACCCGCCGCAGTAACGACCGTATCGATCTTATCTTTGTGCAATCCATCTCCGCCGATGCCATCTCACAGGCCAGTGAAGAAATCGCCCAGATTTTGCGCACCCGTCACCGAACCAAAGTGGGTGAAGATGACTTCACCATCCTTTCTCAGCAAGACTTTGTAGAAACAGCAAAAACGATCACCAATGTGATGACCATTTTTCTTGGAGGGATCGCTGGAATTTCACTGCTGGTAGGAGGCATCGGCATCATGAATATCATGCTGGTATCTGTAACCGAACGTACGCGCGAAATCGGATTGCGCAAAGCGCTCGGCGCGCGCAAGAAAGATATTATGATTCAGTTCCTAACCGAGTCATCACTGCTCAGTCTCTTTGGGGGTGTGATCGGCATCGGCCTGGGCTGGTTGATCTCGTTCGTTGTAGGTAGAATCGCTGCCTCAAGCGGCACGCCATTGAATCCTGTGGTCGGGCTGGATGCCATCCTTCTCGCAACAATCTTTTCCACAGCGGTAGGATTGTTCTTCGGCCTCTACCCTGCCAACCGGGCAGCCAATCTGGAACCTGTCGAAGCGTTAAGATACGAATAAAAAAAGGCTGCTGCCAGAATGAAAAGGCAGCAGCCAATTGCAATTTTGGCTTAGGGTCTTCACCCGCCAGCCCAAAATTGCTTTTATAGAGGTTCCTCTGGAATCACGATCATGAGAATGATGTACGCCAGAAGTGTACCACCGACAAAAATCAAACCCAATACAAATAACAACCGCATCAGGGTGGGGTCAATTCCAAAATACTCGCCCAATCCTCCGCAAACACCGGCGATCTTGCGATCCGTACGCGAACGATATAATTTCTTGGTTTGTCCTTCCATTGTATTCTCCTTGTGTCAATTCAATCTTATATACGAGAGAGAACCACTAAAGTTGCAGAAAACAGCACTTGAAAACCAGCCTGGTTACGATACAATGAAATTGGGCTTTTGAGTTGTCTCAGATGAGGAGGTGCAAATGGCAGACAGCAGATTTGTAGACAGGCAAAAGATACTTAAATTTATTGGTTCAGTACCCTTCGCGGCAGAAGATAAACAAAAATGGCAGGCTGCGCTGGAGGAAAACGAAGTGGACGAAGAACTCTTGAACGACCTGCATAACAAATTGATGGAAATTCCACAGGATAAATTTTCTGGCGGTTGGATGAAACTAAAATACAGCATGGATTTGAAAAAATTTATCGATGAATGGCGCATGCATAACGCCAGCCGGCAATTTAAGCACGGCCGCTAGTCTTTGACAGGTCAAAACACCCGGCTCATCTGTGAACCGGGTGTTTCTTTTTCCTTTTTTCCGGTATACTCAACGGGTTTATGGAACATACTTCACACACCACTGATCTCAAGCAAAGGCTCATTTCCGATCTCTTCCTGCTCCTGGCTGCTGCAATATGGGGTTTAGGTTTCGTTGCGCAGCGGTCAGCCTCAAGTTATCTCGGTTTCTTTGGATTCAACGGGGTACGTTTCTTGCTTGCCAGCGCGGCACTGCTGCCCTTCGTGGTTAAACGTTTGGGCTCTCTCAGGCAAAATATCCGATGGATGCTGCTGGCAGGAGGGATTCTTTTCACCGCCAGCGCCCTGCAGCAGGCAGGCCTTGAAACAACCACAGCCGGTTCGGCGGGATTCATCACCGGTGTCTATGTCGTGCTCGTTCCGATCATTCTGAGCCTCTTCTGGAAACAGCGATCACCAGCGATAACCTGGATCGCGGCTGCAGCAGCACTGGCTGGCACCTACCTTCTGAGCACCGGCGGCACGCGCTTTAACCCCTCAAGCGGAGATCTGCTTGTGCTGGCCGGGTCCATTGCCTGGGCGCTGCACGTCATCGTCGTCGGCAAGGCAGTGCAAAAAATGGATGTTTTTGCTTTTTCCACCGGCCAATACATCGTCTGCGGCCTGCTGCACATGATCATGAGCATTTTTGTAGAACCGGTGACGCTCACCTCACTGCGCTCTGCCTGGATGGAAGTGATCTACGCCGGGTTATTCTCTGTGGCGCTTGGCTTTACCTTCCAGGGAATTGGACAGCGCAAAGCCCCTGCCTCTGACGCAGCGTTAATCCTCAGCCTCGAAGCCGTGTTCGCTGCAATTGCCGGGGTACTCTTCCTGCAGGAGCGCATGAACTGGGTTCAGATCATCGGATGCGGCATTATTCTTGCAGCAATCCTGATTGCGCAATTGGGTGTGATCAGGCGCGGCAGGGGCTGAAAATACATCGTAAACTGACTTTTCTTGACACTGATTTCTGCCTGTGATAGAGTAAGTGAAACCCCCTGAACTTCAATGGTGAGGTGATTCCTTGGCAAAAAGCTATTCTCAACCCTTAATCGATCGCATGAAAGAGGCACAACAGGGCTCACCTGATATTGAAGCCTCCGCCGTGGTCAGCCTGGATGGCTTGATCATGGCTTCTGCCCTCCCCGAAACGCTGAGCGAAGACCGCATCTCAGCCATGTCAGCCGCGATGCTTTCACTCGGAGAGCAAATCAACAAGGAAATGGGACGCGGAGCCCTCGAACAACTGTATACCAAAGGCTGCAATGGTTACGTGGTCCTTCTCGCTATTGGCAATGAAGCGGTGCTTACCACCCTGGTGAAACCCGAAGCCAAACTGGGCGTGCTTTTCCATGAGCTGCGCCGCACCGCTGACGACCTTGAACGGATCCTGGTGGAAATTCGTGAAAAGGCAGAAAATGAAAAGCGGTCTGTTCTTCCCTAATCACTTCGTGCGTATTGCGCTGCAGTCATTAGAAGAGGTTATTGGCCCGGGGGGAATGACCACGATCTACAGCCATTCGAGCCTTGCTCATCTGGCAGAAGCTCTTCCACCTGACGATATGAACAAGCAATTCGATTTTACTGATTTTGCGGCCTTGTTCGAGACCCTCCAATCGATCTTTGGTTCGCGTGGCAGCAGAAGCCTGGCAATGCGCGCCGGAAGAATCACCTTTACCCGCGGATTAACCATTTTCGGCAAGGGTTCTATCACAGAACCCCAACCGGGAACAGGCCCTCTGGGACCACACAGCGTGCTCATTCGCTTGAACCGCCTCTCGAATTTTTTTAACACGGTCAGCGACCAGCGGTCTACCGTGGCTGCAACAGATATCCCCAATACTTTCATTTACACTGTGCAAGTCTGCCCCAATTGCATGGACCGCAGTAGTTCAGAACCGGTGTGTGCTTTTTATGAAGGTCTGCTCTCAGAGGCTGCCAAAACTTTCTCAGGTGGTCTTGAGTACTCGACTCGCGAATTACAGTGCATGGCTGGCGGTGCAGAAGCCTGTATTTTCGAGATCAAACTGGATTAATTGTATTTTTATCTACTGTGCATAATTTTTGGAGAAAATTTGAGTATTGCCGTAATTATTCCCACTTATAACGAAAAAGAAAATCTTCCTCTGATTGTTAAACGCCTTCAGGATTTGCCCGTTAAGGATCTCTCGATTTTAATCATTGATGATCATAGCCCTGATGGAACGGGAGCGCTGGCAGATGAACTGGCCGCCCGATTCCCGAATCAGATTTCGGTGCTTCACCGGCAGGGAAAGCTTGGGCTGGGTACCGCGTACATTGCGGGCTTCAAACAGTTAATCAAAACCGGGGTGGATTACATCGTGCAGATGGACGCAGACTTCTCTCATGAACCAGAGAAGATCGTGGAGTTCCTCTCTGCTGTTGACGGCTTTGATGTCGTTTTCGGCTCACGGTACATTCAAGGTGGCAGCCTGGATGTCAACTGGCCGTTCTGGCGCAAGGCGCTTTCGGGGTTTGGCAATTTTTATGCCCGCACGATCCTTGGAATGAAGGTCAAAGATCTCACCGGCGGCTTTCGGCTTTGGCGGCGTGAAACGCTTGCAGCCATCCCGCTGGATGTTGTGCGCTCAAACGGCTACGTGTTCCAGGTGGAAATGGCTTATCTCGCTTCGAAGCTGGGCTTCAAAATCAAAGAGGTTCCAATTTACTTTGCAGAGCGAAAACTGGGCAAAAGTAAAATGAATCTTTCCATCCAGATTGAAGCTGCGCTGCGCGTGTGGGGATTACTCTCGCGTCATCGTAAAGTAAAGCGGTTTAACCCTTAATCTAAAAACGGAAAAACTCATTTCTTAGGTCGGGATAAATTGTTTTCCATTTCCCCGACCAGCGTACGCCATTCCACCAGGTCAACGGTTTGCGCGCGCCGTGCCGGGTCGATCCCTGCGGCTTCCAGCAGGGCAACGGCCTGTTCGGAGGATAGATTTAATCCGGCCGCCAGTGTATTGCGCAGCATTTTTCTCTTTTGAGAAAATGCCGCTTTGATCACCTTGAAAAACAGCTCGCGCTGTGGGGCGCTCAGGAAGGGTTTTTCATATAGATCCACACGCAGGGTGGCCGAGTCTACTTTTGGCGCGGGATAAAATGATGACGCGGGGATGGATGCCGCGATGACAGGTTTTCCGTAAAGCTGCACGCTCAATGCCAGCAGCGACAGATCGCCCGGACCAGCGCAGATGCGCTCTGCCACTTCACGCTGCATGGTCAGCACCAGCCGTGAAGGTTGCGGGGAGTGTTCAAGAAGATGGCGGATGATGGCGGAGGTAATGTAGTATGGAATGTTCGCCACCACAATGTAACCATCCTGCTCCACCAGTGACCGGGGTTCCAGCTCAAGGATGTCGCCTTCAACGATATTGACATTATTAAAAGAAGCCATAACCTCACGCAAAATGGGAACCAACTTTTGGTCGATCTCCACTGCGGTTACGTGCCCGGCCTTTGCCGCCAGCAGGCGGGTCAGGCTTCCAAGCCCAGCGCCGATCTCTAACACATGGTTCTGAGGGCTCAAATCAGCGCATGCAACAATCTTTTTCAATGCGCTCTGATCAACCAGAAAATTCTGCCCGAGCCCTTTGCGGGGGTCGAGCTGATGACGGTGAAGCAGTGAACGAACGTCCAGCGCGGCGGGTTCTATGGCAGCACTCCTGTAAAACCAGCAGGCGGAGGGGATAGGAAGTAAATGGTGGTGCTGACCGAGTACCAGGGCTCGTAATCCGCATCTGTGTACCCCAGATCTACCCAGTAGTCACTGTAGGGATAGTATCCGATATCTGCAACGGTTGCCACACCGTAACCCGGAACATAAATCTGCGTTCCTTTGAAGATGTTGTACCACGCGCGGTGCATGCCAACCACGCCTTTTTGCACCGGGATTCCAAGCGCAGTGCCGGTGTAGCACCTGCCCTCAACGCCCGAACGGCACGGAGAGTACGAAGTGGCGATCACATTCACCGCCATGTAATATTTAATGATCCCATCGGGAGTTTGAAGCGTCTTCTCCACAATCTGTGACCCGTAATGAACAACACGGTTGACGGGTTCAACAAGAACCACATCCTCCAGATGGGTGCGAGACACTTCTTCACCATCCTCGTAGCGCACCCTGATTCGCGAAGCCTTGATACCCTCCCGTCCGGCCTCGATCACCTCTTCCTGGTTGATTTCCATCGAATCGTCAGCAACTCTCTCTGTTTCGTAAGGGATGGCTGATTGTTCCTGGATGATCTTTTCAATGACCCTCACAACCTGTATCTTGCCATCAGCGGGCAGAGGTTCGTTTTCAGAAGGCCTGGTATAGTCAAGATCCTGCAGCGAAATTCCAGCGGACTTGACCGCTTCTCCAACCGTCTCAGCAGCACTGATCGAGTGAATAATCACACCATCCACTTTGATCTCAATGGGATGGGCCACGACCAACGCCACATCCAGCGGTTGCTGCAGCGGCAGGGCAAAGTCAGCCGTGAGCCGGTCTCCGCCCCCTACACGAATCCCTTGCTGCCACAAAGCCAGCCCGAGTGTGGGCGCTGCCGAAAAAATGGTTTGGGGTTCGCCTTCCTGCGTGAGTGTGATCTCTACCGCGGGCCGGTACTGAAGAGTCATTCCAGCATACCGCTCTAATTCTTTATCGAGCGGAACGGATTGACCGTTGACCAGCACCTCATCACGCTCTGAGGGCTCAATTCCGGCTGCCGCGAGGATCTCCTGTGGTGTGAGCGCCGGGGTATTTAGTGTGATGATCTCACCATCTGGATCGACCCAAAGATGGATGGTTGAAGTGCTGTTATATTCAATAAATTGGGTTTTTGAAAGCCATGTGTTGGAGGATGGTGTAACACGATCGCCCGGCTGAACCTGAAAACCTGCCGAACGCAGCGCACCACCCACCGTCAGCGCGCGCGTATGAATTTCCTGATGAACACCATTCACGCTGACCTGAATGGTGCGCCCCATCAACAGGTAGCCAGCCACCACCCCCATCAGCGGCAGCGCAATGAGTAAAGCCAGTTTGATCTTTTTATCCATTGATGGAATTCTAACAGAAAAAACATCGCCTTTGTCAAGCCAATAAGAGCTTCCGGGAGGTAATAAGAAAGCACCTCATACAGGTTATATGAGGTGCCAGTTCTTGATAAAGGATGCTTGCCGAAATCTGATTAAGGCTCGCTGATCTCCATCCAGGGAACGTTCATGATCACCGGATAGCCGTCATACGAGTTGATGCCAATACCAACCTGGCCGCGATCCAGATCCTTGTGTTCGATTGATTTTGCCAGAGTGCCATTGATATAGAGAGAGAGCGTGTCGCCTTCGCAGATCGCGGTGTATACATTGGTGTCACGTCCCATGTTCACATTCGTTGAACCGCCGCTGGCAATCAGAGAGTATCCCTTGACGATAATTCGATCGAAATAGTAGATCTCATAAATTCCGCCGCTGGAAACATTGAACTCGTACCATCCCAGGTCGTCGCTATAACGGCAGACCAGTGAAACAGAGTTCGTATTCACTCCCAGGTTTTCAACTTCAACATCCAGCCTCACATCACCGTAGGTATACGGGTCGTATAGAACGTAGTAATAGATGTCGTAATCATTTAGGGTAAATTTCAATTTCCCATCTTCTGCATACACATCAGCTTTATTTTCGTCGCCGTGCTTGACGAAATAACTGTAATTATCCAGACCGTTGTCAAATTCCTCAACAAAGTAATCAGGAGGTTCATTACTATAGACAGGCTCTTCAGTTGCGAGATTTACAGCAGGTTCGGTAACAACAGGGTCACTTGTGCGTGCTTCGGGGGTGGCGGTTACAACGATGACAGCCGGTTCTTTCGTTTCTTCGGCACTGTTTCCCGTCAATTTACACGCAGTTCCAATGGTGAGAATGAACAATGCCAGCAGAAGTACCGGTTTGATGACACTTTTTTTCATTGATTATGTCCTTGTTAATGTAATGAGTGTACGCTGCTATGAAAAAGAAGTTTCCAGGCTAAGATAATTTAAGAGCACCCTCCTCTCAATTCTGTTTTCATGAAAAATAAAAACGAATGGGCTTAGAATCCACCCGCCCCATAGAAGGATGGGTCGGTTGGGGTTTCTCCTGACGGATCCCACACATAGACAAAGTCACCAACTTGAGACCAGTCGTATAACCAGTGAGAATCTGCAACAGAGAGGTTGACACAGCCGTGCGAGCGCTGGTAGCCAAGCAGTGTTTGCCAGTACGCACCGTGAAGGGCACGTTCCCTGTCATAATACATGATGAACGGAACATCCTCGAGATAATAGTAATCTGAGCGGTCTGCCTCGAAGACCCCGGTCATATACTCGTATTCAATTTTTTTGTAAATCTGAAAAACTCCAGGCTGGGTATAAAACGGTGGCGTGCCAGAAGAGATCAAAGTGGCAAAAATGAGGTTTCCATCTTCGTAGACTGTCATCACCTGTTCATATAAATTCACTTCGATCCAGCGGTCAGCAGTTACACCCTCAGGTTTTTCATAGCGCGGAATAACCAGGGCAACGAACCGGTGTTCGACCCACTCTTCCGGTCCAATCCTGTCCCATTCCACGCCATCAATAACCCTGGTCTCGTAAACACGGATTTTATCCAATCGGAAGTAATTTTTTCCCGTTTCAGGGGCGGCATACCCTGGAGCCCTGCGTGTGGTGGCTTCTGTGATGAACCAGCCGAATGTGATTTGAGGGTTCTCTTTAAAAAGATACCCCTGGAAATTCGGCACCCCAACCTTCGCAACGTATTCAGCGCTTACCCATTCAGTTGTGGCAATTTGATAAAACCGTCCTTTATCGGTTTCGGCGCGATTGATGAGTGAAACATACTTAATGCGGCCTGCAGGGATGGTTCTGGTTGGATGGTTGTTGGCAACGTCATCCAGTGTGGCATACACAGGAATCGCCCCCGAATCAGCCAGAGCGTATGAAAATGGAATGACAGAGAGTTCATAGGGCACATAACCTGCGAAAATCGGTTCAGCCGGGAATGTGATCCCCTGTCGCGCCAGTTCTTGCAACCTGGCTGAAGGCCCCTTGTTAAGACAGCCAGGAGTTTCGCTCTCATTAAAACCAGGCAGGCACAATGCCCGGTTTGAGTTCATTTCAGTCTGCGAAGTATCAGCCAGCACTTCTGTAGACCTAACAGCAGCAAGTGCCAGGGTCAGAATGAAGAGGCTATAAATGATGAATCTTTTCTGTTGCACAATACTTAATCCTGTTTAGTAATTGAACAAATTCAGACTATTTTACTCGATAATCAGCGAACGATTCGTGATCGTGATGCTCACAAATCTTTGCTGCAACCTTATTCCTCACGACTGGTCTGCCCGGGATATTGACCGGCGATCTCCTTCAATGCCGCAAATCCCTTTTCACCCAGCAGGTAGCGGAATTCTGGTTCAAATGTCTCAATTAATGGAATGGGGCGGTCTGCTGGAATAACGCAGCTGCCTGTTGTGTGAACCATTTCCTCCGCTTCATCAAGTGTGATTCTTCCCTGCTCATCCAGGTCTAGCGGGTGAAGGATGCAATAGAAAGGTTTGAAACGCCAGGGATGCAGGCCGTTGGCGTCTGCTGCCACCTGCAGCGCGCACTTGCCATCAGGCAGCCAAAAAACACAGGCGGTTCCTCCCGAGTGCTCAAGGCGGTTTTCCACGCCAGTATGAATTACCCTGCCGGTTGGGCTGTGCGGGTCATCATCTTCTACACCCACAAACCATTCTCCAGGGTTTTGGCAATCCTCCGGCATGTGTGGCAGAATGAGCGCTGCGTTCTGCATAATATCTTCCACTTCACGCAGGTCTACCCATACACCGAATACGCAGCAATCGCCTTTGCATTCGCTCAACCGGCAGCGTTGCAGCCGTTCAGATCGGAACATTCGCGGGTTCACCCGGTCGGTAATTTTATTCTTTGGAGAAGTCATCAATGGATTGTACCATTACGAACCGAAAAAACACGGCCAGCCTATGAACTTTACATCAATTCGTGATATTTACCAGAAATAAATATGACTACAGTCTCTAATAAAAAGCATGAAACAACCCGCCTTTCGACGGGTTGTTTTCAGTTTCAAAAACAGTGCTTAATTGGTCGTGTTATTCCAGAACCAGTTATAGGCGTAGAAATATCCGCCTTCAGAATCCAGCCTGATGGCAATCTTGGTGCTGCCCGCCAGGGCTGCAGGGATGGTAAATGTCTTGCTGAATGAACCGCCGCTTCCAGAATCAATGGTGTCGACCACGATTCCGCCCAGAGCCAGCGTGCCGTATGGGCCCATCCTTACAGTAAATTTCTGTCCGGCCGGGAAGTTATTGGTGTAAATTGTAACGCTTGAATCTTTAACAACGGCCTGAATGGTAAAAGTAGGGATGCCCACATACCCGGGAACAACCGGGCTGCTGGTATTGTTCCAGAACCAGTTGTAAGCATAATAACCCGCCGGGCAATCCATACGGATGGCGATTCGTGAATAATCAGCGAAAGCAGCGGGGATGGTGAACGTCTTGGTCAAAGTGCCGCCTGTTCCAGAATCAAAGGTGTCGACCACACTGCCGCCCAGTGCATAGGTTCCATAATCGCCCATTCTCACCGTGAAAGTTTGATTGGGTGGTAGATTGTTGGTAACCACCGTAACCGAAACATTTTTGGTGACTGAAGAGATGCTAAAAGTGGGATAACCGTAATATCCAGGAATAGCCGGTGGTATGGCAGTGCTGGTCGTGGCAGGAGTTGTCGTATTGTTATAGAACCAGTTAAAGGAATAGTATCCTTGCGGGCTGTCGAGGCGGATGGCGATTCGATTCGCACCCACCAGGCTGGAAGGAATATTATACGTGGCAGTAAAACTGGTTCCAGAGGAGGGCTCTTTGGTGCCAACCACGGTTCCCCCCAGTGCATACGTGCCATAGGGGCCCATGCGCACAGTGAACGTCTGGTCAGCCGGGAAGTTGTATCCGTAAATCGTCACGCTCGTGTCAGTAACCACTGAAGTTATCGTGATCATTGGAACACCGCTGGCGTTGCCCGGTCCGATGACCAATGCCACCAGAAATACCGCCAGGATTACCGGTATGACCAGTTTTGGGAATACTTTAAAAAGATTGTGTTTCATAATCCCTCCCCATTTCACTACACCAACCTGCGTATGTTGTTTTTATAGTATAGCGATATTTTTTGTCAAAATAAAGAGACACTTGTACATGTTCGACAAGTGTCTCTTTCATCGTTTTTATGGATTGGTCAAACGTGCGGCCAGCCACAGTGCGATATCATCGGTTGAATCGCGGTTGCTCATCACTTTCAATTTGAAAGCCACTTCCTGGCCTGCCAGCGCAGAAAGGTCAATATCCAGTTGAAGCAGGCCATCACCAGCGTTGCGATCCCAGGTTCCCAGTGAGATGGTCGTTCCGCTGCTTATTTCGGTGTACAACAGTTCATAGGTCACCGAGCATTTTGGTGAATTACCCCTGCACGAAAGCACCGCCACAAAATGGTCACCAGCGTTAATTGTGATCTTCGGGAATTTTCCTTCGATCATGCCATCACCACCAACTGCCGGAACCGTGTACAACGCGCCTTCATCATCAACATATCCATCATCCAGAACGGGGGCATACGAACGGGTGATCGAGCCATTCTTGGTGTCGATGCCTGCGCTCGGGCAGGAGATCTTTCCTGCGTTCGTCCGCCAGGATGCCTTGCACATGTTTTTAACAAAGTCGTAGACGGTGTTGGGGTCCTTGGCTGCTGGAATTTTCGCCACCTTAATATTCACGGTTAATGGAACGTTATAAGTGCTTCCAACACCAAAAACTGCGCCATTGGCCGCCTTCAGCATCCAGCTACCGCTGTAACTGCCTGGATCAGAGGGCGCCACCATCGAAACCGACAGGTTGACCGTTTCGCCAGGGTTAACCACTTTCGGAAAAGCAATCACCGCACCAGCGCCCATTTGGTTGCCACCGAAGAAGAAGATCTTGTAATCTTTCGTCCACGAACAAGACCCTACATTCTTAATCTGCCAGGTTTTTACAAACGATTCACCCGCATAGATCGATGACCAATCGGCAATCGTTACATCTTTAATAAAAGATGCTGCATTGCACGGAATAGGCGTGGGGGTTACCGTCGGCGGCACCGGCGTGGCTGTCGGTGGAACCGGCGTGAAAGTCGCCGTTGGAGTAAAGGTTGGCTGTGGGGTATTGGTTGGCAGCGCAATCTGTGTCAGATCGGCGATCATGGTCTCGAGAACGGCTTGAGTAGCCTGTGCGGCCACAGTCCCCGCCACCAGGGTGGAAATTTGCGCCGGGTCCGGAGTCGACACCCCGCCCGTTCCAGGCAACAAACCGCAGCCAGTCAAGGTTAGCGCCAAAACCAGTACTGCAGCCAGAGGTTTGTAGATTTTTTTCGTCAGCATAAATCATCTCCTTGTTCGTCTTAATCTAGACGAATCAACCCCCCATTCAGTTCCCTGCCTTTCCGGTATCAAACGATCCTTTTTAACTCCTTTGACACAGTTTTTTTCATCGAACCATGCAGACTAATCAACCTTCTGAAATATCGTTTCGATCCCATCCACAGTGATGATCAACTGGTCCTCTTCAATCCGATAAGTCATTTTTTGTTCAGGTATCGATTCATCATTTTCAGAGCGGAAGATCATGATATCTGGATCCTGCAATTCATAAGTCATTGAGACTGAGACCCCGTTCATTGAAATCACCAGACCGCCCTCCTCTTTGATATCCAGGGTAACCCCCGATACGGGTTCCTGCCACTTGCCCACCAGGGGGTCACGGTTGGAACAACCGGTTACGAACCCGGCAGCAAAAATGATCACAATCGCGATGAACGACATCTTTCGATAATTGATGGTTGTTGGCAATTCAATTCTCCTTCTTTCTTAGTTTAATCATTCCAGCGCTCCAGAGCAATATATTTTTACCGTCTTCACAGGTCTGATGTTCACCAACCGCTTTGGTGAAAATATGACCTTTTTCATATGCGCAGATAATCGGGATTGGTTATACTTTCATAGTTAGATTATTGGTAATTCTCAGAATCCCTCTCCCAGGAGATGCAAGATGAGCAAAGTTGTGATCGTAACCGATTCCACCGCCTATCTTCCCCAGACATATGTCGATGAATTGGGAATCGAAGTTGTGCCATTAACCCTTAACTGGGATGGTCAGACTTACCGCGATGGAATTGATATTCAACCAGATGAATTCTATACCCGTCTTTCCACAAGCAACACTTTTCCAACAACCAGTCAGGCAACGATTCAAGATTTTTCCACGGTATTTCAAAAAGTATTAGACCGCGGTGATTCCATCCTTACCATGCCAATCAGTTCGGGAATCTCCGGAACGGTGTACTCTGCATTCAAAGCCAAAGAAATGTTTAAAGATGCCCCCATCGAGGTCAT
This sequence comes from Anaerolineaceae bacterium, assembly GCA_034429135.1. Lineage (GTDB taxonomy): Bacteria > Chloroflexota > Anaerolineae > Anaerolineales > Anaerolineaceae > UBA6107. The sequence goes on along the minus strand of DAOUGR010000003.1, from coordinate 7,520 downwards.
CGATACCAGACTGGTATCCATGGCGCTCAGTTTCCAGGTCCTTGCCGCTGCCCGCGCAGCAAAAGACGGGGCTTCGCTGGAAGAATGCAAGCAGGTTGCGCTTGAAGCTTATAAACACATCGGTGTGTATTTTGTAGTCGATTCATTAAGATACCTGCACGCAGGCGGCAGAATCGGCGGAGGCAAGCGGTTCCTGGGAACCGCCCTTAAGATCAAGCCGGTACTTGAAATCAGGGAAGGGAAAATCGAAGCTGTAAAAAGCGCCATCACGATGGGTAAAGCGATCGAAGCCATGATAGATCTTGTAAAACACGATATCCAGGGCAAAACCCCGGTGCGCATATCGGTATTCCACGCCCTGGCGGAAAAGAAAGCTCAGGCCCTTCTCGAAAGAATGGTAACCGAGTGTAACGCTGTGGAAGGCATCCTCAGTTATGTCAGTCCGGTGGTTGGCTGCCATGTTGGCCCCGGCACCCTGAGCATCGCCTATATGGCAGGTATGTAAACATTCGTTGCAGGTAAAGCCCCGGCTTAAAGGTCGGGGCTTTTTCGTCTGGGCTATAATTGATCTGTAACATATACCGCTTCAATCGGAGAAAATCATGCCAGACGCGATCTTTCAATTTCCACGCGGCTTCATGTGGGGTACGGCAACCGCCGCGCACCAGGTGGAAGGGAATAACATCAATAACAACTGGGCAAAATGGGAATCTGAACCCGGCCGCATCATTGAAGGTCAAAAATCAGGGCTGGCCTGCGACTGGTGGGGAGGGCGCTGGAAAGAAGATTTTGAACGCGCCAGAGATACCGGTCAAAATGCCCACCGCTTTTCCATTGAATGGAGCCGCATCCAGCCTGAACCCGACCGGTGGAATGAGGATGCGCTGAACCAGTATTTCGAGATGTGCCGCTGGTTATACCGCAACAATATGACGCCACTGGTTACCCTCCACCACTTTACCGATCCATTATGGCTGGTTGAACGTGGCGGCTGGGAAAATGAAGAGACCCCCGCGCTGTTCGCTCGTTACGTCCGCCGCGTGGTGACCAGTCTCAAAGATTACGTTAACCTTTGGGTAACGATTAACGAGCCAAACGTGTATATCTTCAGCGGATGGGTTTCAGGCGAATTTCCCCCTGGTAAGAACGACCTGGGGTGTGCGGTAAAGGTTGCCGTGAACCTGATCCGCGGGCATGCTGCAGGGTACAAAGTGATTCATGAGTTGCAGCCCGAGGCCCAGGTGGGGGTTGCGACCAACTACCGCAGTCTTATACCTGCCAGATCGTGGTTCTTGCTTGACCGACCGCCGATGAAGATTCAAGACCAGATCTTCAACCGCGCATTCAACGATTGCCTTTCTTCTGGAAAGCTTATCCTTCCATTCAAGAAAGTCAACATTCCCGAAGCTGCCGGCACGCAGGATTTCATCGGTTTGAATTACTACACCCGCGATCTGGTTCAATTCAGCCTGAAAGATTACGCCTCACTTTTCGGCAGGCGTTTCTTCCCAAAAGATGCCGATCTTAGCCCTACAGGTTTCATCGCCAATATTCCGGCAGGTATGTGGGATGGACTGAAATGGGCGCACGATTACAAGTTGCCGGTCATCATCACCGAGAACGGCGTCGAAGATCACCTCGATACGCTGCGCCCGCGTTACACGATCGAGCATCTGCACCAGGTCTGGCGAGCGATTAACTTTAACTGGCGCATTAAAGGATATTTCCACTGGTCTCTGGTGGATAATTTTGAGTGGGAACGCGGCTGGACGCAGCGCTTCGGTTTATGGGGCCTCGACACCACCACTCAAGAACGCATCCGCCGCAGCAGTGTGGATATGTATGAGACCATTTGTAAAGAGAATGGCATCTCAAGCGATATGGTGAAACAATACGCCCCTGAAATCTTTGAAAAGCTTTTTCCGGCTGATTGATGACTGGCCACAAGCCGTTATGGAAAAACCCCATGCCAACTTATGAATTTTTCAGTGAAGACTGGTTGAAAGAAATCGAAAGGCTCATCCGCAGCCAAATTGATCCCGCAGCCATCAACTATGCCTCCACAAGCCTGCTTACGGTGTTCGAAAACTGCCCTAACAGCGAGGAAAAAGCGCTGTTCATCCAGACGCATAAAGGGGAATTAACCCAGATTCTCGCCGTTGAAAAACCTTACCCGCAAACTGAGTTTGCCATCAGCGGTGAATACACGACTTTCCTCAAGGTTATGAGAAAACAATTGGATCCGATGACAGCACTGATGAGCGGTGAACTTCACTTTGCAGGAAACATGATACGCGCGATGGGGTTAGTCTCATTAATCGAGCCTTTGTATCAAGTAATCGCTGAAATTCCGACCAATTTCGAGTAGGTCATTTCTGCTCATATCAAAACGGCATCGAGCAACGATGCCGTTTTGATTATTTCAATATAATTAATCCATCACTCGACGCTTTTTTCCAAAAAGGAGATTCCTATGCCGACAATCAAATACCTGAGCCCTGAATGGACTGCGGAAGCAGAACAGCGTTTGCGCAGTCAGCTCACCCCCGACCAAATGAAGAACCTGACCTCTTCGATGCTGACCGTGTACACAAATTGCCCGGATGGCAAAGACCGTGCGCTCTACTATAAGCTCGAGAACGGCATTTTCACCGATATTTCCATTCGTGAAGCTCCTTTCCCTGAAGCTGAATTTGTGATCAGTGGGGATTATGAGACATTCGCCAAGATTTCTCGCGCTGAACTTGGTTCACGTTCAGCATTGATGAGCGGCAAGCTGCGCTTGCAGGGCAATATGGTCAAAGCCTTGAGCCTTGCATCGATTGTCGACCGTTTTAATAAAATCCTCTCAGAAATCGATTGTGAATATTAGAGGGTATGATGACAACCAACGATCCCTATTTCATTGACTTCCCCGGCAGGATTAAATCCATCCAGCGTGAAATGGCCATCGATGGCGTGGATGTTTACCTGGGTTCTCGTCTGCGCACCCTTTCCTGGACGACAGATGCCTTCTGCCCCTGGCGCAGTTATATCGTGATTCCTTCAGAAGGTCTGCCCACAGTATTCACCTTTGTGATCGATGCGGCGCGTGTGGCAGATGAATCCTGGCTCGACTTTGACCATGTGCTCGGTTTCGCCCCTATGGGCGGCCAGGACCAGATCACTGCTGTTTCAGATCTGATTAAATCCTATCTCAAAGATGGCAAAGGTGTGGTCGGTGTTGAAGCAGGTATGTCCAATTATCTGCCTGAAGGGAACCTCACCCATTATGAATATGAGGCCTTCGCTGCCGCTTTGCCCGGTGCAAGGCTGGTGAACGCACTGGATATCGTCGACCGCCTGTCCATGATCAAAGATGAAGGAACGATCAACCGCTTCCGTAAAGCCGGAAGGATGGCAGACGCCGGACACGAGGCTGTGCTTAAAGCCATTCAGAACGGCGGGTTCGCTAAATATACAGAAACCGAGATAGCCGGCATCGCCGCTCTGGCCATGCGTGAAGCTGGCAGCACCTGGGAATGGTCGTTCACAGGCGGTAACGAGATCGCCTCTGGCTACCGCACGGGGTTGATGGGCGGCGCATGCACACCACCCACCGATCGCAGGCTGCGAGCGGGAGAACCCTTGATGGTCGACCTGCATTCCACTTACAGACTCGGTCTGGGTGATCATACGCACAACTATCTGCTTGCCCCCGCGACGGAACGCCAGCTGTGGCATGCTAAAAACTTTGTTGACCTGGTAACCCTGTGTCTTGAAACCTACAAACCCGGCATCACCCCTTCCACACTGGCAGATAAAATGATGGTCTTTTGCGAAGAAAGAGGGTTCGCGGAGTTCATGGTGCCCGGCTTTGAACACGGCATCGGTATGCTGGGTGATGAATGGCGCATCGGCCGCAACGATGGCCCCTTCCCATACTGGACAAACCCAGATCATGTTTATCAAAAGAACGAAATGCTCATCTGCGCCATCCAGTACGCATGCCCCGAAGAGAATATTGGCTTCCGATACGAGAACGCGATCCTCATCACCGAAGATGGTTGTGAGACAATGTCGAAATTCCCGCTTGCCATCGAAGTGATTGAATAACCTTAAGACACTCAACAAACGGCTCCTGGTAGGGAGCCGTTTGTTTTACATCATCCAGTTACTTTTTAAGGCATTCATCGATAAAAATTCATTGACAGAACTATCTGGTATAATCCATCCGGTTAAAATTGCCTTTTTAACGCTATGATTGATCATATCAAGGTTGAGCGATCTTTAAGATCAGCCGCCTTTTGTGTGAATGGAAAAATAAATCAATGAAAATTATCCGAGAATATCCCAATACCTTCAACCTGCCAAAACGCATCGAAGGATTGAGTAAAATTGCCCGAAACTTATGGTGGGTCTGGAACCCGGACGGGCAGCGTGTTTTCCAGATGATTGATCCCTTGCTCTGGGATCTGGTAACCCACAACCCGGTGGCCTTCCTTCAGAAAGTGGAACGTCAGCGCTTGAACGCCGCCGTCGATCAACCAGCCTATCTTGAGCATTACGACCGCACCCTGGCCAAATTTGAATCTTACCTCTCGAACACTCAAACCTGGTATCGGTCGACTTACCCCGACCTGATCGATCAATCCATCGCCTATTTCTCTTTTGAGTTTGGCCTTCATGAATCACTACCGGTGTATGCAGGCGGTCTTGGAATCCTTTCAGGGGATCACTTAAAAGAAGCCTCTGATCTTGGCATGCCGCTCACTGCGGTAGGATTCGTCTATAATCACGGCTATTTCGTGCAGCATCTCACAGAAGACGGCTGGCAGGAAACCCGCAGCGCGTTGATCGATTACAGCAAGCTGCCGTTGATCGCCTTAATGGACGAAAACCGCAAACCCTTGATGATCTCGATCGATCTGCCGGGTCGCACGGTCTTTGCCCGCATCTGGGAACTTGAAGTAGGCCGCATTAAACTTTACTTGCTCGATTCTGATGTCGACCCCAATTCGCCTTCTGACCGACAGTTAACCGAACGGCTTTACAGCAATGATCTTGAAGTGCGTATTTCACAGGAGATCTTGCTGGGCATGGGAGGCGTGCAGGTGTTGCGCCTGCTGGGCCTTAACCCCACCGTCTGGCACATGAACGAAGGCCATTCAGCTTTTCTTGCCGTGGAGCGCATCCGCGAAAAAGTGAAAGCAGGCATGTCCTTCGAAAATGCTATGAATCAGGTGAGAATTGGTGACATCTTCACCACCCATACCCCTGTACCGGCTGGGAATGATCAGTTTCCCCTGTGGCTGATCGATAAATACTTTGGCAACATCTGGGCAGAGCTTGGCCTTACGCGTGACCAGTTTATCGACCTTGGAAGACAGGTCCAACCCTGGGGTGAGACTTTCGTCATGCCTGTGCTGGCGCTCAAACTCTCCAAACGAGCCAATGCCGTTTCAGAATTGCACGGAATCGTATCCCGGCGAATGTGGCAGTTCCTTTGGCCTGAAGAAAAAGAAGAAAATGTCCCCATCGGCTATGTAACCAACGGTGTGCATACCCGCACCTGGCTGGCACGACGCATGGGCCTGCTTTTTGAAAAATACCTCGCGCCAGACTGGGCAGACCGTCTGGATGATCCCGAACTCTGGAAGAATGTTTACCAGATCCCTGATGAAGAATTATGGGCTGTGCGCCGGCATTTGAAGAACAAACTGGTGAGTTTTGCCAACGAGCGCACCCGTCTGCAGTGGCAGAACGGACTGCTCACTCCCAGCCAGGCGGTAGCCGGTGGTGTCTTCCTTGAACCTTATTCATTGACGATCGGCTTCGCACGCCGCTTCGCCACCTACAAACGTGCCAACCTTGTGTTCCGCGATTTCGACCGTTTCATGAATCTGATCAACGATTCACACCGCCCGGTGCAGATCATCTTCGCCGGAAAAGCCCATCCAGCTGATGAACCGGGTAAAATGCTGATTCAGCAGGTGTACCGCGCCGTCAAAGATTCTCGCAGCGCAGGTCGTCTGGTCTTCTTGGAAGATTACGACATCAATGTCGCGCGTTATCTGGTGCAGGGTGTTGACGTGTGGCTGAACACCCCCCGCCGGCCCAATGAAGCTTCAGGAACATCCGGTATGAAAGCCGCCCTCAACGGCGTGCTTAACTTCTCGGTGCTCGATGGCTGGTGGCGTGAAGGTTACAATGGCAAGAACGGCTGGCCTATTGGCAAAGACATGGATTATGCCAATCCTGAAGCCCAGGATGCAGCAGACGCGCAGAGTATTTATGAAACCTTAGAAAAACAGATCATCCCCATGTACTATGAGCGTGATCAAAACAAGATTCCCACCCTCTGGTTGCAGATGGTCAAGGAATGCCTGCGCACACTCACCCCGCAATTCAGTCTGCGCCGTATGCTCAAAGAATATACAACAGATTACTACCTGCCTGTCATAAAAGAATCAGCTTCGATTAAGTAGATTGATTGAAGGGATTTATCATGGAAAATTTAATGGACCCCCATGTGTGGTTATACGCTTTAATGATCTTCGCCCTCCGGGTTGGAGACATGTCTCTGGATACCATCCGCGTGCTTTTCGTCATGCGCGGGAAGAAACTGCTGACCTGGGTTCTGGGCTTTATCCAATCGGTGATCTATATCGTCGCCATCAGCTCGGTACTGACCAAAATGGATAACATCCTCAACGTGCTGGCCTACGCGGCGGGCTTTGCCACCGGCAATGTTGTGGGTTTAATCATCGAAGGCAAACTGGCAATTGGTCACATTCTGATAACCATTATCAGCTCACACCGCGGGGCGTATATTGCAGAACAGCTGCGCGCCAGCGGTTACGCTGTAACTGAAATTTCAGGGCGCGGCAAGAATGGCACCGTGTTCGAACTCCACGCCAGTGTGCTCAGAAAAGATGTGCCCAATGTTGAAACCATCGTTCTGGAAGCAGACCCTCAAGCATTCGTCACTGCCGAAGACGTGCGCCCCGTAAGGCGCGGCTTCTGGCGTGCCTGATTCTGTCTCACTACGATTCAACGATCCCTTTATCAATGGTCTTTGTTTAAAATCTCAAATCTGCAGCCTGGCGATAGTTCAACATTGCCCGAAAATTGGCAAACATTTCTTCCATGATCTCCTGCCGGCGAACATGAACGTAATTCGCCAGGCGCTTGAAATCGCTGCGCGTGGGGAAAATTTCCAACCCGATTCTGGTTAAACTATCCGTCAGGCAGCGCATGTCTTTGACGATCCCCCTCACCCGAAATTCTTCAAGGTATGGCTTAACGTTGATCATCAAATCGAGATCAGAACTGGTGATAGACGCAGGGATTTCATCCATTTGCACGTTGGCAATCAAACACATTCCCCTGATCGAAATATCGTGCAGGTTGGCTCGAATCGTTAGCGTCTCTGTCAATGGTGTAAATTCATTGTGTGGAATCTTTAAGGTTCAAGGGTGTCAATGAACAGGCGCCAGAGTAAATGGCATGACCTCAGCCATCATCAAGGGTTGCGGCCC
>DAOUGR010000002.1:0-29369 GCA_034429135.1 Anaerolineaceae bacterium | reverse complement strand
GGGCCGCAACCCTTGATGATGGCTGAGGTCATGCCATTTACTCTGGCGCCTGTTCATTGACACCCTTGAACCTTAAAGATTCCACACAATGAATTTACACCATTGACAGAGACGCTAACGATTAAGTAGCGTCTTTTCACCATTGCTGTTTTGAAATCGATGGTTTTATACAGATCGTTTTTTGTTAGCACCAATGATTGTTTGCTTGAAAAAAAGTCTTCTTGTTATACAATAAATTTACCTGTCATAGTGGGAGTCATCATCTGGTAAGCATTCAAATTCTGGCCTTGTTGTCTAACCGGGTCATTACATTGTAGTTCTGTGGTTCGATCAGTTACTCGCATGATCATCAGTTGTGTGAATTGATCGGGGAATGGTCTTGAAGAAATTGTGGACATCGGTCGTTAAGGTTGGGCTTGCCATTCTTTTAACGGCAGGTGTTGTTGAATTTAATCGAATACAATCTGTCTCTGCTGAAAGCAAATCGTTCATTCAAACGACCGCCACAACGACACCGGGCACGATCACGCAATATACCTGGTGGATGTTTTATTCGATCGACCAGTCCATAGCCTGTGAAATTACTGTAAAACATGAGGGAATTCCCACTCCGAGTGAAATATTAAATTTCTGCGGCGCAGCGCTGCAAGAAAAATGGCTCATATCTTCAGAATGTGCCGCGACCGAAGGAGAGGCATGCCGTGAGGTGTATTTGCAATTGATCGGTACACAGATCGCACCAAAGGAACCCGCTGCAGCATTGCCCATGCCGCCAATATGGCTTGATCCTCCAAGTTGTGTTAATGAGGGAGGAGGGTATTGCCGGGGAATCCCAGCCATTAAACTCATGAGTGAAGACAACCCTCAATACCAGAGAGTGGTCAGCATTGAAGGCGAACTGGATGGCGAGTCATTTTCATGTTCTGGTAATACTTGCGAGCTTTCCATTTCACCCACTGACGAGAAAGGAGTTGAGCTCACGTTCTGGGGTGTTTCGCTCAGTGGCGATACCACTGACGAGTATACTGCTCTGGTCAGGGTCATCCCGGTTGAAAAGAAACTGGCAGAAGGCGAAAGCCCGACTCTGGTGTATTCCATTGAAGTTCTCTCTTCGCAATGGAGGGGTGAGAAAATTTCGTCGTGTGCTTCCATCTGGCAGGTCTTCCCAGAAGTTAGCGGGCCACCTGATTGGCTGGATACACCAGAAGATGCTGTAGATCTTAATTCGACTCAATCCCTCTATTTTCTTTCTGCCATGCTGATTCAGAACGGTATGGTGGATGCGAGCAATTGTACGGGCGGTGGATTAATTACCGGAAATATCGCCAATCGATGCGGAATGGAAATGGCTGCCAATGCTGCCATTGCCTGGCAGAATCAGTTTGACGACGAGATCCTGCTGGTTGCTACTGACACAGGTATTCCTGCGAAATTGTTGAAGAATCTCTTTATCCGTGAAAGCCAGCTTTGGCCAGGCATTTTCGTTGGTGCGGAAGAAGTCGGATTGGGACAACTAACCGAGGCGGGTGCAGAAGCCGCTTTGCTTTGGAATCCTGACTTCTATTCAGAGTTCTGTCCAATGGTCTACTCAAAAGCAACATGTCGCCAGGGTTATGGGAATCTGGAAGAAGAACAACAGGCCGTCTTGCGTGGGGCTCTGGTTAGAGCGGCGGATGTATCTTGTGAAGATTGCCCTTTGCGAGTGAATCTAGATGAGGTGGAGTTCAGCATTAAGATCTTTGCTGAAACAATGTATGGCAATTGTGCACAGGTAGACCGGATGATCTATAACCTGACTCGAAAACCTGCGGGAAAGGTCAGTACGTATAATGATCTATGGCGCTTTACTTTGACCAACTACAACGCGGGGCCTGGCTGTCTGTGGAAAGCGATGAGCCGCACCTGGCGGGCAAAGGATGAAATGGACTGGGAACATGTGGCAGCCAATCTCGACCCGATCTGCAGGCTGGCTGTGGATTATGTGAATGCAGTTTCTGAGGGAGATACAGTGAATATCCCTGTCTATTCAACACCCCTTCCCACAGCCACTCCAACGCGGGTGAGATCTGCTACACCAACACGCACACCAACACTGACTCTCACGCCGACGCTTACCAGAACTCCAACTTCCACACGCACCCCTACCTCTACGGCGACCGAAACCCCAACACCAACGGAAACACCTACAGTACCGGGTGGATAAAAAACCACCAAAAGTCACAACTTCTCCCCGGACTTAAGCAAATCGATTGCCAATTAAAAAGATAAATTACTAATGATTAATCATTGATAAATGTTATTTGCTTGGTACATCCAATAGATAACAGGAAATGAATGATGAATATCATTTGCAATATTTTTGTTTCTTACTTATAATGTGATCATCACAATAATATTTGGGGGTTAATAAGAGAATTTTTTCAAAAAGATTAAAAAAGATAAATAACAACGCGCCTTAACTGCAGGGTGTTCTATAGTTACCCTTGCTTGCCAGACATCGCTGAAAAGTGAAACTGATATGGGTGCTTTAAGAAATACCGGGTGGTCATTGTGTCGGTATCATTTATTATTCGTTATTACTATGGGGATACAAACTTACAGGTAGGGCAGAAAAGAAAGAAAGGCAAATAAAAAGCACTGAAATTCGATTGGGGGAGGTGGTTGCAGACACATTTTCAAAACGCAAAGGCTGGTTTTACACCGGCTAATTTGCGTGCATGTGTACTCCAGAACGAAACATATTCAAACAGGAGAAGATCATATTATGTTCAGGAAATCAAAAATTTTTCATTTGTTTTCTCTGCTGCTGATCACCGGTTTGGTGTTTGCCTGCCTTCCGGCGGCAGAAGTGCAGGCCGCTTCAGGGGAAACCCTCTACGTGGCAAATTGGTCGTCAATAACGGATGCGGGTGTTACTGGCCGTCCTGCTGTTGTCAAAGTTGGTGAGACTTACCATATGTGGTACGGTCCTACGGACACCGCTCTCTACCATACGACCTCAACAGACCCCGCCAGCTTTTCAGCGGGAACACAGACGACTTACGATTCAACTCCGATGGAAGTAGCCAGCCCAGCGGTCTTTGAAGAGGGTGGCATCTTCTATATGGTGGCTTATAAAGCCAGTTCGAACTTGATCTTTTCTCTTTATAGTTCGAACGACGGGGATTCGTGGAATTATGTGAAGGATGTGTTTGACGCCTCATCGTTTGCGGATATCAATAAAATTGATTCACCGTTTGTTTTCAAAGATGGTGGTACCTTCCGGCTCTATTTCCAGTTAAAGAATGCCGCAAAAACAAACTATAAGATTTATACGGCAGAATCGTCTCAGGCAATTACCGATCCTGAATTCGCTTTCACCATCGCGAATTCAGGTAACCCGGTTTTGATCCCTGGTGTCTCTGGACAATGGGATTCTAACTATGTGATGCACCCCTGGGTGATCAAAGACAACGGGGTGTACTTCATGTACTACAGCGCCTATGGCACCAACCAGGTCATTGGTCTGGCGAAATCAAACGATGGATACAACTGGGTGAAGAGCCAGGCCAATCCGATTCTTGGCTCTGTGGGTGAGCCAGTGGTCTTGAATGACAATGGAACCTGGCGAATGTGGTACCTGGGCTCTGGAAGTGTGGTGAAATATTTCACGTCTACAGGCCCGATCGAAATTTCATCCATTCAGACTGCGATCAATAAAGCCACCGGCGGTGAGACCATTCTTGTAGCCCCAGGAATTTATACAGAACAGGTAACCATTGATAAGTCTGTAAATCTTGTAGGTGCTGGGATCGATCAAAGTGTTATTAAAGCACCTGAAACCTTACCTGTTGCCTCAGATAAACTTTCGAACATTGTCATGATCAAGGGCGCTGGGGTAATCGCTGAATTAACCGGTTTCACCGTGACTGGCCCTGGGCCGTCAAGTTGTGGATCGATTGGTACAGGAATTTTCGTTTATGACGATGCGAATGCAAATATTCATCACAACAAAGTAGACTCTATTCGCGATGCCGGGACAACCATTAGCGGATGCCAGAATGGTATTGCAATTGTTGTTGGTAGAAATAAGTATTCAACAAAGGCCACTGCGACAATTGATAATAATCTAATTGTTGGCTACCAAAAAGGTGGGATTGTAATTGATAATGCAGATTCTTCTGCAATAATAACCAACAACATAATTACAGGCGCCGGAACTATTGATACGACTGCCCAAAACGGTATTCAGATCAGTAGAGGCGCTTCTGCAACTCTAACCAATAACACGATAACCGGGAATAGCTTCCATAATGAAACGAATTATTGGAACTGGGGCGCTTCTGGTTTATTAATCATGACCACCGGCAATGTAACATTGGGTGGGGGGAACACGATATCGAACAACGACCAGAATATCTATATTTCAGGAGATGGTTTGGTAACTTTTGGAACGGAAACCATCGGGCCATCTTCTGCACCTGTAGATTTCGGTTATGATGTGATTAATGACGCTACCAGCGGCAAAGACCTATCACATGTAGTATTTCCAGGTGCTACAGATAATTATGCAATCGAGCAACGTGTCTGGCACATGATCGATGAAAACACCCTTGGTATGGTTGATTGGGGTCAAGGAAGTGATGTATATGCCTATGACACAGCTACCCTGGAAGCAGCCCTTTTGAATGCTCCTGCGGGTTCAATCATTCATGTAAAGAACGGTATTTATGAAAAGACTGGAGCAATTTCGATTGATCGCCAGAATTTGACCATCCTGCTTGAAAATGGCGCAGTTATCGAAAATGAGAGTCCCTGCTTCACGATCAATGCCAGCTACACCCGAATCACCAGCGAGACCATCGGCGGTGCTAAATGTGTTCCGACCAACGGGTCGAACGGCATCGATGTGGCAGCTGGTCTGACAAACGTGATCATTGAAGGGCTTGAGATCGATGGCACCGGTCAGACGACTGGCAGTGGTATCCATTTTGCTGGGGCGGTCACGGATGTTCAGATCGTCAACAACTATATCCATGACTTGTCTGTCAACGGCGTTACCTTTGTCGAACAACCAACGGGAGTCGTTGATATCCAGGGCAACCTGTTCAACTTCATCAGTGGTGTGGGTATTTCTTCGCCGTCATCATTAAACGCAGAATACAACTCATGGGGTACTTTCGCTGAACCTGCTAATGCAGGCAATGTCGACTACGATCCCTGGACCCATGCTGATCTGTATATCGTTGATAGCGGTACTCCATGGGCGGGTATGGTTTTACCCGGGAACAATATCACCTATACCGTCTATGCCAACCTGAAAAATGTAACAGGTGTTGCGTTCCAGCTTCCACTTCCTGCCGGATTCACCCTGGTATCGGCCACACCGATAACGGGTGCATTCCTGCCTGCCAAGGGATCCTCAGTATTGGACACCACCAGTCCGGGAGTCATCGCCTATGCTGGTTACACAACCAACTCAGTGGTTTCAATGGAAGATTTACCACTCTTTGAGTTTACACTCAAGGCTCCCCTGAGCATTGTTCCTTCCAGCTTTGATCTGGCAGTGGATAGTACCAGCGATCAATTCAGCATGTCACCGGCCAGCGGTGGACCGTCCAACAATGTTTATACTGCAGCATTAGGTGGTGAAACGCTCAATCTGGTCACCGTTTATCCTGAATTGACCTCCACTGATTTTGCCGGATCGTATGCAGCAGGATTCGCACAGCAGTTCAGCCTCACGGTAGCTAATCCTGTCGGTGGTGTTTTGTTTGATACCCCGCAGTTGCAATTCACTGGTTTGCCCGTTGGCACAATCCTGGAGTACTGGGATGCCACTTCATCAGCATGGGTGGCTGTTAGCGGTGGTGCTCTAGACCTGCCCGCATCTGCAGCAGGAACCAGCGCGACCTATCTGTTCAGAGTTACCTTCCCGAATGCTGCCAGCATTGCTGCAACGATCAATCTGGTGGATACACACTTTGCGGATATCCTTGATTCGTTATCGGCGACGATTGTGGTGAATTCCAACTACACCGTAACCGGCACGTTCTCGATGCAAGGCCGCACGGTACGCTCGGGCATTCCCGTGACCCTCACCATGGTTTCGCCGGCGCTGTATGGCCCGTTCAACGCCACGAGTCTGGATATCATCTCTGGCAACGTGGTCTTTAGCAACATCCCGGTTGCTAGCTACGTGATCACGACCAACCAACCGCGCTACCTGGATGTGACGGTAGACTTGAACAAGACCAAGGCGGTTAGTGCCAATACCGCGCTCGCCGCGCTTGAGTTGAGAGGTGGCGATGCTAACGATGATAATGCAGTTGAGGTTGGCGACGCTTCCATCATTGGCGCCCAGTATGGTAATACGGGTACAACGAACAATGGAGATGTAAACTTCTCCAATGTGGTGGATATCTTTGACCTGGCGATTGTTGGCGGAAATCTGGATATCGATTCCGCAGACGCCTACGGTGCCTGGATTCCATAAACCTTTATGACCCTGTGCAGGTTGGGGAAACCCAACCTGCACAAGATTCTTGAAAATTGGCGTGTGTGAAAGAGTACCGGTTGAAAATCAGACTGGTCGTCAATATGGATAATAAATCTTAATTTTTGGTTTATTCAATTAATCTCGGATTCAGAAAAAGAAACTGGTTTTCTGAATCATTGTCTTTTGTTTTCGCTTAATACAGGTCGCCCATGAAAAAAATGCTGAAAACAAAAATCGAAAGAAGAAAAATCATCGCATTGATTCTTTGCTTGGTATTTGTTACTGCTTTTCTCCCTCAGGGAGTGAGCAAGGCGCAAAGCGGTACCCAACTGGTTGTATCTCCCTCAACTTCGAACATTCCGGTGGGAGGCTCGACCACAGCAAATCTGAGTGTGATTGCTGGCAGTGCAGTAAATGGCTTTGACATTACCATCACTTATGACCCTGCCGTTGTTTCTCTCGAATCTTGGGCTCATGGTGGTTATCTGTCTAACCTTCTGGAAGTAAGAAGAGAAATTTCCAGCGGGCGGATCAGGCTGGTATATGTGCAAAATAAAACTGCTGAAGCCAATGGTGATGGAACGTTATTGACTTTTACTTTCCGTGGGGTTACTTTGGGAAGTTCAGCAGTGAGCATTACAGCAGCAACCCTGGCAAGCAGCAACGGGTCTACATACTCACCGCCGACCCAGAATGGAACAATCAATATTGTTCAAGATTCAACATACACACCTACGATAACGCCTGAGGCGACTGTTACACCAACAATGACCCATACGGCTACTGCCACCTCTACCCATACCCCCACAGCCACCTCTACCCGTACTTCCACCCCAACTTCTACTCGAACCCCAACACGAACTCCCACGCACGCTTTCGTGTCCTCCTCCACATTCACGCCGACGCGCTCACTGTCAAAAACGAGCACTCCGGCCGCAATCTCTACAGGTCAGGTTTCGCCGACGCTCTTTGTGGAAGATACAGCCACTCCGGTACCTACCGGCACATCTGCGGCGTTGTTGACCTTAACGGTTTGGCCCACAACCACAGACAACCCCGGTATTGTGAAAAATCTAACTGCCACAGCAGCCATCGTAGCAACTACTCCAACCGCAACTAAAGCTGGGCCAATCGATACATTGATCGACCTTGTTGCTCCTGAAAAACTGGCCCTGCTTAATCAACTCATGTGTGGTGTTTCCCTTTTGCTTTTCATCCTGTTATTGATTTTGATCATCATGATCATTAAGCGTCTCAGAAGTCGAAATAGAAACAAACCCTCATAAGGAGTCATTAATGGTTAATGTCATAAAGAAAGCGATCGTCGTTTCATTAATTTGCCTGTTATTGTTGTTTCTCCCAGGTGGTGAGGTTCACGGTCAATCACCTGATAAAGCCCAGGCAGGTGTATTTGTGCAACCAGTGGTCAACCCTGGCAGTGTGGTGGAAGTTCCGATTGAAATCAGGAATGTGACCGGGTTATATGCGCTTGACATAACCATGCTGTTTGATCCTCAGGTCTTTTCAGCCCAAGACGCAGATCCTTCACAGCCTGGTGTGCAAATGGCTCTGGGAACTTTTCTTGATCCAGGGTTGGTGCTTTATAACACGATTGATAACGAAACTGGGAAAGGGCATTTTGTGATGACTCAGTACAACCCCAGTGAGGGGAAGAGTGGTAACGGGGTCTTGCTGGTGGTCTATCTGAAAGCCTTAAAACAGGGCGAATCAACTTTTAAGGTTAGTGAAGGAAAATTCGCTGACCGTAACGGTATAGAAATCCCGGCGGAGTTTACTGATTCTACGATTAAAGTTGAAACAGGGGATGCGCCAGCCTCAACTTCTACTTCGATCCCCGTTCAGGAGTTCAGCCTGCTGACCCAGATTCCAACGGCTGCACCAACTGCAACGCCAACACCTGAACCCACTTCCACACCTTTACCAACACCAACCATTGAAGGTCAAAAGGCTTTAGATGAGACCACTCTGGATGCATCGCAAGGATCCGATCAATTCGCTGGCATTACATCACAACCAATACTCTTCATGCTCAGAAATTGGTGGATTGTTCTGATCTTGCTTCTGCTGGTGCTGGCTGCCGCTGTGTACTTGCTGGTGACAGACAAATCGAAGCGCTAAAAAAATAGGGGGAAGTATTCAGCACGTACTTCCCCGTTTTCTATTATTGACAAATTGAATGTAAATCATCATTGTTTCATGTCTTCATATCATTTGTGACACGAAATTTGCATTTTAAACAGCCAATACAGTAAAGTGAGAGCCGTTATGAAAAAACACCCTTCGCTTTCAATTTGGATCAAGATAATCGTGGTATGCGTGATCACAATTATCTCGCTAGGGGCGCATGTAAACGATGCACACTCGCAAGACATGACAGTTATTCGGATATTGCCAGATACAGCAGTCATCGATACTTGTGAGGAAATCGAAATTGCAGTGCGCGTGGAAAACGTGACAAACCTTACCGGCTATCATCTTGAGTTGAGTTATGAACCGGGTGTGGTGGAAATATTGGATGTAAGAAATGGCGGGTTTCTAGATTCGGGCCTTTATGAGCCTACAAATGGCGTCGACGCAAGTTCTGGTTTTATTTCATATGGGATGGTGCAGAAGAATTCAGATGAGGATCCGCTCGAGCCTAAGACAGGCAGCGGAGATCTCGTGATCATCCGGCTGAGGGCACTTCAAGCCGATGCGGTTGTGCATTTCTCTGTGAATGAAACCAGCGTTTTGGTGAATTGGCCTGAGGCAGCATCTATCGAATATGAAAGTTATGGGGCTGAAATCTCTACGCAAGAATACACCAACGTGATTCAAAACTGGTACCTAGCAGAAGGATATACAGGTAATAATACCAACACCTTTATCTTGATCCAAAACCCCGGAGACTCAGTGGCGCAAATCTGCGTCTCATATATGCTCCAGGGTGGAGGGGTTAAACTTAAAAAGATCGAGGTTAATCCGAAATCCCGGTATACCATCGCAGCGCAGGATCCAGACCAGGTAGGTGTGGGGTACGCTTTTTCAACGAAGCTGGCTTCTTCGCAAGCGATCATCGTTGAGCGTGCGATGTATTGGCCGAACGGAGATGGTACACAGGGGGGCCACGCGACGACAGGGGTAACATCACCCGCCACGGAATGGTATCTGGCGGAGGGGTACACCGGGCAAAACTTTCAAACTTTCATATTGATTCAAAATCCGAATAATGAGGCGGCAGAAATCGAAGTCACTTATATGCCAGATGAAGGCGAAAACATTGTTAAAAACCTTACTGTCGCTGGGAACAGCCGTTACACCATTGTGGCTCATGACCCTAACCCGGAGGGGCCTGGAATTGGACTGGATAAAGCTTTTGCCACTCGCGTGGTTTCGACCAATGGTCAGCCTATCGTTGTTGAACGTGCGATGTACTTTGGCAATGAAGGACATGAGGCGATGGGCGTTACCGGTGCCAGCCGGATCTGGTATCTGGCTGAAGGGTACACCGATCTTGGGTTTGGAACTTTCATTCTGATCCAGAACCCAAACGCCACGCAGACAGATGTTTTGATCACCTATATGCTGCCTGATGGCACCACAGTGAAAAAAGAAATTACGGTTGAACCGTATTCTCGTTTTACGGTCGTTGCAGCCGAAAACTCCACTTATGGGGTTGGTACAGCTAAAACGTTTTCAACAAAACTTGAGGCTACTGAACCGATCATTGTTGAAAGAGCGATGTACTGGCCGAATGGTGAGTTTACTCAGGCAGGCCACGACAGCCCCGGCGTCACGGCTGCAGCACTTACCTGGAATTTAGCCGAAGGGTTCACCGGCGCTGGTTTTGATACCCGCATCCTCATTCAGAATCCCAATCGAAGATGGGCTGATATCACCATTACTTACATGAAACAGGGGGGTGGACTGGTGAAGAAAAAGGTCAGCATCAAACCATATGCCAGATTTACGATCATCGGAGCGGAAGGGAACCTCTTTGGCATCGGCTCAGACCTCGCATTTTCGACTCGTATTGAGTCAAATCAACCCATAATTGTAGAACGCGCCATGTATTTTGCGGGTGGCGGTCATGGAACTACCGGAGTGCCAGAATGATCACAGATAATAAAACACGCAACGAACGCAATATCCGCCGGATGATCGTGATTTTGGTTGTATTGATCCTCCTGGCAATTTGTTTGATCGGTATCCTTGTCTGGCAGGGGCTTGCCAAACCTGCTATGAGCAAAACTCAGGAATCTCCCGAATTATCACAGGTGGTTGGGACGCTAAAAAAGGGAGAAGATCTTTTTCTTGTTTCGGGAGGAGGAGATATTTCTGTGCTCATTCCTGCCTGCGCAATCGATAAAAAAGGGACGATTGCGCTCACACCGCTTGGCCAGTACATCAACGAGCAGATAGCCCCTGATTCCGTTTGGACGTGGGTTAGAACAGCTGATATCAGTTATTACACCAATACCGGCAAGTTAATCGACTCTCTTGATGTGAAATGTCCAATCCAGGTTTGTTTTACGCTGACTGATGAAGAATGGGAGCGCTACTTGAAAGTACCGGATGATTTTGAAATCCAGTATCTGGATCATGATTCTGGAAAACCGGCATGGATCACTTTAATGGCGTTAACCTACCATGATTCTCATCAGCTTTGCGCTGATCACAATCAATTAGGGTTGTTCGGGCTGGCAATCAAAAACCTGACCCCAGACGATCAAGATGGTATATACGACCCTGGCCAGCCTGAGGTTCTTCCCACACAGCCTGGATTATATGAGCCGTCTCTCTCAAACTAAAATTTTCAAAGCCGCTTTTAGCGGAGAATTGATTGCTCTTAGCTCTTTTGTGGTTTACCTGTCAACGCTTGCTCCTGATGTTTATGGATTCGACAGTGCTGAATTTGCAACAGGAGCATACTCGCTAGGTATCGTCCACCCGCCAGGTTTTCCACTCTACATGCTGATTGGTAAGCTGCTTTCTTTTTTGCCTTTCGGCAGTGTCGCCTATCGTTTGAATTTCATGTCAGCGTTTTTCGCTGCATTGACGATTTATGTATTATTCTATGTGATTTACCGGGTCACAGCCTGTGCCTGGATCGCCTGGGTATCTTCAGCTTTTTTGGCTTTCTCAATCTATTTTTGGAACATGTCTGTGGTGGCTGAAGTGTATACCCTGCATACCTTTTTCCTAGTCTTGGAATTACTCATTCTTCTTCGATGGCGAGAGACAGGGAAGAAAAGCATCCTCGTTTTATTCGCCTTTGTCTTTGGCCTGAGCCTGACCAATCACACCACAGGTTTAATGTTTGCTCCAGGGTTTGCGTGGCTGATCGTATCATCTCCCAAATGGAAATGGCGTGTCGATTGGAGCTGGGCTTTGATCATCTTGAGTTTCTTGCTCGGCCTGCTGGTATACATTTATATACCGATTCGGGCGAATTCTAATACGCCTCTCAATTACATCAAAGACTATTATTCAGTCGATGTGACAACACTCTCTGGCTTAATCTGGATGATTTCTGGAAAGGCATATCACTTTTTTGCTTTTGGGTATCACGGAAGTGAGATCCTTCAGCAATTTGCGATCTGTATCAATTTATTCTGGCGGAACTTTGCAGGAGTTGGTTTCCTTGTTGGGATTCTTGGGATGATTGTATCCTTTCGCAGGGATTGGAAAATTGCTCTCGCTTGTTTACTTATTTTCCTTGCAAACTTCTGCTTTTATCTTAATTATCGTGTTTTAGATAAAGACACAATGTTTTTACCAGCCTATACCATTTTTTCAGTTTACATTGCCTTTGGTCTGAGTTACATCGATTATCTCTTAAGAAAAATTGTTGGTGTAGATACTTCTTTTAGGCTGATTCCACAAGTCCATCCAGTGTTTTGGGCTGGAATGGTGATCTTATCATTGGTCCTCAATTGGAAATGGACGGATATGAGTGATGCGTTTGGTCCTGAAACATACAGCAGCATGATTATGCAATCGGTTGAAAATAACGCCACGATCATCGCCAATTGGTCACCAGCGGTTGTATTGGAGTATTACCAGATTGTTGAGGGCAAGCGGACTGACCTGCATATCTATAACCAATCACGGATCGAAGTCGCCAGGTATTATCAATACTGGTCTATGGGTAAACCGGCTCCTCAAATCTCAGCAGCTGTCTCGAGGGATGAATTATCAGATATCGATCAACTCTATGAAGATTCCACTTTATACTCGATTGAATACGATCCAGTTATCGCTAAAAAATATGAGTACGTTCCGGTGGGTACCTTCTATCGGCTTGAGAAAAAGGTTCGATAAGAAAATCACAGTTAAATTAAGTTTCCTTCCTCGAAAATTATTTTTTATGGTTTTAAATAGTCGTGAACCGCTTTAGAGGTGCAACGTCTTTACTTGACTCTACCATTCAGGATTTCTATACTTAATATTGACAGGTTACTCCACTCAATTTCAGTCACACCTGCGTCAGGAAGCGTGGGAGCGATTCTTTGGTCCAGACGATCCACTACTGATCGAGTATGCTACAGGAAAGCAGGTGAATTGTGACTGCACAATCCAAGAAAATTCAATCCGAAAAGGGTAAATTAAACAAGGCTCGACTGTCGATCTCTTCTGAATCGCTGATCCGCCGCTGTGATCCATCGACGCTGCAGTTTACTACCACCGATGAATTGCCAGCCCTGCATAATGTAATTGGACAGCCCCGAGCATTGCGTGCTCTCGATCTGGGAATAGATGTAACGGGAATTGGGTACAACATTTTTGTTCTGGGTATCCCCGATTCGGGAAGAACGACATTGACACGCAACTACCTGCTTCAAAAAGCTCAATCTGGCAAAACCCCCGATGACTGGTGCTATGTAAATAATTTTGAGAATCCCCATCAACCTAATGCCTTAAGCCTGCCGGCTGGTAAGGGGGCGAGTTTTCGTGATGACATGAAAGGGTTGATTGCGCTATGCGCGCAAAATATACCGCGCGCCTTTGAAAGCGAAGAGTATTCAAAAGAGCATGAACGGTTAAGATTTAAGTTAAATGAAGAGATGGAAAAAGAACCCCATCAATTTGAAGCTTATGCCGCTAAATTCAACTTTATGGTTGTAAAGACGCCGTATGGATTTTTGTTGGTGCCCACAGCAGAAGGTAAACCCCTGTCATCATCAGACTTTGAAAAACTGTCAGATGAAAATAAGGAAAAACTGGTAAAAATCCAAGAGAGTCTCTCAGAGCGATTGGATAAGATGATCGAACGGTTGCATTCGTTAGAACGTACGACATCTCATGATCTACATGAATTGGATCGCCGAACGTCGCTTTTTGTAATCCAGCCTTTGATCGATGAACTGCGTGCGAAATATACTCCGGATGAATTGGTTATTCATTACTTAGACCAGGTACAGGATGATCTGGCGAATAACGGTTCACGATTCCGCATGAAAGATCAGTCAGCTCAAAATCCCCCTCAAATCATGGATTGGCTTACTCGATATGAAGTGAATCTACTGGTAAACAATGCCGGGCAAAAGGGTGCGCCAGTGATTATCGAAAATCAACCCACATATCAAAGTTTGTTGGGAACCATTGAACATGAAATCTTTATGGGCATTTCACATTCCGATTTTACCCATATTCGTCCCGGAGCACTTCATCGCGCAAATGGGGGGTATATTATTCTTCCTGCTCGTGCGGTCATGTTAGGGCCTTATGTTTGGGAAGGTCTTAAACGCGTGCTTCGTGATAAGGAGATTCGAATTGTGGAGTTGGGGAATCAAATTGGTCTACTCAGCACTGCATCTCTTGAACCTGAACCAATTCCATTGAATGTCAAAGTGATCATGGTTGGAACCCCGTTGATGTATTACATGCTTCGTGCTTACGATGAAGATTTTGCAAAATTATTCAAGGTATGCGCTGAATTTTCCCGCGAGATGACGCGGGATAGCGAAAGTGAACAAGATTATGCCTTATTTGTCCGCTCTGTGGTATTGGAGAACAAATTACTACCTTTTGACCGCACTGCGGTTGCCAGAGTGATTGAACATGGCTCGCGAATGGTGGAGAATCAGGATAAGTTATCCACTCAGTTTGGAATTATCTCTGATCTGGTTTGTGAATCTGATTATTGGGCGCGCAAGGAGAAACAAACGATTGTTAATGCCGCGGCCGTCCAGAGAGCGATCGACGAACGTACTTTCCGCAGCAATTTATTGCACGAAAAGATCAAGGAGATGATCCTACAGAAACAACTGCTTGTTTCGGTGTCTGGCAGGGTTGTAGGGCAAATTAATGCCCTTTCAGTTAGTTCGCTTGGAGATTACACCTTTGGGCGCCCGAACAGGGTGACAGCCACTACCTGTGCTGGAAAGGCAGGAGTTGTCGACATCGAGCGCCAGTCGAACCTGGGAGGATCATTGCATACCAAAGGTGTTTTAATCATCAACGGATACCTGGGGCAGCGTTATGGTCAAGATGTTCAGATCAGTCTTTCAGCGAGCCTGACATTCGAGCAATCATACGATGAAATTGAGGGTGACAGCGCATCGGCTGCTGAACTCATTGCTCTGCTTTCTGCTGTATCAGAGATACCAATTGATCAGGGGATTGCGATTACGGGTTCAGTCAATCAGTATGGACAAATTCAAGCCATCGGCGGCGTGAATGAAAAAATCGAAGGGTTCTATGATATCTGTAACCAGGAAGGCCTTAATGGAAAGCAGGGAGTTATCATCCCACGTGCCAATCAAAAGAATCTGATGCTGCGTGAGGATGTATGTTCAGCAGTCAAATCAGGAAAATTTCACCTTTGGGGTGTTGCATCTATCGCAGAAGCCGTAGAGTTACTCACCGGGGTGGCAATGGCTGAACGGAATCCGGATGGATCTTTCCCGAAAGGGTCTTTTGATGATGCAGTTGTTTCGCATCTTTCTGCATACGACCGGATCGTTAATCCAGCTCAAGGAAAGCGGGTAAGAAAGAAAAAAGAGAAATCAGCCCGGGGAAAAAGTTGAGTATGGTTTCTGGTGAGAAAAGAGGCTGCCATCAATCTGGCAGCCTCTTTTTGTTTTAGGATGCAGTGCTTGATTATCCCTTTACAGCTCCAGCAGTGACACCTTTGATAATACTCTTCTGGCTGGTGAAGTAGAAGATGATGATTGGAATGATCGCCATTACCAAACACGCCATCATCGCACCCATATCACGGCTGCCGTAGCCACCCTGCAAATACTGGACTGCGATCGGGATGGTTTTATAGTTATTCCCGATCACAAGGTAAGGCAGTAAATAGTCGTTCCAGATCCACATCGTGTTGAGAATGGCCACAGTAACAGTGACCGGTTTAAGGACCGGAAAAACCACCAGGAAGTAGAGCTGCAGCGGATTGCAGCCGTCCATCATGGCTGCCTCTTCGATCTCCAGCGGGATGCTTTTTACAAAACCACTGAATATGAACACCGATAGACCTGCCCCAAACCCCAGATAAAGCACGATGATACCTAGTGGGTTGTCGAGGTGCAGGATATTCGCCATTTTTGACATGGTGAACATGACCATCTGAAAGGGGATGATCATTGAAAAAACGAGCATATAGTAAAGGAAGGAACTGAGTTTTGATTTCACCCGGGTGATCGCCCAGGCTGTCATTGAAGTAAAGAAAACCACTGTGGCAACAGAAAATACTGTGATAAATAACGAGTAGCCGAATGCTTTAATGAACCCGGTTTTTTCGATGCCGCTGTAGTAATTCTTGATTCCAACAAAGGTTTCGCTGGTAGGGAGTTCAAATGGCGCGTCTGAGATGAAGAAGCGGCCCTTAAAGGAATTCATAAAAACGATCAAAATTGGAGCCAGAGTGTATGCTGCGAGGAGAAGCAATGCAACAAAGGAAATCGTGTTCTGGATTTTGTTTTTAGCATTCATTATCTCTCTACCTCCCTGGTTCGTGTAAGCCTCATTTGTAAAATTACGATAATTGCAACAATGAGAGAGAACACCACGGCCTTTGCCTGACCAACACCTTCATAACCGACGCGGCCATAAAAGGTCGTGTAGATATCTAACGCCAGCATGGCAGATTCTCTGGCGGGAGCTCCGGCTGTAAGGGCTAGGTTCTGATCGAAAAGTTTAAATGAATTTGTTAACGTAAGGAAAGTGCATATCGTGATTGCCGGCATGACCATTGGTATGGTGATATTTTTGATAATTTGCCAGCCATTTGCGCCATCGATCTTGGCAGCTTCGACCATTTCCGTTGGGATGCTTTGAATGGCGGCAATATAAATGACCATCATATAGCCAGCTTGCTGCCAGTTCATTAAAACGATCAAACCCCAGAATCCATACGTTGCACTGTAAGTGAGGTCAACGCCAAAATTCAGCAGGATACCATTAATGATCAACTGCCAGATGTACCCCAGAACAATTCCACCGATCAGGTTGGGCATAAAGAAAATTGTTCTGAAAAAGTTAGTGCCTTTCACTCCACCGGTAAGAAGAAGCGCAAGCGTAAAGGCCACCAGGTTGATCAGGATCAGCGATACGATGGCGAACTGTACGGTAAACCACAACGCATTCACAAAATTTTTATCACCGGTAAAGGCCCGGATGTAATTGCTGAATCCTACCCAGGTGGTATCGGTTACTGTTCTAAAGTTTGTAAATGAAAGGTAGATTCCAAACAGGAAAGGAATTAAAAAGGCAATCGCGAATGCGATGATTGTTGGCAGGGTAAAAAGTGCGTAGTATTTCTTGGGCATGTTATGCACGGCTACACTCCTGCGCTGAAAGGGTTTCAGCTAATCGTTTTCCTTACCCCGCACCGGTTAGCGGTGCGGGGTAAGGCAGGTAGGCGAAAATGGTTTTTATTTTGCAGCAAGTTCCTTTTCAGTCTTCCACTGTTCAATAAACAGAGCTTTCACATCGTCCCAGGTTGTTGTGCCCTGTGCATATTGCAGCAGAGCTGCTCCGAAGTTGTCTTTGAAGGTCTGGCTTGGGAACACCGTGAAGTTCCAGGCCACATTGTATAGGTCCGTGTTGCTCATGTAGCGAATGACTTCCAGAGACAACGGGTCGGTCGGTTTTTCATCTTCGGCGAAAGTGTCGAACGGAGCGATGAACCCCAGTTCATTTGTGACAAAATTCTTGCCAGTGTCACTGCTGAACAGCCACATGATGAAATCAGCCGCTAATTTCTGCTTCTCGGGTGAAGCCTGTGAGTTGATGGCATAGAAGTTTTCTGTACCGATGCTGATGGACTGTTTTTCTTCGCCCGGCATGCCCATGTAGATCGGCAGGAATTTAATATCTTCTGCACGGACGGTGTTGCCTTCAACACCTTTAATCTGATTCCATGCCCAGTTGCCATTCTGTACCATAGCCGATTTACCCAGAGCGAACTCCGCCATGGAATCATCCACGCTCTTGCTGCCCAGCAGTTTGGGGTCAGTGACCGAGTTATTCAGATACAGGTCAAAGATGTTCTTGTAGTTATCTGCGTACTGGAAGGTCACTTCCATGGTTGCCGCCGGATCACCAATGTTGATGTTGTTGTCTCTAAATTCGTAGAAAATCGGCAGGTTAGCAAGGTGGGTCTGCCAGCGCCAGTCTTCTCCCGGTTTAAGTGAGGTGGAGGAGAACACGCCTTCGATTCCCAGTTCGGCTTTCCTGGCGGTCATATCTTCGACAACTTCTTTCAACTTGGCGAAGTTATTGATCTCATCCATGGAAGCAGCTTTGGCTCCTGGAAGAGCAAAGTACTTGTTCATGATCGCGTTGTTGTAGATAATGCCGTAACCTTCAACTACATAGGGAATACCGTACACGCCGTTTCCGCTGGTCACAGCCATCGACTTATCAAGCAGGTGTGAATACAATTCAATACCTGACAGGTCGGCGCAATAGTCTTTCCATGAAGCATACCCCACAGGTCCATTGATCTGGAACAATACCGGGGCATCGGCTTTGGCAATTTCAGATTTCAGCGTCTGTTCATAAGTTCCAGAGGCAGCGGTGACGACCTTAAGGGTATTTCCGGTCTCGGCCTTCCAGGCCTCACCAATTTTGGCATAGGTTTCGGCAATTTCTGGTTTGAAGTTCAGATAATAAAGTTCTCCGGTGGCTGCAGGCACTTCGGTTGCTGCTGCAGGGGCTTCAGTGGCTGGTGGAACTTCGGGTTGGGTTACTTCTGTTGGAGCAGTGGTGGGTTTTGCACACGCGGCCAGTGCAAACGCGATGATCAGCAGGATGCTGATGATAGGGAACAATTTCTTGGTCATTTTTTCTCCTTTTAGTTTTTCTCGTTAGCTCTTTCGTGATGAAAGCACCGATGAAAAACTTAAAATCTTTGTTGCATCACCTCCTTTTTCTCTGGTAAGGAATTATTTGAGGAAAGGGATCGTGCAATTGAAGACTTGCATATGGGAGAGTTAATGAACTGAATTGCCGTACCGCGATGTTAAATTAATTCTGCATTGGGGAATGAATCAAGTCACATGATGAGTTTGAATTAAAACAAGGCTGATCATATGAGCGCGATGTAACTGAGTAGTTATGTTAAATATTGTAATACATTCTTGCTGCTTTGTTTCAGTAAAGATTTCGAGGGCGTCGAGTGGATTTGAGTGATATACATCTAATGGTGATTGTTGTATTCTATATTAATCAACACGTTAAACACATTTCATCATTGATGGAGAGTTGACCTTGGAAAACAAGCGAGAAATTACTTTAAGAGTAAATGGTACTGAGTTGAAATTTTCTGTTGGACCTGACGAGACCTTACTCAGAACTCTCCGTGGAGCTTTTTTTTATAGTGTCAAATTTGGATGTGGCAGCGGTGAGTGTGGGGCATGCACTGTACTATTGGATGGAAAACCCGTTCGAAGCTGTTTGATAAAAGCAGTAGATGCTGTGGGAAAAGAGATCATCACCCTCGAAGGTTTAAGTCGGAATGGCGAACTGGATCCTATTCAAGAGGCATTTATCGAAGCGGGTGCCATTCAATGCGGTTACTGTTCTCCGGGTTTGATCCTTTCAGCAAAAGCTCTACTTGATCGAAACCCCAATCCAACTGAAGATGAAATTAGAAGAGGGTTGAATTCAGTGTTATGCCGCTGCACTGGATATGCGCGTGGAGTGAACGCGGTTCAAATGGCTGCAGCCATCCGGCGTGGCGAAACACCGGTTCCATTTCAACCCGTGCACATTCGATTGCCCGACAACATCGCTGATGTAGACCTCCCTGAAGTTTACTACCGCAAAGATAGAGGCAGGAATCCGTTGCCGCCGGTGATCTTTTCACCTTCGTCATTACCTCCCACAAAGATCATCGGCAAGCCGCAGGCCAAAGTTGACGCTCGAAAACTGGCTGCAGGGAAGCCGGTCTTTACAGATGATTTTTCCATTCCTGGCATGTTGTACGCGGCATTGCTCACCAGCCCATACGCCCACGCGCGCTTGCTTAAAATCGATGCGAGCAAAGCACGTATGTTGCCGGGGGTTCACGCGGTGCTCACCTGGCAGGATATTCCACGTATCAAATATTCGAGCGCCGGTCAAAGTTATCCACAGCCGCAGCCTTTCGATCAGGTTTCTCTCGACAACAAAGTTCGCCATGTCGGAGATCGTCTAGCCGTAGTGGCCGCAGAGACCACAGAAATTGCGCAGGCTGCTCTAGATTTAATTGATGTGGATTATGAAGTCCTTCCGGTCGCAGTCACGCCTGAACAGGCGATGCGAGACGGCGCTCCAATCATCCATGATGAAACAGACACCAAAGGGATTTTCGATCGCGCACATAACATTGCCAATCACATCGATGCGAAGGTTGGTGATGTTGATAAGGGTTTCGCAGAAGCTGACCATATATTCGAAGGAGAGTACCGCACTCAGAGGCAGCAGCATGCGCAGCTGGAGCCGCATGTGTGCATAACCTATCTGGATGAAAATGACCGTTTGGTGGTTCGCAGCAGCAACCAGGTGCCGTTCCATATCCGGCGGATGATTGCTCCATTGATTGGCATGCCTGTGAAGAAGATCAGAGTGGTGAAACCCCGTCTTGGCGGAGGATTTGGTGGAAAACAGGAATTGCTGATTGAAGATCTTTGCGCATTACTCACCCTCGAGACGCGCCGGCCGGTTCGTCTGGAATATACACGCACGCAGGAATTCACCAGTGCACGCTCAAGGCATGGTGAGCTCATCCGTTATAAGGTGGGAATAAAAGACAATCGGGTGACAACGGCTCAACTTTATCTGGTAGGCGATACCGGTGCATACGCCACCCATGGATTGAGTGTGAACATGGTGGGCGGGTTTAAAGGGCTGACTCTCTATAATCCACCCAACGCTCATTTTGTGAGTGATATCGTATATACCAACACCCCTCCAGCAGGCGCTTTTAGAGGTTACGGCACCATGCAGTGTCTGTTTGGGATTGAAGTTCTGATGGAAGAAATTGCCGATAAATTGGGTATCGATGTTGTGCAATTCAAAAAAGACAACTGGATTAAGGTGGGGGATGTTATGCACCTCTCTTCTCAGTTAGGCGAGGGCAGGGAGGGTGTAAAGCAGACCCTCCAGACAAGCGGCTTGATGCACTGCATGGATATTGGATTGAAAGTCACCGATTTTTATGAGAAAAGAAAACGCTATGCGGGCCAATCAGGAAATTTGCGGCGCGGCATCGGAATGGCTGTGGTGATGCACGGCAGTGCTGTAGCCGGAGTAGACATGGCCTCCGCCGTTATAAAAATGAATGATGACGGTTCGTTTAACTTGCTTGTAGGGGCATCTGATCTGGGCACAGGTGCCGATACTGTGCTGACACAGATTGCAGCTGAAGTTCTGGATATTTCCACCGAAGATATCATAACCTATTCATCCGACACCGATTTCACTCCTTTTGATAAGGGGGCATACGCCAGCAGCACCACTTACTTAAGTGGTCAGGCGGTAAAAAAAGCTGCTGAAGAGATCAAAAGTCAAATATTCGATCATGCAGCTTTGATGTTAGAGGTGCAGGATAAAAATTTGTTGACTTTGGAAAATGGCAAGGTGAAAGCCGTAGATGGCAGAAACCTGACGTTGGAACAGATCGCGTTGAACAGTCTGCATCAACAAAACCAACATCAAATCATCGCGGCCGCCTCGCATGTGAGCCCGGTCAACCCTCCGCCGACTGCTGCCCAGTTTGCTGAGATTGTGGTGAATACTGAAACCGGAGAAATCACAGTTGAGAGGCTGCTGCTGGTTGTTGACTGCGGCAGGGTGATAAATCCGCTTACGGCAACCGGGCAGGTGGAGGGAGGTATGACTCAGGGGTTAGGGTTTGCGCTCACAGAAGAAATGCTCTTTGGTTCTGACGGGCAAATACTCAATCCCAGTCTGATCAAGTATAAAATCCCCCGTGCGCTTTCTTTACCGGCACTCGATGTCATGTTTGTTCAAACGGATGAACCAAGCGGACCTTTTGGTGCAAAATCAGTGGCTGAGATTTGCATAGATGGCGTTGCCCCGGCAATCGCCAGCGCCATACACAATGCTACCGGCATCTGGATGCGCCAGCTGCCTTATACGAAAGAAAGGGTTATGGCTGCACTGCGGCAGGCGAAGTAATCGCTGCTGGCAGGGAAAAAATCACACAAAAGCTGTTGTCGCCATGATTGGTGGTTTGTTATTGATTAAATGCAACAAAATTGAGTGAAATTCGTAAGCTTTATCATAGCGTCTTATTTTTATGAAAGGATCAAGAGATGGATCAAAAAATTGTGGATTTTGTTCAAGCCAAACGACTGGCAGTGGTGGGGGTGTCTCGGTCTCCGCAAAAATTTGGCACCGCCATATACACCGAATTGAAAACCCGCGGTTACGAGGTTTTTGGTGTCAATCCAAAAATGGACAGTATTGATGGTGATAAGTGTTTCGCCTCACTGGGAGAATTGGCAGGCAAGGCTGATGGTGTGGTGATTTGCCTTCCTCCACAGAAAGCTGCCGTGGTGATGCGTGAAGCCGTTGCTTCGGGTTTTACAAAGGTGTGGCTGCAGCAGGGTTCACAATCAGCCGAAACGCAAAAGGTCGCAGCTGAGCTAGGAATAACTCCCGTGGAAGGAAAATGCATCCTCATGTACGCTGGCGAAGTAAAATCGATCCATGCCTTTCACCGTTTCTTTGCCAAACTCTTTGGGTCGTATTGATCTGTCTTAAACGAATCACAAACTGCAGCAGTTTTATTTAAAATAATCGCTGCTGCAGTCATTTTATTGTCTCCGAAAAGAGAATTGTATGAGCAAGATTCTAATTGCCTATTCAACAAATTCAGGTTCGACGGCTGAAGTTGCTGAAACCATTGCGCTGGAGTTAGAAAATGGTGGTCATTCTGCTGAGGTAAAACAGATAGCGGATGTAAGTGATCTCTCTGGTTATGATGCGGTGGTGGTTGGCGCACCGATGATCTTTGGCTGGCAGACTGCAGCGCGCGGGTTTCTGAAACATTACCAAAGTCAGCTTAAAGAGAAAAAGACGGCTTACTTTGCATGTGCCGCACGGCTCACCAGAGTAGATGAGGAACACCTTTCACCGAGCCCTGTTCTTTTGGACCCAAATCTGGTGTCTAACCCTGAAAAACCGGGCAAAATGAGTCTCAAAGAACGCTTCACCACGCTTAAATATTACCTGGATCCGATGCTGGGTGCTGCACCACAAATCAAACCTGTCAGCATCGCCTTTTTTAAGGGAAGTATCCAGATGTATCGCCTTAAATGGTGGCAGGCTGCTTTTGTAATGATCATCGTACAGGCAACACCAGGAGACGGGCGAGACTGGGAATTGATCAAAAGCTGGGCAAGATCGCTGGGAAATCAGTTTTAAGCCTCTGGCGAGTTTTTCTCATTGAACAAAGCTTCTAGGACGGGATGATGATTTGGGGTGTATTCGAGATGGCATAATTCGATATTGGCTGCTTGTAAAAATTCGAGCGCATGATCGTCCATCCGATATGCAATGTGATAAACCAAGCGATTTACCCCGGCGTTGATCAGAGCCTTTGTGCAATTGATGCACGGAAAATGGGTAACATAACAGGTGCAACCACGAGTGGAAACACCGTGCAGCGCTGCCTGAATGATGGCGTTTGTTTCCGCGTGGATTGTCCGCACACAATGACCTTCTACCAGTAAGTGACCAACTTCATCACAGTGCGGCTGTCCGGCAGGTGATCCAT
The DNA here is from genome assembly GCA_034429135.1 of Anaerolineaceae bacterium. GTDB lineage: Bacteria > Chloroflexota > Anaerolineae > Anaerolineales > Anaerolineaceae > UBA6107. The sequence continues at coordinate 5,652 of DAOUGR010000002.1, read as the reverse complement.
TAAAACCAGTGGTCAGGATGCGCTTATCAAGCACTAACACACAACCCACGAATGCCCGGTCACAGGTGCTGCGTTCAGAAACGGCATAAGCAATCTTCATAAAGTAAGATTCCCAGTCAGGTCGCATAATATTTCTCCTTGGCAATAATATTAGCATAGGATAAAAACAGGATTGCCTGCTTTCTGATAGATGTTTTTTGTTTCGTCCTGATGATTATCGTATCTTGATCTGAGCCAGCTCCAATTAATTCTTAACCTTTTAAATGCCATACGATCATGTTAGTCGAAAATTTCCGCAGAAGAGTGAGTAGTATAATTGCTGTTGAACTGGCTCTATTTTTTTTAGAAGTCCACCCCCAATAATCGCAACTGGAAAAAAGTCGCATGAGAAACCTGCTTCAGCACTTAATTAAACGTATCATCTCGCTTATTATCACATTGTTTATCATCACAGCCGTGTTGTATGCGACGGTAATGTTCACTCCGCCAGAGACGCGGGCAACTTTGTTCATGCCGAAGAATACTTCTCCGCGCATGACAGAACAACAATACCAGGCGATGCTCAATCGCATGATTGAGAAGTACCATCTTAATGATCCATATCCGGTTCAGTATTTTTATTGGGTATCCAGTCTGCTGCAGGGGAATTGGGGATACAGCCCCGTGCTCCAGGAGAATATCCTTAGCGCCATCGTTGCCCGCACCCCGGCAACAGCAGAGCTTGCGCTGTTTTCTATTCTACTTTTCATCCCTTTGGGCATTATTAGCGGGGTGATTGCGGGTTCCAGACAGCATAAAGCCTCCGATCATGGTTTTCGCATCACGGCGTTTATCGCTACCTCCTTGCCATCTTTCATCCTTGCTTTAATCCTGCTGTCGTTTTTCTATGTGGATTTACACTGGTTTGCTCCGGGGCGTGCTACATCGAGTATCAGCAATGTAATTAATTCACAGGACTTTCGTCTTTACACCGGAATGTATACGATTGATGGTTTGTTGAATGGCAGGCCAGATGTAACGCTGGATGCCTTGCGACATCTGGCAATGCCAGTATTCACTCTGGCAATAGCCCATTGGGCCACCCTCGGACGCATCACCCGGGCTACTATGGTCGAGGAGATGCAGCAGGATTATGTAACCGCGGCCAGGGCGCGGGGTCTGCCTGATAGCCGCATTGTCTGGGGTCACACCCTGCGAAATGCCGCTTCACCTGCTCTGACCAGCAGTATCCTCTCAGCCACATCACTATTGACAGGTGTTTATGTGGTGGAAATCCTGTTCAATATCAATGGCATTTCATCGGTGGCGGTAAGCAGCATGGCCTTCATTCCAGATGCATCAGCAGCCCTGGGTTTTGGAATCTACAATGTGATTCTCGTGTGGTTTTTAATGCTCATTTTAGATGTTGCCCAATCGCTTATTGATCCTCGTATCAGGGAGGCAGTCTAAAATGAGGACCTCACGCCGCTTCTTTTCTCGCTGGCAAAACTGGCTGGGATTGCTGCTGGTATCGATGTTTGTGGTCGTGGCAATTTTCGCCCCACTTTTATCTCCCAAGGTTCCCGAAGACCCATCGGCGCAAAAAGCCATTGGACGTGTCACCAGGCTTGAACCGCAGCCGCCCAGTACAGAAGCTCCTCTGGGAACAACGGCATCACAGTATAGCGTTTATCATGCACTGGTTTGGGGAAGCCGCTCAGCCATTGTGTTTGGATTGATGGTGACCATTTTCAGCGCATTCATTGGCATACTGGTCGGTACGACCAGCGCATATTTTGGCGGTTTTATCAACAGCCTGCTCATGCGTATCAGTGATGCATTCCTTTCATTTCCGATCATTGCGGGGGTCGTGTTGGTTCAACAGATCGTCACCAGTATCCTCTATGATGCAGGCGTTGCTTTCATGAGGGTTGGTGGTACTTTTCCCGGTACGAAGGGTGTCTTTTTCATCCCAGAAAATTTATCTGCGTTTTTAACCTGGCTGCAGCAGTTCGATCCCATACCGGTTGCTTTCATCCTGTTTTCATGGATGCCTTATGCCAGGTTAATGAATACAGCCGTATTAAAGTTAAAGAATACCGAATATGTAGAGGCGGCCCGTGTAGCTGGAGTAAAGAATTTCAGGATCATCTTCCGCCACTTGATTCCGAATTCCATTGCTCCTGTGATCGTGATGACGGCGAAAGATGTTGGTGGAATGGTCCTTTTACAGACTACTTTTACCTTCATCGGGCTGGGAGGAAATTCACCCTGGGGAGAGCTGCTGGCACTCGGCCGAGATTGGATCATCAGCGCGGGAGGGATTTTAACGTACTGGTGGGTTTTTCTACCAGCAACGGTTGCTTTATTGCTATTCGGTATCGGTTGGAATCTGCTGGGTGATGGTCTCAATGACGCACTCAACCCCCGCACACAAGTCTTGAAATATTAATTCACTGTATTGAAAAGATACCGCTCCTAATGCTATCGAAGCAGCATTCAAGTTCTCATTATGTTATTCAGGTTGGATGCGTGATTGGTGATTAAGCTACAGACCACCTGCAATGATTCCCGCTGATAGTGGAATCATTGCATCAAAATGGCCACAAAAAATAACAACACCATATCTGCAAAAAAAAAATTGCCGTGAAGTAGGTCATATCTTATTAAAGAATTGTTCACCGACGATTATGCCAGCTCAGTGAAGAAGCAAATGAACGATGATGGTTGCTTCCAAGAACAAGCCCAGCCATTCGTGGATCGCAAAGCCGTTGAGTTTTGGTTCCATTGTGGCCAGATATGAACAGATGGAAAAAGGAGAGAGACAGACGCTCTCTCCTTATGATGCAAATTCGCTAATCAACCTGGGCAGCCGGTGCTGCTGGCAGCGTTATTGTTTTGCATAAAATTTGAGCCCCTCAGCGCTGCCATCTACCACGATAGTCTCACCGGGATGAAATTCTCCGCTCAGGATTTTCATTGCCAGCGGATCTTGAAGCGCGTGCTGGATCGCGCGTTTAAGCGGCCGGGCTCCATAGTCAGGATCATAACCCACATCGGCCAGGTACGCCCGAGCGGATTCTGTAACATCCAGGTGATAACCGCGTTCTTCAACCAATTTTGCCACCCGCTTAAGCTGGATTGAAACGATCTGGTCCAGTTGTTCCTTCCCGAGTGAATGGAAAATGATGATCTCATCGATGCGGTTGAGAAACTCGGGTTTGAAGTTTGCCTGAAGGGTGCGGGTAATCTCTTCGCGTGAGACTTTTTGGTTTCCCATCCAGAGGCTGCTTCCCAGGTTGCTGGTCATGATCACCAGCGTATTGCGAAAATCAACTGTCCGCCCCTGCCCATCTGTCAATCTTCCGTCATCAAGCAATTGCAGCAGTACGTTAAAAACTTCTGGGTGGGCTTTTTCGATCTCATCCAAAAGCACAACCGTATACGGGCGGCGTCGCACTGCTTCAGTGAGCTGTCCGCCTTCCTCATACCCCACATATCCAGGAGGTGCACCAATCAGACGTGAAACAGTATGCTTCTCTTGATATTCACTCATATCGATGCGCACCATGGCGCGCTCGTCATCGAACATGAATTCTGCCAGAGCGCGGGCCAGTTCAGTTTTACCCACACCAGTCGGCCCCAGGAAGATGAAAGAGCCGATCGGGCGGTTTGGATCCTGCAACCCCGCCCGAGCCCGGCGGATGGCATTTGAGACGGATTGCAGAGCTTCATCCTGACCAACCACACGTTCTCGTAAACGGTCTTCCATATGCAGCAACTTCTGCGTCTCGCCTTCGAGCAACCGTTCTACGGGGATATGAGTCCACTTAGCGACAATGCTGGCAATCTCTTCTGCGTCCACTTCCTCTTTGAGCAGCGCCCCTTCCTTCTGTAATTGTTGCAGGCGCTTTTCAGCAGCATCGCGTTTCCCTTGCAATTCAAGCAAGGTGCCGTAGCGCAGCCGGGCCGCTTTTTCAAGGTCGTTGCGGCGTTCGGCATCTTCCATCTCGGTTTGGGTTTGCTCGGTTTGTTCTTTGATCTTCTGCAATTCAGTGATTGCAGCTTTTTCTGTCTGCCAGCGGGTTGTCAATTGGGTAGACCGCTCTTTTAAGTTTGCCAGTTCAGATTCGAGTTTTTGCAAACGCTGTGCAGAGGCTTTATCTTTTTCCTTTTGTAGTGCCTGCCGTTCAATTTCAATCTGCATGATCTGGCGGTCGACTTCATCTAATACCTGTGGTTTTGAATCGATCTCGGTGCGCAGGTGAGCCGCAGCTTCATCGATCAGGTCAATGGCTTTATCTGGCAGGCGGCGGTCGGTGACGTAACGATTCGAGAGGGTGACCGCGGCAATTACAGCACTATCGGTGATGCGCACACCGTGATACACCTCATAGCGCTGCTTGAGCCCGCGCAGAATGCTGATGGAATCTTCTACACTCGGCTCACTGACAAGCACGGGTTGAAAGCGGCGCTCAAGAGCGGCATCCTTTTCGATGTATTTTCGATATTCGTTTATGGTAGTTGCTCCGATCATGTGCAATTCACCGCGGGCAAGCAACGGTTTAAGCATGTTACCGGCATCCATAGAACCTTCGGCTGCACCTGCGCCAACCACGGTGTGCATTTCATCGATGAACAGGATAATCTCGCCTTCAGCTGCTTGCACCTCTTTCAGCACAGCTTTCAAACGTTCTTCAAATTCACCACGATACTTGGCTCCAGCCACGAGCGCTCCCATATCAAGGGCGATCAGGCGCTTATGCTTTAAACCTTCAGGTACGTCGCCTTTTACGATTCGTTGAGCTAACCCTTCAACAATGGCGGTTTTTCCTACACCAGGGTCACCGATCAAGGCAGGGTTATTCTTGCTGCGGCGCGAGAGGATTTGTATCGTGCGTCGGATTTCTTCATCCCGGCCGATTACCGGGTCGAGTTTGCCTTGCCGGGCGGAAGCGGTCATATCAATGCCATATTTCTCTAATGCCTGGTAGGTATCTTCAGGGTTTTGTGTGGTAACGCGTTGATTCCCACGGACTTCTGTTAGTGCACGCAGGATGGCATCTTTATTCAATCCGAACTGGGCAAGACGTTTCGCTTCAGAGCTTTCGGTGAGTCCGAGCAGGATATGTTCGGTTGAAACATAATCATCCTGCATTCCTTTTGCATAGCGTTCTGCGGCTTTCAAGACATCTGCGGTGGTGTGGGCTAACCCCGGCTCACCAACGCTGGTTCCGGTAATCTTTGGCATTTTTTCAAGGACCTGGTGCAATTCCTGGCGCAAGGCTGATGTGCTGCCCGAGAGTTTCGTGACGATGGCGGGAACGATCCCCTCATCCTGCTGTAAGAGTGCCAGCAACAGGTGGATTGGTTCAATAGCCTGGTGATGCAGGTCATGGGCAAGTTGTTGTGATTGAATAACAGCTTCTTGAGCTTTTTGCGTGTACCGATCAAGGTTCATACAATACCTCTTTTAATTCATTATTTGATATTGATTAAGCATAGTTAGGCTTTGTCTGATAATTATTAAGATTTCGTATGATTAACATTGGAGGATAATGTCTCAAATTGTGGTGTAAAAAGCAATTGACAAAAGAGTCATCGTGTGGTTTCTTGAAGGTCTCATACACCAATTCAAGAAAGGGAACACACGATGACCACAGCAACTATAGC
>DAOUGR010000001.1:0-71000 GCA_034429135.1 Anaerolineaceae bacterium | reverse complement strand
AGAGCTGATTGCCATCCTATTGCGGGTTGGGGTGGAAGGTGAAAACTCGGTGCAGATGGGAGAGCGCATCCTGCAGGAATTAGGCGGGCTGAGCGGAATGCAGAAGGCAAGCTTTGCTGAAATGTGCAACATCCGCGGATTGGGGCCGGCCAAAGCGGCGCAACTGAAAGCAGCGATTGAGCTTGGCCGGCGGTTGAACCTTGAGAATCACGAATTGAGCGGCGCGATCAGTTCTCCAGGAGACGCGGCGGAACTGGTGCGCTACGAAATGCAAGGATTGGTACAGGAACAATTGTGGGTGATCTTGCTCGATACCCGCAACCGCAAGATCTTTATTGAAAAGGTGTACGTGGGTTCGTTGAACTCCTCGATGGTGCGGGTGGGAGAATTGTTCAGGGGGGCGATCCAGAGGAGCGCAGCATCGGTGATATTAGTCCACAACCATCCGAGCGGCGACCCGACCCCCAGCCCGGAGGATGTAACGCTGACACGCATGGCGGTGCAGGCAGGCAAGTTGATGGATATCGAGGTGCTGGATCACCTGGTGATCGGACAGGGGACTTTTGTATCGATGAAGGAAAAGGGATTGGGATTCAGCCAGTAGAAATGTTGCGCGTAGATAATGGTATTGCGAGATTCGTTGACAAATTCTTCAGGATATAGTAAGATATCGTCCGTTGGCGAGGTAGCTCAATGGTGGAGCAGTGGACTCATAAGCCATTGGATGTGGGTTCAAATCCCACCCTCGCCACTATTTTATTTAAAAGATTGGACGTGGGTTTACTGACTTCGTCAGTACTATGCAAATCCCACCCTCGCCACTCTTTTATTTAAAAGATTGGATGTGGGTTCCCTGATGATTCTAGGGCAGGCAAATCCCACCCTCGCCACTCTTTATCATCAAGAATTGGGGGTGGGTTTACTGACTTCGTTAACCATGGCGAAGTGTGTGAAATAATACTCTTCGAAAGCATTCCAGTTCTCTTAGCATCCATTAATAATAAAAATGAAACAAGGTTGATCACACTTGAATTTTGCCAATATTTATTTAGAAAACCTTGGCATTAAAATTATCTGATTTCCCTGCCTACTCAATTTTGATCAAAAAAATTTTTATTTCTGCTTAGTAATTAATTGCTTTTTAACTTGATATTTCTCCGTGGAAATCTATAATCATCGGTAGCGGGAATGATTAGGTTAATAAAATCCGACAAAGTTTGAGATTTATTATAAAAATTCATTAATCAGGGGCCTTATGAGAATATTTCATGGCGGAAAAAAGATTCGACCAGGTGACAGAGCCAATCATTTAGCGAACGACTCCATTCGAAATGAGATTTGTGCCTATTGTGGAGGAAAGAGACGGTTGAATGGGGATTCTCTCTCCCGTAACCTACCCATTCAGATTTGTCCAATCTGTAAAGGAACGGGTAAAGTATCTGGTCTAAATCCCTATTTTACACGTGACGGTTATCTTTCCATTCAAATTGCGGACGCATTAAGATTAGCCCACGGACCTGTGAAGGAGATCTACCTTCTCGATATTGGTAATAACGATCTGATTAATGTGGAATTGTTTTTCGAGGATGGAAAACATTTTAAACTTGGTGGTTTTGCAGTAGGGTATTCAGGAACTCGCCCTGAACTGTTTGCAAGACTAGTAAGAAATGCAGGTTTTTACATTACTGAAGACGAATACGTAACAATGCATAATCCAGGCTATTATTTCAAGCAGAATCCAAATAGCGAATTTATCTTGGATGCAGGATTACTGTGGCAGGCTAAATGCGATGGGATTGTTCGAACATATTCAGAAGCAGTAGAATATTGCAAACAACTCACTCTTGCGAATTTACAGCATTGGCGTTTGCCAACGCTTGAAGAATACCAGCGGTTAGGTCGGCAATTGGAATCAGAATTTAATGGTTTCTGGACTGCCACGTTCGAATCTGGTCTGGCTGACAATATCGCTTATATTGATGATGGAACAACAATGTTCCTCACAAACAAGTATTATGTCAGGGCGGTTCATGAGATTAGTCTACCTCTGACCTGGATTTTGGAATTGGTAAGGTCACAACCCACTGAAAATATCCAGGCTCCTATGACACCCTCTATTATGAAAGCAGATCCACCATCAGAACGAGTGAATGAGGAGTTGAACGATTCTCAAAAACCACTGCTTTCGGAAAGCTATTATGAAATAACCTCGCCATCGGTAAGTATTCTGGAAGCTCAAATCGAACCAACCACCCCAATCAATATTGATGTTCCAATTTCTACAAATGTCTTACAAAATGATTGTGCTCATCAAGTGACCCAAGAAGCTCAGATTCCACCGATCACTTCCCACGAAACGGTTGAATCAAAAGAAAAGCCAATTACGAAAAAAAATAAGAACGAATTATCTGGATTGGGAAAAGTTTTGGCTTTCTTGATCACAGCGATTTTGGCGATTATTCTTACATTTGTTTTTCTGCCATCTATGCCGGCATATATGAGTGGAAACCAGGGTGATATTGTAGATTTTGCGGGTTTTTTGGGTCGTGTTTCTGGCATGATTTGTGGGTTCAGCACTTTAATAGGTCCCATTACTTTTGGGATCATGAGAGCCATTTTTCCAAAGAAAACCGGAGATTCCGAAATGGGAATGAAGGTTGCAGAGACAGATATTGTGGTAAGCACTCCTCAGCCAGAAGTAAAAGGAAAACCATCTCAAACAGGCAACAAAATTAGAACTATTTTTCTTATTTTGATTATGTTGATTACGCTATTTGCGATAATTGTTGCCGTGAGTCGGTTTTTGACTGCAAATTCTTTGACACTGTTCCCCTCGAGGGATGCAGTATCTGGAAATTCAGGAGTGGTTATCAGTGGTTGTGTTTCGGCCTCTTCATTACGAGTTAGAACTGGTCCAGGGACAGAATTTTCAGTGGTAAAGGGATTATCGCAAGGTGAGTGTCTTTCATTTGATGGTCGAGACACTTCAAATGGGTGGCTAAGGATTTCTGATAACGATTCACTTGATAACAGTAAACGTCAATGGGTTTCGGCAAAATATATTGTGCTGAAGGAAAATATTTCAACTTTACCTGTAGTAACATCACCCTGAGTGTTCATCCTCGTTCTTTTTTGCGGTATATTTCGAAAGGGTATTTTGGATTCCTACCATACTCAATCGATCATCATTAACATGCGATAATTTCCAGTTTGATTTTCCAAACAATAAAATTACTAAATTTTACGAGGAAAGTCTTTCTGGCAACTGTATACTGATTAAACAAAAAAATTATCCGGTAATTCATTTCATAGGAGGAGATTGAGGATGAAAAAGATTTTTTCAATTTGCCTTGTGTTGTTTTTTATACTGGGAATGACCTTCTCTCAGGCATCTGCTGCAAGTACAAAAGGCATGATTGGGGTCAATGTTCTCTTAAATACTGATATCACCGACGAATTACTTGCTCAACTTGCTGCTTATGGTAAGGTCAGAGATGTGGTCTATGAGATCGATGCTGTGACAATGCAGATCAAGAAAACTCAGCTACCAGCCATCGCAGCATTACCCTTCGTGGCTACCGCAAGCCCAGATCAGGAACGCAAAGGCAGCCCGGTGGATACAGTCCTGGTTTCAGATTTTTCCGCTGGGTTCAGTACGTGGGATCTTGATTCTATCAACGTTACTGATACCCTGACCGGAACTCGGACGGTGGGATACGATGGAACCGGTGTTTATGTTGCCGTGCTCGATACAGGCCTGGTAGATTCTTGGCGCCAGTATTTCCCTCAAGAACGTATCGCTGAAGAATATGGTATTGCCTTTGGCGGTGGTGGCGGCGAGGAGGGATTTGTTTCAAGCCAGCCCAATAAATGGGAGCACGATCAGAATTCACATGGTACGCATGTGACTTCAACCATTCTTGGTTATCAAATGGGAGCACGCAAGATTAATGGCGTGGCTCCTTTGGCAACAGTGATCCCGGTAAAAGTGCTCAACCAGAATGGTTCGGGGTGGTCATCTGTGGTCGCACGCGGTATCGTTTATGTGGCTGATCTTAAGAAAAATGAACTTGCCGGTTACCCAGTGGTGATCAATATGAGTCTTGGCGGCCCCGCTCTGGATGCCATGGAAAAAGCCGCAATAGATTATGCCATCGAGGCCGGGGTGATTATCGTCGCTTCTGCTGGCAATGAAGGCACCGCGGGGATGGGATATCCGGGTGCATATGAACCCGTAATTTCAGTAGCCGCTTCAGGCTGGGTAGGCGAGTGGATTGGTAGTGGCTGGTGGTTATACAGTGATGTTCCTGAACCAACCGTTGCCGAGCAATTCTATATCACCGATTTCTCAAGCCGTGCTTTGGGGGGGCAAGATCTGGATGTCGCCGCCCCTGGTTCATGGGTTGTGGGCCCATACCAGACGAATAGCGGCCAGATTAATTATTATTATCTGGGCGGCACGAGCATGGCAAGCCCGCATGTAGCCGGTATCGTGGCTTTAATGGCTCAAAAGGCTCCTGGATTAACTGCTGCGGAAGCGGAATCTTATCTTGAAAGTTCAGCAATTCCTCTTGGCGCGGGTTGCCGGAATATTGTTGATCCAAATCTTGAAGCGTGGGTATCCGTTTGCTGGGGTGATGATGCCACTGGAGCAGGCCTAGCTACTGCTGATGGCGCTCTCGCTGCTGTTCCCTGATAAGAAATAAATGAAAATAAGCCCGCTGTACTTGCAGCGGGCTTTTTCTGTCTTACCCATATTGTATTTTTCTGCCTTTCTGGGAATGGCAACATCAGATTCAGGCAAGTAAAGCCTTTTTAACACACGCGATTGATGATTTTTCAAGCAACCTGACCTCAAGCCCTTTTTTGTGCTGGATATGCTGCATCAATCGAGTGAGGAGTAACTTGATTGAATCGATCGATATTTTGCTATACTCTTAATCAAGAGAAAAAGAGGAGCATATGTTTAATAAATATGATCGCATCAAAGACAAGGTTGAATCTTATGTTGACCTGGCAGGTAATTTGATCATTTGTAACCCATCCACCGATATTCATTGGGAATACTATGAAACCTTACCACTCCGGGAGTGTCTGGCTGATCTATTAGCATATCAATTGGCCAATGGTTTGAGCTGGATAGAACCGAAGGAGGTCGGTGAAAAGGCTGGCACAATTTTATTGGGCTGGGATGTTCAAAGGGATGATTTGGGGAAATTTGTGGCGTGTTACGACATTTTCCGGCTGCCAGAGTATCAAGTTCATTCAGCTTTAAAAGACCTGCAGGAAGGAAAGCCGTTGAAGTTTTATCGCATTGTTTAGCAGGTTTTAGCAATTAGAAGTTTTTTTATTGTTATTGGTGCTTTGTCGTGTGCTATAAACAAAAGAATTTGGCGAAACTCCTTTTTAGCTGGAATTGATGAGAATAAAACCGAAATCGGTGATTTTTGTAGGGAGTAGATCTCAGCCATTTCAGTCAGGTATTCTCATTCACAACTCATACACCATCATGAATTAGAGGGATACATTTAACGAAATTTGATACATAATCATATGTAATCATTCATATATCTTTGATTACGACCTTAAAAAAAGAAATCAGCACTTTTCACCTCGCTATGATGAACATCATGCAAATTACGGGATGAAAAAATGTCTTACCCCAAATACTAGAAAGGATGGGTGAAATGAAAAAATCTTTCATTGTTCTTCTGATGATCGTTTTCCTGACTGGTTGCGGAGCAGAACCTACGAAAGCGCCAGTAGACGAAGTTGTGGTACCTGATGCATCTTCCACGATGGTAGAAATCCCGGCGGGTGAATTTTTCATGGGGTGCGACCCAAATCATGGAGGCGGATTTTCCTGCTTGAGTGATGAACTTCCACAGCACACGGTTTATCTGGACCGTTTCTATATTGACAAATTTGAGGTGACGAACGCTGAATATGCAGCGTGTGTTAAGGATGGTGCCTGCGATCCTCCCAGTAATAGCTCTTCAAACATGCGCACCTCTTATTATGACAATCCTGATTTTGCCCAATATCCTGTGGTGTATGTTGACTGGAATGATGCGCAAAATTATTGCGCATGGGCAGGTAAACGACTGCCAACCGAGGCGGAATGGGAGAAAGCTGCAAGCAATAAAGATTCAGGTGCGTTTCCCTGGGGAGATGAGAGCCCGACCTGTGAGAAGGTAAATTTTTATGATGCTGCAGCAGCCAATCATTGTGTGGGTGACACAAGTGCAGTGGGCAGTTACCCTGATAATGTCAGTCAATATGGAGTCATGGACATGGCAGGGAATGTGTGGGAATGGGTGAGTGACTGGTATTCAGAAACATATTACGGCGAATCCCCCAAAGAAAATCCAACAGGACCTTCTGGAAGTAATAACAAAGTCGTGCGTGGTGGAGGCTGGGCGTCAAACGCTTCCTTCCTTCGAAATTTTTATCGTACTTATGACCTCAGTTTTAACAGTAGTGAGGATTTAGGTTTTCGTTGTGCATCAGATTCTGAAATTAAATAAAAAATGAGTATATTTTCAAATTAGCGAGGAATCCAATTGGTTAATTGTTTCTCATTTGCCAGAGCGCTATCAATGCTGCTTGACTTATGAATTTGTGAGTTGTAACATATTTTTATCACGCAATTAATAAACTGAAGAAGACTGAATCTATCGCAGAATCGTCCTTCGTCTTTCCCTAAGGCAAGTAATTTTTTCTTGTAAAGGAGGGAAAATTCTAGGGAAAACATCTGCGTTTCTTGTATTTAAATTTCCAATCGACCACCAATGGAGGGAACTTATGAAATGGAATAGATCTCTTTGGAGAGTGATTACGAGCGTGACTTTGTTGGCCCTGGTCTTTTCGCTGCTTGGAGTCCATTCTACTCCAGTAACGGCAGCCGAGACCCGTAACATTGTCATTTTAGGGACGAGTGATATCCATGGCAACGTAGATAACTATGACTATTTCACGGATAGTGTACCAACAGGTTCATCTCAACGTGGGCTGACAAAGGTAATGACATATTTGAAGAGTGTGCTTGCCACTAACCCCAATACTATTATCATCGATAACGGTGACACGATTCAGGGAACTCCCCTGGCATACTACTTCAACATGATTGACACTTCTAAGATAAACCCGCTGGCTGCGGCGATGAACCAAATTGGATTTGTTGCTTCGACTGTGGGCAATCATGAATTCAACTATGGGCCAGCGGTGTTTAACAAATACCAAAGTGAAGCCACTTACCCCTTGCTTTCAGCGAATGTGACCGGGTGTGAGGATTACACTTTTGTTCCTTATGTCATTAAGGATGTTGCAGGAGTGCAGGTCGGAATTCTAGGCTTAACACCACCGGCTGTGGTGCATTGGGAACGGCCTGAGAATATTGTTGGCTGTGTATTCGGTGACGCAGTTGCGGCAGCTCAGATGTATGTACCAGAAATGCGTGCCGCAGGTGCCGATGTGATTGTGGTTGCGGCGCACAGCGGCCTGGATGAGACCTATGGTTATGGTCGGGAAGAGAATTTTGTAAAGTACTTGGCAAATGAGGTCTCTGGTATTGATGTGATCCTTGCAGGGCATGCTCACGCAAATGTTGCCAACCAGATCATTAACGGCGTTCTGGTTACTGAACCGAATTATCACACCCGAAACATTTCTGATATCCGCATATCATTGAGCGGGTCTGGTTCAGATTGGACCATCACTTCAAAAGCTAGCACCACCCCAGCTTTGGGAAGCTACGCTGAAGATGCGTCGCTCAAAGCCCTCATGCAGCCATACCACGATACAACCGTTGCTTACATTAATACCCCAATCGGAACAGCCACAGAAGCCTTCCCTGGCGGGTTTGCAGCCAGGGTGGCAGACGGCCTAATGGCTGACTTAATTAACATGGTGCAGATGGAAGCTGCCGCAGATGCAGGGTTCCCGGTGGATGCCTCGTGTGCAGCTTTGTTCACCAATGATGCAAAATTAAATGCGGGTCCGATCAAACTTAAAGATGCATATGCGGTCTATATCTATGACAATACGCTTTATGTAATTGAAGCTACAGGTCAAATGATCAAAGATGAGTTGGAGTGGACAGCTAATTACTTTAATCAATACTACTATGAACCATCTGGTGTAACGGTAAATTCAGCTGTACGTGACTATAACTATGATATGTGGTCAGGCATCGAGTACAAGCTGGATGTAACGAAACCTGTTGGTCAGCGCGTAGTAGAGTTAAAACTCAACGGCGAAGATCTTGGCATGGATCAAGTTGTCAGGGTGGCACTCAATAACTACAGGGCGACGGGTAAGTTCCCAACGGCAACCATTCTATATCAATCTACCACAGAAGTGCGCGAATTGATCACCAACTGGATCATGGCGAAGGGAACGATTTCACCTTCTGACGTCTTTGTTAAAAACTGGACACTGATACCGGCTGCCAATATCTGGATGAGCTCCACATCCACACTTGCTGTGAATCGTGAGGATTATGCTGACCTGTTATGGTCCGCTTTCGATGGTAATCGTGCAGATTACTTGAAGATACCGAGTGATAAAGGCAAACCACAAACAACTCTTCCGCGAGAGGGTGTGTTTTACTTACTAGTCAACAGAGCGATGGGTGACGCGCGCGACATTGGCATGGATATGAATGTGTTGAAACCTTATACAGATGCCAAGACCATTTCCAGCTGGGCTAAAGGTTCTGTAGCGTATTCACTTATTGCAGGTATCTTTACCCCAACTGGTACGACACTTCTACCGAAACAACTGGCGACCAACGCTGAAGTTCTCAGCTGGATTCGTGAGGCTCGTTATCCTCTGTTCACTTTCATTTCAACAAATGATTTTCACGGTCAGCTGGAGACGGGTAAAACGGTCAGCAGTAAGCTGGTAGGTGGGGCAGCGTACAACATGACCTACATAAACAACTATAAAGCGCTTAATCCGCTTGGCACTGTGTTACTTGATGTTGGTGATATGATGCAAGGAACACCCATTTCGAACCTGTTGTACGGAGAGTCAGTTATTGACGTCTATAATCACATGGGTTACAAGGCTTCTGTGGTGGGTAACCATGAATTTGACTGGGGACTCGATGTGTTACAGGATCGCATGGATCAAGCGAAATTCCCAATCCTTCTTGCCAATGTGTTTTATGAGGGAAGTGACGAGAGGCCTGATTGGGCAGTTCCTACGACTATGTTGTATGTCAAAGGCGAACACATCGGCGTCATAGGAGTTACCAGCAAAGACACACCAAGCATCGTGATGGCAGGTGTCACTGAAGGGCTCGAGTTTAGGGATGTCGGTCCAATTGTGGAAGAACTGGCTGAAGATTTGCGCGATCAGGGAGCTACGATGGTGATCGTTCTTGCGCACATGCCAGATGTGTATGGAAGCGTGGTAAGTGGAGAAATGACACAGGTTGCGGTTCCAGGCGTGGATTTGATCCTCTCCGGACATTCGCATAGTGGATATACCGGTAAGGTCAATGGTATTCCAATCATCCAACAGTATTCCTCTGGAACTGCAATCGGGGTTTCTAACCTGCGTTCTGATCGCCTGACTGATAGCGTGATCAATTCATCACTCCAGGTAGTGACCACATACAATCAGGGTGTGACTCCCGATCCAACCATTGCATCTCTGGTAGCAAATTACCAGGCTGAAATTGCACCGATTGTGAACGCCGTCAAGGCCTCAACGACCGGTCCGATCTCAAGGGGGCCTGACCGGTATACGATGGAAGTTCCGATGGGAGACCTGATTGCTGATGCCCAGGCATGGAAGGGTGGAACCCAGATTGCATTTATGAACCCGGGTGGTATTCGGGCAGATATTGCTTACGCAACCTACCCGCATGACATTACCTATGGTGACTTCTTAACTGTCCAACCCTTCGATAATAAATTAGTTACAATGACGCTGACCGGAAACCAAATTTACGCTTTGCTGGAACAACAATTCGCTCCTCCGCAAAGTTCAATGAAGTTACTCCAGGAATCAGGATTACATTATCACTACAATCTCTCACTTCCTGTTGGATCACGCATCACAGAACTGTATTTGACAGACGGTACTCCCATTTTGCATGACGATACACTCTACACAGTCACATGCAACGAATTCATTGCCACTGGCGGTGACAATTTCTCGGTGTTCCTCAGTGGAACGAATGTTACCCGCATAGGTGTTAGTGACCTGGATGCGCTGATCGAATACGTCCAATTCCTGTATGGAATACCTCCCGATAATACACCCATTGACCCAACGGTGTACCCGAAAGATGAGGACCGAATTGTGAACGACACACCATAACAAAGGGTAACTGGGAGGGGGCACGAGAGCCCCCTCCCAGCCGAATTTGGAGGAAATATGCCTGAAGATCGAAAAACCGTTTATGTAAACGACCAGCCAATCGAGATCTTTAAATGGGCAGAAGTACAACACTGTGTGAATGCTTATGACAGCTCTCTTTATGTAAAAATTCACCGTGGCGAAGCTGAAATCGTTGATTCCAAAGGAAATCGTATTGGCTGGGGAGGGTATGCTGGCGACGGGCAGCATATTTATGTTCGATTCCTTACACCTGAACCTGATCAATCAAGTTTACAAAAAAATCCACAATGGGTTGATGATCTAATCAAGATTTTTAAAAATGAACCATTGAGAGACCCGCCACGAACGATCTGGCGCTACAGGTACAACAGACAAACTGTGTATTATGTGCCAAAGGTACACGGTGAAATGTATAGTATTCTTTACGACGATAACGGTAACGAAATTTGTGAACCTGATGGAGGAGTTGGTAATCTGGGCGATGGACGTTGTCAGGATTTCTTTGTTAATCGAACAGATGAAATGTTAATCTGGCGAGATAATCGAAATCAAGTGGCTTAATGTTTCTTAGATTGGTTTATATTGGTCTGAAAATCTGACGTATTAACGTTGGATGTGGTGGGAATTTTTTATTTGTAAATGAATATTCTTTTGCTAGCAGGTTGAGGCTCTCAAGTGTAAGAAAATTCCTTTTACAAAAAATTGATAAGATAACTCAATACATTTTTTGACCTTGCGTGTGAGGATAACCTGCATGAACAGGTTATTCAAATATGATTCGGGTCCTTCTCATCTTCTCTGATAGATTACGATAAAAATGCACCTGATATCTTCTATAGTGTAAAATTCTTTATCGTTATCATCAGGAGTGATAATGAAGAGCATCGTATTTTCAATTGTAATCAGTATGCTTATTGCGGGGTGTGCAGGTGTGTCCATTCCAACTCAAGCCATAATGACACCAACAATCACACCAAAGCCTACAGTAACCCTGTTACCAACCCAGACAAGTGATCCAGCGATCATATTATTGGATGATTTTTCTAACAACACCAGTGGATGGTGGGTCGATCATACTGCGTATGGAACCCTTTATTATGCGAATGGTAAGTACCGAATCAGCGGAAAGAAGGGCGATTTCATAACCTGGTCGATTTTTAAGGGGAAACCGATTGTTGACGCCGTTTATTCGGTAGAGTATGAATTTGTTTCGGAGGATGAAGAGAACACCGGGCTTGATATTTACTGGCGACTCAGGGATAATGAAACCTATTATTTTCTGCAGATTTGGGGGAATGGCACTTACGCTGTGGGTAAAACGATTGATAATATTACCAGCGAAGTAGTGGGCATTCGGAAAGGGAAGAATCTAAACCCAGCGCCTGAACCAAACAAGGTTACCATTGTATTTTACGGTGATAATGCTGAAATTTACTTTAATAACCTATACGAAAATTCGTTCTCTGATTCTTCAATAAAGTATGGAGATATTGGTTTAGGAGTATTTCCAAGCCTTGAGAGTGACGTTGAGGTTCTATTTGACAATGTGGCGGTTTATCAATATAACATCAATAATCCCTACACTCCCATTAAGCCTGAACCAACTGCAACACCGATATATAAACCAATCACCTGGGATAACCTGGTGCAATTTCTAATCGACGATCATACCAATTGGCAGGAGTATGACCTGGAAACATATAATTGCATGGATTACGCTATTGATTTGGTTGCAAATGCGCGCCAGCAGAATCTCAAAGCCTGGATCGTTGGTGTGTATTTTATTGATCAGGAAAATGGGCATGCATTTGTGGCATTCGAGACATCTGACCGAGGTATTGTTTACGTTGAACCCCAGGGTGATAATACCTATTCTAACGTAGCTGTGGGAAATATGTTGTGCGATGACTGGGGACAATACGAGTGTTATGGAATTGTGAAAGAAATCGAGTATGTCGAATGCGACCATGACCGTTTTTGTTCCGAATTTATCCCATAACATTCTCATAAACCCGGGGGAATGAAGACTTGAGAATCATCGTGATAAAATGATTTCATGAACGAAAGAGTATTGATTGTTGAAGATGAGTTATCTCTCCAGGAAACATTGGCATACAACCTTAAACTGGATGGATATATCGTTGAAGTTACAGGCAACGGGTTTGAAAGCGTGAAAATTGCCAGAGAGTTCCAGCCGGATTTAATCCTGCTGGATGTGATGTTGCCTGGGATGAATGGTTTCGATGTATGCAAGATTCTACGCCGTGAAATGGATATTCCCATCTTGATCCTGACAGCTCGCACTGATGAAATTGACAGGGTGGTAGGTTTTGAGATTGGAGCAGATGATTACATAATCAAACCCTTTAGCATGCGTGAATTATTGGCCAGGATAAAGACTCGATTGCGCTTGTATCGCCAACTGCATGAAAAGAAAGATACAGCAATCTCAGGTTCAGAGGGTTCGGGGATAATTATTCTTGATAACCTAACGATCAATACAATCCGACATGAAGTCTGTTTAAATCATCAGCCCTTGTCTTTAAAGCCCAAAGAGTACGATCTTTTGTGTTATTTGGCCACAAATCGGGGCAGAGCCCTTTCAAGAGATTTGATTCTTGAACAAGTGTGGGGGTGGAGCTACATTGGTAATGACCGCACAGTGGATGTTCATATTCGGTGGCTGCGGAAAAAGATTGAAATTGATCCCTCGCATCCGAAACGTATCTTGACTGTGCCTGGGATAGGATACAGGTTTGAGGGGTAAATGAAGAATCGTTCGATTCTCTGGCGGTTCACGATTCCAATTATTCTTTTTTTTGGAGTCATCATCATTACCCTGTCTGTGTTTTTAACAAATTCAACGAAGAAGAATTATGAAGAAGACCTCTATCAGACTCTAATATCGCAGGCAAGATTACTGGAGAGCGAACTTACAAACGAAATATTGCTTCCAGGGTCGAAAACTTCACTGGATTCACTCGTCACGCGATACTCAAGCAATTTGCAATGCCGTGTAACCATAATTCAATCGGATGGTACCGTCATTGCTGATTCGGAATCCGATCCAATGAGGATGGATAATCATTTAAACCGTCCGGAGGTGCAGCAAGCGATCAAGAACGGGGTTGGATCAGAAGTGCGATACAGCAAAACGACCACTGTTGACATGTTATATGTGGCGATCAAACACGAATTCGAATCTGGAGAAAGCATTGTCATCCGTATGGCGGTTGCAATGGATGATATCAATACCCGGGTTATTCAAATGAACCGTGTCATCTGGTATGGGGGACTGGTTGCAATTAGTGTATCCTTTCTGATCACTTACCTGATTACCCGAAGGACCATCAGACCGCTCGTGCTTTTAACACAGGCTGCACAGTCAATTGCCGCTGGGAATTTTGACGATATTCCCCGCTCAAATTATCGAAATGAGATCGGTGTCTTAACCCGCGCTTTCAGTCATATGAGCCTTCAAATACAAAATCAATTGGCAGCGATTGAGGCTGAAAAGAAAAAATTTAGCAAGATTGTTGAACAAATGGCCGATGGCATTATTATTGTTGATGATGAGGGAAAGGTCTTATTAATCAATCCAGCAGCAAGAATTCTTCTATCGGATATCAAAGAGGTTGAAATTGGGAAATCACTGGCGCAGACAATACGATATTACCAGATCGTTGAGTTATGGAATAAAACGATAGAAACCAAGAATTCGCAAAGCGCTTATTTTGAACTACAAAAAAACCAGAAATATGTCCATGTGATTAGTTCCATTCTCGAAGGGGCCGAGACATTTGGCGTGTTAATGCTTTTTCAAGATATGACCCATCAAAGAAATTTGGAACGAATGCGTCAGGAATTTGTCAGTAATGTCTCCCATGAATTACGTACGCCGCTGGCATCCATGCGTGCATTGAACGAGACGGTAGAACGCAGTATTGAAATCGATCCGACTTCAGCGAAGCACTTCCTTTCAAGGATGGAGGTTGAAATCGAAAAGTTAGATCAAATGGTTATGGAATTACTTGATCTCGCCCGTATTGAATCCGGACGCGTTCAATTGCAAAAATTACCATGCGATCTTTCTCAATTGTTGACTCAATCTGTAAATCGCATGAAGATGCAAGCCGAACGAGCTGGAATTGAAATCAGTGCTCATTGTTCTGAATCACTCCCTGTTATCAAGATAGATGTTGAGCGTATCGAACAGGTACTCATTAATTTGATCCATAACGCCATTAAATTCACTCCTCCTGATGGAAAGATCACCATAACAGCAGAGATGGAGATGAATTCAATCATCATTCGCGTACAAGACACAGGGGTGGGGATCGCCGAAGAGGATTTACCGCGAATTTTTGAGCGCTTCTTCAAAACAGATCGTGCCAGGAGTTCTGGAGGAACTGGTCTGGGTTTATCGATTGCCAAGCACATTGTCGAAGCTCATGGTGGAAAAATTTGGGTGGATAGCAAGCCTGGCGCAGGATCGACATTCAGTTTTTCACTTCCAATTTAGTTCAAAAAATTAACCAATCGTTAACAAATCCTTCGTTTTGTTTTAAACGCTGTTTGTTATTCTCCTGATAAGAAAACTAACAGGAGAAAAAATGAAAAAACAGATCATCTTTGTTATTAATGCTTTACTCGTCCTTGCAATAGGGCTCACTGCGTGCACATCAACTGTTGCGCCAACCCCCACTACGCAAGCTCCCAACGTAGAACCAACCGAGATCCTTCCTACTGCTGTTGAGGATCCATTGGCGATGTACATGCCTGATGCGGTCACAGGTGCAATCACGATCGCAGGGTCTTCCACCGTATTCCCGTTATCTGAAAGGATGAAACAGCGTTTTGAAGAAGAAGGTTTCGCGGGCGAAATTACGATCGATAGTATTGGATCAGGTGCTGGATTTGAGCGTTTCTGTGTAAATGGGGAGACAGATATCGCCAATGCTTCGCGCAAGATCAAAGACAGTGAGGTTGAATCGTGTGCCAAAATCGGTCGAACCCCAATTGAATTCCGAGTAGGAACAGATGCGATTGCGGTTGTTGTCAGTAAAGAGAATACCTTCCTGACTGACGTGACCAAAGAAGAACTTGCAGCCATTTTTTCCACTGCGAAGAAATGGTCTGACATCCGCACCGAATGGCCCGCTGAAGATATCCTGCGCTTCATTCCAGGAACTGACAGTGGAACCTTTGATTACTTTGTGGAAGTCGTGATGGCTCCTGCTTATCCTGGAGCTGATGGCAAGGCCAGTGTCGAAAATGGTGAGGCTGCAATATTAGCGGCTGAACACTTGCAGATGTCAGAGGATGATAACGTGCTGGTGCAGGGTGTAGAAGGTTCACCCTATGCAATCGGATTCTTTGGATTCGCATACTATTACGAGAACGAAGACAAACTCAATGTACTGGCTGTAAATGGTGTTACACCGACGGAAGCAACTGCTGAAGATAACAGTTATCCACTTTCACGCCCGTTGTTTATGTACTCTGATGCGAAAATTTTGCAAGAGAAACCTCAAGTAGCAGCTTTCATTCGATTTTATCTAGAAAATGTAAATAACGAGATCACGGATATCGGATATTTTCCCGCGACCCAAGAGTCGATCCAAACAGCGCTTGATTCATGGATGAGCGCAGTGGGTAAATAGGGAGGCATAAAAACCCCAGAGGCCTTTCTGGGTACGTGCCAGAAAGGCCTTTACAGATGAATGAAAGAACTGATGGTGATTTTATGACACAGGGATATCCAATACGGAACAACGGCCTACAAAAGAAGATAAAAGCAGGTGAAACAATCATCCAGGTGTTGTTATTCCTGGCAGGGTTCGTCTCGATTTTTACCACAATAGGAATTGTCTTTGTTCTTGGAAAAGACGCCTGGCTTTTTTTCAGACTTCCTGAGGTGACCTTATGGGATTTCTTAACTGGAACTACCTGGCAGCCGCATATTAATGAGTTTGGAATTCTCCCGCTTTTCATGTCCACTTTGCTCACCACCAGCATCGCTATGACGGTCGCGATTCCTCTAGGATTGGCTGTGGCAATTTATCTTTCTGAATATGCGAGTACGAAAGTTCGAAAAATTTTAAAGCCCACCCTGGAACTGCTGGCTGGCATTCCCACCATTGTTTACGGATATTTTGCGTTGACAATGGTTACACCTTTGCTGCGGTCGATTTTCGGTGAAAATGTTGTGGAGATTTATAATACCGGGTCTGCTGGCCTGGTAATGGGAATATTGATATTGCCATTGATCGCATCCATTTGCGAAGATTCTTTAAGTGCTGTACCAAGAACTCTAAGAGATGCTGCGTATGGACTGGGGGCAACGAAGCTTGAGGTTGCAATAAGAATCGTTCTTCCAGCTGCATTATCTGGGATCAGCGCTGCGATCATTCTGGGCATTTCCAGAGCGATCGGTGAAACGATGATCGTGGCTGTTGCGGCTGGTGCAGGGCCTAACCTGACGTTAAATCCCTTCAAGGGAGCAGAAACAATGACTGGACATATCGTGAGAATTTCTGGCGGTGATTTGAGTTACGATTCGATCGATTACGACAGCATTTTTGCTATCGGTTTGTTTCTCTTTTTGATTACATTTGTTCTGAACATCATTAGTCAACGCATTGTTCGAAAATATCGTGAGGTTTATGAATGATAGTGAAAAGGGCAAGGGAAACAAACGATTTTTCAGAAAATCTATCTCTACGGCAAAGGTCAGGGAAATACTGGCACCTTATGTTTCTAGCTGCAACCATTATTGGAATTTTGGCTTTGTCTGCTTTGATCATTAACATTGTCAACAGCGTTTTTGGATACGTGATTATGGATTCAAAAATCAATCCGTCAACCCTGGCTGTAAATGGAATTGAACTAGAAGACCAATCCACTGACCAATGGATACAATTGTTACAGGAAAAATTATCTTCAGGGGCGCTAAAAAAACTAGAAGACGAAAAACCACTGTCAGAACGATCACGGAAAGATCTCTTCTCATTGATTGAAACCAGAGTCTTAAAATATAAAGTCCTTGAAACCTGGTCTCTATATGACTCACTTTTTCGAAAATCTGAGATCGTAAACGAATATTTAAGGGTAAAGAAGGAATATCCTGGAGCCCAACTTCAATTTAGATCATGGATTCGTGGTGATTTGATCATGCGATCCCAATCCAGTGAGGCGAGTACAGCCGGTATTCGGACCGCAGTGCTGGGTTCTTTGTGGACGATCTTGTTTACGATACTATTTGCATTTCCTCTGGGGGTGGGTGCCGCCATTTATCTGGAAGAATATGCGAAAGATAACTGGTTAAACCGCTTAATCCAAACCAATATCAACAATCTTGCGGGTGTGCCATCTATCATTTATGGCATATTGGGGCTTGCCATATTCGTGAGGGCATTAGAACCACTGACAAGTGGAGCACTCTTTGGATTTGTTGATCCGACAACTGCAAATGGACGGACAATCCTTTCAGCCGGATTGACACTGGGCTTATTGGTTTTACCGCTTGTTATCATCAATGCTCAAGAGGCAATTCGTGCGGTACCTCAATCGCTGCGTAAGGCAAGTTATGGACTGGGCGCAACAAAATGGCAAACCATCTGGGCACATGTACTTCCAAACGCCCTTCCTGGAATTCTAACAGGTACGATTCTGGCGATTTCAAGAGCAATCGGTGAAACTGCTCCTTTAGTTGTCGTCGGCGCATCAACAGCAATTACATTCGATCCGACATCGCCTTTTTCAAAATTTACGACATTGCCGATTCAAATTTATCAATGGACTTCACGTCCACAATCTGAATGGCGTCATCTTGCTGCTGCTACAATTATCTTTTTGCTGGTATTATTGTTATGTTTGAATGCAGCAGCAATCATATTACGAAACCGGTTTGAAAAGAAGTACTAGGCCGCTGCATGGAGTATAAATGAATCAATTATCACCTGTTCTCGAAACTCACAATCTGAACATCTATTACGGTGATTTTCGCGCCGTGACCGATGTAAATATCCAGATTCCACGCCATAAGATCACCGCAATCATTGGCCCATCTGGGTGTGGTAAATCAACTCTTCTACGCGCTTTCAACCGAATGAATGAATTGGTGCCTAACACACATATTGAAGGAGAGATTATCTTTGAAGGACACAACCTTTATGGGCGTAATATTGATCCAGTAGAAGTGCGTTATCGGATTGGTATGGTCTTTCAAAAACCCAATCCATTCCCTAAATCTATATATGAAAATGTTGCCTGGGCAGCGCGAATTCATGGTTACCGTGGGAATTTAGATGAATTGGTTGAATCTTCGTTAACTAAGGCAGCTTTATGGGATGAGGTAAAAGATATCTTAAAACAATCGGCTTTGTCTCTGTCAGGCGGCCAGCAACAACGTTTGTGTATTGCGCGGGCGATTGCAGTTCAACCAGAGGTCATCCTTATGGATGAACCTGCATCTGCATTGGATCCGATTGCGACATTGAAGATTGAAGAATTAATGCAATCGCTCAAGAAGGACTATACTATAGTTATCGTTACCCACAATATGCAGCAAGCAGCGCGGGCTTCTGATTATACTGCGATGATGATGCTGGCTGAAAATACAAGATCTGGAACGGTGATCGAATTCGAAGAAACAAACACGTTGTTCACAAGGCCAAAAGATAAAAGAACTGAAGATTACGTAACCGGTAGATTTGGATAAAAGGGTTGAAAAGAGGAGAGGATGCGTAAATCATTTGAGAGCGAAATCCAACAATTAAAGGATGAGCTGGTGGTATTGGGTAATCTGGTTGAACAGCAGCTCCTGGGGTCCGTTGAAGCTTTCAGAACGAGAGACATTGCTGCTTCAAAAAAGATTATTGAAATTGATGATGATGTAAACGCAAAACGATTTCATATTGAAGAACAGGTGCTTATCACCATTGCAACACAACAACCAATGGCGCGTGATCTTCGCCTGCTTGCCTCCATCCTTGAAATTGCGGGCGAGCTGGAACGCATGGGCGACTACGCAAAAGGTATTGCGAAAATCAATATTCGAATGGGTGATGAAGAACTTCTCACACCTTTAGTGAACATTCCTATAATGGCAAAAAAGTGTGTTTCGATGTTAGACCGAGCTGTGGTTGCATTTATCAACGAAGATGTTGATGAAGCCAATGTTATTCCAATATTGGATGACGAGATTGATAACCTTTATAATTTGGTATATACTAATTTGATGGGTATGATTGGTAACGACGAAAAAACGATTCAGCGTGCAAATTGGATCCTCTGGGTAGCGCATAACCTGGAGCGCGTCGCAGACCGGGTGACCAATATCTGCGAGCGAACGATTTTTACCGTCACCGGAGAATTGAAAGAGATCCGATCTTCAGATCAATAACCGGGACCGAGTGGAATGGGGAGGGTTCTACCCAGTCATTATTTACTTCTCACCCCCGAGTTCGATGTTTTGCAAGCAAACAAAGAATATCAGGGGTGAGTTTTTTTAATCAACAACAATAATCATTACTAAGATGCACTGGATTTTGCAGCTGAAATGTAAATAGGGGTTTTGATTTACGTAGAACTTGCAGGCAAATCACCAGCGGTCCATGTTTTCCATTTGCCTGGATAAATGAGCATAATGACCAGTGCAAGGCACACAATCGGTGCTAAGGCGAACAATGAGAAGCGTCCAAGCTGCTGAGCGGTAACGATTGCCAGTGGTATGCCGACAATTAATTCCAACATACCAGAGACCAACCCTAATACACGCTGCCATTCTTTGGGTTTAATCAGAATACCAGCGGTGACCACAGCCCACCCAGCCATGGCAACCCAGTGCAGCTTTTGCACAAGAATGAATATGTCTGCCCCAACGGTTATAATGCGGCTGGTACTTGAAACCCCATTCATCCAGCATACGATATACGCCACACCTGTAAGCAAAGCCAGCAATGTGCGGCTCCATGATCTTCGAGCAACTGTGATCATGATCAAGAAGTAAATCACCAGATACGGGATGAATAAAGTAAAGTACACTGGTGGTAGATCCGCTGCCATGAAGGGTATGTTTATGAAAAAGCTACCCAGAAGCGCTGCAATAATCCCCATCACTGACAGTGAAAATGCCCACCTGCGATTCGTGAAAAAACCGTAGGAACTTACTAAAAACAAGGCTGCTCCGAGCAGGCCGAGGTTGGCCAGGAGTGGGTGGATGGTTTTGAGTAGAATTTCACATCCTGGTTCAGCGCTTTCAGCGTGCATGCCCACCTGGTACCATTGAAAAAACAGAACAAAATGCCCAATGATCCCAATGACTGCTGCTATTGCAGCTAGAATTCCTCCCAATTTATTTTTCATGTTTGTCTCCTTTATACTGATTAACGTGGAATTGGTTGATTTTTGGTTAATGACACTCTTTGCACCCTTTGTAATAAGGTGCATTGTTATGCGCAGCTACATAGATCACAGTTCCTTCCGCGACTTGAAAGTTGCACCCCTCTAAAAAATCAGGTTTTTCTTCCCATCTGGTTATCTGCACGTCACAAGCAATATAAACGGTTCCTTCTAATGAGTTATTGCACAATGGTCCGTGAACCACCTGATCAAATAGGATAGTTTTCCGGTTTATTTCAAGTTCGATATTTTGGTATGTTGGTTCTATATTCGGTGCAAGGAGGGCTGCATTATCCACATAGGTGATACTGTCATCCGGACAGACATTTGTGGTACACGCAGACAAAATAAAGAGAAATAGTAAGGTGAAAAAATTTAACAGCAATCTCATCGTTAACTCCATATACAAAGATGGATGTAGATACATCTAGTATGGTGAAAAACGATAGAATTACTTTGCTTTTGGTTAATTAATCCGAAGGATTTCGAGATTCGGATAGAATTAAGTGGACAGGAACAGGGATAAAAAATGAAGGCTAACGATCAAGAAACCATTATTAAGTCCAATCCGCTCTTTAATTCAATAGATGAACGAATATTAAAAAAAATCTCTGCTACAGCAACCCGGAAAGATTTGGAAAAAGGAGAGTTCCTGGTTCATCAAGGAGAAATTTGGCCTTACCTATTTTTGGTTGTCAGAGGTACGATCGTTGCAGAGAAAGACTCCTCAGATGGAAAGACTCTTGTGGCAGCTACATTTGGGACAGGAGATATATTCTGGGGGTTAGCTTTCTTCCTGGATGGATCACCTATGCCTGCAGCTTATAAAGTATTTGAGGATGGACAGATCATCCTCTGGTCACGGAATGATTTGGAACCAATATTGAGAGAAAATGGCACTCTATCATGGGAATTAGGCAAGCTGGCTGTAAAGCGGATGCTTACTGCCAGTGAAATCATTGAATCAATGACTTTTCAGCCTATTGCAGTGAGATTGGCAAGGCTATTGATGGGGATTAAAACGAAAAATCAAAATAGTATTGAACGCAGCCTCACACTTGATGAAATGGCAGCGCGCATTGGCAGCACACGCGAAATGGTATGCAGGCTGTTATACAAGTTTTCTGATGAAGGGCTGATCAAGATTACACGTACTGAATTCACAATTATCGATGCTGAAACATTAAACTTGAAAGCACAGCGATAATTCTAGGAATGACGGTCGATTGATGAAGTCAGGTGTGCGCCAAACAGAATGATCCACCCGCTAAAATAGATCCAGGCCAAAAGGGCGATCATTTTTCCAAGAGATCCATATACAATCTCATACCTTGCCATCCCACTGGCCAGATATGCACTAAAGAGATTGGTAATCGTTTGCCAGGCGATAGTGGTTACCACGGCTCCAGTCAAAGCAGATAATTTTTTCACTTTGATCTGTGGAACCATATAATATAGACCGAAGAAAATCAAAATTCGGATCAGGATGGGGAAAATTTTGGTAAAAAAGTAAGACGATAAGAAAGAACTGATCAACGAATAATCGATGACGATGCCCAGATTAAACAAAACCTGGCGTATGGTAAGTGAAAATGATGAGAGAATCAACAAAACGGCCATGGCAGCAATGATTGCAAGCGAAAGCAATCTCATGCGTATGAAGCTGTGTGGTGCAGCAGCGGGCCAGGCGGCATTAATATTGCGGATGATTGTTGTGAAGACAGCGGTAGCAGACCAAAGCAGTCCGAGCAATGCAAGTGAAGAAACAGCACCGCGCAGCTCGAATACCTGTTGAATGTTTGACAGGATGAATTCTTGTGAAACCGGTATAACCGTTGGCAGAAATTTCAATAAAAGATTTTCCACCATGGTTCTGTCAATAAAAAATGAACCTACAGCAACAATGCTCAAGAGCAGGGGAAAAATTGAGAATAATGTGTAATATGCAATGCTCGAGGCTGCCTCTGCTCCTTTTGCAAGGTTAAAAGTTAAAATCGCTCCACGAAGCACCCGGTAAACAGTCGTAAAAAATTCTTTCAACTGCTGGGTAAGATAAGTCAATAACGGATTTCTTTTGCCCATTGTCAGATCTTGATTTACCCTGTCGGTTAAGACACCTTTGATAGTTCTTCAAATGGATTATACGCCGCTTCAAGTTGGGTTCTAAACTGGCGGGTATACAACTGGTAATACTTACCTCTCAGCTTTAACAGTTCGTTATGTGTGCCAATTTCGGCTATTTGACCGTTCTCGATGACTAGAATCCGGTCAGCCTTTTTGATCGTAGAAAGGCGGTGAGCGATAATGAAGCTGGTTGTGGATTCGAGCAAGGTTTGCATGCCCTTTTGAATCAACGCCTCTGTCAATGTGTCTACTGAACTGGTTGCTTCATCCATCACAAAAATTTCAGGATTGGCTAGAACAGCACGTGCTAGACTCAATAGCTGTTTTTGCCCTACGCTGAGTAAGTTT
This sequence comes from Anaerolineaceae bacterium, assembly GCA_034429135.1. Lineage (GTDB taxonomy): Bacteria > Chloroflexota > Anaerolineae > Anaerolineales > Anaerolineaceae > UBA6107. The sequence goes on along the minus strand of DAOUGR010000001.1, from coordinate 47,771 downwards.
CCACCTTCACCAACTTCGGTATCAAATCCCTTTTCAAAACGCATGATGAAGTCATAGGCGCCGATCACTTTAGTGGCTTCAATAATTTCATCCATTGTTGCATCCAGGCGGCCGTAGCGCAGATTTTCTGTGATCGATCCAGAGAAGAGATGAGGCGTTTGTAATACTACACCAATTCGAGATTGAATGGCTTGAAGCGAAAGGCTAGTATAGTCTCGTCCGCCAATGTAAATCTTGCCAGATACAGGCTCATAAAAACGGCAAAGGAGATTGACGATGGTTGATTTTCCTCCACCTGTCGGTCCAACCAGAGCGATCGTTTCACCTCGTTTCACATGCAAACAGAAATCATCTAAGACCGGTTTATCCTCCTTCTCATAAGCGAAGGTCACATGATCGAAGATAATATCACCCTTGATCGTGCCCGGGTCGATGGCTCTTGGCCGATCAGTAATTTGAGGTTGTGAATCGATCAGTGAGAACATTCTCTCGGCTGAAGCGATCGCCTGTTGCATATCAGCAAAAACGCGTGCGAGGTCTTGGACCGGCCACATCATGAAGGTAATGTATGAAACAAAAGCCTGTATTCCACCAATCGTCATCATCCCTATCTGGGCTTGAAATCCTCCGTAAAGGACCACCATTCCCACTGCAAAGGCAGAAACGATTTGAACCGTGGGAAGGAAGAGACCACTTAACCAGGCAGCTCTGAAGGCGGAATGGTACATCTTGTCTGTTAATCTGCTGAATTCCTGCAGGTTTTCTTTTTCTCTACCAAGGGCTTTAATCACCCTCACACCGGTAATGTTTTCATTGTATGCGCCAACGATCTTTGAATTCGTCTTCCGAACTTCTCGATATGAGGTGATGATGCGTTTTCGAAATTGAATAGCGATATACAACAGGATAGGTAATAGGAGAATAACGATAAGCGCCATTTTCCAATTGATGATGAACATAAAGATCATCGATGTGGTAATGCTCATGACCGCCCATGTGGAATCCACCAGCCCCCAGGTTACCAGGTCGGCCACCCTTTCAGAATCCGATGTAACCCTTGCCATGATCCATCCAACGGGCGTCTTGCTGTAATAATTTAAAGATAAAGCCTGCAAGTGATTGAACATCTTCTTGCGCAGATCATAGCGAATGCGTTCACCCAAAACTCCCGCCAGGTAGATGAAAAGAAACATGCATGCTGATTGCAAAAGGATCAAACCGGCATACAGGATCATGATCCTTGTCAGCACTTCAACATTGCCAGCGATGATACCATCGTCTACAATTCGCTTGGAGAGCCAGGTGGAAATTGAGTCTAATATGGCAACACCGGCTATGGTTACCAGAAAACCAATCAACCATTTGATATGAGGAGTGGTGAGCGAAAGGATGCGACGGAAGATTTTCCCGTCAAATTTCGTTTGAAAGGCCTCTTCTTCAAAGTAATTATCCGCCACTTGCCAGCTCCTTTTCAAGTTCATCTTCAATTCTGGTTTGAATGTTGAAGATTTGTTGATAAATTCCCGTTTCATTTAACAGGCTTTGATGTGTACCGCTCTGGATAATCTTTCCTTTATCCATGACAAGGATTAGATCAGCATCTGTAATGCTCTGGATTCGATGGGCAATGATAAATGTGGTCCGGTCTTTCATCAGATTTTGCAGAGCTTCGCGAATTTCAGCTTCTGTTTCAGTATCGACCGAGGAAGTTGAGTCATCAAGGATTAAGATACGCGGATTCTTAAGCAGAGTTCTGGCAATGGTAACCCTTTGTTTCTGTCCGCCTGAAAGGGTAACGCCTCTTTCTCCAACCAGCGTTTGATAACCTTCAGGAAAAGTAAGAATGACATCGTGAATCGCGGCTGCGCGGGCGGCTGATTCCACTTCAGCGTCGCTAACATCTCGACCAACACCGTAAGTGATGTTTTCACGAATGGAGCGTGAGAAGAGAAATGGCTCCTGCTCGACGATGCCAATTTGCTGACGAAGGTACTTACGTGGATAGCGGTTCAATTCCACCCCATCCAGCAAAATATTACCACCAGTGTATTCGTAGAATCTGGGTAACAAATTGACGAGGGTTGATTTTCCAGATCCGGTGGAGCCAAGAAGTGCGACGACCTGTCCAGGTTTTACAGTGAAGGTAATATCTTCAAGGGTATGATCGCCAGGTTCGTACTCAAATTTAACATTATTAAACTCAAATCTTCCCTGCAGGCAGCCTTTCGGAAGGTAATCACCTTGATCAAGGGGTTCGCGGTTTTCTTTTAGGATGTCCATCACACGCCCATAAGAGACCAGGCCATTTGAGGTTTGAACGATGATTCTTCCCAGATTACGCAGGGGGTAGATGATATAAATAACCAGACCAGCATAGGCCAGATATGTGCCAACACTGATTTCGCCATTGATCGCCATCATTGCACCAATAATGTATCCAGCCAGCATTTGTCCGCCGCAAAGGATGTCTGAAAAAGGCCAGAAGAGCGAATCCATGAGCGTCAATCTCTTGCCGCGCACAAATTTTTCCCAGTTGTCTTTTTCGAATTTTTCGATCTCATAAAATTGCCGAGAGAACGCTTTAACAACTCTGACGCCAGCCAGGTTTTCCTGTAGGGTGGTAGAAAGCGCAGCCTCTTGTTCCTGGTAAGATTCATAGGCTGTTGAAACCTTCTTAAACAAGAGCATTGAAACAACCAGAATGAGCGGGATCACGATAATCGAGTAAAGTGCGAGGCGTACGTTTAGATTAATTAAGGTAATAAAGTTGATGGTGAAGAGTAGAATAATCCTGCCGATACTGATCGCCTGGTCTGAGTAAAAGCGCCGCAGAGCATCCACATCTGAGGTACTGCGCTCAATTAGATCGCCGGTTTTGTTTTTGGAGTGATATGTGAAAGACAAGTGCTGGATGTGGTCATAGAGATAATTACGCAGACGGCGAGTAATGCCTTCTGCAGTTTGTGAGGCAAGTACAGCGCTGAGAAAAGTAAATCCACCTTCCACGGCAGCTAATCCGACAAAACCAAGCGCAATCCAAATTAAGCCTACTGATTTATCCTGTGCAATGAAATAGGTATCTACAAAATATCGCAAGAGCATATATGTTAAAGTCTTAGCGGTGGCTGATACCCCCAGGCTGGTGACCGCACCCAAATAACGGAGGCGAAATCCTTTTAACATACGAAAAATGCCCAGGAGACGGTTTTTAGAAATGGTCGATTGTAGATCGAGCTCAGCAATAGCCTGTGGCTGTGACAATGTTCACCTCTGATGAAGAGAATCAGTAGATTATATATCGAAACTTTGCTGGAAAAGTTTCACAACAAATTTAAAGCGCTGGATCTGGCTGGCACGTTGGGCAAATAAAAGAACTGGTACTACCGGTACGGATTTTTTCAATGGGGGTGCCGCAGTTTGGACATGCATTGCCTTCTTTGTAACCGATGAGGATATCTTCCATTGAAAAGCGGCCTTTTTGGCCGTAAAGGTCAGTTTCATAAAAAGCGCCGCCTTTTTGCAGGCTTGGGCGTAATCCGGCTTGAATGGAGTTGAAAAGTTCAGTTCTTTCTGAGTCGGATAGTGAAACGAGCAAACGGTTTGGATGTAGCCTGGCAAGAAAAAGGATATCGTGTATGTATGCGTTTCCGATCCCAGCGACCTTGGATTGATCTAAAAGAAAAGCTTTTACTCTGGTTTTTCCTTTCTGGCAGCTGAGCAGCGTAAGGAAATCTTCCAGGGTCAAATCCAAGACATTCGGTCCCAATCTTGCGATCATCGGAATTGAAGAGAGTTCATCCTGTTTTGCATGGAAAGCATACCCAAACCACCAGAAATTAACTGCGAGACAGGTTTTGTCAGTGAAATCAAAAATCAGTCGATATTTTTGTGGAAGTGAATCACGCGTTACTAAAAGAATTTCACCGCCCATACCAAGATTGAGCAGCAGCCAACCCCGCGAGGTGTAAACCTTAATCCACTTTCCATGGTAGGTAACACGTTGAATCATTGCAGTAACAAGGGCAGCGCTGAATTCATCAACAGACAAATTCAGACACTTGGGTTGGGTGACTTCAATGGATTTGATCACCTTGTTTTTCAAGGCAGTATTCATTTCAATAGAACGAGAGGCAATTTCGGGAGCTTCTGGCATCTTTCCCCTTTCAATTATTCGCACAAATATTCTATCATATATTCGAACCCTTGACCCGGAAATCAACGGTTGAATTTACAACAGCAAGAGTATTTTTATTATTTCAAAATATGTCATATAATAAAGTCACTATACTCGTTCCGGAAGGAGGACATAATGGCTGGTGTAATATTTGAAAATGTTGTTAAGAGATTCGGTGATTTCACTGCAATTTCTGACTTGAATCTCGAGATCAAGGATAAAGAGTTCCTGGTACTTGTGGGGCCTTCAGGGTGTGGAAAAACGACGGCTCTTCGCTGTCTGGCTGGATTGGAAGAGGTGACTGAAGGGAAGATCTACATTGGTGACCGGTTGGTCAATGATGTCCCCCCGAAGGACCGTGATATTGCGATGGTTTTCCAATCATATGCGCTTTATCCGCACATGTCGGTTTATGACAATATGGCTTTTGGTCTAAAGATGCGAAAAATACCAAAAGATGAAATTCAGCGCCGGGTTGAGAAATCTGCCAAGATCCTTGGAATTGAGAATCTTCTAAAGCGCAAACCGCGCGAGCTCTCTGGTGGACAGCGACAGCGTGTTGCATTGGGACGGGCTATTGTGCGTGAACCGAAAGTGTTTTTACTGGATGAGCCTCTTTCAAACCTTGACGCCAAGCTGCGAGTACAAACCCGTGCTGAAATCAGTAAGATTCATCATCAACTGGGAACTACCTTTGTCTATGTCACTCATGACCAGACGGAGGCGATGACCATGGCAAACCGCATCGCTGTCATGAATAAAGGTGTTTTGCAGCAATTGGATACACCCCAGGTACTGTATGACCGTCCTGCAAACCTGTTTGTTGCCGGTTTTATTGGCACACCCGCGATGAATTTCTTTAACATGCGATTAGTCAAAGAAGGCGATACCATTTTTGTTGATAACGGTGAATACAAGATTAAAGTGCCTAAAGATCGATATGAAAAATTAAATCGATTAGTAGGAAAAGAGATTATTTTTGGCATTCGCCCGGATGATATTCATAACCCTGATTTCTCGCCGCATGAAATCTCTGGTGAGCGGGTGAAGGCTAAGGTGGATGTTGTTGAATTAATGGGCAACGAAATTCTGGTATATCTTGCAACCAACAATGGCAATAGTTTTGTCGGAAGAGTTGATCCACGTTCGAAATACCAGATTGGAGAGACGGTCGAGTTAATCTTTAATATGGATAACAGCCATATTTTTGATCCTTCCGAGAACCCTGAAAATCCGGTTGCCGTAAGGTAATTCACTCGAAAATCAATGATTCTGTAGCGCAAGATGATTCTTGCGCTACAGTTGTAGTAACTGCCAGGTTAAAAGGAGTCGATATGTATAAGATTGTCTTATTACGGCACGGTGAAAGTGCGTGGAACAAAGAAAACCGGTTTACCGGTTGGACAGATGTTGATCTGACTGAAAAGGGTGAAGAGGAAGCGCGTACTGCCGGGAAGTTGATGAAAGAAGCGGGTTTTGAATTTGATATTGCCTATACATCGGTGTTAACCCGCGCGGTACGCACCTTGTGGATTGCGCTGCAGGAAATGGAACAGGTGTGGATTCCCGTGGTCAATTCGTGGCGATTGAATGAACGGCATTATGGTGCGCTGCAGGGATTGAATAAAGCCGAGACTGCCAAGAAATATGGTGATGAACAGGTTCATATCTGGCGCAGGAGTTATGATACCCGACCTCCGGCCCTTACCAAAGATGATGAACGTTATCCGGGTCACGACCGAAGGTATAAAGAATTGACCAGCAGCGAATTGCCCCTCACCGAATGTTTGAAGGATACAGTTGCAAGGTTCTTACCTTACTGGTTTGATACGATTGTGCCTTCGATTAAGTCTGGAAAGAATGTACTGATCGTGGCTCACGGCAATAGTCTGCGTGCGCTGGTAAAATATCTGGATAATGTGTCGGATGATGATATTGTTGAATTAAACATTCCCACCGGGGTTCCTCTGGTTTATGAACTGGATGATGATCTAAAGCCCATGAAGAGTTACTATCTGGGAGATCCTGAAGAAGCGAAACGCAAAGCAGAAGCAGTCGCCAACCAGGCAAAACAAAAGTAAAAAAACAGCCGGTGACAAGCCGGCTGTTTTTTTATCGATTATGCAGGTTGAAATTTCGTCATCATTTCTTTTGTTGGGAGAATCGAACGGTGAATAAACCGCAGAGGATTGCACCTACGAGGGTAAGAATTCCCACAAAAGTAAAAGCATCTGACCAGAGCTTTTCGGGGAAAAGTCTGATAAGCGTATCATCAATATAGAAGAGCCACGAGTCACCGGTGAAAAAAATTGCGTGAAAACCAGTAAATAGTGCATTGAAATCGATCATTACAGCTGCAAGAATGAGAAGAATCACGGCAACGGTTATCCACCCACCTCTAGATATGCCCCTTAAAAACTCATTTTTATGGCCAGTCCTCCAGGCGATCATTCCGGACAGGATAAGAAAGGCAATGATTGCATACCAAACCCGTAAACCCGTCTGAACTAAAATCTTTACATCAAGCATGTGGCTCAACTCACGTTCGTTGTAAAGAACACTCCCGTCATCTAGCCTCAAGTTCGCTAGAAAATCAATGTTTTCTTGATTAAAGAGATAATTCAGGGATAACTTTCCCCATTTTAATCTATCGTCAGTCGTGAACCCAAATTCATCCGGTGGAAAATTGTGAAGCCTGTATTCATAATCCAGATAAAACGGATTCATGATGATTCTTACCGATGTCATTAGAAGAAAAAAAGGCATCACGATCGTAACCAATAATGACACAATGGAAAATAATCTTTTCATTGTAGTTCCTCTATTCCACCCGAAAGGATGAAGTTTATTATTAATGAATTGGTAAGCTCTTCAACTGGAGCAAGATCATCAGTGAAAACAATTGAAGCCTGCGGAATTTCCTGAAGGCCTTCATAAGTATCTGCCATTACTTCAAGCAGGAAGGAAGGGGTTGATGGATCATCATGAAGCTGTATGTAGTTATCAAGAAAGTTTTGCAGGTGGGTTTCCTGCTTGGTGGCAAAAAGCATTGAGTTGAATGACCCAGAGAGATCGGTAATATAAATACTTGGAAAAACTGTCTGAATTGTCGTTGCAAGCGCATTGATTAAGCGTCGGTCGGTAGGTCCTCGTCCAACATTAATTACCATCACGCCGTCATCCGAGAGGTGATCATAGACTACCTGGAAGAACTCTCGAGTAGTTAAATGCCAGGGAATATACGGTGGGCGATAAGCATCCACGCTGATGATGTCGTATTGCTTCGCGCTGTTTGTTAATGCCCATCGGCCATCTTGGACAATAACGTTCAGAGCGGGGTTATTCATATCAAAAAATTCTTTGCCAACCTCAACAATTTCGGGATCTATTTCAATGCCGTCAATGTGAACGTTTGGAAAAACAGCAAAGGCCGCCCGAGCGGTTGTACCGGCCGCGAGTCCAACAATCGAAATTTCATCGATCGAATCAAGATCGACCGGTGCAGGATTGAAGAACGGAGCTGAAAGAACCTGTTCCCAGGTGCCATTAAAGTTGATGATTGTGGGATGGTAGATGGAGTGAATGCCCTGGCCTTCATTTAGCCGTAGGAACCTAAATTCTTGATCTTCAAGGACTTGAATATAGTTATAAGCAGATTCACTCTCGAATATTAATCCGGTTGTGGATTTATCCATCCCAGGAGTGCCAAAAATGAATAATACCGCAATGACCAGAGGCATCCAAATGTATTTTAAAAGCAATTTCCAACGGCCGACCAGGAATAATCCGGTGAGCGCAAAAACCATCAGAAAGAGGCTGAGGATGAGAAACGTGCGATAAGTGCCTACTGATGGAATAAGCACTAAAACAGGAAGAAAGGTGCCAATGAAAGAACCAATGGTAGAAATTGCGTAAATTTTGCCTGAAACTCTGCCCGCGTTTTCGCGATTTTCAATCAACAACCGTATGGCAAAGGGAGAAATCGTTCCCATCAGGGTAACCGGGATGATGAAAAGAACCATCACAGAGGTGAAAGAACCAATCAAGACGCCCAGTTCAAGGCTGTCAAAGGCGTTCGAAGCGAGTTTTAAAATAGGGCGTGACACCAGAGGGATTAAACCTACTGATATAGAAGCCCAAGCAAGGATCTTAAACAGAGTTGAATAACTGGGGGAGCGGTCAGCCCACGTACCGCCAATGAAATATCCAGCGGTGAGGTAGATGAGAATCAAGCCAACGATGCTCGCCCAAACGAGATTGCTGGTTCCGAAATAATTACCCAGCAGGCGAGAAGCTGCAAACTCAACAGCGAGGGAAGTTAATCCGGAAGCAAAAACAACAGCATAGATGTATTTCCGCATTCGTTCATTATACTGTATTCGCATATCCCTATGACCCGGGTTGTATAATAATTCATGATGCGGAGGAAAAATGCGCCTTTTAAGTGTCTCTGAAATGAAAGCCCTTGAACAGGCTGGCAATGCTGCTGGTTATTCTTATTCCGAAATGATGACCAATGCCGGCACTGGCATTGCTCACCGGGTTCACTCGAGATTTTGTGGCATCAAAGATAGGGTGATCCTGGGGTTGGTGGGTAAGGGGAACAACGGTGGTGATACACTGGTAGCCCTCACTGTTCTCGAAAAGATGGGGTGGCGGACCTATGCTCTTTTGCTTTCACAGCGAGATAGTAGAGACCCGTTGCTGGAAGAATATCTGGCAGCAGGAGGAAAAGCCATAACAGCAGAAACGCTTGATCTTTCTCTTTTTTCAAATCTGAGCAGCGTATTAATCCTGGATGGTTTGTATGGCACTGGATTTCGGGTTCCAATGAATCAAATAGATAAACAAATCCTGGCCGTGATAAAGGAAAAACTGTCGTCATTCATTGTTATTGCTGTGGATTGCCCTTCGGGTATGGATTGCCAGAGTGGTGAGGTGGATCCCTCTGCGTTGAAAGCCGATGTGACCTATTGTCTTGAAGCGGTCAAAAGAGGAATGATAACCATCTCTGCATTACCCTACTGCGGTGAAATTGAAACAGTTGATCTCAATCTTTCAGAATATGGCTCGAAAAATGATTTTGAGCGTGATACTGTTGCTGGATTTGAAGATGTAAACCGATTGCTTCCAATTCGAAATGATTCATCGCATAAGGGCACTTTTGGGAAGGTAATTGTGGCGGGTGGGGCTGTCAATTACCCCGGTGCTCCAATTCTTGCAGGAATGGGTGCTTATGCAGTGGGGGCTGGTCTGGTACAGACGGCTGTACCTGAACCGGTATTTGCGGCCGCAGCAGCATCGCATCTCGAATTGACCTGGTTAATTCTCGATGATCAAGATGGAGTCATCTCTGAGAATGCAACCAGCACACTTGTAATGTATGCTTCTAAAGCGAATAGCATTGTATTAGGTCCCGGACTAGGAAGAGAAGAAACCACCTTTCGGTTTGTTCAAAATTTGTTATTTGAAAATGCCGATTCTAGAAGAACTTCGCCTGTTGGATTTGTCGGTGTAAGCGGTACTAAAGTAAGAAGAGAGCCAAATATACTTCCGCCGATGGTGATCGATGCAGATGCTCTGTTCTTAATGTCAAGAATAAAAGACTGGGCAAAAAGACTGGAGTATTCATGTATTTTAACTCCGCACCCAGGTGAAATGTCCTTTTTAACTGGGTTACCAGTTGAAGAGATCCAATCCAATCGTGTTGAAATTGCGCGGCGATATGCCCAGCAATGGCAACAGACCGTGGTTTTAAAAGGAGCGTTGACCGTCATCGCTACCAGGGATGGCGAAACAGTTACGATACCGGTAGCGACTTCAGCACTGGCAAAAGCTGGCACCGGAGATGTTTTAGCGGGAATGATCGGTGGATTTCTTGCTCAGGGAGTTGATTCAAAGAGTGCTGCCATCGCGGGTGCATGGATGCACGCCCAGGCCGGGTTGGTAGCAGGAAAAATTGTGGGCGCAAATGAGTGCGTCGTTGCCAGAGATTTATTGCGGGCTATTCCTGTAGTTTATCAGAAGTTAAGAGAAAGATAAAAAAAGAACCTCTCTATGAAGAGGTTCTTTCTGCTCAAGCGAGATTATTCTGCAGTTTTCTTGGGTTTTGGCTCGGCTTTTTCGCCCTCAAGTAATACAGAGCCCTTTTTTAGTGTGTCTGCAGCCATGGTTTGAGCTGCTTTTAATAAAGACTGTGCTTTTGCGGCTGCCTCATTGGCAGCGATTTCAGCCTTTTTATAAGCTTCTTCTGCAGTTTCTGTGGTTTTATCCTTTAACTCAATCGCTTTTTCCTTGATAACCGCGCGGGTCTCTTCGCCAGAGCCAGGAGCATACAAGAGGCTGACAACTGCGCCGGCAATTCCACCTACTAAGAATCCGACCAGAAACGCTCCAAAATTATCACGATCTGACATATCTGCTCTCCTTTTATATTCAAAAGTTTATTTCTTAAACAACCCGATGAGATCCAGCAACTTCCTTGCGCCTGCCAAGGAACTATTGATCTTGATCACCGGAGCGGCTAGATTATCACTGATGAAGGTTGTTGTGCCCTTGAGTGTGTTTACCGTTTCACTGGTGGATTTTAAGATCGGCTTGATCTCATTTTGCAGCAGATTGATCAAGGATGCCAGTTGCACAACCAAAATGATCAAAGCTGCACCAATAACGATCGATTCCAGTGCCATTAAAATAATAAAGATATCTCGTACCTTACCTGTGACATCAGTACCGGCTCTGGAGAGGAATACGATCCCGGTTATCACGAGTCCAATAATCAAGACACTCAGAACAATAACCAGCCAAAGTTTGCTTGATTTCTCCGATGATGAATTTACAGTATCCATCGGTTCAGATTCAGAAGATATCGTATCAGGTTCGTATTCGTTCATAGTGAAATAATTATAGCATATCCATTCACTAACTTATTATCAGCCAGAAGTGATTATATGTTTATCGAACTTTTCGTCTTTGTTCGAAATCTTACAGGGCAGGTAAGAAGTTTGATTCTTTTATCTCTTCGTGTTAAACTTAACGATTGTCATGTTCACAACTCTATTCCATCGTCTCACGATAGCGTTTGTTTCTCTGGTTTCAATGTTATTCATTACGCCAGGGTTGTATATTACATACCCAGAGGCTGGGTCAACAATAAACGGCATCGTGGAAATTCGTGGAAGCATTCCCGAGACAGATTTTGAATCGGCGACAATATCGTATGCGTATGATGGGTCTGAAGTTGAAAACTGGTTTCAAATTGCAAAAATAGATGCACCAATGCAGGATGTTGTTCTCGCAAAATGGGATACAACAACCATTACTGATGGAACCTATCAGCTTAAATTATCTGTTACAACAACCTCTGGCTCAGTTAATGAGGTAATCATTGGGCAGATTAGCGTCAAAAACTACACTCATCCAGCTGCAACAACTTTGCCTAATGTTGATTCTGAAAGAACCCGCATACCATTATCTTCGCCAGAAACGGTAGAGCTCAAACAACCAACACCGTTACCGGTTAATCCTGCAGCGGCAGACAGCGAACAGTTAAAAACAAGCATGGTTTTTGGCATTGTAATAGCAGTAATGGCGCTGATTTTACTTTTTTTGTATTCAACCATAAGAAAATCTCGGACGAGAAGATAAGAGGACCAATTGACACTCGTAGACCGATTGATCAATCGAGAGTCTGCTGGAGTGAATGAACTTCAGACTACATTCATGGTTGTTGGATTAGGAAATCCAGGTCGTGAATATCGTGAAACGCGTCATAACATCGGATTTATGGTGATTGATGCTTTTGCTGCAAAGCATGAGATCAAACTTACCAAGGTTCAGAACAAGGCCATTATTGGAATCAGTAAGATCGGAGAAAATCGAGTTATTTTGGCAAAGCCACAAACTTATATGAACCTTTCGGGGCAGGCTGTATCAGCTCTGATGCGATTCTATAAGGTTCCTCTCACCAATCTGATCGTTGCACACGACGATGTCGACCTCCCTTTTGGGGTGATTCGTATGCGACCTGGAGGCGGTTCCGCTGGACAAAAAGGGGTTAACTCGATTATTGAGCGCATTGGTTCACAGGATTTTCCACGAATACGGATGGGCGTCGGACGTCCACCTGGCCAGATGGATGCAGCTGCATACGTGTTGCAAAACTTTCACAAGAGCGAACAGGAAACACTGGCTGACTTCCTTAAACGGGCCGCAGATGCGATTGATTGTTTTTTGGAATACGGATTAGACACCGCGATGAACCGGTTCAACCCGAATCAAATTAATAAAGACCAAAATGCTTGATACCATTCGTAAACAGCTCGCTTACCAGAATTGCCTTGATTCCATCAAACTAGGGACGTTGAAGGCCAGTCTGGGATTGCAGCGATCTGCACGCTTGCCTGTCGCCGCAGCCCTGGTTACAGATCTTGAAGTACCGATTTTGATATTAACAGACCGTACTGATAAGGCTCTGTTAATGTTCGATGAGTTGAACTTCTGGTTGCCTGATCTGCCGAAATACTATTTTCCCGAACCCACACCAATGTTCTACGAGCTGGCTGCATGGGGCAGCCTCACACGCCGCGACCGTTTGTCAGCGCTGGGAGCTCTGGCGCAATACCATCTGCCCAGAAGACAACGCCCAGAACAACCGCTGGTGATTGTGGCACCTTTGCGAGCAGTGATGACCCGCACCATGCCGCGTAGAGATTTTATTCTGGCCAGCAAAACAATTAGGGTTGGACAAAAAATTGACCCGCAAGTTCTTCAGAGAGAATGGGTTCGTCTGGGGTATGAAAATGTCGATGTCGTCGTCGATTTTGGACAATTTTCCCGTCGTGGCGGGATCCTTGATGTTTGGACTCCGGTGGAACGTTTCCCCTCCAGGTTGGAATTTTTTGGTGATGAGATCGATACTCTCCGACAATTTGATCCAACCACTCAACGTACAGTCCGAAATCTTGATCAATTGTTGATTCCACCTGCCCGTGAATATCTGGTTCGGCAGGGAACGGCATTAGACGCTGCTGATGAAGTGTTTGATGAGTTTCAAATTCCAGTCCTTCACCCATCTCCTTCAACAATTCTGGATTATCTACCGAAAGACGCATTAATTCTGGTTGATAACATGTCAAATATTCAAAGTTTTGGAGAGGAAATCGAGACACAGTCATTAAAAAACCGTGCAGACAGCATTCAAGAAGGAACTCTTTCTGCAGATTTTCCTGTACCGTACCTCTCCTGGTCAGAGATTGTGGATACGATCCAGACGCGGCGCTGGGTGGAGTTGGGAAATTCTATAAACGGTGATCATGTCAGCTTAGGATCTATTTTTCAGCCGGGACGGCGTTTTGCGGGCCATCTCAAACCATTCATGGAGCAATTGGTAAAGTATTGCGAAGATGGTGAATCAGCTGAAATTGTAACCAGGCAATTGTCACGGCTCAAAGAAATCTGGCATGATTATTCCGGTGAATGTGATGCAAGCAGGATCCAATTTAAAGAAGCCACCCTGGGTGAAGGGTGGGATCTCATACAAGATGACGGCAAAGTATTTCATTTCATCACGGATGGTGAGATTTTCGGATGGGAAAGACCGGTTCCGCGTGCAAGAGTCAAGGTTAAATACACTGCACCAGAAGCTGATTTTGCAGACCTTAAGGTAGGCGACTGGATTGTTCATGTGGATTATGGGATTGGAAAATTTGCTGGACTGGTGAGGCGGACGCTCGAAGGCACAGAGAGAGAATTTTTGCTGGTTGATTATGAAGGCGGCGACCAATTATATGTACCTATACACCAGGCGGACCGTCTCAATCGGTATATTGGAACGGATGGAGACCAACCGCACATTTCACGGTTGGGAAGTAACGAGTGGGCGCAAACCAAACAAAGTGTACGTGAAGCAGTCATTCGTGTAGCTCAAGATTTACTGGAACTATATGCAAAACGACAGGAAGCTGAGGGATACGCCTTTAAACCTGATACTCCCTGGCAGCAGGAACTGGAAGCCAGCTTCCCATACGTCGAGACAGATGATCAAATCAAAGCGATCATGGATGTAAAAAAAGACATGGAAACTGCCAGGCCGATGGATCGATTGTTGTGCGGTGACGTTGGCTACGGAAAGACAGAAGTGGCACTCAGGGCAGCATTCAAATGTGTGATGGATGGGAAGCAGGTAGCTATCCTTGTTCCGACCACCGTTTTGGCTCAACAGCATTTCGAGACTTTCCGACAACGCCTGGCTCCGTATCCGGTATCGGTGGAAATGTTATCTCGTTTTCGTAGTCCGAAAGAACAGGATGAGATTATTCTCAAATTGCTTCTCGGAGAAATTGATATTGTGATTGGAACCCATCGATTATTGACTTCGGATGTTGAGTTCAAAGATCTTGGGTTGGTCATTATTGATGAAGAGCAGCGCTTCGGAGTGACACATAAAGAGCATTTTAAAAAATTACGTACCGAAGTGGATGTCTTAACGCTTACTGCAACACCCATTCCACGCACGTTGTATATGGCGTTGACAGGGGCAAGAGATATCTCGGTGATTAACACACCTCCCGCTGAAAGGCTGCCGATCATCACACACATTGGGCCATACTCTCCAAAAATTGTTCGACAGGCGATCTTGCGTGAACTTGATCGGGGAGGGCAAACGTTCTTTGTTCACAATCGAGTACAAACAATCTACGCAATGAAACAACACCTGACGAACCTGGTGCCAGAAGCCCGAATTGGGATTGCTCATGGGCAGATGAAGGAAGATGAACTTTCTCGCGTAATGACACAATTTACCACCGGTGAGTTAGATGTATTGTTATGCACTTCAATCATTGAATCTGGTCTGGATATCCCGAACGCGAATACCCTCATCGTGGATCGAGGGGATACATTTGGATTGGCGCAGCTCTACCAATTACGCGGCAGGGTGGGGCGTGCCGGGCAGAGAGCCTATGCCTATTTTTTCAAACACAGAAAAAAGCCCCCCACACCTGAAGGTCAAGAGAGACTTGAGACCATAGCAGAAAACGTTCAATTAGGTGCAGGATATTCGATTGCGATGCGAGATCTGGAGATGCGCGGGGCAGGTGAAATGCTCGGTACGAGGCAATCTGGATATATCGCATCAGTCGGTTTTCACCTGTATACCCGGATGCTCGCACAGGCTGTACAACAACTGCGTAATATCAAATCTGATCAAAAAGGCCTTGAAAAGGCTTTTGGTAAAAGCGCGGGTTACCTGCCAGTGAGTGTTGACCTGCCACTATCAGTGGGAATTCCCATTGAATACATTCCAGATCAAACTCTTCGACTGCAGCTATACAGGCGCATGGCACACCTTGAAGAGATTTCAGAACTCGATCAATTAATTGAAGAGTTTACTGATCGTTTTGGCCAGCCGGTTGAACAGGTGAAAGACCTGTTCTACCAGTTACGGGTGAAATTACTGGCAGCAAAAGCCGGTCTGGTATCCATCGCTGTAGAGGCAAATCAAATTGTGTTACGCTTTCCGCAAGTTCCTAATGGAGCTCCAGCAAGAGATTTGCCTCCCATTGGATTTCAATGTCGGCCGGGTAAGAATGCGTACTGGATGCAATTTGATGAAAACGATCCCTCCTGGCGGGATAATTTGCTAACCATATTGAATGCTATAATCGCGTTATGACGACAATATTAATCATTGAGGATGAACCCGTTCTCTCTCGTATCCTGCAATCCTACCTGGAGCGGGAGGGGTATCGAGTGCTTACTGCTGCACGCGGAGATACCGGGTATGATCTAAGTTTGACTGAAAAAGTCGATTTGATTCTGCTTGATCTCAATCTGCCAGGAATGGATGGTATGGAAGTTGCGAGAGGGGTGTTGAAAGAAAAGGATATACCGATCATCATGATCACTGCACGAGTTGAAGAAGTTGATAAATTGAGTGGCCTTGAAATTGGTGCAGATGATTACATCACGAAACCTTTCTCACCTAAAGAAGTTGTTGCCAGGGTAAAGACGGTACTCAGGCGGTACTCGAAGGGAACCGGTCAGGAGAAGAAATTAATCGTCAACGATTTGGAAATTGATGTTGATGCTCACCAGGTAAAAAAAGGAAAACAGATCATCGAATTAACCCCTTCTGAGTTTGAAATCCTAAAGCTTATGGCTGAAAACCCGGGCAGAGTATACACACGGTTGCAGCTTCTCGATGCGCTGCAGGGGCAGGCTTACGAGGGATATGAGCGCACCATTGATGCTCATATTAAGAACCTGCGTGCCAAGATCGAGCGTGATACCAAGAAACCACGCCTTATTAAAACGGTATTTGGAATTGGGTATAAGCTCTCTGCAGAAGATGATTGATTATGAATATCTCACTCAAGAGTAAATTGATCCTGGCGTTTTCGCTGGTAGCCATTGTTTCAATCTCCAGTATTGTGATCTATGCTAACCTGGATAGCGAACGACAATTGAACAACTATCTCAACCAGGGGGGTATGTATGGTTTAGGAAACCTGGTTCAACGGTTGGAAAATTATTATGAGGCTCAAAATTCCTGGGATGGTGTCAGTATCGCAGTTAGCACCGGGCAGGGGGGGAACCGGGGGAATCCACTGAGAAAAAATAACCGCATTGCGCTTGTGTCTGCCAATCTGGAAGTGATCAAAAGCGAGATTGATGCATTCCCTGCAGGCAAAACAGTTCAAGAGCATGATTTGAAGAATTCTCTAGAACTAAATGATTCGGCTGGGAATGTAATTGGTTATCTAATCGTAGAGAATCCCTCCAGCGTAACAATGAATGATCTAAGTCCCTTTATCTCTCGTTTAAGAGAAGTCATTGTTGTTTCGGGCATTGCTGCTGCCATTGCTGCTGTGATCTTGGCGATATTGATCTCCAATCAACTGCTTAAACCAGTTCGAGCGCTAACAACAGCGTCAAAAAAATTGTCGGCTGGTGATCTCTCCACACGTGTCACTGTGAAAGGTACTGATGAGTTGGCAGTATTGGGAAAAACTTTTAATCAAATGGCTTCAAATCTTGAAGCGTTGGAAGAACGAAAGAAGGCTCTGACTGCTGATATCGCTCATGAATTGCGCACGCCACTGGCGGTGCAGAAGGCACAGATTGAGGCTATGACCGATGGAGTAGTGCCGCTGGATAAAGAAAATTTACGAATCGTCAAAGAACAGGCAAATTTATTAACTCGCATGGTTGAAGATCTGCGCTTACTGGCGATGGCTGATGCGGGCGAATTGAAGTTGAATCTGCAGAAAATTCAATTTGACGTTATGGTGCAGCGCATTGTGGAACACTATAAAGGGCAGGCAAATCAGGAAGGGACTGCCATTGATGTTATCATCGCAGATGACGTCAAAGGCAAATTTGTCATGGCTGACCCAGACCGTTTGATGCAGATCATGCACAATCTTTTTAGCAATGCACTACGATACGGGAAAAAGGGTGGACAGATAGAGGTTGTCGTCAAGAATAATAACGATGGGATTGAATTCTCGGTTAGAGATGATGGCCAGGGTATCCCAGTCTCAGCGCTTCCTCACCTGTTTGAACGATTTTACAGGCATGAGAAAGCACGCAACCGAGAAAGCGGAGGAAGTGGATTGGGATTGGCTATTTCAAAAAAACTGGCTTTGATCATGGGCGGTGATTTGCGTGCTGCAAACGACCCCCGTGGAGGAGCGGTATTCACTTTATTTTTGCCGAATCTCTCAGATTGAGTTCCCTAAAGACTGGTAAAGAACAAATGTGCTATAATAATCCTGTCTTAAGAATGATAGGAGTGCCTGATGGAATTTAATTTGAAAGCGCCATATCTTCCTACCGGAGACCAGCCTGAAGCAATCGCTGAATTGGTTAAAGGGGTGAGGAATGGGTTTAAGGATCAGGTTTTACTCGGTGCAACTGGAACCGGGAAGACATTTACCATTGCTAATGTTATTCAACAACTTCAGATGCCGGCGTTGATCATGGCTCACAACAAGACTCTTGCAGCGCAATTGTATTCTGAATTTAAAGAATTTTTTCCAGATAACGCCGTTTCCTATTTTGTTTCATATTACGATTATTATCAACCTGAAGCTTATGTTCCAAGGCATGATCTCTATATCGAAAAAGAAACTGAGATCAATGAAGAAATTGAACGTATGCGTCTGGCTGCAACGACAGCTTTGATGTCGCGTAAAGATGTCATCATCGTTGCCTCCGTCTCTTGCATTTATGGCCTCGGCAACCCTGAAGAATATGGGAATATCGTGATGAAACTGGATGTCGGGGGTATTTATCGACGAAATGCATTGTTGCGTCAATTAATCGAGAGCCAATATCAACGCAACGACATGGAGCTCAGACCAGGTGTTTTTCGTGTGAGGGGCGATATAATTGAAATATTCCCGGCATACGAAGAAAAGAAAGCTTTTCGATTGAATTTCTTTGGCGATGAAGTTGAAAAGATCGTTGAATTTAACCCACTGACCGGTGAGGTCTACTCTGAGCCAGTTCACATCGAAATTTACCCCGCCAAACATTACATCGCAAGTGATGAGCGGTTAAAAATGGCCATCAGTGATATTGAAAAAGAGTTAGATGATCAAATCAAATATTTTAAAGCCAATGGAAGGTTGCTGGAAGCACAACGTATCGAACAGCGCGTACGCTATGATCTAGAAATGTTGCGCGAGGTTGGTTATTGCTCTGGCATTGAAAATTACTCACGGCATCTCGATCAACGGCCTGTTGGTTCAGCACCTTGGACGCTGATGGATTATTTACACAGTGAATATTTGTTAGTACTGGATGAATCTCACATGACCATTCCCCAAATCAGGGGCATGTATAATGGCGACCAGTCGCGTAAATCCACGCTTGTTGAATATGGATTCAGGCTTCCCTCTGCATTGGACAACCGCCCCCTAAAGTTCGAAGAATTTGAAAAAACCATGGGGTATACCATCTACACTTCAGCCACACCGGCAGAATTTGAGATGAAGCGTGCGAACCAGGTGGTCGAACAGATCATTCGGCCAACCGGTCTCGTTGATCCACAGGTCGAAGTGCGACCAACCAGGGGGCAGGTAGACGACCTCTACGGAGAAATTAAGAAACGTGTGGAAAATGGCGAACGCGTATTGGTGACCACATTGACCAAGCGAATGGCTGAAGATCTTTCAGATTACCTTTTGGAGTTGGGTCTCAAAGTAAACTATCTGCATTCTGAAGTGGAAACGTTGGAAAGGGTGGGGATCCTTCGCGACCTGCGTATGGGAGTATTTGATGTCATAGTTGGAATCAACCTGCTGCGAGAAGGTCTTGACCTGCCGGAGGTGTCACTTGTGGCAGTATTGGATGCCGATAAGCAGGGATTTTTACGCTCAGCAACAGCTCTGATCCAAACCATTGGCCGGGCAGCGCGCAATGTTAATGGCAAGGTCATCATGTATGCTGATCAGGTTACGGATGCCATGAAAACCGCGATTGACGAGACCAACCGCAGACGCAAAAAGCAAATGGATTACAACCTGG
The DNA here is from genome assembly GCA_034429135.1 of Anaerolineaceae bacterium. Classification (GTDB taxonomy): domain Bacteria; phylum Chloroflexota; class Anaerolineae; order Anaerolineales; family Anaerolineaceae; genus UBA6107. The sequence goes on along the minus strand of DAOUGR010000001.1, from coordinate 28,063 downwards.
CTCACGGTATAGAACCCTTTACGGTAGTTAAAGCTGTTCATGATTTGACTGAACAGTTGAGTGTAAGCCCGGCACTGGCGTCAGAAGGTAAAGGCGAGTATCGTGTGGGAGAAAAGGCGGGACGCATGCCGGTAAATGAGATTAAACGGCTTATCCATGAATTAGAAGGGCAGATGCAACAGGCAGCCAAGGATCTTGAATTTGAACAGGCAGCTGTGATTCGTGATCAGATAATTGATCTTAAAAATATTCTTGCTGAAGAATCCAATGTACCCCCCTGGCAGAAAGCCAGGTTAATGGCCGGAGAAATCGAATAATGATGAAGTATTGCGGGCGGGATTTACCCAGTGGGCGCAATCATGAAATATTTGTAATGTCCTGTTGATTCCAGCCACTCGAAACTGAAATCTGAAACAAAGGCATTTCGAGGACCGATGCGTACCTTGTCGATAAAGCTTAGCAGGTTATTCTTTTCACCCTCTGCTGTAATTTCCACCCTTCCATCCTCAAGATTACGCACCCATCCAGTAAGTGACAATTGACTGGCCTGTTCTTTGACGAAGTATCGGAAACCTACGCCCTGCACCCTGCCTTCAACAATGATATGTAAAGCTGCAATCTCACTCATAAGGCACTCGCATTTTCTTTTTTCGAATCAGCTCACGGATAATGATGACTGAAACCGATGCCATGATGACTATTCCGATAATTATCAAGATCGGGGATTTATGATTTGATGCAGGTTGAGATGCCGGGTAAGCCGTTTGTAGCCAGGCTGAAAGCAACTGATCTGAGGTGAGGTCAGTATTGGTGAATATGACTTGTTCACAGGATAAGCCTTTCAAAACAGAATCAAACATGGAAAGAAAAATTCTTGAACCGAAAGTGTCTTTCAAATAACTTACGACAGCTGATGACTGCGCGTAGCCAAGGATGTTTGTTTCCGCTTCAACAGGCAGAGATTCACATAAAGAACCCAGGGGGATAAGCGAACCTTTTTTTACGGCTGAGTTCAATATGCGATCGTTATCAGCATTGGGGTATGATTGTGCAAGGGTTGACATTCCCTCAAGCAGCCATGCTGGTGCATTTTGATATCCGTTCCCTAAGACCTGGTATTGGAGGATGTGCATCAATTCGTGAGGGATTTGCCGTTCCAATTCCATTAAACTGGTCTGATCTGCTCCATCAGAAATCAAGATAACGCCAAGTTCTGGCGAAGCGTGACCGGCGACAAAGGTTTGGCTGGATGTGGTTAATGCTTCTTGTAATGAAGTCATGTCAGGATAAATGAATATGCTGATTGGTAGCTTGGGTGCAACGGGAAGGATTGAAGTAGCATGCTCCAGACCGGAGGTTGCGAGATCGATCACTTGTTGGCCAAAGGTGGCGTCTTCTTCAGTCCAATAAATATTGAAAAGTTTTGATGAAAGCGTTTTCCATTCGTAACGATTATCAAGGTAATCGAACCAAAATGATGGACTGGTGATAACCGAACCCGAATCAGACTCAATCTGGTACCAGTAATAGATACGGGAAAACGGTTTTAACGGATCTTGACGAAGGTCGTAGTCAAGAATTAACTTTCCTTCATCATCAGGGAGTAAAGCGATCTGACGCGACATTTGCCCTTCAGGTTGGAGGACGATAAAGACTTTTTTATTTAATTCCGCGGAAGTAATTTTGGATATGATCTTTAGGTCAGAGCCAAAGTGATAAATAACCTGGTTATCAGAAATGACGATTGGATTCTGCGCAGAAACGTAATGAGTGGGTAGAATAAACAGCAGTAGAAATACTGCGAAAATCTGCAAACGGTAAGAGAACGAAAGCTTCATTCGTTATCGTATCAATCCTCTATGTCATCATCATGTTCTTCGATAAAACCAAGATCATCATCTTCCTCAAAATCATCCTCTTCATCTTCTTCTGGTGAGAAGTCTAGCATTTCCATGCCACCACTGCCTGAGAGTTCAAGGTTTTCTAAGGCTTTCTCGATCCAATCGATTTCTTCATCATCATTCGCCCTCGAAAGAAGGGCCTCAAACTTTTCTTTTACCTCATCACCGCCAATCTGTGAAAGTGCCCAAATCACCGCCAGCCTGGTTTCGGTATCCTCAATTTCTTCATCGAGTAATGCGAGAAGTGACTCACGTGCGGATGCAAGTTCCAATTCTCCAGCCGCACGCACAGCTTCATATTGAACTTCTGGATCCTGTGAAGTAATACTCTCCTGGATCATGGCTGCCCATTGTTCGTCTGCAGAGCGTCCCATTGCGCACAGAGCACTGGTTACCCATGGCATATCTTTGCTATCATAGGCGTTACGAATTAACTCTGAAACTTGTGGATGACTTGAATACCCTAGTGATTCAAGCGCACGCTGTTTGACGCGGGGTAATTCCTTGCTTTGATTTATGTCAATCAAACGATTGACGATTTCATCTTTAAGTTTTTCAGAAATCGCATCCAACTCACCAAGCAATACGAAACGTCCAAGCAGAGACGCGGATGAAGCGCGTACTGCTTCATCAGGATCTTGATCTAGTAACTGAAGCAGCAGAGGAATGATCCTTGGTTCTTCGCATTCCCAGAGCAGGTCTAAGGCTGCGACTCTTACCTTTGCGCTTGGATCAGTGATGACAGATTTTGCCAATTCGTCAAAATTTACCAGTGTATCTTTTTCGATTAAATCATCCAAATCTTCTAAGATGCTGATTTTTCTGGATTCAGGTAAAGTTTCCCAGACCAGAAGCAAATCCTTAATATTTCGGTGAGTCAAGTCAGAGAATCCACGCAATAAGCGAGGTGGAAAAGGTGTATTGATATCTGTTAGTGCTGACAAAACTTGTGAAAAATTGATGGTTTCTTGATTATCGTCCATGGTTTTCCTTATCTCAACACCACGGGGTTAACAATATCATTGATCACTAATACGACCATTAAGGTGAGCAAGAGGGCATAAAAGACTGCATGTATTTTGCCTTCCAATTCTGGGCGGATCTTTTTTCGAAAAATGAGTTCGAACAGAACAAAGATGATCCTTCCGCCATCGAGTGCAGGAATTGGCAGCAAATTTGTGAAACCTAGTGCGATAGAAATAACAGCCAGAAAATAGACTGTGTTCAATCCTGCATATTCAGAATTTGCCTGGGCTTCTTCTTTATCCAGGGTTTGCACCTGAGCGTAAATATCATAGATACCTTTTACGCTCACCATGCGCGCATCACTGGGGGCGATTTGTCCGCTTATCAATCTCACTGGCAGCATGAACAATTGAACTCCCTGGTTGAGGGTTGCGGTGAACGCCAGAGGAATCGATTGGATAACGGTTATGTCTTTTACAGGATTGGTAATTGTGATTCCAAGTGGACCCTGATCGCTGGGATAATCTTCTCGCGGAGTTACAAAAATTTGGGTTTCAACACCATCTCGAAGGAGGATTACTTCAACCTCTTTACCCAGGTTTTCAGCAATAATCTGGGAAAGGTGGCTCATGCTGGTAATTTCTTGGTGATTAACTTGAAGGATGATATCGCCAACAGACATACCACTTGATTCAGCAGGAGTGTTTGGATCAATGGCGGCTACTTCGACCTTCGAATAATCTGGAGCACCGGTTCGTGTGAAGAGGAATGCAAAAATGATCATTCCAATGAGCAGGTTTGTCACCGGTCCTCCAAAGAGGGTTGCCAGCCTAGCTCCTGGCTTAGCTGCTAAGAAACTGCCCGCTTCTTGAGTTTCACCGGCTTCGCCTTTCATACGACAGAATCCCCCAAAGGGTATCCAATTCAAGGTGAAATCAGTGCCCCATGCCCTGAATAATTTAAAAATTTTGGGGGGATACCCAAAACCAAATTCTTCGACTTCGATTTTGTTCAGTCGCGCGAAGATAAAATGACCAAATTCATGAAAAAAGATCAATGCCCCAAAAGCAAGTATGAACTCAAGAATCGATATTACTGTACTGCTAATGTTTCCCATAAAGGATAGCTCCAATTTTGCTTACTTTTCTTATTATATCCGTAAAGAAAACCAATTTTACATCATTGTTTTTATCGCTAGAAAATCATTAAAGCAATCATAAGTGAAGATTGTAAGAATTCAGATGTTCACAAATTTGATTTGAAAACCATTAAATTAATCGTGCTTTCCCACCAGGATGAGCGACAATGACTTCTTTCACACCGGGCATCTTAGAAAGCCGCTGTCGCACTTGTTCACTTGAGCTGGATTCGCATATGACATGTACATTTGGTCCGGCATCAACGGTAAAAGCAGCGGGAATACCGGTATTCCGCCAGTTCTCGATGGCACGCATGATTTCGAGAGTGATTGGCTGCCAATAATAAAGAGGAGGACGGGAAGTCATCATGATCGCATGTAAGAGATTGCTATCCAGTTCGATCACTTCAGCCAGGGCAGCAAAGTCTCGATTGCGAATGGCCTGTTTGCATATATCAATCCTGCGATCTGCGTCGAGAACCCTGGCTTCTTGTAGAGGGCTAGATTTCGCCAGAGTGTGACCTAATGAAGACCCAACTCTTTTTTGATGGGTATCGACGATTGCAATACAATCAGCCAGATCCCAATACCCTGGTTCGGCAATACTGACAGCGAAGGAATCTACATCTGTGTTGCCTCGATACCATTCCACATAACCACCCGGGATTGATCGGCAGGCAGACCCAGATCCCCGTCTGGCCAGGCGCGAGAGGTCTTTTTCGCTCATCTCGATGCCCAACGCGTTTACAGCCGCAAGCGTTAACGCGGCAAAAGCGGAAGCTGATGATGCGATACCTGCATCTGCAGGAAAGTTGTTCTCGCTCATAATGTGAGCGTGCACAGAAACTCCGCGTAAACCACGGATGACGTTCAAATGATGCGATACCCGTTGTAAGGATTCACCAGACTGCCGTGTGCCATTTAGATCAAAGATATCGCGGGGAAGCGATGGATCAAAAGTAAGCATTGTCCTCGTGGAAAGTTCAGCGAGGTTCATGGAGATTGATCCGTTCTGCGGTAGTCGCAGCGAGTCGTCTCGATTTCCCCAATACTTAATGAAGGCAATATTTGGATGGGCTATGGCGGTTGCGGAGGAAATAGTCATTAAAAACTGACCTCTTGTTTTGATTTCTTCTTAGTTTATCACGCAAAATGTCTCGACAGGTTGAAAAAAAGGATGAAGGCCGATCAAATTGGGTGTACCACTGGCCAGAATGGATTGTATTTCGAATATTGTACTGAACAGATGAATTTCATCAGAAATTAAGCCATTTAAAAAATTGTTGAAGATCATGGGGAGAGCCCAGACTCAAAAATGGTACGTATGTATAATTGAAAAGCGAATAGGCTGCATTCAAAGGTGTCGTGCTTTTAGATTCAAGTAGACTATTCGCATTTCGAAAAAAAACTTTTGGAAAGGTAAAGGATTGGCTGGAAATTTGCTATGGATATTCTTATTCGAGAAGAAACTGAGTCTGACTATCGAAGTGTTGAGGAATTAACGAGAGAAGCATTCTGGAATTTAAACGTGCCAGGGTGCGATGAGCATTATTTAGCTCACTCACTACGGAATTCACCCGCATTTATTCCCGAGTTGGATCTGGTTGCTGAAACCGATGGTAAGATCGTGGGAAACATTATGTACGCTCATTCATCCATTAAGCAAAATGATGGATCGATTTTTCCGGTTCTGACGTTTGGACCGTTAAGCGTTTTGCCCGAATTTCAAAAAAAGGGGATTGGCGGTCAATTGATTCGGAAGAGCATTGCGAAAGCAATCGCGATGGGGCATTCTGCCATCCTCATTTATGGTGATCCGGCATATTATGCGAGATTTGGATTTGTCGCTGCAGAGGAATTCAAAATCCGTACCAATCAGGGATTATATGCAGCAGCGCTGCAGGCGTATGAATTACACCCCGGTGCGTTAAGTGGCGTTAGCGGTAAGTTTGATGAAGGTGAAGCCTACCAGATCGATCCTGCGCTCTCAGCGCAATTCGATAAGGGATTTCCGTTCAAGGAAAAACTCGTGACCCCATCTCAATCGAGATTTATGGAACTGGTTCGCATGGTTCACGAATAATCTTCAGGAAGAACCCAATTATTAGAAAAGAAGCAATTAAATGATTAAATTAATTGCTTTTTTTTTACTTTTCACAAATGGTGTTCAGGTCTAATCAATTTTGAGTCATTATCGATATTTGAGGTGATCTGAAATGTCAGATATTATTCGTAGGCATCAAAATAACGCTGAACACGGGCATTGATCTGGCAGGTAACTTCGTAGGTTATGGTGTGCAATTTTTCAGCCCATTCATCACCGCTGATTTCAAGATCACCGCTTTTGCCAATGAGCACGACTTCATCACCGACCTTGACATCGGTAACGGGTCCGAGGTCGATCATGGACTGGTCCATGCAAATTCGCCCGACAACAGGATAAGATTTACCGTTAATCAAAACTCTACCCGTATTCGAAAAGAGGCGGTTGAAGCCATCAGCGTAGCCAACAGGTATTGTGGCGATGGTTGTTTCACGAGGGGCAATCCATGTGCGCCCGTAGCCAATGCTCGTCCCGGCGCTTACTCTCTTGATGAATGACACTTTCGTATAGAAACTGAGGCCGGGTTTTAGTTCAATTGTCCGTGGCGTTTCTTTATCAGGATAAAAGCCATAGATCATGATCCCAGGACGAACCATGTCGAACCATGCATCGGGGTGAGCGAGTACAGCACCGGAATTCGCGCAGTGTACCAGTTTAACCTTACGTCCAATTGTGTGTTGAATTTCGGCGACGGTATCGCTGAATAATGTGATTTGATTTTTCGTAAAACGGGTATCAGCGGAATCACTGACGGGTAGATGTGTAAAAATGCCCTCGAGGTGCAAATTGGGGCAATCCCTTTCGATAAAGGATGCCAAATCAGGTGCGCTGGAAGGAGTGACTCCGATGCGTCCCATGCCGGTATCGATTTTCAAATGAACGGGAAGGACAGTAGACATTGACCGACAGGTCTTTTGTAATTCGATGATATTCTCGCGTTCACACACTGCTAAAGTGATTTTATTGGTGACCGCCGCTGACATTTCTTCAGGAAATGCCGGAGAAAACTTGAGAATAGGCAAGGTAATCCCAGCCTCGCGTAATTCGATTCCCTCGGGTACCGTGGCGATGCCCAGCCAATCTACTCCGATATGTTCAGCCATGCGGGAAATTTCGACTGCTCCATGTCCATAACCGTTTGCTTTAACTGCAATGAGAATCTTGCGTTGATTACCTACAGCCTTGCGAATTCCCTCAATGTTACTGCGAATATTGCCAAGATGCACGCGAACGAATGTCTGGTAAAGCATTTATGCCTTCTTCAGTAAAAAGATTATTCTTCGATCACCATCTTCTGTATATACGGAGATGTACTGGCCGCCAGTAAGGCACCATAACCGGGATAAAAGCCGATCTCAGTACCTGGTTGAATGGGAGTTGACGCATCTTCTACATCCACTATCAGATGGTCACTGCTGCCTCCCAGGATAATCATTCCTGGGTCCTGGGGTTCTAGATTATCCACGACAACATCTTGCCGTCCGATGTTGCAGATCGCCCGCTGCCTGATGCCGCGATCAACAAATTGCGGGGTTCCTCCGAATGCGTCTTGACCGCGTTGTCCGATAGGAATGGATGGTTTTCGTTCCAGTTCGACAACTTCTGCTACAAGGCGGAAAGTATCCTGACGGGTGTTGGGCCACGCTGATCGGTCGATGACATTACGGCCGAGTAAAATTGTTTCACCAATTCGTAACAGATTGATCTCTTGAGGCATTCCACCGCTGTAAAGCAGAGGAAGATTGGCACTGTTCCCGCCGCATAAAATGGGTAAGGGGAGCCTGGTCCAGGTTTGACACTCATTGCGTAAATCAATGAGCATTTGCATTTTGTCAGTCGTTGGAATGACCCCACCGTAACAGGCAAGATTGGTTCCCAAACCGATCAACTGAAGATTGGGTAAAACAATCATTTGCTCGACAATTTTTCTGATTTGGTCTGGCCAGATGCCTTCGCGCAAATCACCAACGTCGACCATGAGGATCACCTGATGTTGTTTATTCATCTTTACTGCGGCTGCTGCGAGCGCACGTGTGGTTTCAATCGAAGAGGTGAGAGAGATATCAGCGAATCTGATGGCTTCTTCTGCCCGGCTAGGAGTGGGGATGCGCAGCAGCATGAGCGGCAGGTGTGTACCGATCTGCCTGATTGCTTTGAGGTTTTCCAGACGGGAATCGGCGAGCATATCTGCCCCTGCGGATTCCAGGGCTTTGACAACTCTCGGGTGAGCACAGGTCACTTTTGTAACGCAGGCAACATTAATCCCTTTTGAATGACAAAACTCGATGATGGAACGTGCGTTGGCTTCAATTCTTTCTGGATAGATTTCAAGGCGGGGAGTAAAACTCATTTCCTGATCTCCGTTTCAACCCAATGTCTAAAGGTTGCTTTCACTTCTGAGGGGTAAGCCTGTGCGAGTGTTCCCAACGCTGAAAAACGGTAATCGCGGTCGAGCAAGATTGACGTATCAGGCTTTGGAAGCAAATACTTACCAGCACCCAGGCAGACCTTGCGTAGAATTGACTCGCCGCCATCAATGCGGGTCAGAGCCCCGCCTGTCCCGACAATCCATTTCACCGCGGTTAAATCCTTGCCTTTTATTACCTGTTTCTTTCCAGTGGGCGTATAGATATCACTGATGACTCCCGCATGTCTTCGAATACTGATCTCCACTGCCTTGGAGCAAAGCCAGCGGGTTAGTTCCTGTTGACGCTCATTGGCGGGAATCGCCTGCAGGTCACTTAAACGGTTTTTCCATTCTTCTTCACCCTCGAGTTCGATGATGTTTCTGGCGTTGATAAACACACCCAGATCACCCTCAACGGTGCGTTTGGCGTGTGGTTCGGGTTCAGTCATTTTCAGCGACCATTCCTGACTGCCGTCGGTAACACTATGCACATCAGTTGTAGCGCCTCCTACATCAAAAACCAGGCAATCACCCAATTCTTCAGCAAATAATTCAGCTCCTCGAAGCACTGCGCCAGGCGTTGGAAGGATCTCCCATTGAGTTAACTCACCGATGTGCGCCATGCCGGGTGCATGGATGATATTCTGATTGAATACTTCATGAATAATTCTGCGCAGAGGTTCAATATTCAATACATCTACTTCAGGAAAGACGTTGTCGGCAAGGAGAACTTCTATCCCAGATCCTGCGAAAGATTGTTGAACTTGTTTTCGGATAGCGGAGTTTCCAGCGTAAACTAATGGAATCTGGAGGTTTAAGCTGGCCAACTTTTTGGCGTTTTCAAGCACAATTTTCTTTTCACCAAATTCCACCCCACCCGCAAGCAGGATGATATTTGGTTGAATGTTGCGAATTTCTTCCAGGTCAAGATCATCCAGTTGACCAGCGGTGACCATTTTTACAATTGCCCCGGCTCCTAAAGCCGCCTCGCGTGCTGCTCGAGCAGTCATGCTGTAAGTTAAGCCATGTACGGTCATGCGCAATCCACCGGCAGCAGAACTGTTCACGAAGGTCTCAGGAGTTCCAGTAATCTTCCCGTACTGCGATTCAAGATGGGCCAAGGCTTGCTGAACGCCAATACGAACGTCGCCCTGGGCAACGCTGGTGGCGGCGAACCCCTGGGCGACGTGTTCAAACCTTCCCTGTCCTAGGATCGTGAAACCATTTACCTTGGTGATCGTTGATCCAACCTCAATAGTCAGGAAACGGATTTCTTTGGACAAGTCATAACCTCTATTGAATTACAAGACTCCACGTGATTGGAGAATCTTTACCATGGCATCTACGACATGAATTCCCTTGGTACCGCGGCCGAAGGTAGCATCTAGACCTGTTTCTTTGGCCATATCGCGATTGACCTGAGTACCACCGGCAATCAGAATGATATTTTCTCTGATTCCTCTTTCTACGCATAGATCGGCAAGCTTCTTCATTTGGGCCTTGTGAATATCATTATGACTGATAATGGTTGAGATCAGGATGGCATGAGAACCAGTTTCAATGGCAGCATCCACCAGCTTGCTGACAGGAACAGAAGTACCCAGATAGTGATATTTCACACCATATTTTTCAATCCCGCCATGTTTGATATCCAGAATCTCACGCAGCCCGACACTATGTTCATCCTCGCCGACAGTAGCCGCAACAACTTTGAGACCGATCTTTTTTACAGCTTCACGCAAAACGTCTTCGTCGAGTATGATTTCCTTTTCAGGCACTTTGAGTGTTGAGAGATCAATATCGAACCCGACCTTCCCTTTAACCTCAATGAAGCATCCTTCAGCCGGATGCATTACCTGAAGGTTGACTACTTCAGGGTCAACCAACCCGAGTTTCTTCGCCATTTCGATACCATAAACCCTGGCATAATCTTCAGGCAGCGGGACAAAGAACTGGGTGAGGATAATTCCATCGCCGGCCCATTCGGCTTCAGGTTTTATCTTGCCACCTTTGCGGTAGGGGTAGGTTTCTTCCAGTCGTTTATTGCAGCTATCTTCAGGATCGAGTTCGTCTATGTATACGATCTTTTCGGGTTTACACAGTGTGCAACCGTCGATCGCATCACAGGGTTTTATCAATCCTGCAGGGATATGATTGTTGCCAAAATGATCACAAACCGGGGCAAAATAATCTGGGTCGCGCGGTACGATGGTATCAACACCTACGCCGCCTTTACCGTCACGAACGATCCCATCACCGTTGCGTTCAGGGTATTTTGCTGAATCAACAAAGAAACCCTGTTCAACTGCTGCAAAATACCCGCCGGTAGCAATGACCTCTTCGAGAAATGCGACAGCACGTTCTTTAAGATCGCGCACCATCTCTGCCATCGGTCCATCTTTCTTTAGTTCTACCAGTTCTTTAATACCATCCAGGGCAGCCCAGGTTTGTTTTACCGTTTGAACACCTCGGATGTTGTTGTAGTGCCATGGCACATTGCGGCCTTCATCGGGGGTGATGGTGCTCTGGATATCTGCACTGGTGAGCATAGAGATTAATGTATCAATGGTATGGGTGCGAATGGCTTCTTCGATATCTGCTTCAATGTAACGTGTATTTTGTTGCGCACGCATCTTGAAATCAGAGAAGAAGTCTCTCAATGCAACAGCGTAAGGCAAGTCGTACCACAATTTTGGTGCAGGGGGGGCATCAGGGGGAACTGTGGACAAACCGATGAGATCCTTCGACATACCCACAGCAACAGAGAAGGCGCAATTGATGCCATGCTGAACCATTAGTTCTGGCATGACCAACCATCCAGCCTTTGCAGTGGCATTGGCGTTGTGCGCGCCGTCAATTTGAAAAATCCGCGCACCATTCATCACTTTTTTAGCTTCGGCGGCATCTACGAAGGAGCGGTACATGTTCACATTTCGATAGAGGACGTTGTACTGCGGGTCTTGATGGGCACCGTTGATGCCTTCTTCAGCGAAAAGCACAGCTACTTCTGGTCCAGCGACGCCAGATACGTAACTGTGAAAATTGATCGGACGGCCTACTTCATCTTCGATCAAATCGCACGCCTTACGACTGGCACGGATCTGTTTACGGGTGATAGGAACACCGCCTACACCTTCTGGAGTTCCTTCCATCAACCCATCGATATGACTCTGGCCGGTCGTACGGATGACCATCAGGTGGTCAGCACCATGCCAGGCTGCCATACGCATACGCCGGATGTCATCTTCAAAACGACCTGAGGCGATCTCGGTGGTGACAACACAGCTCGGTTGCGGATCGATATGATCAAAATATTTTGATGCTGGGAGCCCGATGCTATTCTTTAAAGGCCGCGACATGTTGCGGTAATGAAAAGGTCCCATATCCACGCCCTCGGGAGGGACTTCACGCCATGTCCAACCTTTTCGGCGAGGATGATAATTTTCGAGATTTTCTAGAATATGTTCGATATCGAGTTTCTTGTTAGGATCAAGGTGTTCCTGTTGAGTCATTCGTATACCTCTCGCTCAAATCTTCTTAGAACAAACCATTAAGGATGTCTTTATCCTCAAGAATCGCCGATGCAGCACCGCGAATATCCTTGCCTGTTTTTTGGGCAACCTTTAAGACTACATGACCTGCGCCTTTTCCCAGCAATCCAGCCTCACGAACGCGATCAACAACACCATGCGCCGTGATGCTATCAATTCCCATGCGCAGTAAAACAGAGCGTTCAATGGAAGGCGAGGTATGTGTTCTCGCGAGATCAACGATGGGATCTACCACCTGGTTACATAACTGCCAGAATCGTTCTTTCAATTCCTCATCGCTTAGGGCATGAAGTTCCTTTTGGCGTTCTTCAAATTTTTTTATTCGATCGTCTGACATTTTTTTCGTCTCCAACAGAAAAATGTAAGTCTATTAAGCAGGCAGGTTGGCCCTAACCCAGGCGGGATCTTTTTTAACGTCTGCTGCCAGGAAATTGATGTCATTTTCAGTCCACTGGGCAACCGGTAATTGTTTTGCCGCGTTGGCGAGATATTCCCTGCGCAGCCTGTCGATATCTTGAACGCGTCCGAGAACCTGATCCAGGTGCTCGGGGATGATGATGCTTTTACCGGGAATGCTTTCTCTGGGGTCACCACGACGAACTTCGATACCATTCTCTCGGGCAAACGATAACTGGCTGTTGTGGTGTTTTCCGGCACCGGTGTATTCCGTTTCCTGAACCACAACGATCTGGTCCTTATCCATCTGGCGGGCAAGGGTTACCGCGGCGGTAAGGCTGATATTGCCAGCAGGGCCACGTTCCAGACCTTCTACTTTGGTGAGCAGTTCGGTAATGTAGAAGACTTCGCCCTGTGTCACTAATTGGTATTCATCCATATAGCGCAGGCTGCGAGCCGCGTTGCGGGGTACATCGACACGATCTGGCCAAACAGCAAAAGGTACCCCGAACCCGGTGTGACCAGTAGTGAAAGATTTGCGATTGAAGTCGTGATCGGAAGCCATGTGTAGCCCGCTTAAATCCACAGAGCAGGCAACGATACGAGTGGATTCACAACCTGCGTAAATCAACCCGCGAGCAGTGCCCGTTAAATTACCACCACCTGCATGGGTGATAACCACAGCGTCAGGAGCCTTTCCATATCGAGAGCGAACCTGATCACCAATTTCTGCGCCAAGGCTTTCGACACCTCGAATGGCAAATGGAGTATAGAGACTTGCGTTAAAAAAGCCGGTCTCTTCGAGTGTGCGTAGTTGCATATAGAAGAGTTCAGGGCCGACTGTGAGTTTAATGACTTCTGCGCCATAGGCTTCACAGGCGCGGCCTTTTTCGATGATTTCTGGTTGGCCTACACCTCGGCTGTCGTACACTTCCTGGACGACGATGCACTTGAGACCCCGCTGCGCAGCCTGGGAGGCGACTCCTGCACCATAATTACCGCTTGTGGCTGCAACCACCCCCTTATAACCCAGGCGTAAGGCGGTATAAGCGCTAACAGCAGCGCGTCGGGCTTTGAAACTGCCAGAGGCATTGGCAGCTTCATCCTTTACCAGTATCCGGGCACCTTTGCCGGGGGCACAGGTTTTACGTACCATTTCTGTCAGGTTACGCAGTTCATACAGTGGAGTGTTACCGACTTTGGTTTCATGCTGAATCCGGTAGATATCCTCCATCGTGTAACCAGTTTCGGCCATCATCTTTTCGTAATCAAAGGCAATTGGACTCTCGATGAAATCCTCGTAGTCAATCCCCATGGAAGACTTCATGATTTCATTCTTGCGTGCCATAACAGCAGAATACGACATGTCTTTTTGTGTCATTTTTCTGCCTCGGTGCCAATGGTGAGCAGTTCGGGAACTACCTTGCCAAAACTGTGGGAATAGCTTGGATTCACTGTGGTCAGCTTCCCACTGTGGATTCGCCCAATAATGGTTCGAATGGATACCGTTTGGCCAATTTCAGCGTCTTCAGTGAGGAAACCTGAGACTCGCATGACGTAGGGGACTTTTTTGGTATCTTCTGGGAGCGCTTTTGCACGTTCCTCAGGTTTGAGCACAACCCATTCGATCTCAACCCAGGTACCTTTTGGAACTTTATTCATGAATCAACCTCCAGAGAAATGGATCGTGTGTTATATCCGGCGCGTGTAAGCGCTTTCACCCATCAGAGCTGCGGGTACAGGCAGGTCAATCATGCGTTTGAGCCCCGGAGTGGCAGCAACGACATGCGGGATCATGTTCACCGCCAGTCCTTCGGTTGCGATCCCGCCGGCAATCTCCGGTTTGATCGACATATGAATCTCGGGTTTACCATAGATGTGAATATAGTCACCCGTTTCCTGCTGTTCGAGTTCAGGATGAATCTGTTGCGGGTGAATGAGCTTGATGACTTCTTTGTCACCTCGATAACCAATGCCGGTATGGGCACAGCCGGCAACCATTCCCGGCTGCACTTTGACATGCGGCGTTTCGCGGTAAACCTTGCTGATGATTGGTTCGCGTGTTTGCACGATACGGTCAACACCCAGTCCAAGGGCATCACTGATCATGTGAATCGATTCCGGGAATCCGACATGGCCCACAATCGATCCATCTGCCAATCCAGCCTTAAATTCTTCCAGGGTGGAACCTACACCCTGGGTCTGCATGACGGTAGGCCCATACGGACTCAGATCATTGATACGAGAAGCTTCAATGCGTTCTACCTGGTGGTTCCCGCCACTGAGAAGTACCACAAGCAGATCAAGGACAAATCCTGGATTAACTCCGGTTCCAAGAACTGTAACTCCATGGAGTTTGGCCAGACCGTCCAGCTCAGCAGCAAGTTCAGGATTCTGCGCATAAGCGTCTGCCATTTCCTCGGCAATGGAAATGCAGTTGATACCGGCGGTGACGATTTTCCGTAAATCGGTGATTTGTTTTTTTAACCATGAAGTAGTGGCTATCACCACGATATCCACATCTTCTTTTTTGAGAACTTCCTCTGGTTTGTTGGTAATCTTAACCCCAAGATTTTTTCCAACTTTTAAGACTTCCCCGAGATCTTTTCCCACGTAATCAGGCCGGCAGTCAACCGCAGCTACGATTTGCAAGCCAGATTTTTCGAGCATCAACCTGGCCATGCCGCTGCCCATTGCTCCGAGACCCCATTGTAGGACGCGAATTGGACTCATACCTGCTCCTTAAGAAAGATATGTGTTTCTGGTGAAAACTGAAGATTCCAGGCATCATTTTAGCATAGATGAAGGATCTAAAAAATCCGATTAATTCACTTTTACACGGGAATTCGTGAATCACTCTTGTGTTCTCTGTTTCTTTTCACCATAATATGAATTAGTGGAAAGGATTATTCTTCTTCCGATGGCAAGGAGAGGTCATCATGGATGAAATCTTAAGCCGATGCGGATACCGTTGTGATTTATGCCTGGCTTACCGACCAAACATTGAGATGAATCAAGCCAATCAACAGCTGCTTAGCGATGGTTGGTTTCGTTATTTTGGATTTCGTGTTCCCGTTGAAAAAATTATTTGCGACGGCTGCTGGTCAGAGAAAGGAATACTGCTGGATGATGAATGCCCGGTACGGCCCTGCGTTATCGAACACGGATTAGCGAATTGCGCGGCCTGTCAAAATTTCATTTGTGAAAAACTCGACGAACGTTTGGTAACGTTTGACGAACTGACTGCAAGGATGGAAGGCAAAATCCCAGAAGAAGACCGATCGCGTTTTATTTTCCCTTATGAAAATAAGGCAAGGCTATTGATGATCAGGGGTGAAGAAAAAAAGATTCAATAATTAGGGGATCTGTCGAGATTTAATCTCAAACATAGAATATTTCACTGGAATGCCGCCATTCGAAAAACGCACTTGCGCGAACGGTTCACCGATATCAAGTTGGCCAGTCAGCTTTGGGTCACTGCAAAGAATGCCCGTATTCCAACCAAAAAAATTTTCTCGCAAAACGCTTCCAAAACGCGCGTAGAGATCACGGAGGTCTTTATGGCTGCTGATGCGCAGGCCGTACGGTGGATTGGTAATGATCCACCCGGGTGCATCAGCTGGTTTGAGAGCGGAAACGGGCTGCTGGACAAATTGGATATCATTTTTCTGACCGGCACGTGAAGCATTCGCGATGGATATTTCAATAGCGCCTCTGTCACGATCATACCCATTGATGGATGTATGTAGAGGAACGATGTCATTTTTTGCTTTAGAGAGCATCGCCTGCCATTCTTCTTTCTCAAAGCCTGGCCACTTCATGAAAGCGAAATCGCGTGCGATTCCTGGTGGAATCCTGCGGGCCAGCAAGGCTGCCTCAATTGGGATGGTGCCTGATCCACAGAATGGATCTATTAATGGTGCAGATCCATTCCATCCAGAAGCAATAAGCATGGCAGCAGCCAGCGTTTCGCGCAGTGGGGCTTTCGCAGTGGCCAGTCGGTATCCACGCCGGTGAAGCGGCTCTCCGGATGAATCGATGCTGATCGTGCACATGTCGGCTACCATTCGCACCAAAACCAGTTGACCGTGGGCATCCTGTTTGCAGCCGTTTTGTGTGCCATTGATCGTTGAGAAATGGTCATTAATGGCTCCAAGTATGCGTTCTGCAACTGCATCAGAGTGGTAGAGTTTCGATTTATGGCAGACAGCCCGAATATTTAAGGACTGTCCAGGAGTGATGTATTCGTTCCACTCGAGTCGGGCGGCCTTCTTGCGTAATTCTGAAAAGGCTGTTGCATGAAATTCACCCAACCGCACAATAACACGCCCCGCTGTGCGTAGATATAAATTGCTCTTCAGCACCTGTGTGAAATCTCCCTCAAAAAGCAACCCCCCGGGTTCCTCACCGGAGAAAGTCATAGAAGGAGTTTGCGCGTGTGAGATGCCAGGAAGCGAGATCAATCCCAACTGGCTGGTTTCGCTTTCCAGGATTTTTTCAACCCCCGGCGCACAAGAAACAAAGAAGCGCAACTTTTCATTTTTCATGGCGTCTCTTTTTCTCCGGTGGTTTGGCAGTTACATGGAACATTTTGCTGTGTTTGGCCTGCCGATGTGAGACCATCGCTTGAAGTTGTTTTTCTTCTGCAATGACCAGCTGCTTCTGCCTGGTTTTTCGGTACAGATTTTTTTCGACAAAAATTTTCTCGCCGGTAAATGGATCACTTTCTGTGTAATACATCAGACTGGCATAGGTGGAAGGGGTGGGGGTAAAGATTTGCACCTGTTCAGGGTGAATATGTAGTTTGTCATTGGCAAATTTGCGCAAATTTTTCATGTGCCGGTCATTGCAGCCAGGATATGCCGCAATTAGATAATAAGTCAGATATTGTTCCTTGCCCGCCTGACGAGATAGTTTTTCAAACTGTTCACGGAATTGAATGAGAGAACGTAGTGGTGGCTTGCCCATTAGCTGAAGAATGGACGGTTCAGAATGTTCAGGCGCAACTTTCAACTGACCCGAGGTGTGATGCAAGGCGATTTCTTTCAGGTATTGATCGCCACACTCTTGATCAGCTGTAACCAGATCATAACGGATACCAGAACCGATAAAGACCTTTTTCACGCCTGGAATCTGTCGTATCTTCTGCAGCAATTCGATTTGAGGTGAATGGTCAATTTTCAGAACGGGGCAGATCTTTGGAAAGATGCAACGTTTATCTTCACACGCGCCGTTCGTTTTTTTCTTTAAACACTCAATTCCGTACATATTAGCAGTGGGCCCGCTGAGATCATGGATGATGCCCTTAAAGTCAGGGTAGGTGGTGAACTTGCGTGCTTCATCAAGGATGGAATTAATACTGCGTGATGCGACCGTGCGGCCTTCGTGGACAGCAATGGCGCAAAAATTACATTCGCCATAACATCCGCGATGTGTGGGGATTGAGAAGCGAATGGTCTCTAGAGCTTTTGCAGGTCCCTGTGCTTCATAAAATGGATGCTGATTGCGTTCATAATCTAAAGCGTAAATGGCATCCATCTCTGATTGGGATGGTGTAAGTGAAGGTGGATTTTGGATAACGTAACGATCGCCTTTTTTCTGAGCAAGACCATGGGCGGTAATGGGATCATTGTTGTGATAGAAAAGATCAAACATCCTCTTGAAGACTTCTTTATTGGCGATTACATCTTCGAATGAGGGCAATTCAAGAAAACCATCGGGTATGGTTTTTGATAAGTAGCATATCCCTCTGGTTTTCAGAGGATCACTATGATTTTTTAATGCAGAAGCCAGTTCGATAATGGCTTTTTCACCCATGCCATAGACAAGGTAATCAGCCTTGGAGTCAAAAAGGATAGGAGCACGCAGTCGGTTACTCCAATAATCATAGTGAGTGATGCGCCGCAGGCTGGCTTCAATCCCGCCCAGGATGATAGGTTTGGTGCTCTTGAAGTAGCGCTTGATCAAATTCGTGTAGGCAATAACTGCGCGATCAGGTCGGCGGTTGTTCATCCCGCCGGGAGTGAAATCATCAGACTGACGTTTGCGCAATGTGGCTGTGTAGTTCGCCACCATTGAATCCACAGCTCCACCGCTAACCCCCCAAAAGAGGGAGGGTTCACCTAGCCTTGATATATCAGTGGAATTGCTGATATCAGGCTGTGCAATCACTCCCACTCGATACCCCGCATGGATAAGAACCTTCCCGATGACGGCAATTCCCGAATATGGAGAATCGATGTACGTGTCTCCAGAAACGAGGATAACATCGAGAATATCCCAGCCTAATCGATCTAATTCCTCGCGGGTAGTGGGAATGAACATGAAAAGTCCTTTATTGACATTAAGTGCAGTATACCATTCGAATAAAAAAAGCAGCCGTGAGGCTGCTTTTTTTACTTCAAACTAGTTGCAGCAATTACCACCGCAGCAGTCATCTCCGCAGCAATCGTGCTCATCCAGATGGACATGATCGTGCTCCAACTCTTCAGGAGTGGCAGCCCGTAAACCTCTGATGGTAACTTTGAAGTTAAGATCCTTGCCGGCCAGGGGATGATTGAAGTTCAATGTGACTGAATCCAGAGTGACTTCTTCGATGAAAGCTGACATTTCTTCGCCTTCCTCGTTTTCCATCACAACTTCTGTGCCTGGCTCGAACGGAAAGTCTTCAGGAAATTCACTCTTGGGCAGTTCTACAATTTCTTCAGGATCGTATTCTCCATAGGCATCAACTGCTTTGACAAATACCTCTTTTGATTCATCAATTGCCATCCCTTCGATTTCTCTTTCCAAACCGGGGATGATGTGCCCATGTCCTTGAATGAATTCGAGCAAGTCATTTGCATCTGCGCTATCGATTAACTCTCCATCGACACGCAGTTCGTATTCCATGCTGACAACTAAATCTTTACTTACTTTTGAAAAATCCTGTGATGCGCTCACTGTCGCCCTCTTTCTGGTTTTATTTTATATCGAACGCAAAATTATATCATGCTATGGCTGATTTTCAGTGATCAAAACGTATAGACTCGTATCGCGGCTTCTCCTGCAACAGGGCATTTGTTTTCACAGATACCGCAACCGATGCAGACCTCACGGTTTACCACTGGAAGCGAAATGGTCATAGTATCTCCTGTGGGAGAAGAGAACTCACCAGACTCAAGAGAGATTGCTTTGTTGGGCAAGGGGCACATTTCTTCGCATACAATGCATGTCTGATGATCAGACCATGCAATACATCGGTCATGGTCGATATAGGCTTTTCCAATAATCTTTGTTTGTTTTTCTTTTAATTCGAGTGCTGGAATGGCTCCAACCGGGCAGATTTGCCCACAGGCATTGCATGAATACTGACAAAAGCCTAAACGGGGAACGAAAACTGGAGTGCCGGCAGCTTCGATCCCTGATTCGACGAGATTAACCTGCAGTGCACCGGTTGGACAAACTTTCATACATAATCCACAGCGGGTGCAAGTAGAGGTAAGTTTTTCACCATCTGCTCCAGGCGGTCTGAGGGCGTGTCTGCGCGGGTAACGTTTAATCCACTCGATAGAAAGTAATGCTGTTAGTGATAAGGAGACCAGAAAAGCGTTCAAGACCGTACGCCTACCTGGATCATAATCACTACGAGGAGCCAGTGATAAGGATGGAGAGAATGAGAGCGAATTCTTTTGACAGTCTTTCAGACAATTCAGGCAAAGAGTACACTCAGCTGGATCACTGGTGAATTTCTTTTGTGGATTAATCGTGCCTGTAGGGCAGTGAAGCTCGCACAAATGACATTGAATGCAAGTATCTTTCACATTGCGCTTTACCAGAGATAATCTGGAAACCAATCCAAGCAACGCTCCTAATGGACAGAGATACCGGCACCAGAAGCGTTCAGCCAGAAGATTTAACAGGATAATCCCAATAAAGAAGAAACCATTCAAAATCGTGTATTGAAATACCGCAGGTTCAATTGGTAAGATTGCGGGACGGATCCATAAATCAAATTGATAGATTGCACCGGTGAGGAAAGGTACGTTGATGAGAGTTTTTTCAATTGCGGTAATGACCTGATCGATTACAGGTAGGATGGAAAGTGTCATCGTGCGGGTTAAGATGGTGAGTGGGTCAAAGACCAACAGGGTGAGATTGCTGAATATGACTGAGAATAGAAGAACAATTAACAATCCATATTTAATTGCCCGAAAATTTTCAGGCAGTTTTCGGCCAGATTTGGACTTTTGAAAACGAAAAATGTCTAACACCGTTCCCATGGGGCAGATCCATCCGCACCAGGCTCTTCCAACTAGCAGGCTCGACAGCAACAGGATAAGAGAAATCGTCATCCCAGACAAAAAGGTCCGACTGCTGATCAGGCTGGCGAGCATTGCAAGAGGACTGAGGCGGATGGGAATATTTGTAAGATCGTGAGGAGCGCGGTCAATTGCTGTTTCTATCATCAACGCGAGAAAAACGATTAAAGCAAGGCTTTGTGTGATCTTACGCAGCGTAATCAAATAATTGGTCGTTTTTAAGTGAGTAGAAGCAGATTGTTTAGCCATTGATGTTGAATTCTTCAATTTTTACGTTTTGATAATCCAGCCTGCCCAAACCACGATTTGCAGCATTGACCAGGTATCCCAGTTGTTGGGGGAGAAGACCAAATAGAGAGGTGGCAAAACTATCAGCAGTAACTGTGTCATGTGAAAAAATGACCGTATTTTGAATTTTGACGTCTGACAGGTTTCCACCAGTTGGACCGTTTGCCATCAGGGTGCGCATGGCATCGATCACCGTTAGATGCGGTCGCACAAGTGTTGCCAGGTCGACCAGCCTGTTTTCAAAATCATTATGGATGGCTCCCCGATCCAAAATCGTGCCCATAAGATTTTTCAAACCGAGGGTAAGAATGGCAAGACCGTGATTTTTGGCAATCGGAACGTCGATGAGAAGGTCTGCTTTTAATATTTCTTCGTACACACTGGTTTTTTGCAGCGAAACCGCATTAGGAATATCGTACTCCCGGTATTTCAATGTCGTCATGATTTCCATTTCGCCGCCGGCAGCATTAACCTGTTCTTCAATACCGCTTTTTCTGTAACTATCTTTTGCTGAACCTCCAAATGGAAAGTCCATTACCCTGACTCTTTTCGCGCCAGCTTCAAGGCATACCTTTACCAGTGCACCAACAATCCAGGGATTGGTCGTAGCTGCATATTCATACGAGTGATAGGGAACGCAGATATTTGGTTTGATGATGACATCCGCTCCCGATTTCATAAAGCGTTCCATTCCACCCAAGGCTTTGATGCCCTGGCGAATATGTTGTTCAGGGTCTTCGCCGTGAGTGACAACCAGGTATGGATATTCTGGTGGCGTTGGTTGTTGTGTATTTGTGGATTGTGGTGATGGGGTGGGGGTCGATGTGGGCTGTGGTTGCAGGGGAGTGAGGCTGGGTTCAGGATTTATTGTGGGTGAAGGATAATCTGTTTCACAGCCAGAAATCAGTTGCGCGGCTGTTACTCCTCCGATCCCGACGCCCATAAGATGTAAAAAATCCCGGCGGGAAACTTTTTTCATATTGACCTCCAATTATCGTTACCATTAAAACTAAAACCTTATTCATTTGATAAAACCGTACACTGGTCGATTTCACCGGCAGAATTGAAATAATCTTCTGCCAGGGCCAGTGATTCAAAGGAGAGATTGGTTGAAAAATGAGAAGGCAGCAGGTCTGCCCAACGAATCTGGTCAATCAAATGTTTCACTCCTGTGCGAGAAAACTGTTCACATGCTGTTGTGAAGAACTGCTGACCGTTATAAAGGACAATGTGCTTTTCATCTGATGTATGCGGAGTTACAGCTGAAATCTGTATTTCATCCCCGGTAAGCCATTTGTTGAAAAAAGAAAGGCCGATATTATCTACGATAATATATCCTGAAGTGCTTATCTGATAACTCTTTTCGATTTCGGTTATGAAGCGTGAAGAAATTTGTCCTTCTTTGCTTTTTCTAAATGTTGATTCGAGGGTTGTGGATGTTGCCTCGTTGTACGTAGGAAAGAGTGGAATGAGCATTACCTGTGGAGGGCTTGAGTAAAGCACAAATAATCCCCAAATTGAGACCAATTGGGGTTTTTCAATAGAAAGATCATTAACATGAACGAGGAGATAATTTGTCTGTGAAGAAGCTACTGGCAAGCCCTGGTTTGATTGCGTTTGTGAAGATTGAGCCGAACTTAACCTGGCGGCAGCCTGGAATCCCAATACTGCGCTGACAACGAAAATCACGATGACCAGGAGAAAAACAGCTTTTTTCATGTTATTTTAATTGGCGTTGATGGTTCGAATACAACATGAATACAAATTCATTTTACCATTTTGTGAGAGAGGAACGAATAAACGCGGGGATCAAAAAAGCGCCTGTGGCGCTTTTTTTATAAAAAGAAAAGGCTGACGGAATAAGCCAGCAAGCCTGTGGCAAATCCTGCGCATGCAATCACTGTCACCACTGCAATTTGATATAGCAGTTTTTTATTCTGGTATATCCTCAATGAGTTTTGAATCACTGTGCGCACCATTTGAGATCGGGTAAGGAGCGGAATTGCCAGATTCCAGAAACAGAGTTCAATTTGTTTGAATATCGTACTCATTTTATTCTCCAATCAGCGAGAAGTAGAAAGTTTTAATATTTTCCCGTTTTCATCAGCCACTACCCGCACCGTGCGTGGCAGTGTTTTTCCGTTCTCGGTTTGAGCTTTTCCATGAAATATGAGCTGGTATTTATCACCCGGAAGCTCCTTTACCGTGGGATTTGCCCCTCGCAATTCAGGAAACTGACGGTAGACTGCATTGCATACTGAAGATTTGCTCTGAGCGTTCATACGAACTCCTATCGGCTCACTCTGCGCCTGAGAAAAGCAGGGATATCGAGATCCACAGGAGCCCCCGCCATTTCTAATTGATAATCTGCTTCTGTAGTCTGGGAACTCGTATCGGTTTTCGATGAAAATTCTACAGATTTTTTCACCACCGGCTGTGGTGACTGATTAGAATGATGAAGGTTTGATGATTCGATTGAGGTTGCACCGATTCCCGTCAGAACCAGGATGACCTGAACACGATCTTCCATTTTATTATCACAAATCACTCCAGGGATAATCTCAGCATTACCGTTGGTGCGGTCATGAAGAGTGTTTAGCGCATCCATTACTTCTGCAAACGAAAGATCAGCACCACCGGTGAAGTTAGCAATAATTCCACTGGCATCTTCCAGATTGATGGTCTCGAGCATAGGGTGGTGTAAAGCGTGTTCCAACGCATCAATCACCCGATTTTCACCCTGACCAGTTCCAATTGCCAGCAATGATCCGCCACCATTTTTCATCATATTCCGCACATGTGAAAAATCAACGTTGATCAAGCCGGGCTGGGTGATCAGTTCAGAAATCCCCTGAATTCCCTGACGCAGGATATCGTCTGCGAGACGAAATGCCATATCGAGCGGCAGATCGCGAGGGGCGATCTGTAACAGGCGATCGTTGGGAACACTAATCAGTGTATCGGTATATTGCTGTAATTTTGCAAGACCTTCACGAGCATTCTTCTGACGACGACCAACTTCAAACGCAAAGGGGAGGCTTACGATTGCCACCACGACAGCACCGAGAGATTTCGCAATTCTGGCAGCCACAGGAATGGATCCTGTTCCAGTTCCGCCGCCCATTCCTGCTGTGAGGAAAACCATATCAGCACCGGCTAGCGCAATGCTAAGTTCTTTGAGACTTTCTTCTGCGGCTGCTTCACCAGTTGCTGGATCTCCTCCCGCTCCGAGCCCGCGGGTAAGCAATGGTCCTAGCTGCACTTTTACGGGTGCAAGACTGGTACGTAGTACCTGAGCATCGGTATTTGCGGCAATAAAATCGACGCCCGTTATGCCAAGTTCAATCATACGATCGATGGCGTTCTGTCCACCACCACCAAGTCCAATAACCTTAAGGACTGGTTGTCTGGGTGGGTTAGGGTTACAGGTGATAGGTGCGGAGGGAAGTGAAATGTTCATGGGTTACCTCTCTGCGAGTTGTGTTGCAATACTCGTACCATCTCCACTAATTCTGTCTACGATTGAACCGTTAAGGCGCATTTGATCTAATAATTCTTCGGGAAATGAACTTTCCCCGCCAACCACGGTTATTTTCCTGGCCAGTAGGGCTTCTTGAATTGAAAAACCGACCGTTGGATGGTGCTTCAGGATGAATGGACGTGCAGCATCCAGATGAAAATCAGCAATACCCCATTCATACTGAGGAAGGAGGAGATAATGCTCAATAGGTAGAGATTGATCTGAATCAACAACCGGGTTGGATGTTTTCGATTCTACTGTTCCAGTTGATGGAGGAGTATCAGTATTTTCGGGTTCTGGGGTAAGAAAATCGACAATGGGCATTGCCTCGTCAGGAGATTTGAACCAGGCTTGAGATCTTTCTGCGGTGCCGGGTTCAGCTGCAAGGAGATAAAAATTACAACACTGCACATAGGAGGAAATGCCTTTGGTTTCTGGGATGTTATTCAGTCGTTCGAGAATATTCTGAACGATCTCAATTTGTACCTCGGGAGAATACGCAATTCCAGGTTCCTTTATTCCAGCACCAAGCATAATAATGGGCATTTCCTTACCGCAAACCGTTCGGCTGATTGATTGAACCCATTCGAAGTTATTAAATCCACATTGATCCTGGCTATCAGAAAGCTTTGTGTAGGGCTTGCTTTTTGGCCACTTTTCCTGACCTCCCAGACCCCAATCCAATTCGTGTCCGAAGGTATAGGCATAAGCAGAAAGAGACATCTGTTTAATCAGGTTTGAAAATCCACGGCGGATGATTGACTGCAATGCGAGACGTAAGAAGGTCAAATCCCAGTAATTACCACCTGGTTGGAGAGGGGGAAATACAGGGGTCATGCCAGATTGTGCCACGGTCATTGCCAGAGGTAAAAATTTATCAATGAAGCGCTCCACCAGGTCTTGCTGTGACCAGCCAGAGGCAGACCACGCCTGCACCATATTGGGTTTGTCAAAAAGGATGACCTGTTTGACACCCCAGCGAGCGTATGCGCCAAGAATTGCTTGCAGGTCAGCAGCTGATGGTGCATTGGGAAGTGGCATTGAAATCTGGACAATGGGGGTGATTCCTTTGTTGATCAAACCAGATAAAAACTGTTCAGGGATTGCGCGGGTAGAGTCAGACTGTAGAATGATCCATTTCGCATTAAGTTGGATGAGTTTGGGGAGCCAGGTGACCAGATCGTGGTTCGTGTAGTGAGCGGTATCTTGAAAATAATGAAAACCGATCCTAGGAGAGATGAGTCTCTGGAGATAAGATTTGCTTTTCATAATCTGCCTGCCTGTTCCAATATGGATCCTAATCATTGTGTAGCAAGATTTGTACCAATTGCGCGATCAAGGACTATATAACTTCTGCTATAATTTCCAGCGTATGATCCTTGTCACAGGTGGAACTGGTTTTATAGGTCGAAATCTTATCAAAGCGCTCGTTAATCGCGGAGAACGGGTGCGGGTGTTAATTAGACCCTCAAAGACATCGCCAAATTTTCCAAAAGGTATTCCGATAGATACTGCGGTCAGTAGTTTTTCTGATCAACGTAGCCTGCGCGCAGCACTAAAAGATGTGGATGTGGTTTTTCATCTTGCCGGGGCTGAGAGATATGGCGGCAAGGGTAATCTGAATCAAATTGATGTTGAGGGCACATCAAATTTGATGTTGGCAGCTCGTGATTCAAAAGTATCGAGAGTCTTTTTTCTCAGTCATCTTGGAGCAGACAGGGGATCTGCATACCCGGTGTTGAAAGCCAAAGGTATCGCCGAGCAATGGATTATTAATAGTGGAATTCCTTACACGATATTCCGCTCAAGTGTGGTATTTGGTGATGGTGATCAATTTACCATTCCATTTGCGAAATTATTAAAACATTCACCAGGCTTTCTCTTTATTCCCGGAGATGGATCGACGCTGCTACAGCCGCTATGGGTTGATGACCTTGTCATGTGTATGCAGCTTGCGCTCGATGATTCTAAAATGGTCAACCGGTTATTAAGTATTGGCGGAATCGAAATGCTTTCGTATCGGGAAATATTAACTTTGATTATGCAAAAAATGGGAATTAAAAGGTTTTTGGTTCCGATCACACCGCAAACATTACGCTTGATGACCTTGTGGATCGACCAATTGTTTCCAAAGTTTCCTGTTTCGATATTATGGTTAGATCAACTTGCTTCAGATCGAATTACAAACCTCGATACCATACCGAAAGAGTTCAATCTGATGCCATCCAGGTTTAAGAACCAGATCGATTATCTTCGAAAAACCAGGTAAAATTGCAACCGATGAAGGAACAACCAAGCATTTGTGTTCATGCTCATTTTTATCAACCCCCCAGGGAAGATCCATTTACCAACCTGATACCAGAAGAGCCAGGCGCAGAGCCATACCACAACTGGAACGAGCGCATTCTTGAAACCTGTTACCGCCCCAATGCCGAGCTTGGGAATTACCAACGTATTAGTTTTAATATAGGGCCGACGTTATCCTCGTGGATGGCTTCACATTCCAGAGATGTATTAACAAAAATCGTGGAAGAGGATCGCCATAATGTAAACGAGAATGGTGTTGGAAATGCTATTGCCCAGCCATATAACCACACTATCTTACCGTTATCGAACCGGCGTGACAAGGAAACCCAGGTAATCTGGGGAATTGCTGCATTTGAGAATTTATTCGGTAGAAAACCTCAAGGTATCTGGCTGCCAGAATGTGCTGTTGATCTTGAGACGTTAAATGTGGTTGCTGAGCAAGGTATTCAGTTCACGATCCTTGCTCCCTGGCAGGTGGAAGCTGCAGAAGGCGAGCAGGGCTCGCCATACAGGATCGAGCTTGAAAATGGAAAATCGGTGATCGTTTTTCTTTACAACAAAGAATTGAGCACCAGAGTAAGTTTTGATAAACAGGCAACGATAAATGCAGATACTTTTACTGAAAAACTGCTGATTCCAGCTGTTTCTCGGAATGGTTTGGATGGTCTCACCCTTATTGCCACTGATGGTGAGCTTTATGGACATCATCAAATTTTCCGCGATAAATTTCTAGCACATTTGCTCAATGGATCAACCAGCAGCAGGGGAATGAGGATTACTTATCCAGCTTTATGGCTAAAAGAAAATAAGGTTACCCGAAAAGCCAGAATCATTGAAAACACATCCTGGAGCTGTCATCATGGTGTAGAAAGGTGGCGAGACCATTGTGGTTGTACAGCAAATGGCGCCTGGAAGAAACCGCTGCGTGAGGCACTCAACCTGCTGGCAGACGAAATTGATAGCCAATTTGAGCAGATCATTTTCGATGCGGGTGGTGATCCGTGGGAGATGCGTAATCGGTATATCGACGTTATTTTGGGTAAGAATAATTTTGTGGATTGGCTGAAAAACTTTGGATTCATTCTGAACGAGAAGATTAGTATCCGAAAATTAGAAAGACTCTTCAGCGCACAATATGAACGCCAGCGCATGTTCACATCCTGCGGATGGTTCTTTGACAGCATG